>CAZGSU010000064.1:0-12512 GCA_964528615.1 uncultured Acidobacteriaceae bacterium | reverse complement strand
ATTCCGATCTCCCTCACTCGGTGCCTTCCACCACCCGCAGGCGTGGTGCGCCCTTGTTGCCCCTAACCAAGTTCCTCACTTCGAACTTTCGCACGCAAACTACAATCCAACCAATCCGGCGCTGCGCTCCGGTTCGCTCCATCATCGATTCCCCAAGTCTTTCTCAGCACCGCAACACCATTGAATTTGCATAAGCCCTTCCTCACCGGTGGCTTCCTTCAAACAGCTGTATCGGACGCGCCCGACACGACTCCCGAATCCACCTGCCACTCCACACGGGGCGCATCCGATACAGCACTAGCGTTTCTGGACAATGAGATATTGGGAGGTTCGGTGATCAACTTGTTCGAGAGGAATAGGGTGTGAGATGGGCTGTACTCGCCAGCTATCTGTGGAAAGCCGTCTTACGGTGTGTCCGCAATTCGGGTTCCCAAACTTTGGCCAGTCCCACTCGCCCGTACCTGTGCCGCACCTTTATGGATCCGATTACGGCTCTTCCCAGTCGAGGGCGTAAACATCCTGGGTCCCGGCGTTGCGAAGCATGATCGGCGAATCGTCGGGGGCGACCGCAAACCAAAATCCGAAATAGCCCACGGTGGCAAAATTCTTGAGGTCCACAACCCGTTCCGTTTTATGGTCACTCAATCGAATCCTGATAATGGCGCCCGTTCCACTGCCATCGTCTGCCTGAAGGTACTGGCCGTCCTTTGACCATTCCAGCCAGCCCATGCTGCCCTGGGCGAGTTCCGTCCATTGCCGGGTCTGCAAATCAAATAGGAGAAGTTTCTTTGAGTCAACCGAGAGTGCGGGAATATATCGCCCGTCCGGAGACCAACGGGGCGAGGACATCCCTTGCGAGCCGGGCAGCGTGGAAACCTGACGGGTCGTCAAATCAAAGACCCGGATCGAGGATGCAGGGTCCGCGCTACGGCCAGCGAAGACGACCTTGCTTCCATCTGGCGACCAGTTTGGGTCTAGTTGAGGGTCAGGGTTGTCGGGCATCAGTGGCTGCGGGCTTCCCCCCTCCGGTGAAACCTCATAGATTTTAGAAGGCTTGTTGGTTCCCGACGCGTCAAAGAACAAGATGGTCTTGCCGTCAGGGGACCACCGAGGCATCAGGGCTTGCGAGGGCGCATACGTAAGTTGCAAACGCTTACTACCGTCCATTTTGCTTCGCCACAGAGTGCCTTCCGGATAAGAGACGTAGGCCACCCACTGGCCATCCTTCGAGAAGGAGACGTATTCAGCGGATATACCTCCGAGGTAGGACTCGAAGCGGCCAGACTTCAAGTCATAGCGCGTCAATTCGCCGCGGAACGTGCGCCCCACCACAAACAGCTTCTTACCATCTGTACTTTGAACCGGTGGAGACAACGGCATCGGGCTGGAAGTCAACTGACTAGGTTTTGGTTCCGAGTGAAGAAAACCTGCCTTTCGCGGTAACGCCCAAATTTGGCCGCCCGTCATGAAGACGAAGTACTTCCCATCGACAGTCCACCCGCCGTTGCCGTCCTCGGAATCGGGCCGGAGGTTGGTCCCTGGCAGGAGGCGATGCAAGCCCGTGCCATCCAGCGAAACTTCCATGAAATAAGGCGGGGCGGCCAGCGTCGCAGCATAAATGAATCGCAACTGGTTCCCGTCGGGTGACCAGACTGGGCTAAAGATAAAACCTGCGTCCCCAACCGTGATTACCTTTCTTGCATCGGTCCCGTCAGCCTTGGCCGTGAACAAGCTGTTACCGTTACTGTAGGCGATGAACTTACCATCAGCCGACCATGCTCCTCCCTGCCCGGCGATATCTCCCAACTTGCGTGGCGAACCGCCAACAATGGGCACGCTCCAGAGTGGTCCCGAAAATGGCACACCATGCCCGTCCATCATAAGAAGTTGGGATCCGTCCTGCGACAGGGACAAGGGCTGAGGCGAGTTGAAACTCAACGGAGGAAGTTGCATTTTTCTGGGCTCGCCGCCTGAGGTGGACATCTCGGCCAGACCTTGGTTCTCACCGGATGCCACGTACAGGAAGAGCCTCGAACCTTCCGTTCCCACCAGGAACTTCGGTTGGCCGTCGTGCGTAAGCTGAACGTAATTGGAGACCTTGGGCACTGCTGCGGGGGCGATCCAGAAGTATGCCAGCGCGCCAACGCCAAGCAGCACGGCCAGAATCGCTCCAACGATCGCAATTCCCCGGCGACTCGCGGGTTCACCTAGCTGTACATGACTGCCGGTGGAAGCCGGCATGCCGGTATCCGACAGCGCCTCCAGCGCAAACGCCATATCAGAGGCCGATTGAAAGCGTTGCTCCGGGTTCTTCTCCAGGCAGCGGTGCACCACGCGCTGCAAACCTGGGGGCGTAGCTGCCGTGACTTGCGAAATGGACGGCGGATCCTCATTCAGAATTGCCGTCATGGTCTCCGCCGAAGTGGGTTTGCGGAATGTCTGCTTCCCCGTCACCATCTCGTAAAGAATCGTGCCGAAGGCGAAGATGTCGGAGCGATGGTCTGCCATCTTTCCGCGAACCTGCTCGGGAGACATGTAGCCCACGGTTCCCATCACCATGCCGGGCTCAGTTCCCTCGACCATTGTCGGTTCCGCTCCGGAAGCGTCCCTGGGTTGGGCCAGCTTGGCTAGGCCGAAGTCCAGAATCTTGACCCGTCCATCCTTGGTGACGAACAGGTTGTCGGGCTTCAGGTCGCGATGGACGATGCCTTTGTCGTGTGCCGCCGCCAGGCCATGCGCGATCTGCACGGCATAATCAATCGCTTTGCGTAACGGTATCGGCCCGCGTTTCAGCCGCTGGCGCAGCGTCTCGCCGTCCAGCAACTCCGAAACCATGTACGACACGCCTTCGTGCGTCGCCATCTGGTAAACCGCAAGAATGTTGGGATGATTCAGCGCCGCCGCGGCACGTGCTTCTTGTTCGAAACGGCGCAAGCGATCGGGATCGGCAGTAAGAGACTCTGGCAGCACCTTGATCGCGACTTCGCGGTCCAGCCGGGTGTCGTGCGCGCGATACACCTCGCCCATGCCGCCAGCGCCAAGCGGCGAGCGAATTTCATACTGCCCGAGGACCGTTCCGGTAGTCAGGGGCATGGAAAGTAGGCAGGATTATACCGTGACTTACCAAATCTGCACGCTCAGCAGGCCTATAGAGGTCCTATAGCGGCTGATTTGTCGGCTACTGGGAAGTTGTCGCGCAACGAGGTTGGCGCGGATAGTGTTGATAATGTATGGTCCGCCGCCGGACTGCAAGAGGTTTGAAGTTGAGCGAAGCGACAGTCTGCGTAAATGTATCCGGCCTCTTAGTGGAGAATCGCTCTCCGGGCACTCGATGATGATCCGCGCGTGTCGGTCCTTATAAATCGCTCGGTCACTAAGGACACATTATCAACACCAGGTTTTCCGACACGCCGTTGGACTGTTGTTTCGTCTCCTTCTCTTCTCAGCAGACCTTTGTGGAACGTTGCTCTAACTAAGACTTCGTCGTCGTGGCGGTGGAAAAGTGGAAAGCGTTTTGTGCTTTCCAAGCGCAGCGTCTTTTCCACGGCCAATCAGGCTGCTACGGTCATCTGCAGTGGCTGATGTTGATAATCTTTCCCGCTGGACAACACGGCCCAGGCGATGCGAGCCAGTTTGTTGGCGATTGCGACCACTACTTTGTTACGTGGCGCCCGCTGCGCAAGCCGGTGCACCCACTGGCCGAATCCTCCGGTGTCATACTTGACGCGAAGCAGTACAGCCCGCGCCCCGTGGATCAGCATACGACGAAGATAGACGTTGCCGCGTTTGCTGATGCCGAACAACTTCTGCTTGCCTCCGGTGGAGTATTGGCGGGGCACGATGCCAACCCAGGCTGCGAAGTCGCGCCCACGACGAAAGGCAGCGCCGTTACCGATTGCGGCCACAGTTGCGGTGGAGACCAGCGGACCAAAGCCGGGGATCTGGCGCAGACGCCGGCAAAGCGCGTTCTCTTTGCTGATAAGTTCGATCTCGTCCGTAATCGTCTGGATGTCGATTTCCAGTTGCTTCCACTCCTGCCACAAGCGCTCCAGCAGCCAGCGCAGGCGCGGGCTCAGGTTCTGTTCGGCATCTTCCATCACTCCGGGAAGGTTTTTGCGTAAATGTATGGGGTTGGCCGCGAAGGTGATGCCACGTTCCAGCAAGAACCCGCGGATTTCGTTGATCAGCGCCGTGCGACGCTGCACCCGTCGATCCCGAACGCGGTGCATGGCTTGCACATCCAGCTGCTCCTCAGTCTTGAGCTGCGCGAAGCGCATGTTCTGTTTGTTCACGGCCTCGGCGATCGCTTCGCCATCGATGAAGTCATTCTTGTTGGACTTGCGATACGGTTTGACGAACTGACGAACTGGGCAGGGATGAGCCGCACTTCGTGCCCTTGCTCTCGTAATCTGCCCCCCATGAAATGCGCTCCCGCACAGGCCTCTAGACCGATTAGCGATGGCGGCAAATTCGCGGTATAGGCCAATAGCTGCGCCCGTGAGAACTTCTTGCGAACCAGAACCTTGTTACGCTCTCCCAATGCAACCAGGTGAAAGGTGGTCTTGCCCAGATCAATGCCGATAGACACGATGTGCATGGTGATGATCCTCCTGATGTGAACTGCCGAGTTATGCTACTCCGGCGGCGGACCATCTCATTAATCGCCTTACCATAAGTAATCCTGACCAAAAGCCGATTTCGGCGAGTCCACCTCCCCGGAGAGATTGTCCAGAAGTCTTAGTGCTGTATCTGAAGAGCCCCGAGCGAAGAGCTGGGAGTTGAGACGCTGTATCGGGGCGCTTCAGATACAGCACTAAGACTTGTCGTCCCTAATCCCTTCGGTATACGCTCTGGTACTTAACCGCGACTCGAACGAGGCGATTTGCCTGAGTGGCGCCATGAAAGAACGGACCGCCAATGACGACTTCGAACGCTTCCGGGCCGGTGCAGCGAACTACGCCGCCTACCTCGAGACACCCGAGGGCCAATTGCGCCTCGACCTCGCCTTTGCCAACTTGCAGGACTTTCTTCCGCAGGCCACAGCGTCTCTGCATGCGCTAGATATTGGGTGCGGTACCGGCGCCCTCGCGGTGTGCCTGGCGCGGCTTGGTGTTCACGTCACCTTGCTGGATGAGTCCGTACCGATGCTAGATTTGGCGGAGAGGGCCGCGCGGGAAGCCGGAGTTGCGGAGAGGATTGTTCTGAAACACGGCGATGCCGCCCAATTCGCTGACTTGTTCGACGCCGAGTCATTTGATGTAATTGTTTGCCACAATATCCTGGAATTTGTCGAGGACCCGTGTGCTGTGTTGGGCAGTGCGGCTCGCGCCTTGCGGGATCCGTCCAGCATCATTTCGGTTTTGGTGCGTAACCGGGCCGGTGAGGTCTTAAAGGCCGCAATACAAGGCGGCGACCTGGGCGCGGCCGAGAAGAATCTCACTGCTGAGTGGGCAGATGAGTCCCTGTACGGAGGAAGGGTGCGGCTATTTACGGCGGAGAGCCTGCAAGCCATACTGCTCAAGTCCTTACTCGCGGTCACTGCGGAGCGCGGCGTACGGGTCATATCGGATTACTTGCCGCCGAGGGTTTCCCGAAATGATGAGTACGAGCGGATTCTCGAGCTGGAACGCAAGCTGGGCAGGCGACCGGAGTTTGCCGCAGTCGCCCGCTACACGCATCTGATTGTACATCGCGAAGGTCTTGTCATGAAGTCCCATTCATGAAGGACGGTGCATGAACAACGTCGCAGCCCATTCTTCGTCGTCCGGATCTCGCATAGCGACGACAGCTGATGCCGGTATTGCGCTCGGGCTCGGCCTTACCAACGAGTGTAATCTTGGCTGCGCCTTCTGCTACCGCGATCCGATTCGCATGGATCGTCTCTCCCTGGATCAAGTGCAGGCTGTCATGGAACGCTTGCCCGTACGCTCGGTAAATCTCGGCACTGGTGAGAACGGCATGCATCCCGACTTCAAGGCCATCCTGGCCTACCTGCAGACGAAACCGGTCAAGCTCACCATTACCTCCAACGGTCACAGTGTTGCGGTTCTGGAAGACAATGATTTGCGGGCCTTTCATGACATCGAGTTCTCTCTCGATTACCCAACGCAAGCGGAACAGGATGCACAACGCGGGGATGGCAATTGGGCGCTCATCCACCAGCAGGCAGAGCGGTGTCGGGAGCTAGATATTCCTGTGACCATCATCGCCGTGATGATGAAGTCGAACTATTTTCGGCTGGCGGATGTGGCGCGAGTAGCTAGACAATTTGACGCTCCCTTGCGAGTGAATGTGTACCAAGCCGTGCGATCGGACGTTTATGCCGTGAGCTACGAAGAGTACTGGGAAGGGTTCCGGCGACTCTTCGAGGAGACCGATGTAATCGCGATCGGCGAGCCGCTGGTGCGAGCGATGGCAGGGCTTCCACCGCTTCGAGGTGGTTGTGGCGTGAGCACCGTACGAGTGACACCAAGAGGCACGACACAACCCTGCGTTTATTGGCCAGGATCAGGGGAGCCGCTTTCAAAATTGATCTCGATGGGCCTCGACATTTTAGACTCTCCGCCCTTCGACCAAGCCCGCACGCTTCCCCACGCGTGCGAGCCTTGCGAGTTTCGCGAGTCATGCCATGGCGGGTGTGCCGGTCGGAGGCTCCTGCAAGGCGCTCTGATCGAGCCTGATTCTTATTGTCCGATCGTTCGGGGCAAGCGGCCACTACTCGATATCCACACGGCCGCGAACCGCGATCTGCCCAAGCTGAGCAGTTCGTGCACGACCGTCGTGATCGCCAGGTAGTCTGGTTCGGGACGAACGACATCACTGTTCGAGCTCGTCTTTGGCTATCGCGCATCCATCCATTTATCCGAGCCCGTCAGCTTGACCGCCACATCCGAGATGAAGATGTGCAACGGCTTGCCATCGGCGAAGCCGCGATGCTCGGTTGAGAACAGAATTGGACCTGCCTTTTTGTAGCCTGCCCACGTAGCGAAGACACGGCTCGGCGGCTTGGCCCCGCCGCGGTGGTAGACAAAGTACACCACGCGATTATCTTTCCCGACGTAGAGGTCCCAGGTGTCACCGGGTGTGTAACCGCCATCTGCGGGATACTTTATGGGTAGTAGCTCGGCCATGCCGGGGCCGACTGGCAGGTTAAACTTGCCCTGATCGATGGCGCTGGCGCTCTTGTCCCAATAAGCATGGAAGGGAAACAGAGCCCAATAATTATCATTGACGAAAGACGGTTCAACTTCACTCTTCACCTGGTCGGATTGACTGCTGAGCTGTGAGCTGTCGTAGGTAACCTTGACCGGCTTACCGTCTTTATCCGTTCCTTCGTAACTGATTTTGCCGGTCTTGGGTTCCCACTCCCACTTGTGGGTCGCTTTGAAGAGTCCCGGAATATCCGCGTTCCAGGTGTAGCGGATGGCCTCAACTTTATCCCACGAATCAATTCCGTAGGTCTTGGCGGTTTGATCGAGCATCGGCGAGCGTTGCTGTGCCCAGGGGTTGGGAGCAAGGACCAGCATTCCGCAAAGCAGAAGACCGATCATAGTTATGCGGCGGATATTTGTCATGGGTTCGCTCCTCGGTGAAATTAAAAAGAATACCGTCACGGATGACGCGGCGGACGTTAAAGATACATGAATTCGTCTATAGTGCAGTGCACCTCACACGGCGTCGTTCGTTGAGTAGGGTACCGCTGGCCGTGCCATCCTGCGCATAACGATTATCGCGGCAGCTATCGCCACACACCCGTATTCCAGCAGCATAACCCAACCCGGAAGCGCCCCCCAGGGACGCCCTAGCGCGCGCAAGTGCCACTGGACATAAACCGGGATAATGCTCACAGTCCAGAGGATGACCGGCAGCGTCGATTGCGACGTCAGAAATGGCAGCAGCCACAGAAGATACCATGGGAATACGGCAGGTGCACACAACAGACATGCCGCCATGGGCCAAACAAATTCGGACCAGGCAAATTGGTTCGCAGACTCAGGCGCTGCCCTTCTTCCTCTCAGCCACGTGGCAGTCACTAATCCGGCGAGCACCGCGAAGCCTGCCAGCAGCTGCGGGGGCGCCACGTGAGCGAGCAGAGCAAACACCGGACCGTTAAACCGGAAATTCTGCACATAGGTACCCAGCGAGCCGATCGGAACGCGGCCATGGTTGAAAAATGAACGATCGAGAAATGGCGCGTACAGGACCCCGGCCGCGCCTGCCGCCAGCGCAGCGTCGCGAACGCGAACCCGCTTCCAGTAGAGGGGCAAGAGCACAACCGGCAGGAATTTCACTGCGATCGCGAGCCCCAGGGCGACGGCCGCAGCCGCCCGCCACCGTCGCACCAGCGCAGCCGCAGACACCGTCAGCAATAACGCGCCCACAATATCGACGTGACCGCTTCCCGCCACCTCAATGGCCAACAATGGGTTCCAGGCGAAAGCCAGAACCAGGTGCGCTCCCTTCCGGCTACAACGCAAGACCTCGAGCAAGGCAAAAACAATCGCGACCTCGCACACCACAAATGCAACTTTCAGTGCAAAGGTGGACTCCTGAATCGCAGTTACTGCGCGGAAAAAAAGTTGCGCTCCCGCGGGATACGGGCTCGGCAGCTCCGGATTGTTCAAGTTGCGGGTTTCCGCGGTATGCAGCCCCTTCGCGGCAGGATCGCTGGGAATGACAACGTAGGGGTTGTAGCCGAGCCGTTGCAGGCGGCCATCCCAAACATAGCGATGGATATCATCATCGGAACCCGAGGGCCGCCGGAGAAATTCGACGTGCCACGCCGCCGCCAGAACCAGCCCCAGTACGACGACGCGACGCGGCAGTGCCGGCGCGGCAAAACACTCACGGATCGCCAGGAGGTACGCCATTCCCGCAATCGTCAAAGCGGCCATGAAGGATGGTCCACCCCGATCGCTGAAGTTGCGCGAGCAGATGGTTAACGCCACGCACAACACGACGCCGAGTATTGACACTCTCCACGCCGGGCTGATCTTCACAATTCTCCCGAGCTTGCCCGCGCTTTCGCAAGTTCCCACTCTCTAAGCCACGCCGCCGTGCGTGGCGCCCTTGTCGGAGCCAGCCGCAACTCCTCTGCCAGGCGAGTCAGGTCCTCAACTACATCAATATCGTAAAAAGGTTCTACGAAACCCACGGATAGCCCGAGAACTCGCGCATACGCCAGTAGTCTCTCCAGCGCGCTGCTGGTGCCCATTCCGTCGCTTGCGAAAAGCGTAGGATGAGAAGCCTTTGTCCCGACGAGATAGTAGCCTCCGTCGTGCGTTGGTCCCACGACCACGTCATATGACGCCAGCGTTTCGAATGCGTCTTCGAGAACAGAAGGCGGCAGGTGTGGGCTGTCGCTGTTGAAGGCAATGGTGCGTCGCTGATGGGCGCCGCTTTGATGATCTTGCGCGAAGTGCGCAAACACCGAAGTGAGGCCTGCGGCAAGACCTTCACCTTTCTGCGCCACTACGCGGGCTTTGTTTCCTGCCCACTGCGCCAGCTCGTCGACGTCGCTGTGCGGGCACATGATGGCCACTTCCACTTCGCCCAATGACCGCGCCAGGGCCAGCGTGTCATCCAGAAGGCAGCCATAGAAAGCAGTGACGGCCGCGGGAGAAAGGCTGGACGCCAGGCGGGTCTTGACCGCGCCTGGCCTTGGCGCTTTCGCCATGATTACCAGCACACGGCCACTGCCTGAGGAACGCACTGTCATCTCCGTTGAAGTCTTATAAATTGTTGGGGCAATAATATACGACGGGTGGCGCACTCAAGCCCGGTTTTGGTTTGAGCGGGCCACCAGGGGATTTCATAAAAAACCTGACGCAGACCTACGCTGCGCGGGCTGTCCCGGCTTTTCTTTGCCGGAAATAATAGCGCGCGATCAAGCTGAGAATGAACCAACCGGCTCCAACCGTGCCCTTCAGGGTCCCGCTGATCTTCGATTTTCCGATACGCGGATAGTAACTCACCGGAACTTCAACCACGCGGAATCCCGCCAGAGCGCCCTTGAGTATCATCTCAACCGCCCAGCCATAGGTGGTCTCTTCGAGCGCGAGCGCGCGCAGTACGTCCGCACGGCCGGCGCGAAACGGGCCGAGATCACTGATTTTTACACCATAAAGCAGTCTTATGAGGGCGGCGGCGAGACGATTACCAAACACCTGATGCCAGGGCAATGCCCCGGCATAACGCCGCTCATGGAGGCGGGAACCGAGAGCGATGTCCGCGCGCCCCTCAATAATCGGCGCCAAGAGAATGGGCAGTTCAGAGGGCCGATCGCTGTAGTCGCCGTCAAGGAACACAACCACGTCAGGAGAATTTGCCGAGGCCAGACCCGTGAGGCACGCTCGCCCATATCCGCGGCGCGGTTCCTGAACCACGCGGGCTCCCATTCTTGCCGCGATCTCTGGCGTTCCGTCATTCGAGGTGCTGTCGACAACGATGACCTCCGTCGCGAGCTCGGATGGCAGATCGGCTAAAACGCGTTCAATCGCCTGCGCCTCATTGTAGGTAGGGATGATGACGGACACTCGCACTGGGCAACAGCCTATATCAACCACCGCGGAGCGGACGGCCAGCGTTGCGCTAGCCACGCGTCAACGCCCCATGTCCGGCCGGCGCGTCCGACAGCGAGCCCGAGCGATGCCAGCACCGGAACCAGCAGCTCCCATATCCATGCGGTGCCGAACTCCGAAATCCAAAGGCTGCCGAGAAACAGAAAAGCTACGAATGCGGCCGGCCTGGTAGCCAGACCGATGACGAGCAGGATACCGAGAGATATCTCGGTCAGGCCCTGCATGGGAGCAGCCATCGCGGCGTGGTTGGCCGCCAGGCCCATCACCGCCTTCCAGGCAGCCGGGGCGTGGCTCGCCTTGAGGTAGTAATTGATCAGACCCGCGTAACCCGCCGGTGCGTAGAGGCCTTTCCCCAGATTCTCGAAAAAGACCCACAGGAACATCGCGCCAATCGTCACGCGCACGATTGCCAGACCGGTTGCAGCTTGCGGTTGATAGGTCACTGCGCCTGCGTCGCTTCGCGGTGAGGTTGCGATCGATGTCATGGTGAACCTCGTGCAGTGGATGCTATACCAGATATCGCCTTCCTCGGTAGTGGCTGTTTTCACCACGGAGGCCTTTCTCCGGAGCCATGACAGCTCGCTTTGGCTGCTGGTACAATCTTGATCCATCCGCCGATCAAGGAGTTTCTCCATGAGGCTGCGAAGTCTCTCGTCATTGCTGCTGCTCACTCTTCCGGTATGCCAGTTGGCCGCCCAAGCCACTTTGAAGGCCGAAAAATTCAGTCCCCCAACCCGCACCTTTCGCTTCACCTACAACTTCACGGTGAAAGATATTCCCTCCGGGGCGAAGCGAGTGCGCGTCTGGATTCCGGTGCCACAGACTGACCAGCATCAGACGGTGCGCGTTGTGGCGGTCAAGGCCCCGGTTAAAACGCGGATCACGGAGGAGCCCGAGTACGGCAATCGGATGATTTATGCCGAGATCCAGAATTCTGGTGCGAGCAAAGCAGAGTTCACTCTCGAATACAACATCACGCGCCGCGAATACTCGCGGGGCGATTATGCGCAACTCAAGCGAATCGATCAGAGGCCTGGCGTCGTGGTGGCGTCGATGAACCGCTTGATTGAGCCTGACAATCTGATCCCTACGGATGGCAGGATCAAGGAGTTGGCGGTCGAGGTAACCGGGTCCCAGAGCGGCGCGGTCGCAAAAGCCAAGGCTGCTTATGATTACCTGTTCACGACTATGCGCTACGACAAGACGGGCACAGGCTGGGGACGCGGGGACGCGGTGTGGGCCTGTGACGCCAAGCACGGCAACTGTACAGACTTCCATTCTCCGTTCATCGGCATGCTGCGGGCTGACGGGATTCCAGCCCGCTTCGACATTGGCTTTCCACTGCCCGAAAACAAGGACGAGGGAGATATCGCCGGGTATCACTGCTGGGCTGAGTTCCATGCGCCCAAGACCGGCTGGATCCCGGTTGACATTTCAGAGGCGTGGAAAGCCAAGCAGAAAGAAGATTATTTCTTCGGCAGCGTTGACGCCAACCGGGTGCAATTCTCCACCGGCCGCGACATCGCACTGTCTCCCAAGCAGGATGGTCCAGCGCTCAATTACTTCGTCTACCCGTATGTCGAGGTCGACGGTAAGCCGTACGACAAGCTCGACAAGTATTTCAGCTTTGAGGAAGTGAAAACCTCAAAATGAAGGCGCGAGGTTGAAGCACCCAGGGGCTTGCGTCGACGAAACAATCGGCACTCTGGATTACCGGATCACGTTTTGCCCTTGGTCCTTCGCGATCTCAGGTTGCAACATGGCTCAAGTTCCTCTATCTCACTGAAAAACTTGGCGGAAGCGAGTGGGAGTCGAACCCACCGAAGACGGGCAAACCCGCCTCCCGCCGGTTTTGAAGATCACTAGTGAGTTTGGATCGGTTATGAAAATTCTCTACTCTACTTGATTCCTCAACGGCTTACAAATCCGGCG
>CAZGSU010000063.1:0-52627 GCA_964528615.1 uncultured Acidobacteriaceae bacterium | reverse complement strand
TCGTCGGGCAGGCCAGCGCCTGAATGGAGTTGTCAGTCAATTCGGGCAGTCAGACTGTGGAAGCGTGTGGGACACGGAAGATTATAGCAACGGAGTTCACTTCACTCAATGGCGGCCGCTCATTGAGTGTCCGAAACTGGGGACTGCAACTGGTTGCTTCACTCGCGCGTGCCAGCGCGTGCAGCTTGACTGACCTTCTCTTCTCCCGCTATTGCGGCCGCGATGCAGCCACTTCACCATTGAGAACCGAGAAGGCGCACCGACTCGACGCAACCCAATATGCGATTTCCCGGTAGTCTCCGATATCGAAGACGGCGAGGTCGGCATCTTTTCCTGGCGCGATTGATCCCTTTCTCTCCTGCAGGCGCAAGGCCCAGGCACCGTTGACGGTTGCGGCTGTGATCGCCTCGGCTGGCGACATCTTTAAGTGTGTGCTCGCCAGGGACAACACAAACGGCATGCTGGCGGTCGGCGACGAGCCCGGGTTGTAGTCCGTCGCCAACGCTACCGCCGCACCGTTGTCGATCAGCTTGCGGGCCGGCGGGAATTTTTCCAACCCTAGAAAATAGTTCGCTCCGGGAACCAGCGTGGCCACAGTCTCGAGCTTAGCGAGTTGCGCGATGTCGCTGTCGCTCACGTGATCCATGTGGTCGAAAGACGCTACATTGAAACGCAGTAGCGGACGCAGCGCGGTCTCGCTCAATTGGCAGACGTGCGCCCGCACTCCCAACCCGTGGTTCTTTGCGGCCTCAAAGATTCGTTCAGCGTCTTCCATGCTGAAAGCGCCGCGGTCGGTGAACACGTCCACGAACAACGCCAGCTTCCGCCTGGCCACCAGCGGAATCATCTCGCGGCAGACAAGTGCAACATATTCCTGCGGCCTGCCCTCATATTCTTTCGGAACAACGTGCGCGCCCAGCAACGTGGCCACCGTGGTCCCCGGCCATTTGGCGGCGGCGCTGCGGACGGCCTCAAGTGATTTGATCTCGGAGTCCAGTGTCAATCCGTATCCTGACTTGGCCTCGACCGTAGTTGTGCCCAGCTCGGCCATCTGATGCAGCGCATCCAGAACGTGGTCCGCCAGCACTTTTCTTCCGGCCTTGCGCACTCCCTCGACGCTGGAACGAATTCCGCCACCCGCTTCGGCAATCTGCTCGTAGGTAGCGCCGGCGATGCGCTTCTCAAAATCCACCAGGCGCGGCGCCATGAATACCGGGTGAGTATGCGAGTCCACGAACCCGGGTAGCACAACCTGGCCTGCGCAATCGATTTCGATAATCTGCTTGCGGTTTTTTCTGATCCAGGAATCGCGCAACGCGTCTTTGCTTTTGCACGCGGAGACAATTTTCCTTCCCTGGCAGAGCACGGCCCCGTCTTTGATGATGCTGAGTTCGCTCAACTCAGGCCCGCGGCGCGGACCAGGTGTGCCCGACAGGCTGCGTAGCGTAAGCAGCTGGTTGATGTTGATGAGCAGCAGAGCACGATCTGGGGCTGATTTGCTTTTAGTGGGAGGATTCACGCAGCAGTTAGTTTAGCAGTGCTCACGTGGGGACGGGGCATTGTGTGGGGACGGGTCGGAGCCTGCCCTGAGCGAAGTCGAAGGGACCCGTCCTGGGCGAGCGAAGCTCGGCAGTGTTTTCGCGGGCGCTAATGCCAGGATACCGGGTTTCCCAAGAGGCACGAGGATCAGAAGCCTGCCGAGCCTTGCTCGGCCTGGACGGGTCAGAGACCCGTCCCTGCACAGTCGGTGGTGATCCGAGAACCCATCCCTACACACAGTCACCCATTCCTACGTGGGCATTGGCGCTTTCACATGCTTCTTCTTTGCGAACTGCTTTGCCTCTTCGTAGCCGGCGTCCACGTGGCGAATCACTCCCATACCGGGATCTGTGGTCAGGACGCGCTCGATTCGCTTGGCCATCATCTCGGTGCCATCGGCGACCGTCACTTGCCCCGCGTGCAGCGAGTAGCCGATGCCCACTCCGCCGCCATTATGGATCGATACCCAGGACGCGCCCGCTGCCGTATTCAGCAAAGCATTCAGCAGCGGCCAGTCGGCTACCGCGTCGCTGCCATCTTTCATGCTCTCGGTCTCGCGGAATGGCGACGCAACCGATCCGCAATCGAGGTGGTCGCGGCCGATCACGATTGGTGCCTTGATCTTGCCCCTCTTCACAAGGTTGTTCATGGCCAGACCGAATTGTGCCCGCTCGCCATAGCCCAGCCAGCAGATGCGTGCCGGCAGCCCTTGAAACTTGATCCGCTTGCGCGCCAGATCAATCCAGCGGCGCAAAATACGGTTGTCAGGAAAAAGCTCCAGCACCAGATTGTCGGTCACCGCAATATCTGAGGGATCACCCGATAGCGCGACCCAGCGAAAGGGGCCACGCCCCTCGCAGAACAACGGGCGAATATAGGCTGGCACAAATCCGGGGAAGTCATACGCGTTCTTCACTCCACGCTGGAAGGCAAACGTCCGGATATTATTTCCATAGTCAAAAGTCACGGAGCCCATTTTTTGCAGGCGCAGCATACCCTCGACATGGAGGGCTATCGAATCTAAAGACCGCTCCTGGTAGGCCTGCGGATCGCGCTGGCGCAGTTCCAGCGCTTCCGGCAAAGTCATTCCATTCGGAACGTAACCATTCAGTGGATCGTGCGCCGAGGTCTGATCGGTCAGGATGTCTGGCAGCACTCCCCGCTCGGCCAGTTCCGGAATGACGTCGGCACAATTCCCTACCAGCCCGACCGAGACATTCTCTTTCTTGCGCACGGCATTCTTCAGAATGCGTAGCGCCTCGTCCAGCGTTGTGACCATGAAGTCGCAGTAGCCGGTTTTCAAACGCTTCTTGATGCGCTCGGCGTCAACGTCAATGCCCAGAAACGCCGCGCCGGTCATGGTCGCCGCCAGCGGTTGCGCTCCGCCCATGCCGCCCATGCCGCCGCTGACGATCAGCTTCCCTGCCAGCTCGCCGCCGAAATGCTTTTCGCCCGCCGCCGAAAATGTCTCGAACGTCCCTTGCACGATTCCTTGCGAGCCGATGTAAATCCAGGAGCCCGCGGTCATCTGGCCATACATCATCAGGCCAGCGCGTTCCAGTTCATTGAACTTCTCCCAGTTAGACCAGTGTCCGACCAAGTTTGAATTCGCGATCAGCACCCGGGGCGCGTATTCGTGGGTCTTGAACACGCCGACCGGCTTGCCCGACTGGACCAGCAAGGTTTCGTCACCTTCGAGAGCCTTCAGTGACGCGACGATCGCGTGATAGGCTTCCCAACTTCGGGCCGCGCGGCCGGTGCCGCCATAGACCACAAGATCCCGCGGCCGCTCCGCTACTTCCTCGTCGAGGTTGTTCATCAGCATGCGCATGGCGGCTTCCTGCTGCCAGCCCTTGCATGTGATCTCGCTCCCGCGAGGGGCGTGGATCGGTGTGTAAGTGGAGGGGGTGATGGCGGTTTCAACGGGCATGGTTAGATGTTAGTGGGTAGAGGAGAACTGTTCAAATGTGGCTTTCGTGGCCGCGGGCGACCCGCCCGCGAGAGGCAGGTTCAACTTCGGGAACAAGAGGCCAACTTCACAACCGCGGGCGGGTCGCCCGCGGCCACACCCGACCAACTACCAGGTGTTGTAGGCGGTGCCGTCGCTGGAGATCTGTTCTGCCCCGCTGTGTACGTCGCTGATTCCCGGATCTTGCTGGTCCACCGACATCAGCGAATCTTCCTGCTCCACCGTCCAGGTGCTGTTGCTGCCGGTCATGGGATCGTTTGGAATCTGCTTGATGTATCCCGCTTGCACCAGGTCGTCGAGGGATTGGGGCGCCTTCTGCTTGTCCAGGGTGTATTGCGAAATCAGCGAGCGCAGCTGGAACAAGTCCTGTTTGAGTACCGATTCCTTGGCCCGCAGGATGGACTGGTTGTACGCCGGGATCGAGATCGAGACCAGAATCAGAATCAGGCTGATGACGATCATCAGCTCGATCAAAGTGAAGCCGCGATCCCTCCTTTTCCCGACTCTCTTCATTTACCAGTCCTTGTATTCGGTCCCGTCCAGAGCGGTGCCGCGCGCTTTGGTGAATACGTCAAAAACATTCTGCCCGCCCCACGAGTCTGACGTCGGGTCATCCTGCATGGAACGCAGTCCCCAGTCGGTGGAGTTGGTCATGGGGTCGGTGGGAATCTTGCGCAGGAAACGCACCTTCTTGCCGCCCACATCCACGCCGGCGACCAGTGTGTCCAAATCCGGCGGGTACCCCTCGCTTCCCACCTTGATCTGGAATGCCTGACGGTCTGCCGCGTCCTTGTACCGGTCGATCGCGTCCCGCAGCTGCCACAGGTCGTAGCGCAACTCGCGCTCTTTTTCCCGCTTGATGGCCACGCGGGCCATGGGAACCGCTAGCCCAGTCAGAATCACCAGGATGGCGGTGGCCACGATCAATTCAATGAGCGTGAACCCCCGCAGGCGGGATGCGGAGCTGCGACTAAGACCGACAGACTTCATAGGACATTATCGTCGAAAAACGCCTGGACTTTAAGCACTCGGGGAACGGCGCGCTTGAGCCCAGACAGACCCAGCCGGCGAATTCGCCCGGCGGCATCGATGCGCCAGAATGCGATGACACCGTCTCTATTGTACCGTGACGGTGGCCACGGCCCCGGCCACCGGCAAAGCCTGCATCGACGGATCGCGCGCTCCGCCTTTGGAGATGGTCAGAGTCGACTGCCCGGTTCCTTTGCTGAGAAAGGTCAAAGTGATGACCGCGCCTTGTCCGGAAATACCACTCGCTCCCGGCGGCCGGGTGGCAGTGACCTGTAGCGCGCCGGTGGTGTCATCGTCGCGATGCACCAGTGCCACCGCCTGGCCATCCTGGGAGAGCAGCCCGCCGTTCGACACGTTCACTACCTGCAGAACCTTGGGATCGTAACTCACCTGCAAGGGCACGGAATACACGTTCTGCGCCCCCTTCAGCAACACATTGACGGCGAAAGTGGATCCGACCGGCTGAGTGACGGTGGCCGGATCAAATACGAAGCTGGCTGCCCCGGGCGCTGTCTGCGGAGGGGCCGCCGGGGCCTGCTCCGAGGTCGGAGCCGGGGCGGCTGGAGCCGGCTCGGGCGCTGGTGGTGGCGCCTGGCTGGCGCGCCGCAGTTCGATGGCGGACGCAGTGCCCACCTCGAGAGCCTTCTCATTGAGATCGGTTACATCTCGTGCCCGGATGATGTGCGGAATCAGGGCAAAGACAATCTCGTTTTCCTTGTGTTCGACATTGCTCTGCGCGAAGAAGTATTTCAGGATTGGAATCTGCGCCAGCCCGGGAATGCCGTTGAGCGAGCGAATGTCCTGATCCTCGAGAATGCCGCCCAGTATGTTCACTTCGCCTTCCTTGAGACGAATTTCATGTTCGATCTTGCGCTGGCCGATGACCGGCTGGCTGATGCCGCCAATGTTCGATTGCCCAGTCACCGACGAAATATCCATGGAGACTTTCAGGGTGACTTCGCGGCCGGCATGCACCTTGGGCGTGATGTCGATGTTTACGCCTACGTCAAGGTATTGAAATTGTGTGTTGACCAGCGGGTTGATGCCTACGCCGCCGATGCCGGGCTGGAACGAACCGGTGGCCACGGGTACGCGATCGCCGATCTTGAGCGATGCCTTCTGCCCATCCACCGCGCGGATCTGCGGGTTCTGGATCAGCTTGGTGTTGCTGTCGCTAAACAGCGCTGTGGCTGTCGCGGGTGGAATCGTGACTGTGAAATCAGTCGCCTTCAGATTTCCCAGCCGGTTCAGGTTCACCTGGTTCGCAGTTCCCGAGGTACTCGAAGAGCTGGTTGTCGTGGTCGTCGAGTTGGTGCCAGTGGTGTTGATGTTGTTCTGCAAGGCGACGGTGGCGCTGGTCGGCGGACTGATTCCCAGGTTTCGAGTCTTGTCGCGGCTTACCTGCATGATGGCCACTTCCACGATCACTTCCGGACGCGCCTTGTCCAGATCGCCGACTAACTTCTCTGCCAGCGCGATCTGGTCCGGGGTTCCGCGGACTACCAGTGCGCCCTGCGAAGGCAGGGGCTGAATGCGGGAAATCTCCAGGATTTGCCGCAAGGCGTTCACCACATCCTGGAGCTCCGTAGGCTGAGACAGGTTGGCCAGATAAAACGTCTTGATTACGCTCTGCTCCACTTCCTTGCGCTTGGCTGGGTTGTCCGCAGCGACGAAGATGGTATTGGTGGTCACGGGCCGCCAGAAGGTTTTCGATTCCAGCGCGATGATTTCCAGCGCCTCCTGCAGAGTTACCCCGTTGAGCTCGATTTTGATTCGCCGCGAAGTGTAGTCCGGGTCGAACAACACATTGATTCCTGCCAGCTTGCCCACCGTTTCATAAATCACTTTGGTGTCTTCGGTGAGCTTGAGAGTAATGGGGACGTTTGAGATAGCGGCCAGGTCGACCGGTCCCTGGGCTTCCTGCACACGCTTCTGCAGACCGGTTGGCGGCGGTGGGGCTGCGGAACTTGGAGGTGGCGCGTTGGCGGCATCGATCATTTTCTGGGTGCGCCGGATTTCCTGCTGTGCGATGAAGCTGGAGGAATCGATCTCCGCCGCCTTCTGGAATTCAGTCAGTGCTTCCTGCAGCTTGCCTGCCTCGCGCAGCAGCTGCCCGCGATGCACATGCGAAGCGCCAGCCAAAAAACGGGTGCGTTCGTACGAAGTCCGATATGCCAGATCCCGGGGCTTCTGCTCGTAAGCTTGCTTGTAGAAATCGTAGGCTGCTTCATAATTCTGGCGAGCCTCCGCGTCCTTTCCTTTGTTGTATAAGGACTTGGCGCTGTCGGCGGCGCCGGGTATGGTCAGGGCCACGACAAGCAGTACGATAGCTGCCGGGCGAATCAGGCGTGTCTTCACTGGTCCCTCGCAGGCAGTCTTCCCTCGGGGATCGGCCAAAAACCCCGGGCTAGGCCGCTGAGAATGCGCTTGTTGGAGACGTTAGCTGGCTGATTATAGCATCGCCCCTCCGCGGTGGAAGTGACTGCTGTGGTAGCAGTTAAACTCATAAGGCTTAGTCCCTATAGCGTTACCGGAAAGGCCATTTTCGGGAAAGCATCGGCCCCAATTCGGGTCGGGGCTCTTGGTATTCGGATGCATGAATGCTCACATCTCGTGTCTGCAATCTTCCCAATTTCCCTCCAGGCGCGCCCGTTCTTGCGCGAGTGCGAAGAACTCCGCGGTGGGATAACCTAGATATAGCCATGGCCCGCCAGCCCGCACATCAGACCAAGCCGAATCCGGAAAAGAATCCCCGCCGCGATCCCACCGCTGCGGGCGGGCGCGACGCTGCCGTAAACCGGGCCGCATCCCATAACTACTTTCTGCTGGAGAAGTTCGAGACCGGAGTTGCTTTGACCGGGACCGAGGTCAAGTCCGTCCGGGACGGCCGCGCCAACCTCAAAGACGCCTACGGAATACTTAAAGACGGCGAACTCTGGCTGCTGAATTGCCACATCGGACCCTACGAGCACGGCAACATCTTCAACCACGCGCCGCTGCGCACCCGCAAGCTGCTGGTCCATAAAGAGGAAATTCGCAAGCTCATCGGCAAGACCCAGCAGAAAGGGCTCACCCTGATTCCCACTCGCATGTATTTCAAGAACGGCCGGGTGAAAGTAGAACTTGCGCTGGCGAAAGGTAAACAACTGTGGGACAAGCGCGAAACCGAACGCCGCCGCACGGCCGACAGCGAAGCCCGGGAAGCCATCGCCCGATCCCGCAAAGCAAGGTAGTCGATAAGTTCTAAGCTGCGATGCGGATGTTTGGTGCCGCAGTGAACTTCTGATTGATCACGGATTTGAGCCCGGCGCCGGCGCTCCGTGCGGGTTGTTGAGATGCACGCGGGAAAGCCATGAATGGGGCCCGTTGTAGAGAAACTCCAGCGCGACATTTCCGCCTGCATACCCCAGCAGGCTGTAGTCGCCCATTCTTAGTGCATCCCTGGCATCGTAGCGGCCGGGATACCAGCCATAGACTGCGGTCGTAGTGCCCGCATACGGGCCGACCAGACCTGCGAAAGAGAAGACGCGATGGCCGTCTTCGCCGCGGCGTGCGGTAAAGGTCGAAATCAAGGCATGGCCCAGGCGAGGAAACACGCCTTTACATTGACAGCGGTAATATAACGTGTCTTCCTTGAAAGCCTGTGCCAACGCATAGCGCGTCGTGGTGCTTACCGCTGCGATGCCGAAGTCGGATGCGAATCGCTTGCCGTAACCCTCCGCGCCCTGCCTCCAGTCGGGTGGAGTCTTGTCCGCCTGATTGATCCCGGCTGCGATCGCAGCGCCCACGATCGGATACGGGCCGAACACATCGAAGGCGTAATTACGGAGCTTCGTCTTCTCGGTCGGACGGATGTACGTCAGATCGAGATGCGAATACGTCGGGCCGTGTGACGGCAAGACCGCAGCGGAGGAAACGCCCGCATCGGCCGGTGATTGCGCCGTGGCCAACGGAGGCAGAAGAGTCAGGCCCGCCATCGTCCCCAAAAAAATCAAAAGTCTCATCATCTGAGTATACGGCGGAGGCGAGCAAAAAACTGTTCAAGTCTGCTCACCTCGGCGGATCTAAGATCCTTGATCCGAACAACGCCCAGCACTGGCGTTTGCAATGAGTTGGCGTTAAAACCGCAATTGCTACTGTAAGCAAAATCACTTCTGGCGTGCCTCAGCTTCGGCCAGCCAACCCCGGCGCAGCTTTTCGGACGGAATGCTGGACAGGTAGGGTTTGAGATCGAGGACCGGCGTTCCATCAAGCATGTCGACGCCCCGAACGTGCAGCTCGACACCATCGCGGCGAAGCAATTCGACGACAGTCAGGCCAATCGGGTTCGGACGTCGCGGAGATCGAGTCGCAAATACTCCATGCTGCCGGTTGTCCGAGGGCGGCGAAGCCAGCAAGTCTTCTCCCCGCAATTCAACCCGAGGGGAACGATCGAACTCCCAGATGACGAAGAGATGCGAGAAGCCCTCGATGTCGGTGAGCCCAGGCTCAAACTCCGCCCGGATCTTGAGCACGCCATCAACATCGTGTTTCGCGCCCAGCCCCTTGGGAATCTCGCTGGTGTTCTTGTACGGGCTACTCACAAATCCGATGGGTTGCGAGGTAAACATGCGCTGCCTCCGTTTCCTCATACTAACGATGACAAAGCTTCTTCCAAAGAAAAGTCTGTAGCGCAGGGCGGGACTCGACATCTCGGACACCACGAAAGGTAAACGCACCCATCGAGAACCAGTAATCTCCGCCAGAGTTATACTTCCCGCGGAGATATAACGCTCGCCGTCAATCAAGGGAGGTGGTGGAATGAACAGAATCCTGCAGCTGCCGGTGCTGGCCCTTGCGCTGCTTGTCGGCGGCCATTTAGCCCGGGCAGCCCAAGCGTTATCGCAGCCGTCCTTTACGGCAAAAGGAGCCTTTTTTGCGTTGTCCGTTCCCGATCTGGAGAGTAGTGCCAGATGGTACGCGGAGAAATTTGGCTTAAAGATTGTTATGCAGGCACCCAAGACGAAGACCATGAAATCGGCGGTGACGGTGCTGGCTGGCGGTGGACTACTGGTCGAGCTGATCCAAAACGACGACGCCAGGCCCTTGAGCAAAATCGCTTCGGGCATTCAGGGCCCCGACTTCGTCCATGGATTTACGAAATCAGGACTCATAGTTGACAACCTTGATGAAACCGTAGCCGTGCTCCGGGCGAGAAACGTGCCGATCTTCATGGGACCTTTTCCCGCCCACGACTCCACCGGGCTAAAGAACCTGATAGTAAAAGACAATGCCGGAAACCTAATCCAGTTCTTTGGGAAATAGGAGGTCACTGGATCTCGAAACCGGATGAGGGAGCCCCTCGTGCCTCATCGCTCTATTGTCTTCACCCGCTTCGAGGATTTGCCCGTCTTCGTGGCGCTTGATCGCGAAGCGCGTCGTGTGCCCGGCACCTTGCCGATTCGTGGGTCCCCGGCAACGATAAGCTCACATGCGCGTAACGCGGCCGCCTCGAAATCCTGTGCGTCGGCCGGGAGCACCTGCCAGCCCGTCACCTTCTTCCCGAGCACCTGAATCGAGCGCATGTTTGGGAACTCAAGGCGCAGGCTCTGATGATGCTCCTGGGTAGTGGCCAACCACACTCCGTTATCCACAGTTCCTTTGTCCTTGTCGCGCAACACGAGAACAATCTTGTCTTCGACATAGACCGCAAGGCAGCCGAACATGGGGCGGGTCTGAGGTGAAAGCTGCGCAATCGCGTCGAGCACGAACTCATGCGGAACCGCCTTACGCTTCTTGAGGGCGAAGGGAGTGTCGTCCAGCGGTAAAGAAAATGTCTTGCGACGAGGTTTGGACATCGGACTTATGATATAGCCAATTTTCTGGTTAGTAGTAGTCCAGCGGCACCGGCAGATATCGGACGACCCCCAGATTGCAACTCCGCGAATGCAGTCGACTAGTACCGGGAGACGAAATGGCAAAGCCGTACGTGTCAATTTTCGCGTTGCTTGCAGTCACCTCCACGCTTGCGATGACCGCCGAAGGTCAGCAGTCGGATCAGCCTGAAACCGTGGAAGTGCACAACGGGCCGGTTACACTGCACGCGTTGCTCTGGCGTCCGCCAGGCCGCGGACCGTTCCCTGCAGTCCTGTTCAATCACGGGAGCGGCCGCACCCGCGAAGAACTCGAACGGCTCGGACCTTACGAGGGGCAGGCTGGCACCCTCGGACCGGTGTTCGCTCGCCATGGCTATGTGTTCCTGTACCTGTTCCGGCGTGGTGTCGGGCTCTCTGTGGACCAGGGCTCTAACGCAGTCGAGTTGATGAATCGCGAATTCGCCGCACACGGGCAGGAGGCTCGTAATGAGCTGCAGTTGCGCTTGCTGGAAAATGAAGAGATGAGCGATGCTGTTTCTGGACTCGAACTTCTGCGATCGCTCCGAGCGGTCGATGCCCACAATGTCGCCGTGATTGGACATTCGCTCGGGGGTTCGCTCACATTGTTGCTGGCTGAGCGCGATCCGAACCTACGAGCGGTTGTGATCTTCTCTGGCGCCGGTTACAGCTGGGACCGCTCGACACAGCTGCGCGCGCGGCTGCTGGCTGCCGTCGCCCACATCACGGCGCCAGTTTTTTTCATTCACGCCGCCAATGACTACTCGCTCGGAGCGGGCAAAACACTGGATGCGCGGCTTGAACAGCTCGGCAAGCCTCACCGTCTGAAGATCTACCCGCCAGTCGGGCACACCGTCGACGAGGGGCACGGCTTCCTCTATCTCGGCGTGAGCACTTGGGAGCCCGACGTCTTCGCGTTCCTCGATGTGCACATGAAGAGAGCACACGCGGAGATGAGCACGCGTGAGTTGTATTACGGAAACCTGTAGCCGGGTTTCAGCTCACAGCGAAAGACTTTGGTCTGGTCCTTGTTGACTCGGGCGTTGCAATCTGCCCAGCTCAGGTAAAGATTCGGTCCGAGCGGAAACGTGATGGCTTCTCCGTTGAGTTCGGCCTGAATGGTGACTCCCTCCGCCGACCCCGGCACCGTAAAATTCAACGCCTGGCCGAACTTCACCGGATAAGACGTGCGCACCAGGTCGCTGACCATGGGATGAAACACCTCGGCTTCCAGCAGGAAGGTCGCGGTGTCCGACCAATTACGCGCTGACACGTTAATGGTGCGGCCGTTTTGTGATAAGTCTTCGTCTTCGATCTTGGTGAACGGACAGGGCCCGGCAATGCACGAGGTGCGGGCGTTACGGAATTCGTTGCCTTCTCCGGCATCCATCGTGGCCGAGCCCATCGAGGCCTTCCATTTTCCGTCGGGCGAGCATGGAGGCTGCTTCTTGCAGGGCACATTGCCGGTGTTTGCGACTTCGAAGGTGGTTACTGCGCTGCCCACGTTGGCTGCGGTCGTCGACTTAACCGTATAGCGGGCGGTGACATTGGACACGGTAATATCGGGGCGATTGGGGGCGTGCGCTTCATGAGGGACAGGCACCAGGTGGGCCACATAGAGCTTGTCTCCGACAAACTCATGCATTTCCAGTGGCTGGTAATCAGCGTGCTTGAATTTCAGGGTGACGGCACGTCCTATCCAGAGCCGGGTGCGCAACGTGACCGTGAAAAATCCGGACGAGTCCGACTTGCCATCGCCAAGGACCGAACCGTTGGCGACTGCGGTGACTTCCACATCGGCAATCGGCAGTTCTTTCTTGGGATCAGCGTCTTCCCGGACGACCGCACCGCGCAGCGACATCGGGCGGGTGTGAGGACGGGTCCAGAGAATCCCGGCGAGAATCGCCAGTAACGACACTAAGCCGGCTACCGCGGTCACGAGCTTCCGCTTGCCAGTCATCTTCGTCTTGCCACTCGTCGTCTGGCCACTCGTCGTCCCGATCGTCTCGCCGCTCCGGTCGCCGCCCATCTCGCCGGTCATTGAACCACCCTCACTTAGCCACCTTCAGCGGATATTTTACGACGCCGGGCTCTACCCCAGATTTTTAGTCTGGTCCCCGGTTTCGTCAAGGTCTTTAGGCTCAGTCAGTGTAACCATCCCTGTTACCTTCGATTGCGGTCCCAGATCGTTCCCCGGCTCAGGATCATTTAAATTTGTCAGGTGGACGCCAGGAAGTTTAGCCCCAACCGACGTACCCGCCGGGAATGGTTACGCCAGGTTGCCGGCATGGGGATGTGTCTGCCTTTGGCGAAATTGGGATTGGCTTCGCTCGCACCACCCGCACCGTTTTCGCCATCCCCTGAGCAGCATCCCCATCCCGCGCCTCCGCCCGTCAAAACTTTTCTTTCACCGGACGACGAGAAGTTCCTGGAAGACCTGGAGCAAACCATTTTTTGCTACTTCTGGGAGCAGGCCAACCCGCAGACCGGTCTGGTAAAGGACCGATGCAACTCTCGCAAGGCATCCACCGACAATGCCGTGGTAGCCAGTATCGCGGCCACAGGCTTCGGGCTCTCGGCGATTTGCATCGGCGAACAACGAGGCTACGTTTCACTGAACGAGGCGCGCGCCCGGGTCCAGAACTCGTTGCGCTTTCTTTGGAAAACGCTGCCTAACCACCGCGGATTTTTCTACCACTTTGCCAACGTTCATACCGGCGAGAGGTTATGGGACTCGGAAATTTCTTCGGTGGACACCGCCATTCTGCTGTGCGGGATCCTGAGCTGCCGGCAACATTTCGAAAATTCCGAAATTCGCGATCTGGCCCTGGCAATCTTCGATCGTGTGGACTGGACCTGGCTTTCGGAAGATACCACGCTGCTGCCTCACGGATGGCTGCCCGAAGCCGGCTTCCTGCCCTACCGCTGGGACTACTACAGCGAACTGATGATGATGTATCTGCTGGGTATGGGCTCTTCGTCGCATCCGCTCAAGCCGCAGGCTTGGGATGCGTGGAAGCGAAACATTTTTGAATATGACGGGCTGCGCTACATCGGTTCGTTCGCGCCTTTGTTCGTGCACCAGTATTCGCAGGCCTGGTTCGATTTCCGTGGCAAGAGGGATCGCTACGCCGACTACTTTCAGAACTCCGCCATCGCCACCGACGTGCATCGCCGTTTCTGCCTGGAACTGGCGAAACAGTTCCCCGACTATAGCGACGACCTCTGGGGCATCACCGCATCGGATTCTGAAAAGGGTTACGTGATCTGGGGCGGTCCGCCGGCGATCGGCCCGATCGACGGAAGCGTGGTGCCCAGCGCCGCCGGCGGTTCGCTTCCTTTTCTGACGCAACCGGTGATGCGGGTTCTGCGCAACATTAGAAATCACTACCCGATGGCGTGGAGCACGTATGGCTTCGTGAATGCCTTCAATCCGCTGCGCGGCTGGTACGACAGTGACGTCGTCGCCATCGATACCGGAATCACACTGCTGATGGCGGAGAATGCCCGCACTGGCTTCGTGTGGAATAATTTCATGAAGAATCCGGAAGCGATACGTGGCATGCAGCGCGCCGGATTCAAGACCTACCAACCCGCGGAAAAACTGGGAACCGGACTGCCGTCTACTGGCGGCAGTCCGGGAGATCCCGCTTGGTATCGACCACAGAGTTAATCGATCACGGGGTTAGAATTTCCGGTCATTCACCCTGCTTTCCGGATTGCTGTTGCTGTCAGGCCGGGAAGAGTCTGCCGGAGCAGAATCTCCTGCCGACGCAGACGGTGTCGCGGTTTCCGGCATCACGGCGGGCTGCAGCTTCACCGTGGCCAGTATCTTTTCCAGCTTGCCAAACACCTGCTCGCGATCTACCGGCGTTGTTCCTTCCACGTTCCCGTCGCTTTCGGTTCCGATGCCCAGAGCAAATTCGTAGCAGGTGCCGTTGCTGAACACGTGATAGTACCTGGCGTCGGTTTGTGTCATCGCGGCTGCCTCGGAGCTTTCAACCTGGTTGAATTCGAGGGCACCAATCTTCACTTTTGAGGGATTAGTCGGAGCGGTGTTCGCTTGGGTTGGCCCGGCATTCGCATCCGGAAACGCGAACTGAGTGCAGTCTTCGGAGGTCATGTCGGGATTCACGCTGACACTTAGGAACGCCGACTTGAAGTCGGTTCCAGGATACGAGTTGTCAGGCAGCTTCACGTCCGCGAGCGTCACTCCACCGGGATGGACAAAATCCCTCCGCGCCGTCTCTGCAGTTTCGGACGCAGCCTGCATTTCTTTCCCGGTCTTCAGCTGGTAGTTTCGAGGAAAGTTGAGCGAGAGTCCATACTGGGGGTTGACGTAAGAAAGCGTTGCCGCCCGGTGTTTCTTTACTTTTCGCTTTACCTGTGCCGCTACAGGCGCGGGAACAATGGCCGGCACTGTTACGGCAGGCGCCGAGACCTGAGTCGCGGGCTGGATGGGCTGTTGCACCGCTACCGGCTTGCTGCTACGGGAACAACTGGCGATCACAATCACCACGACAAACATGGCGAGCGCTCCCAGCGCGCCCACGGTCTGGTCCTTGATCGATCCGTCATCGTATTCGGCGGACGGTTTCTGCTGCTGTGTATTGTTTGGCTGCCTTCCGGACAAGTTAAGCTGCGTCATATTCTCCTCCTGTGTTGCCTCCGCCAGTAAGATCGCACGGGAGCGGCCATACAGAATCGCATTGATTAGGCGCGGGTTACCGAATACCCTGAGTCTGCAGGGCGTGGCTCCCGAAACACGCTGTGGCGGCAAGAACACATAGGGACGGTATTACCCCGGGAAGTTGACCCTGGGTGGACCAGCGGCTAACTGCCGGTTTAACGCTCGCCCAACATCCCTACCTTCATTGACTTGACCATTTCACCCACGTAAGATTCGCGACTGTGATCGACCAAACAATTTCGCACTACCGCATTATCGAGAAGCTTGGTGGCGGCGGGATGGGTGTCGTCTACAAGGCCGAGGACACGCGGCTGCACCGTTTTGTAGGCTTGAAATTCCTGCCCGATGAAGTTGCCCGCGACCCGCAAGCGCTCAGCCGCTTCCAACGTGAGGCCCAGGCCGCATCCGCGCTCAACCATCCCAACATCTGCACGATTTACGACATCGGGGAGGAAAACGGCCAGGCCTTCATCGCCATGGAGTTTTTGGATGGCGACACGCTGAAGTATGTGATTCGGAATCGTCCGATGGAGCTGGACGCCCTGCTGTCACTCGCCATCGAGACGGCGGATGCGCTTGACGCGGCGCACTCCCAGGGAATCGTCCACCGTGATATCAAGCCCGCCAACCTGTTCGTGACCAAGCGTGGGCACGCCAAGATTCTGGACTTCGGACTGGCGAAAATGACCGCAGTCAGGCCGTTGAATGAAGCTACGGCGACCCATACTGCCGATCCCAACCTGACCAGTCCGGGATCGGCGGTGGGGACAGTGGCTTACATGTCGCCGGAGCAGGCACGGGCGAAGGAACTGGATGCCCGCACCGACTTGTTCTCGTTCGGAGTAGTGCTTTACGAGATGGCGACGGGCCAGGTGCCTTTCCGAGGGGAAAGTACCGCGGAGATTTTCGACGCGATTCTCAATCGCGTTCCGGCGGCACCAGTACGGTTGAATCCTGGCCTGCCCGCCAAACTGGAAGACATCATCAACAAGGCGTTGGAGAAGGACCGAAACCTGCGTTACCAGCACGCCGCCGACATGCGAGCGGACTTGCAGCGACTGAAGCGGGACACGGACACGGGACGTGCGAGCGCGGCTAGTTCCGGAGCAACGCTGGTGGGGTCGGATGGTGGTTCTCAGGCGGCAGTGGTACCGCCAATTCCATCTTCGGGCTCGACTCCGGCAGTGGCTGCGGCAACTTCGTCACACTCCAATCAGCCGTCGGCAGTTACGGCGGCCGGGGGAAGCAACCGTTGGAGAGTGCTTGTCCCGGCGGCAATCGTACTCATCGCGGCACTCGTTGCGGCTGGCCTCTACCGGCGCTCGCGGCCGGAAACCGCCGCGACCAGGACTGATCAACTCACCGAGAAAGACACCGTGGTGCTCGCGGATTTCGACAACAAGACCGGTGATGCCGTCTTCGATGATGCACTGAAGCAGGCGTTGGCGGTACAACTCGGACAGTCACCATTCCTCAATATTCTCTCTGACCGCAGAGTCGAGGAAACGCTGCGTTTGATGGGCCGTCCTTCGACCGAGCGGATCACGCGCGATGTAGCGCGGGAACTTTGTATTCGGACGGGTAGCAAGGCGATCGTCCTCGGGTCGATTTCCAATCTGGGAGGCCAGTACGTAATAGGCCTGAACACCGTCGGATGCAGCAGCGGAGATACGCTGGCTACCGAACAGGAGCAAGCAGGCGCGAAGCCGGACGTGTTGAAGGCGCTGAGTACGGCAGCCTCTGCCCTGCGGGGAAAACTTGGTGAATCCCTGGCCACCATCCAGAAGTTCGACGTACCGGTGGAGGCGACCACGCCATCCCTGGAAGCTTTAAAAGCCTACAGCATGGGCATAACCACGGGACGCACGAAGGGTGACGCTGAGGCCATTCCGTTCATGAAGCGCGCCATTGAACTCGACCCCAATTTCGCCATGGCCTATGTCGGGCTGGGCGTCGAGTACGCGAACCTGGGGCAAGCGAGCCTGGCGGCCGGATATGCTAAGAAAGCCTATGACCTGCGGGATCGCGTCAGTGACCGCGAGAAGTATCGGATCTCTGCGTTTTACTATCAGTACGTCACCGGTGAAGTGGAAAAGGCCACCGAGGCCTACGAACTCTGGGCCAAGACTTACCCGCGGGATCTGGTACCGCACACCAACCTGGGTTACATCTACAGCACCCTCGGACAATATGACAAGGCAGCGGCCGAGACTGAGCAGTCGCAGCGTCTTGAGCCCAGCCTGACAGGGTTCGGTAATCTTGCCGGCATTTACGTGAACCTGAACCGTCTGGACGACGCGCGGGCAGTCCTGCAGCAGGCCCAAGCCAGCAAACTCGATGGCTTGGTGATTCGCATCACCTGGTACGACCTTGCATTTCTGCGCGGTGATACGGCTGAAATGGAGCGGCAAGCTGAGTGGGCAGCCGGCCGGCCTGGGGAAGAAGACACGATGCTCTCGACCCAGTCCGATACTGAAGCCTATTACGGTAGATTGGGTCGAGCCCGGGACTTTTCCCGCCGTGCGGTGGACGCCGCGGTGCGCGCCGATTCCAAGGAGACAGCTGCGCTGTGGCAAGCCAACGCCGCTTTACGGGAGGCTGAGTTCGGCAATACTGCGGCCGCCAAACAGCAGGTGGCTGCTGCCCTGGCCAGGGCCCCGGGACGAGACGTAAAAGTGCTGGCCGCCATGACCCTGGCGCGAGCGGGCGAGACAGCACGAGCAAAGGCGATCGTCGATCAGTTAGAAAAAAGCGAAGGTACCAACACGATGCTGAAGATTTACTGGCTGCCGACGATCAAGGCCGCCAACGAACTCAACAGTGGCAACTCATCTCAGGCACTCATCGATCTGGAAGCACCCGCCCCGTACGAACTGGGTGGGCCGGTGCCCATCAGCGGCTTGTACCCAGTTTACATTCGCGGCCTGGTGTTTCTGACGGCTCACAACGGCGCTGCGGCCGCCGGTGAGTTCCAGAAGATTCTCGATCACCGCGGCATCGTGCTCAACCTGCCTCTGGGCGCACTGGCCCATCTGCAACTGGGCCGGGCCTATGCATTGTCCGGCGACACGACGAAGGCTCGAAGCGCCTATCAGGATTTCTTCAACGTCTGGAAAGACGCCGACCCTGACATTCCCGTCCTGAAGCAAGCCAGGGCGGAGTACGCGAAACTGTAATCGCGCTCCGGTTCGCAAGCTCATCCTTCGCACCCACTCCGGGGTTCCTCTACGTCCTTGGGTGGTTTCCTCCGCGTCCTTTGCGTTTAAAAGCCTTTGATCGCAAGGCTGCAAAGACCGCCAAGGAAAACTGCGTTGGTCCAGACCGCTTGCCTAATTCCCTTCCCGCCGACGATACTGGAAGCACACAAACATGAAAACTAATCTTTCCTTCTCTACACCCGCAGAAGTTGAAACCCAATGCCTCGTCGCCGTCGTACTTGATCATGGCGAAAAAGACAAGCCCCAGATCTCGATTGAAACTTCCGACGCCGCCGTCAAAGACGCGGCAGCAGACGTCATCGCCGGTGGCGAAGTGACCGGCAAGGCCTTTGAGACCACCCTGCTGCACCATCCTGCGAAATTGAAAGCCAAGCGGCTATTGCTCCTGGGTGGGGGGAAGGCAAAAGGCTTTTCAAGTTTCGAGGTGCGCCGCATTGCCGGCGCCGCTGTACGCACGCTGAAGTCGAAGGGTCTACGCAGTTTTGCCATGCTCGCGCCGGAAGCCGGCCTAAAAGCCGAAGAATCGGTCAAGGCTATCGTGGAAGGCGCCTTTGTCGGCAACTTTGATCCTGACTACTACAAGAGTGATCGGAAAGATCAGAAGATTGACACGCTCACCGTGGTCGCTCAAGGCGATCAGGGGAAACTCCAGCAAGCGGTAAATGAAGCCGCCATCATCGGCGAATCGCAGAATTTCACTCGCGACCTGGTCAACGAGCCTTCGAATCGCATGACTCCGACCATCCTGGGCGACCGCGCCAAAAAGATGGCGTCGGAAGTCGGATTGAAGTGCGAAGTCTACGGCGCTGACAAAATCAAGGAACTCAAGATGGGAGCGTTCTGGAGCGTGGCCCAGGGCTCAGACGAACCGCCCGCACTCATCGTCCTGCGCTACGAACCCGCAGGGGCTCCGGAAAAACCAGTATTGGGTCTGGTCGGCAAAGGCATCACCTTCGACACCGGAGGCATTTCCATCAAGCCCGCCGACGGCATGGAAAAAATGAAATATGACATGGCGGGCGGGGCCACCATGATCGGCGCCATGCGCGCTATCGCCCTGCTCAAGCCGAAACTGAAAATCACGGCCATCATCTGCGCCACGGAAAATATGCCTTCCGGCAAGGCGCAGAAGCCGGGCGACGTGCAGATTGCCATGTCCGGTAAATCGATCGAAATTATCAACACCGATGCCGAAGGCCGCCTGGTACTGGCGGACGGTCTGTTCTACGCGCGCCAGCTCGGCTGCACACATCTGATCGATGCCGCCACCCTCACCGGCGCCGTCGTGGTTGCGCTTGGATCCATCAATGCCGGCGTTTTCGCCAACGACGATCCCATGTATGCCCGCTTCAGCAAGGCCTTGGACAAGGCCGGCGAAAAGATGTGGCGCATGCCGCTCGACGACGAATACAAGGAGATCATTCGCTCCAACATCGCCGACATCGTCAACTCCGGCGGACGCTGGGGCGGCGCCATCACCGCCGCGATGTTTCTCAAAGAATTTGCCGAGGACACGCCCTGGCTCCATCTCGATATCGCGGGCACCGCCTGGACCGAAGAGCAAAAACCCTGGATCGCCAAGGGTCCGTCGGGAATTGCCTTGCGCAGCCTGGTCGAGTTTGCCCTCGATTTCGCCGGTTAGGACTGTTACTGGAAGACTTTCAAGGGTTGGATTAGAAGGCTCTAAGCATCTCGTCCCCACCTGCTTGCATCTCAAGCGGCGCATTAACATTGCTGCCCGCGGAGTAAAGTCCAAACACGGAGTAAAGTCCAAACAGGAGGTTTTCTATGAAGGGTCTATTTGTAGTGGGGCTTGCGGTCGTAATTCTAGGGATTTTGTCGTTCTTCGTTGCGATTCCGCATTCCGAAAATCACGGCATTAAGGCGGGTGACGTCAATATTGGGGTTCAGACTCATGACAGTCAAAAGGTCGCGCCCGCGGTAAGCGCTGTGATATTGGTGGTCGGAGCAGGACTCATGATCGCCGGCCGCAAGAGCTGATCCTATTAGTGACATCCCGCCGCGTCCGGTCTTTGCTTTTGACTTTTACTCTGCGGCAATAAGAAAAGGCCCCCGAATCTGAGTTGGGGGCCCATCGATTTATATTTTTGGCCTCGATGCCCGTCGTGGGCGATACTAACCTCAGTGACGATCTTCCCAGTCACGGTCGGTGTGCCATTGATGGTCATGGCCGTTCCACCACCCGTGATATGCGTTCCAGCAGCGTTCGCGCTCGGCATTCAAATCACGCCGCCGCTGGTCCGCCTGATGGCTGTGCTCGCCATGTTTGCGAATTGCCTGATCGAGTTTCGACTCCGCGCGCTCGATCTGACGCTGGCACTTCGCGTGATCGTCTGCGTACGCCTGAGGCACGGACAAGAACGTCGCCGTACTCAGAGCCATCGTTATAACTGCCGATACCGCAACTTTCTTAATGCTTTGTAGTTTCAAGCAGCCCTCCTGTCCGGATTTCGGACCAGTCTGTTTGATTGGATCCAGGGCATCCGAGTTGCCAGGAGGAGAGGTGGAACTTGATTACTAGTCCGCTTTCGAGAGGGGATAATGCTCGAGTTCCGGCATCGGGAAATCCCTTCGATTGTCGGTCATCAAAGTACAGCTATTCTCTAGCGCAATTGCGGCGACGGTAGCATCCGCAAGAGTCAGAGTGCGACCCTTTCGGGCCCATTGATTCTTCAAAGTTCCGGCAAGCTGTCCTGCCGTCCTGCTGAGCGGGTAGCAGTCGAGTGCCTCCAGAAAGGCTTGCGTTTGCTCTTGCTCTTCCGGTCGCATTCCCGAAAATACTTCCGCAACATTCAACGCTGAAGTTGCCAGATTGTGCCCGCCCCGGGCCAACTGCGCCAGCAGTTCGCGGCGCCCTTGCCGGGAACGAAGCACGTCGATGAGAACGGAAGTATCGAGCAGCAGGCGCATCAGCGGTCGCGTTTCCTTTTTTCTTGCCGCGACCCGGCCCGGAATTCGCTTTCCCTACGAACCTTGCGCACCCACGCATCTGCGCCTTCAGCCAGTTCAGGATGGTCTTTATCCTTCCAGGCAGGTTCCTTCACGACCTCTCCCCTGTTCTCCAGGAAACGGAGCAGTTTCTGGCGGCGAACCTCGGTCCGGGCGATTTCGACTAAAAAAGCACTGCGGCCGCGGGCTCCGACGAGTTGGTCGATTTCCCGCAGCAAGTCGTCGGGCAGGAGAACGTGGGCACGCTTGGAAGGCATATATGTGCCTAGTTAGTGTGTCTTAATAGTGTGATTTTGTCAAACACATGAGACGTGTGCCTAAGCGGTTCTCACCACAGTTCGGCCAATGGCGCCGCCGCAGCCGGAACCCCGTGGGGAAAGTCCTGGCCCAGGAATGCGGCTACAGTCGCTGCGATCTGCGCCTGGATTACCGGCGCGCTGTTCTCGCGCTCACCGCGCGCGGGAGTGTCAGGGCCCATGACGGCAATCCAGATATTTTCCGATCCCTTTTGATCCACTCCGTGTTCTTTCCATTCGACCAGCCCGCTGCCTCGTCCGTGGTCCGTAGTAAGGATGAAAGTTGTCTGGCCGCGATATTCGGGCATGGACTGCATTTCTTCCCAAAGCTGTTGTACGAAATGATCGAATCCGTGCGCGCTTTCCAGCACCAGATCGTAGCGGCCCTGGTGGGCCCAGTTGTCGGTCTCGCCGTAACCGACAAAGAGCACCCGCGGGTGATCGGTCTTCACATGATCCAGCAACGGCACCTGGAGAAAAGAATCGAAAACGTCGTCGGCATCGAAGCGGGTTGTGGTCTGGTACAAGTCATTTAACAACTCCTGACGCGCCGTGAGATTCCCCTTCTCCGGCAACTCCCAGCCCGCCTGCATCACCAGGCCGCTCCGTTTCTCATTGAAAATATCCTTGAATACGGTCCAGGTGCCGTAGACCGCGACTTTGCCATGAAACTCCGGCATTCTGTTCAGCCATTCGAAGACAGTCAGGTTGGGATTCGTGCCAAACTCGTTGCTGTCGATTTTCGGATCGGGATGCCCAGTCAGCATTTCGTTGTAGCCGGGATAGGAAAACGCCATGCCGTTGCTGACCCGGGCCACGCTTCCCTTGGTCTGATTGCCGAAAACCTGCCCCTGCTTCGCAATCACGTTCCACAGGAAGGGAAAGAGCGCCTTGCGCCGTTCTTCAATACTGTCCCGGCAGAACTTCTGCTTCAGTTCTTTGGGACCGCCCCAGATGCCGCCGTGATCGCTGTCCATTAGCGTGGGATCGGCGCCGGTGAATATTTCCTGCCAGCGCAGCCCGTCGCTGACGATGAGGACGACGGTGCGAGTCTTCAGCGGATGCGCGGGGAGCTGCGCAGACGCGGGTGCCACAGAGAGTACGACTGACAGGAAACACGTTGCGACGACCATAGCCCGAACGAGTCTCTTCACAATTTCTCCTGTGTACGCGGATGGCCATTGTGCAATGCCGCGTCCGCGTTAGGCAATCGGGCACACAAACAAAGACGGGCGAGGACGCCCGTCTCTCCATCGAAGAATTGTTAGGTTTTAGCTAAAAGCTAGGAGCTAATAGCTAGAAGCTGCCCTTCAGTTAATATCGAACTGCTCCTGGTGCAGCGCTGGATCGCTCTTCACGATCACGGTCTTTTTGGTCATCTCTTCCATCTCGAGCAGGGCTTTGCCATTGTTGGCTTTCAGCGCTTTGGCTACATCGGGATTCACCCGCAGCATCACGTCGGCATGCTCCAGATGTTTCGCGATCTTGCGCATCTCCAGATAGATTTCATTGCACACCGTGGTCACCGACTTCACAAAGCCAGTGGACTGGCAATACGGGCACGGTGACCCGATGGTGCGTTCGAGCGACTGCTTGACCCGCTTGCGGGTGATGGCCACCAATCCGAAGTCGTTGAACTGCAAAACCTTTGACGGTGCGCGGTCACTGCGCAACGCCTCTTCCAGGGCCTGCATGACGCGCTGGCGATTGCGGCGTTCATCCATATCGATGAAGTCGATCACGATGATGCCGCCCAGGTCGCGCAACCGGATCTGGCGCACGATCTCTTTGATCGCGTCCACGTTGGTTTTGACGATGGTGTCTTCAAGACGAGTCGTCTTGCCCACATATTTTCCGGTGTTCACATCGATCGCTACCAGCGCCTCGGTCTGGTTGATGACGATGTAGCCGCCACTCTTCAGCCAGACCTTTGACTTGAGCGCTTTGTTGATCTCCTCGCTCAGGCCGAACTGCTCGTACAGCGGCACTTCCTTGGTATAGAGCTTGACCCGCTTGACCAGCGCAGGCTGGAAGCGGTTGGCGAAGCGCAGGATGCGTTCATACTCCTCATCGCTGTCCACCCAGATGGCGGAGAAGTCAGAGGTAACCTGGTCGCGCAGCACCCGCTCGACCACGTTGAGATCGTGATAGATCAGCGTCGGGCCCTTGCCGGCGTCGGCACGGCTCTTGATCTCTGCCCACAGCCCCTTGAGGAAACGGATGTCGGCGCGCAGATCTTCTTCCGCGGCATTCATCGCAGCGGTGCGGACGATGAATCCTCCGTGCCCGTTTTCGCGCTCGCTTTGAATGATGCGCTTCAGACGCTGGCGCTCTTCTTCGGAGGAAATCTTGCGTGAGACCCCGGTGTGATTCACGGTCGGCATGTAGACCAGGAAGCGGCCCGGCAGCGCGATGTGACTGGTGATGCGGGCGCCCTTCTTTCCTATGGGCTCCTTGGCGATCTGGACCAGAATTTCCTGCCCTTCCTTGAGCAGGTCGGTAATCTGCGGCATGTTGTGCTGCTCGTTGCGGCGGAAGCGGCGTCCACCGCCGCCACGACGCCCGCCACGCTGTGGCCGGCGGTCGAACGCCGGGCGCGGCGCACGCTGGGTATAACCTGCGGTCCCTGCCGGCCCGCGGACTTCAGCGCGGGCTTCAGTCATTCCGGCTCCCCCCGCCTCGGCGGCTAATGCTGCTTCCGCTTCTGCCTGGGCTTCGTCGAGTTCCGCTTCGTCTTCGGCTTCTTCGTCGACATCTTCCGCTGCGGCTACGTCGACTTCTTCCGAGGAAATCGCATCGGCTGAGAACGGCACAGCGTCCATGGTTGCAGGTTCTGCCGAAGCGGCAATTTCCTGCGTGCCGTCTTGGTCGGAAGCATGGTCTTCACCAGGATGGGTTTCACCGGCGTGGGGGTCGCTGGACCCGACTCTCGCAAGCCGGTGCTCGCCGGATTCATGGGTCTCCTCTTCGAGTTCTTCGAAGGCAGCGTCCTCTTCGAGTTCCTCGACGTAGTGGGCCAGATCCGCCTCTTCCTCTTCGATCTCTTCTTCTTCCAAAGTTCCTGACCCAGCCGTCCCAGCGGAAGCAGCAGCTGGAGCGTGGTCCTGATGTTCAGTTGTCGGATGCTCAATGATCGGGGCGGGCACGTGATTGCTCTGGCTGCGATCTTCCTGCCAGCGCGGCTCCTCGGCGACGTCGCCGCCGAATACCGCAGCCACATTCATCTGGTGCAGACGTTTCTGTTCGCGGTCCCAATCAGAAGATTCAGCATCGGCAGACGGTTCTACAGGTTCTGCCAGGGGTTTTCCTTTGGCCTCAGGCTGACGCCCCGACTCGGCAAACAGCGGCTCGTCGGCAGAGAAAATTTCCGAGATGGGCGGCGCAGTCTGCTCAAGAGCTGGAGCCGGGGACGCTTCACTGCGTGGCGCCGGCCTCGCCTGCGCCAGGCGCTGATACTTGGAGATGGACTCTCCGGGCAGGATGATCGGCTGATATCCTGGCGGCGGCCCGAATTCGGAGCGCTCAGAACGCTCCATCCGAGGGCTTCGTTCCGGCCGATCCCTCTCAGTTCGATCCCGTTCGCTTCGGTCTCTTTCGGTTCGGTCTCTGTCGGTTCGGTCCCTGTCGGTTCGATCGGCACGCGGGGCTTCGCGAGGTGTCTCGTTCCCCGGGCGGGCAAACTTCGACTCCGGAAAGCGCTCGCCGCGGCGTCCGCGACGTCGCCGTCGTCCCCGCATTCCGTCGCGATTCTCGCGATCGGCGGGAGCGGAGGACTCGTGACGCTCGGTTTGTCCACCCTCGGTCGGTTCATGTTCCTGGGGTTGCGAGTCGGCCACCGGGGTTGCGGCGGCTTCTACGGCATGCTCCTCGACATGAGGCTGGGGCTGGTAGCGCTCAGGTGCCGGGCGGTTGGTGGGGACATCGTCGAGGTCCTCGGCGTCTTCCAACTCCATAAAGTCGGAGACGTAGAGGAACGCGTCGCGCTCCAGGCCAATGTCGACAAACGCCGACTGCATTCCAGGGAGTACGCGGGTTACGCGTCCTTTGTAGATGGAACCTGCCAGGGTGTATTCATTTTCGCGCTCGAGGTAGATTTCCGCGAGCAGATCGTCTTCGACCAGCCCCACTTTGGTCTCGTGAGGTGTGGAAGACACAAATAATTCTTTCGTCATGCGAACTCCGGTCCGGGCCGTCAAGCGGCCACGGGATCACCGGATGGAAGGCAGGAAAATACCGGGACGATCAAGCGTTGCGATAGCCGTCCTAGACAAGGGACAGCCCAAGCCCCGGAGCTCGCTCCGTGGCCGATTTCGTTGCGTAAGATTAGGAATCTTGTGCACTTATCGCATTGCGCTTTGCCAGGTTTGTGACCGCTCTCTCAACTTGAGGGGGCCGTTACCGGCCTGGCCGGCGCCTTTGCTTAATCCTGCCCGGCCTTTACTGCGTTTCTGGCCGGTGTGTGCCCCCTTTACGCGAGGGCGATCGTAATTAATCTTGTTTTCTGCCGCGGATGGCAAATCGCGGCTACTCCCTGCCATCTTCTTCCCGCTTCAGTTCACGAAACGGCGCATCCGGACATTCATTACAATGCCCAACGCCAGGAATATAAACAGGACAGAAGACCCGCCATAACTCATTAGCGGCAAGGGTATTCCGGTGACCGGCATAAAACCGACCACCATGCCGACATTGACCAGAATATGGAAGCTAAGCACCGCTACCACACCCATCACCACGAACGTGCCAGCGCGGTCGGGCGCCGTTTGCGCGTTCTGCGTCAATCTCATCAGCACTATAAAGTATAGCAGCAATACCGCCAAAGCACCCACAAATCCATGCTCCTCAGCAAAGGCGGCGAAGATAAAGTCCGTTTGTGGGACGGGAAGAAAGGCCAAATGCGTCTGGGAACCCTCCGAATTCCCCCACACCCCTCCCGAGCCCACGGCAATCAGTGACTGGTTGACCTGGTATCCGGAACCCTGACTGTCGGCTTCCGGGTGCATGAAGCTGGTAAGACGATCGCGCTGGTAGGGCTTCAAAGTGTGCCAAGCCAGCGGCAGGAGCAAGGCAGCACCCAGGGTCACAATGGCCGCCTGCTTGAAGCGTACGCCGCCCAGAAACAGCCCCATTACCGCGATGGGCAGATACGTCAGGCTGGTTCCCAGGTCGGGTTGGCGCAGTACCATGAGCATGGGAACGATCACGATCGCGCCCGCCTTCATGAAGTCCGGCCAGGAAAGCTCCCTCTGGTGCAGATCGGCAAAGTACTTGGCCACCGCCAGAATCAGGATCAATTTCACCCACTCCGAGGGCTGGAAGTGCCCACCGCCCGGCATTTTGATCCAACGCCGCGCGCCCAGGTACTTCTGCCCGAAAATCATCACCGACATGAGGGACGCAACCGCCGCGATGTAGAACCAGTGCACCCGGTCCAGCAGTTTCTGATAGTTGATCAGACTGACCAGAAACATGCCGACGACCCCGCCAATGATCCAGTAAACCTGCCGGATGTGGGCTCCGGCAAATTTGGTGTGCAGGGTGGCGCTGTGAATCTCCATCACCCCCAGCCCGCAGATCAGCAGGATGAAGGTGAGCAGCAGCCAGTCGAAATCACGAAATGATATGTAGCGGGACATGGGTTCTAGTCGTCAGTCTTCGGTCGTTAGTCGTTGGTCCTTGGTCGTTGGCCCCACAGCTTGTTTACTATTTTGGTTCCATCCTTCCTGGGGCTGCTTCTTGTAGCGCCGCCGTCCCGGCGGCTGTCATGAGTGCGTCTCGCCCTCACCATCCGAGGGCAAGATGCCCTCGGGACAGCCGGCAAGATGCCGGCGCTACATAAAATCCCGGCGCTACTGCAACCCTGGCGCAGCCGTGGCCAGCGGCAGGCGCTTTTCTGGCAAGTCAATCACGAAGTGTCCTCCGTGAATCGAGCCCTCATCGGATCCGTGCCATACCGCTCCCACATCCACTTGCCCGGTTCCACCGGCCATCTTGCTGGGCAGGCGGCGCTGCTTCTCCACGTATGCTTTGATCACCTGGGCCGCAGTACGGGCTGCCAGGTAGCCGTGCTCGCCTTCCTCCAGCAGGGCGCACACCACGATTTCCGGATTGCGCCGCGGCTCGACTCCCGCAAACCATCCGTTATCCTTGAAGTTGGCTTTTCCAACCGCTCCCAGCTTGGCCTTCAGCGCGTTGCTGATGGTCTGCGCGCTGCCGGTTTTCCCCGCAAAGTCGATGCCCTGCAGATGCGACAGCGCCGCTGTCCCACCCGGGTTCACCACTCCAGCCATAGCATCGGTAATCGTCTCCCAGTTATTGGGATCGATCGGAATCTTCACTTCATCCGGCACATCCGACGCCGGCACGATACCCGGCGGCAAGTCCCGCGGATTGGTGACATGCGGCCGTACCAGCAGGCCTCCGCTGGCAATGGCCCCAATCGCCCGCGCCAGCTGAATCGGTGTCGCGGCGATTGCTCCCTGTCCGATACCTACGGAAATGGTCTCGCCCGCATACCACTTCTGCTTGAAATTGCGGACCTTCCATTCTTCAGAAGGCATCACGCCACTGACTTCCTGCGGCAAATCGATTCCCGTCTTCTGCCCCAGGCCAAAAGCCATGGCGTATTTCGCAATGCGTTCGATGCCCAGCTTCTCCGCCAGCGTGTAAAAGAAAACATCACACGACTGGTAGATAGCCTTGGAGATGTCGGTAATACCGTGGGTGCGGTGCTCGGCGATCACCCAGCATTTGAAATATCGTCCGTAGAACGACGCACCGCCGGTGCAATTCACCTTCATTGCCTGCGCGATGCCTTCCTGCAGTCCGGCAGTCGCCATGATGATCTTGAACACCGAACCGGGAGCCAGTTGCGCCTGGATGGCCTTGTTCAATAGCGGGTGATCCGCATCGTTGACCAGCTTCATCCACTCGTCATTGGAGATTCGCACCGCGAAATGATTGGGATCGTAGGTCGGACGGCTGACTAGGGCCAGAATCTCTCCGTTCCTCGGGTCCATCGCCACGATCGCCCCGTTCCTGCCTTCCAGAGCCTGTTCAGCGGCGATCTGCAAGTCGATATCGACAGTCAGCTTGAGTTGCTTCCCGGGCACCGCGGGCTTCTCTTCCAGTTCTTTCACTTCCTTGCCGCGGCTGTTCACCAGCACCTGGCGGGAACCGTTCTTACCCATCAAGAGCTGGTTATATTCCAGCTCCACGCCGGATCTGCCGACGACATCGCCGGGATTGTAGAGCTCCCAGCGCGCCTGATTCAGCATCTGCTCGCTGACTTCGCCCACGTAGCCCACCAGGTGCGCCATAAAGCCGTTGCGCGGATACAACCGGCGGTGCGCCATGATGGTGTCCAGCTCCGGCAGTTCGTTGCGGTGAGATTCGACAAAAGCCAACTCATCCGGAGTGATGTCTTCCTTGAGATAAATGGGCTGGTACTGGGGGGCGCCGGCGAACTTGCGCAGGCGATCGTGAACCTCTTTGGGATCAAGATGCAGCCCGTGCGCGATCACGTCAGCGTCGGCGGAAAGATCGCGGGTGGAGTCGCGCAGCAGCAACGCGGTGAACGATGGATAGTTGTCAACGATAACCCGGCCATCGCGGTCCAGTATCTTGCCGCGCGGCGCCAGTATTGGAACTTCGCGAGTCTTGTTCTTCTCCGCCAGGTCCGCGTAAAACTCGCTCTGCACCACCTGCAGCCGCCACAGCCCGTAGGCCAGCACCAGAAAAACTGCGAGCACGATGTATTGCACAGCAGTCAGGCGTGAAGGCGAGACTTTTTCGTCGCGGCCAAGCATCGGTTAGTCGTCGGTCGTCAGTAATTCGTCGTTGGCCTTTGGTCGTTGGTCGTTGGCCAATCTCACTGCCTTTATTGTAGACCGGAGGGCGGCGGCTTTTGTTGTCATCGGCGGTGACGGAGGGACATTGTCGGTTGGATTGATAATGACAAGGAGAGGTTGGCCAACGACCAATAGCCAACCGCCAACGACGGTCCTCAAGCTCGCTGTTTGAACCGATCCAGGAGGGTGAAAACGATTGCCGCGGTCGCGGCGTTCAGCAGGGCTGCACCGATCTCACGTCCCCAGTTCAAATCCAGGGTCAGCCCGACCAGTCCGCGGGCCACGGTGAAGTAGACCACCTCGTGTACCCCGTAGAAGAACAGAGTGACCAAAAAGCGGGCTCCAACGTTATCTACATCCAGTTTCGCGCCCAGAGATGATGCCCCGAACCCAACGACCGTCTTGGCAATTCCGTACATGCCGATCGGCTGGTGCGTGAGCGAATCCTGCAGCAGGCCGATCAGCGATCCGGTGAGCAGCCCTGCAACCTGGCTTCGCCGGGCCACCGCGAAGAAAATCACCACCAGCAAGGGCAGGTCAAACAACGAGAAGAATGGGAAGCGCAGGGGTACGAACGCCTGCAGGAAAAGCGCAATTATCGGAATAGCGATGGCTGCCGGAAGACTGAACCGGTAAACCTCCACCTGATCCTGAGATGTGTAGGTGATGGGCACGCTAGTGGGGTTTGTCCTCCGACGACGTCCCGGCAGCGGGCGTTCCAGATTCCGAAGAATGAGTTGCAGCGTGAGGCGCAGCTGCGCCAGGTGACTTGGTAGTGGTCGTGCTCGTTCCCGGCTTGGCCGCTGGCTCGGAAGGCTTGCTGCTCGTGGGAGTCAGCTTGGGCACAGTCGCCGGCGTTCCGGCGCGACCAACTGGGTCAGTCGACGAAACACTTCCCGCGGGACGAGCCGCGCTCACTTCGTGCGGCTTGGGATTTGCCGTCGTCGACGATCCGGCCGGTGACGATCCGGCGGCCTGCTCTCCGCCTGTCACCGCCAGCTTGGGAGCCGTGGCCAGAGGTTTGGCCGTGGTTGAGGGCGTTCCTGTACCGGAAGCAGTATTGGGAGCGCCTACCGGCTTGTCCGGAACCGAGGGTAGTCGCTGGGTCAAAATATCCACCGCGCGCACTGAGCCGGTAGAGGCTACCGAAGGCGCACGATCCTCTTTTTTCGTGATCACCAGAACTTCTTCCAGCCGATTCAGGTTGGCGCTCGGTTTTACCCGGATATTAAGAAAGAGATCTGCCCCCGGAGAAACCTTCATCACCGTTCCTACGGTAAGGCCCTTGGGAAAAATCTGGTCGCCACCACTGGTCACTACCTGCTCCCCGGCTGCCACCGATTCGTCGGTCATCACATTTTCCAGAATCAGTTCTCCGGCGGCTGTACCCTTGACCACTCCTTGCAGGCGCGATTGATCCAGGATGACGCCCACCCCGCTGCTGCGATCGTTGATCATGAGGACCTGGGCGGTAGAACCGAAAGCCAGCAAAACCTTGCCCACCACGCCATCGGCGGTAATCACCGCCATATCTTTCTCAACCCCGTCGTTCGAGCCCTTGTCGATGAAGATGGAGCGTGATTTTTCGCTGCCGCTGGATCCGATCACCTGCGCCGCCACGGTCTTGGCGATGTACTGTTCCTTGAAGCCAAGCAACGCCTGCAGGCGGCGGGCCTGCTGCGCGTCGTCCGCCAAACGCACCTGCTGCAGCCGCAGCTGCTCGATCTCGAATTTCAGGTCGCGATTTTCCTGACGTACGCCGCGGAGGTAGATGTAGTTGTTCCAGAGATTGCCGAACCCGCCCTCGCACCAGACAATGACTTTTTCCAGAGGAGTGACGGCGCTGACCGTCCACAGGCGGATCAGACGGGTAGGTTCATCAGATCCGGCGCGTTTGACTTGCACCGCCAGCCCCAACACCTGCACAAAAAGGATCGCTACCAGGATGGTGACGTTGCGGTAGCGGGTCATGAGGTTTTCCATAAACAAGCCGTCAGCTCTCAGCCATCAGCCCTCGGCGGACAAATGCTCAGTTAAGTGTTTCCGCTTCCTGAACTCCATTTTCGGTTTCGATCTTCGGTTTCGAGTTTCAAGTTTCCGGAGAAAAGCGGGCGGGTAACATCGACGGTCGCGGGCACTCCACAGCCCCATTTAACCAACCAGAAACTGGAAACCGGAAACTGGAAACTGTTTCAAACTTATTCGATAGATATTTTCCTGAGCAGCTTGAAATCGCTCAGCATCTTGCCCGTGCCCAGCACCACGCTGCACAGCGGATCGTCAGCGATGGAGACCGGCAACCCGGTTTCCTCGCGAATGCGCTTATCGAGATTTTTCAGCAGCGCCCCGCCGCCGGTCAGCACAATGCCGCGATCGCTGATGTCGGCGGAAAGCTCGGGCGGCGTGCGTTCGAGGGCCACCCGAATCGCGTTCATGATGGTCGAAACGCATTCGCTGAGGGCCTCGCGGATTTCGCTGTCATCTACAGTGATGGTTTTGGGCACGCCTTCGATCAGGTTGCGGCCCTTGATTTCCATGGTTAGCGGTTTTTCCAGCGGATAGGCGGAGCCGATCTCCATCTTGATCTGCTCGGCGGTGCGCTCTCCTACCAGCAAATTGTACTTGCGCTTCAGGTAGTTCATCACCGCTTCGTCCATCTGGTTGCCGGCCATACGCACGGAGCGGGAATAAACGATGCCACTCAACGAAATCACGGCGATGTCAGTGGTGCCGCCGCCAATATCTACGACCATGTTGCCACTAGGCTCGGTAATGGGAAGCCCGGCGCCGATGGCGGCCACCATGGCTTGTTCCACCAGGTACACTTCGCTGGCCTTGGCGCGATAGGCGGAGTCCATGACCGCGCGCTTTTCCACCTGGGTGATTTCCGAAGGCACTCCGATCACGATCCGTGGATGCACCAGCATCTTGCGGTTGTGCGCCTTCTGGATGAAATAGTTGAGCATCTTCTCGGTGACTTTGAAGTCGGCGATTACGCCATCCTTCATGGGCTTGATGGCTACGATGTTGCCGGGCGTGCGGCCCAGCATCTCTTTGGCCTCTTTGCCGACGGCTTCGACTTCGCCCGTGTTCTTGTTGATGGCCACGATGGAAGGCTCATTGACCACGATGCCTTTGCCTCGCGCGTAGACCAGCGTGTTGGCGGTCCCCAGGTCGATGGCAAGATCGCTGGAAAAAATACTGAACAGCGACCTCAGGTTATGCAGGCGCGTCGAAGAATGAAATCCGTTGGATGACATACGCGATTTAGCTCTCTCGAACCGCTGTCATTACCGGGCGTACCCGGTTTTTTCTGCGCGGATGGGGGGCCGTTCCCTAATTCTATGGGAGAATCCCCGTTTCGCACTCAAACCAAAGTTCCAGCACCTCGGGGGTTCGGTCCGAGGGGTTCTTCTTCATTGAATCACGATCTTTTTCTGTAACGTATTTACCCCGCCCTTGGCATTCTGGGCCGTAATAGTGATCAAGCTTTCCCCCGGCGGAAGGGGAGGCATGAAGTAGTGAAAACTGCCGTCGACGCCCACCACGGGCACTTCGCGACCGTTGACCATCACCCGCGCCCCGGCTTCCGTTTTTCCGGTTAATTCGATGACGTGGCCATGTTGCATGAACGGATCCAGTTCCAGATTGATGGCGGTCGTGGCTTTACCCTTGGGAATAATGGTGAAGCGGTTCTTCTGGCTTTCCAGAGATTCCTTGTCATTAGCGTCGTAGGATTGCACCAGCCAGTAATACGCTCCCTCGCCCAATCCCGATACGATCACATCGGCAGTATTCACCTTGCGATCCACGATGGTCGAAGAAAAATACGGGTTCTGCGAAATACGCAGGCGATATCCCACGGCATTGGCCATCGCAGTCCAGGAAAACTCCACCGGCTTGGGCGCACCCGCGGTGAAAATCGGCATCATGTTGGCCGGGGATATCGGAGTGGGCGGGCCGATTTCCTTTAACTTGGCCATGCGCGGAGACTGCGACTGGAACCCGACTTTCTCCCACTCCGCCAGGTGCACGACTTCGCCGTTACGCGTGATTTCGCCTGAACCTTTCTTCACCAGGATCTCGTGCTGATCCGACTTGGGGTCGTTGCGCACCATGGCCGCGCTGTCCGGGGCGAGGGATGCCGTAGCCCCGGCCACAATCACGGACGACTTCGATCCCTGGACGTAGGTTGCGGTCGTGAGATCCACGGTGCCTGTGCTCACCGCCACTGACACGTTGGTCTGCTGCTGGTCATTGGCCGAGTTTTCCTCAATCACAATCAGCGAATCCTGCTTCACCGTGTAGTTGGTGCCGTCGTTGAAGACGATCTTGGCCATGCCTTCCGAACCGGTCTGCACCACGTCGCCTTTTTCCAGGGGCACGTTGTAGTCTGCAGTTACCCAGCTGTTACTGCTCGCCTTCTTCACCCGCACCGTACCGTCCAGCGCGGTGATATGTGCCTGCTGCGAGTTCGATGCCCCGGCTTTGGCGGTTCCCCCAGCCCCAGCAACCATCTCCAGCAACCGATTACCCAGATTGCTGACCGATTTCACTTCCTTTTGCGTGAACTGCGGGAAGGCGAAATTCATGCCCGCAAACAGCACGATTACCGCGAACAGCACGGCCAGGGCCACGCTACGATACGTGACCGTCTTCCACGCTACATGGATTCCTGGCTTGCTGCTCGAAGACACAAATGGCACCGAAAACTAGTCAAACCCAAAGAATATGAGGTATTTGCGAGAGTATCACAAGCCTAACTCCCAGGGCAGCGTTGATTACCTTGGGTCACACCTCCGTCGTTCATGTCCTGTGGTGCAGGGTAAACGGACTGATATAAGCGCGAGCGTCCTCGGTGTAGCCGCCCTCTATTGCCGGGCTCCACTGCGGGCCTGTAGCATGGAGAGTCCCGCAGATTCTTCAGGAGGCATTTATGGCGACCGATACCCTAACCAGCCCAGCCATGCTCGGCAGCACCACCAACACCAAGGTTTACAAGAACTTTATTGACGGCGAGTGGGTCGAATCCTCGACCGGCGAGACCTTTGAGGATCGCAACCCGGCTGACACGCGCGACGTCGTGGGAATCTTCCAGAAATCCGCTAAAGCAGACGTAGACGCGGCGGTTGAAGCTGCCCGCCAGGCCTTCACGAAATGGCGCCTGGTGCCGGCCCCGCGGCGCGCCGAAATCGTCTTCCGTGCGGCTGAGATGCTGCTGGAGCGCAAGGAAGAATATTCCCGTGACATGACCCGCGAGATGGGCAAGGTCCTCAAAGAGACCCGCGGCGACACCCAGGAAGCCATCGACACCGCGTACTACTTCGCCGGCGAAGGCCGCCGCATGTTCGGTCCCACCACGCCTTCGGAGTTGCCCAACAAGTTCGCCATGGCGGTGCGCACGCCGATTGGCGTTTGCGGCATGATTACGCCGTGGAACTTCCCCATGGCGATCCCGTCGTGGAAGATTCTCCCTGCCATCGTTTGCGGCAACACGTGTGTGATCAAGCCGGCGCAGGACACTCCACTTTCCACCTTCAATCTGGTGCGCACCCTGTCCGATGCCGGCGTGCCTCACGGCGTGATCAACATCGTGACCGGATTCGGATCGTCGGTAGGCACGCCACTCACCGAGCATCCCCACGTCGGCGCCATCTCGCTGACGGGTTCCACCGCGGTGGGACGAATCGTCGGCACCACCGCCGCTCAAAGTTTCAAACACTGCTCGCTGGAGTTGGGCGGCAAAAATCCCATGATCGTGCTCGATGACGCCAACCTCGACCTGGCCATCGAGGGCGGGCTCTGGGGCGCCTTCGGCACCACCGGCCAGCGTTGCACCGCCACCAGCCGCATCATCGTGCAGAAGGGCGTCTACGCCGAGTTTGTGGAACGTTACGTGGAACGCGCCAAACGGTTGAAAGTCGGCAACGGCATCGACGAGAGCACCGACATGGGCCCGGCGGTCAACGAGGCTCAGCTCAAGACCGATCTCAGTTACGTAGAAATCGGCAAGGCCGAGGGCGCCCGCATGAAGTGCGGCGGCAATCGCTTGGATACGGGCGAATACCAGTACGGCTATTTCATGGAGCCCACGGTATTCGTGGACGTCGATCCCAAAATGCGCATCGCCCAGGAAGAAATCTTCGGCCCGGTTGTGTCGATTATCCCTTGCGAAGATCTCGAAGACGCGATCGCCATCGCCAACGGGATCGAGTACGGCCTGTCCTCCGCGCTCTATACCAAGGACGTAAACAAGGCGTTCGTCGCGATGCGCGACCTGCATGCCGGCATCACGTACATCAATGCGCCCACGATCGGCGCTGAAGTCCACCTGCCATTCGGCGGCGTAAAAGCGACGGGCAATGGTCACCGCGAAGGCGGCATGGGTGCGATCGATTTCTACACGGAGTGGAAGTCGGTATACGTGGATTATTCAGACCGGTTGCAGAAAGCGCAGATTGATCGGGTAGATTAATTCGTCGTTGGTCTTTGGTCGTTGGCCCTTGGTCGTTGGCCACAGAGCAAACTTTCCTCTGCGACCTCTAGGGTATTTCTTTGCGACCTTTGCGGTTAAAAGCTTTTTGCTTTTGGATTGAACCCAAAAAATGCCGAGCACCCAAATCCGCGAAGTAGCCGCCGCCCAGCGCCTCGCCAACGTCCGTTATGCCATACGCGACCTGGCATCGGTCGCCGACGAGGTGGTCAAGCAAGGCCACAAGGTCCTATCACTGAACGTAGGCGATCCGAATATTTTCGATTTCCAGACCCCACCGCACCTGATCGAAGCGGTTTACAAAGCCATGCGTGACGGCAAGAACGGCTATGCGCCCTCTCCGGGGATACCGCAAGCCCTGGAGTCGATTCGCGGCGAAGCCGCCCGCAAGGGCATTTCTACGGTGCAGGATGTATTCGTGACCTCGGGCGCTAGCGAAGCGGTCGACATTTGTCTCACCGCCCTGGTCAATCCCGGTGAAAACATTCTCACGCCCAGCCCCGACTACCCGCTCTATTCCGCGGTGCTGTGCAAGTTGGGTATTCCGGTGGTGACGTACGATCTGAACGAAGACGATGCCTGGCAGCCCGATCTGATCGACGTGCGCCACAAAATCACTTCGCGCACCCGCGCGATCGTGCTGATCAATCCCAACAATCCCACTGGCGCCCTCTGTTCCCGCCGCATGCTGGAGCAGCTGGCCGAACTGGCGCGACGCAATAATCTGGTCATCTTCGCCGATGAGATTTACGACAAGCTCATACTCGATGGGACTGGCAAAGACGAGACCGGCGAACAAATCTCGATCGCGGCCATAGCGCCGGATGTCCCGATCGTGACTTTCGGTGGGCTATCGAAAAACTATCTCGCACCCGGCTGGCGCATCGGATGGGGCATCGTCAGCGGCGATGCCGCCGCCGTAAAGCCCTACGTGGAAGGTATCCACCGCCTGCTTCGCGCGCGCTTGTGCGCTAATCATCCCGAACAGTATGCCATCAAGGCCGCTCTGGACGGGCCCCAGGACCATCTCCAAGAGACGCGCAGCAAGCTTCGCGCCCGCCGCGATCTCACCGTCCAGTGGTGCAATTCAACGCCACGGGTGAGTTGCGTTTCACCACGGGGCGCGTATTACGCCTTCCCACGCCTCGAGATCAAGGAGGGCGACGACGTCTTCGTGAAGGAACTGTGCCGTCAAAAACACGTGCTCGTTGTGCACGGCTCCGGCTTCGGCCAGAAGGCCGGCACCCGCCACTTCCGCATCGTGTTTCTGCCCGACGAGCCCACCCTGACCAAGGCCTACCAATCGATCGTGGAGTTCATGACAGAAAGATACAAATAGCAACGCAAGCGCGCTCCCGCTTGTGCAGAGCGCAACTGAGTCAACCTTCTGACTTTCCCGCCAGTCTCTCCAAAATCCCCGCCCTGTCTCTCCAAAAGCAGAGAGACGAGGACGGGGCACCTCGGTTGTCTAAGGCAAATTCTGCATCTTCGCCATCGTCTGTCCCATCTATAGCTAGTTCTTGTTCCGCAATGTTTTGGGTGGATCAGAAACCCTTTTCCGAGAACTCATCTCCCATTCCCCAACTCCTCGAGCGCAACGCCGCGTTGGCTTCCAGAGTGGTTCCGTCCACCGAGACCGTGTTGCTTTAACGGAAGGGTGACGGGAGATAAGCCTGGGCCGCACGGCGATTTTTTAAATCAATTCCCGTACATTGGGCCGCCGCATGATGAGTGGCCGCCCGGCGTCGACGCCTCTTCGTTCATGTTAGGCTGGCGAACAACCCAAGTTGGTTTGCGAGGTTTGAACTTTCACAACTACACAGGAGACATAAATGGCAACTATGAAAACCTCAATTGCAACTATGAAGGTCGCGCAGATTTCGCGACCGGGAGGAGAATTCGAGATCGTCGAACGTGAGATCCCAAAGCCCGCAGACGGGCAAGTACGCATCAAAATCCAAGCCTGCGGAATCTGCCACAGCGACGCCGTGACGAAAGACGGGATGTTTCCCTGGATCCAGTATCCCCGCATTCCCGGACACGAAGTTGTGGGCACTATCGATGAGCTGGGCGCCGGGGTCTCCGAATGGAGGCAGGGACAGCGCGTCGGCATTGGTTGGCACGGCGGCCACGACGGTGTATGTCTTTATTGCAGGCGCGGAGATTTTCGAAATTGCAAGAATGTAAAAATTCCGGGCATCAGCTACGACGGCGGTTATCAGCAGTACATGGTGGCTCCTGTCACGGCGCTCGCAACCATTCCGGAAAGTCTCGATTCCATCGAAGCAGCGCCTTTGCTCTGCGCTGGAATCACGACATACAATTCGCTGCGCCACGCCGGCGCTCTCCCCGGAGATCTTGTCGCGGTGCAGGGGATCGGCGGTCTGGGTCACCTGGGCATTCAGTACGCGCACAAGTTCGGCTACAGAGTCGCGGCCATCGGGCGCGGTCCCGGGAATGCATCCCTCGCCAAGAAACTAGGAGCCCACGTCTACATTGACAGCAATGCAACCAATGCAGCCCAGGAGTTGCAGAAAATGGGCGGCGCGCAGGTGATCCTGGCAACCGCTCCGAGTTCGAAAGCGATGTCGGCCCTGATCGACGGCTTGGCTCCGAACGGCAAGCTGATGGTTGTAGGTGCGTCACTCGACCCGATCAAAGTCACCCCGGTACAACTCATTTTCGGCGTCCGCGCGATTCAAGGCTGGGCCGCAGGAACACCCGCGGATTCAGAGGATACCCTGCGATTCTCCGAACTGGCCGGCGTGCGGGCAATGATTGAAACCTATCCGCTCGAGAAAGCAGGGGAAGCTTATGCGCGCATGACGAGCGGCGACGCGAACTTCCGCGTCGTCCTGACCATGTGAAATCTCGACGCAGAACGACCGAGTATTTGAGCAGGTCGGCGGCCTCTAGCAGCCCCGTGGTGCAATGGCGTTTGGGGAATGAGCGGCTCTCCCCGGCAGCGTTCCGGGGTAGGCAAACCGTCAAATGCCTTGCAGCAATGCGCCATAGCGCGATTCTGAGAGCCGTGCGGAAGATTGCAGCCACGGGCTGCTAGCGGCGCGGGTCAGTTCGGCACTGTGAGCAACCCATAATGGGTATCAGGCATGGCAGGTTACTACGATGACCGAAGTTTAGAGAGGATAAAGCCGTGCGGCTTAGCTCCTTGGCGTTTTCCTGAGAATCTGCTTAAATCAACCTACAGCGCTCCCCCTCGAAAGTCGATGTGATCGACATCCATTGCCATATCTTGCCTAAAGTGGACGACGGTCCTAAGTCCTGGGACACGTCATTGGAAATGTGTCGCATGGCGGCCGACGACGGGATCGAGCATATCGTGGCGACTCCTCATGCCAACGAGCGCTTTCAATACAACCGGCAACATCTGGCCAGCCATCTCGAATACCTCAGGGTGCTGGTGGGCAAGACCCCGCGGCTGAGTCTGGGCTGCGATTTCCATCTTTCTTACGACAACCTGCAGGATGTTCTGATCGCGCCCGAGCGCTACACGATTGAAGACAGCCACTACCTGCTGGTGGAGTTGAGCAACTACAGTATCCCGGCGCAGATCAATGAATGCTTCACCAAGATGGCCGACGTGGGCATCACGCCTGTGATCACGCATCCCGAGCGCAATCCTATTCTGCAGGAGGCGCAGCAGCGGGTTCTGCAATGGGTGGATCTGGGCTGTGCCGTACAGGTAACCGCTTCTGCGGTGACCGGGGGTTGGGGACAGAAAGTTGCACGCGCCGCCGAGTGGCTGCTCGAACGTGATGCGGTGCACGTGCTGGCCAGCGACGCTCATGACACCAAGCACCGCATACCATCGCTCTCCGCGGCCCGGGAAAAGGTCGCCAAAGGCTATGGCGAAGATGTCGCCAAAGCTTTGGTCGATGACAATCCTCGCGCCGTCATCAGCGACAAGCCGCTGCCGTATTTTCCCAATCCAGTGATAAAGGGAAGATAGCGGTCGTTGGTCGTTGGCTCTTGGTCATTGGCCGTTTGATCCTTGGTCGTTCGCCGCAGTTTTCAGGGCCACACTTCTCGAGTAGATGTCCGCGCCAAGACGTTTGCCGCAAGGAACAAGCCCGAAAACAGGAATGGCCAAAGACCAAGGACTAACGACCAACGACTGCTTTTTCCAGATCTACTTCTGCGGCAGGATCACCGCGGCAGGGGTTCGGTTCATGATCGAAGCGGGACGCATAGGCTGGGGAGGCGCCGTCATGGCGCTTTCCGGATTCAGCAGATGTTCGTGATCCGGTCCCAATCCCAGCTTGATCAATGCCCGGGAATCCGGAACCACTTTGCTTTGCCAGCCGTTGTCGGCCTGGAAGCGTTCCATCGCACTCTGTGACTTGGTGTCCCAGGTCCCGGAAGCCGGCCCCTCGAGATAATGTTCGCGGATCAATGCTTCCTGAATCTCGCGGGCGCGCGTGGGATCGATTTTCTGCTGTCCACGCTTGCGGGAAACCTTTGCGCTCTTGCGTGACTTTTTGCTCTTCCCGGAGGTGGTAGAAGCGGATACGTTCCGCAACTTGGCCGTAGACTTTTCTTGAACGGTGGAGGCCTTCGGGTTGTTCTGGCCTGAAGCCAGGCCGCACACCAGAAGCAAAGCGCTCCCCGCGCTCAGCCACTTTGCCGGAATGGGACCGCCCAGTCTCAAAGTCGTAGCCCCGGAAATAGCCCTTTCTCCGATGCAACAACAATTCCGATCGAGCAGGCAGGGTAAACCATCCCTGGTTCGAGTGCCAGTCCCCATTGGACCAGCGTCCGGTTACGGAAGTGTACCGGCCAAAAAGATGGTGCCACCCTGGCGACCGGCGCCCCGCTGACGTACCAAAAACACGACGTCCTGTCCGCTCTTCAACGTGCTGCTTACGCGGTTAAAGTCGTCTTCACTGTTCACCGCCTGCTTGTTGACCTCGAGGATAATATCACCACGTGTCAAGCCGACATCTTCGGCGAACGACCCGGGCTTTACCTCCTGCACGATCACACCTTTGTTGGCAGGCACATCGAGGCGATCCGCCATCTCCTGGGTGAGGGTACGCACGCTCAGGCCGAGCTTGCTTTCCTTGGGTCCAGCTTCCGGCCCGCCTTCGTCGTCGTCGCCCAGACGTGCGGCAAAAAGCTTGGCCCGGTCGGCTACCGTGGCTGTCGCTTCCTGTTTCTTGCCATTGCGAATGAATCCAACCGCGACTTTGGAGCCGGGCTTGCGTGCTGCGATATCGGCCACCAACTCATCGCCATTCTTCACCGGCTTGCTGTCCACGGCGACGATCGTGTCTCCTACTTTCAGCCCAGCCTCTTCTGCCGGGCTGCCCGGAGTTACATCCGAGATGGTCACACCTGAACCAGTTCCGTATACTCGCGCGATCGCCGGATTCTCCTGCGCGTTAAACATGATTCCGATCGAGCCTCGTGAGACGCGGTGATCGGGACCGATCAACTGGTTGTAAACCTGCACCACAGTATTCGAAGGCAGGGCAAATCCCACGCCGGCATAGGCGTTGGTATCGGTAAGAATCGCGGTGTTGATGCCAATCACCTCGCCCGCCATATTCACCAGAGGCCCCCCGGAGTTCCCCGGGTTGATGGCTGCATCGGTCTGGATAAACGACTGAAACTGGCGCTGGGGCACGATATTCCGCCCCTTGGCGGAGACGATGCCCGCGGTCACGGTTTCCTGCAATCCAAACGGACTGCCCACCGCCAAAACCCAGTCTCCTACTTCCATGCTGTCGGAATTGCCCAGCTTGGCCGTGGGCAGGGCCTTATCGCCGTCAATCTTGATGACAGCCAAATCGGTTTCCTGATCCGAGCCGACTACTTTGGCGTCGCGCAGCAATCCCGGCGGATCGTCCTGGAGCTTCACCCGAATGCGGTCTGCCTTCTCTACCACGTGACGATTCGTGACGATGTAGCCTTTGGGATCGACGATTACGCCCGAACCCAGAGAGCGCTCGCGAATCGATCCGCCGCCACCCTGCCCGCCTTGCCCACCTTGACCTCCCTGCCCGCCGAAAAAGCGGTCAAAGAAATCGTCGAACGGATTGACGTCGTCGTCGCCGCCCTGCCCGCCGCGCCTGCGGCGCTGAGTCTTGATCGTCGACTCGGTGTTGATGTTGACCACGCTGGGTTCGAGCTGCTTGGCGATCTGGGAGAACTGGTTAGAGAGAGTCTGCGGTGAGGGCACGCTCAACGGGGTCGCATCAGAGGCGGTTTTCTTATCCTGTCCTTTCACTCCATAGGAGATCACCGTGCCAATCAGAATGCCTACGGTCAAGGTGACCAGGATAGAAAGGGTATAAGCGGGCCGGTTTGCCTTCAACCAGGCCCAAAAGGCGCTTGCGCGCTCAGTCATAGTTACTTCCTCCGAGGATAATGGCGACTCTTGAGATTATACCTTCCCGCGAACGGCAGAGTCGGGGTGAAAGTAGCACCGGCGTCCCGCCTCGGCCGGGGCACTACCTACACCGTTAGTTAGACGCAAATCCCAGAAAAAGTGTTGCGGCAGGAACCATGCCTGCCGGCGGACGGGTGCACGGGCGGGTCGCCCGCGGCCACACAAGACCACACTGACCAAGCACCGGCCGTGTGGTCGCGGGCGACCCGCCCGCGCACGACCTATCTCGATGCCCTACCCATGCTGCGCCGGCACTCCGGCATGGTCCGGAGACACTCCCATTGACTCCGCACTGGCCTTCTCTTCCGAGATCAGCAAGCCAGCCAGAATGCACGCCGCGCCCAGGCCGCTGCGTCCGCCCAAACGCTCCCCGAGAAAAATAAATGAAGTCAGCCAGGCAAACACTGGCTCCAAAGTGAAGATCAACGCGGTGTGCGTCGCCGGAGTAAACTGCTGTGCCCATGCCTGGATGGCAAATGCCAGTGCCAGGCTGAGAAACCCGGTAATCCCAATCCCCCAGAGCACGCGCGGAGACCACACCACGGAAACCTTCTCCCCAAGAGTGGAAGTGACCATCATCAACAGAGCGGTCACCGCAACCTGCACCACGGTGATCTGCTGCCAGCGATGAGCCTGGGTCGCGTGCTCGATAAAAATTATGTGGAAGGCAAACACCAAGGCCGCACCCAGCGTCAGCAGGTCGCCATGATTCATGCTGCGCAGATTGAGTCCAGCCCCCGCCGACGCCGGCACGGTCAGCAGATACAAACCGGCAAAGGCCAGAATTATGCCGATAGTAGTCAGGCGATTGATGCCGCGCTTCCAGAATACCGCCAGCAGCACCGGCACCAGTACTACAGAAACTCCGGTGAGGAAAGCGGACTTCGAGGCCGTCGTATATTTCAGCCCGACGGTCTGCAGCTCATTCCCCAGAAACAGCAGCCACCCAACCAGGCAGCCAGCGCGCATCGCACCCGCGGTAAGACGCGGCAGCTCGCGATAAAAAATCGCCGCCAGCACCACCGCCGCCAGGCTCATGCGGACAGCGTTAAAGAAAAGCGGAGAAATATCCGCCAACGAATTCTTGATGACGACAAAGTTCGAGCCCCAGATCAGGGTGATCAGGACGAGCAGAATGTGGGCTTTAAGCGAGCGCGACACGGGTACAGGGTAGCAAACAGATAGTAGAATCTCACGATCTCGATGACCGGAACGGCAGCGCAGCGAACTGTCAAGTTAAGCGGAATCGAGAAGCTTGAGGAAACCAGCAGCGGCTACGCCGATTCGATTCACAAAGGCGATGTCTACCTGGTCCGGTTCGGGCCCGGCCCGTGAAATTCCTGGGCGAGTGTCAATCGAAAACCGATGTAGCGACGGGCGTGCCGCCCGTCCTTTAGCTCAGTTTGGATCGGGCGAGGACGCCCGTCGCTACATCGAACGCTTAACAACCCGATGGACTTCTATTTGTGCTGTGTGTACTCGTTTGCGCCCATCAAGTGCAACGACACGTAAGGCTCGTCGCCGACGACCCAACTGTCGTGACCAGGCGCAATGTAGAAAACATCTCCTGCTTTCATTTCGATTACCTTGCCATCGTCCATGGCGGCGGTCGCACGGCCTGAAATCACTATGCCCACATGTTCCACATTGCAACTTTTCGCCCCCACGGACTGCCCGACGTGAGCGGACCATTTCCAGCCGGGTTCGTAGGTCGCACGTCCGATCGTCAGGCCGGCGATTCGCACCAGTTCAAATTTCCCTTTCTCAAAAGTGCGCACCTCATCCGGTTGTTCAAAGCGCTTGAGAATGACTTCGTGCAAGGTAGCCTCCGTGGGTTGGATGGTTACAAAGCGATTTTGTCAGGTCGGCGACTGTGGACGGGCGAGGACGCCCGTCGCTCCATCGAATCTGTTTACTTGGCTTCGTAGACGGTCTTCCCGCCGACGACCGTGCGCAGCACTTTGGTGGTGAGAACTTTTTCCGGGGGCACGGACGTGATATCGCGATCCAGCACGACCAGGTCGGCCAGCATGCCCGGGGTCAGCGTTCCCTTTTCTTTTTCGGCGAACTGGGCGAATGCCGAACCCGTTGTGTAGGCAGCGATGGCTTGTTCCATGGTCAACTTCTGCTCGGGATAGTATTCCTTCTTGCCGTCTTCGCTCTTGCGGGTGACCGCGGCGTAAAGGCCGCGGAACGGGGTGACTGGTTCGACCGGATAGTCGGTGCCGAAAGCCACCGCGACTCCCTTTTTCAGAAATTCTGCCCAGGCGTAGGAGTGCGCCGCGCGCTTGGGACCGAGGCGGGCCTCGGCCCAGTTCATGTCGGTGAGCAGATGATTGGGCTGCATGGACGCAATGATTTTGAGCTGCTTGAATCTCGTCACCTGCTGCGGAGTCGTGACCTGGGCGTGCTCGATGCGCAGGCGGAGATCCGGGACTGAGTTCCGCGAAGGAACTGCCGAGCTTTGCTCGGCCTGGACGGGTCGGAGACCCGTTCCCACACGGTCGTTACCAAGGGCGGCGGCGAAGGCGTCCAGCGCCATCTGTACACCTTTGTCCCCGATGGCGTGGAAGCCGATCTGGAAACCTGCATCCACGCGCTCTTTGGTCATCTGGTTCAGCTTATCCTGCTCGTATTGCGGCAGGCCGGTATTGTTTGCATTGTCGGCATAGGGCTCGAGCAGCGCGGCCGTGCGGGAACCCAGCGATCCGTCCATGAAGCCTTTGAGCATGCCGGTGTGGAGCATGCTGTCGGATTGAGGATGGGATGCGCGATGCGCCTGCAGCGTGCTCACGTCGTCGTTGAACGGCATCCATTCCGAAATACGCGCGGTCAGTTTGCCGCCACGTTCGATCTCCTCGAGAATCTGGAAATCATCCCAGCTCAGCTGCGGGTCTCCGGCGTCGGAATTGTCCTGTGCCGAAGTGACGCCCCACTGGGCCAAATCCTGGAGCGCGGTCTCGATGGCCTGGCGGCGACGGTCGCGGTTGGGCTTGGGAATCACCGCCGTCACCGCGTCGCGGGCGGTCTCGCGCAGGATGCCGGTGGCCTGGCCGGTAGAGTCGCGATCGATCTTGCCGCCTTCCGGATCCTTGCTGGCCACGGTGATGCTGGCTAACTGCAAGGCGCGAGTGTTGGCGACCGCGATGTGTCCGTCAACGCGCTGCAGAAAAACGGGGTGATCGGTGGTGACCTCGTCGATGTCCCAGCGGCTGGGTAGCTCCTGCACCGGCCAGAGGGTCTGGTCCCATCCACCGCCAATAATCCATTCTCCCGGGCCAGCCGTCTGGACGCGGTCGCGAATGCGCTCACGAAATTCGGTCAGTGACTTCACGCCGCCCAGTTCCACGGTGAGCCGGCGAAAACCCGCGTTTGCCAGATGCAGGTGAGCATCGTTGAATCCCGGCATCACGAAGTGCCCGTCCAGATCGATGACTTCGGTCGCTGATCCCTTCAGCTTCAGGATGTCGGCGCTCCGGCCGATGGCTGCGACCCGGCCATCGCGGACCGCGATGGCTTCGGCGCGCTGGATGGCGTGAAAGGAAGACACAGCCTCCACTCCGGTGTAAATGTTGGCGTGAACAAAAATAATGTCGGCTTTGGGTTGCGTGGGCAGGGTCTGCGCCCCGGCTATCGACATCGTCGACAACAGAAAAACTGTGGTTCTCAATTTCATAGAGCTACTCCGGCGAGACCGAGCAGAGTCAGCAGGATGCGTTTGAGTCCGAGTTCACGGCCGCTGCAATCGAACCATTCCTGCAGAGTATGGGCTCCGCCGCCGGTGCCGCCGCCACCGATGGAGATGGCTTCGCGTCCCAGCGACAGCGGGATGTTGGCATCGGTCGATGCGCGCTGCACCTGGGCGGCGTTGCCCAACTGGGAATCCACGGCGCGAATTACCTGCAGGATGCGGGCATTGGAATAGAGTTCGCCCGCTGGACGATTGCCGATCACCACCACTTCGCAACTGAGTCCAAAGGGCCGGCGCTGCGACGATACCCGCGCCTCTGCGGACCGCGATTCCTCGGCTACGGCACCATCCAGCGCCTGCCGCAGAGCCCGTTCCAAGCGCTCCATTTCCGCCATCGACGTAGAACGGATATCCACCCGCATGCTAGCCGACTCGGGAATCGAATTGACCGACGTCCCGCCGCGAATCACACCTACGTTGAAGGTAGTCTTGGGCGATGCCGGCACCGGAGTTTGTGCGAACGCCTGAATGACTCGCCCCAGAACGACGATGGGATTGGGTGCGCCGAAATCGCTCCAGGAATGTCCGCCGGGGCCGCGGACGATGACCTCAAAGCGGCGGCTGCCCAGGGCTTCGGCGACGATCGTATCGGAGCCCGCCCCGTCCAGCACCAGGCTGTAGTGGATGGAATCTTTCCAGGGCTGGGTGGAAAAAATGTGACGCATGCCACGCAGATCGCCTTCGCCCTCCTCGCCCACATTGCCGATAAACACGAACGGCAAGGCATGGCGGATACTCACCGCTTGCAACGTGGCCGCGATGGCCAGCATGGCCGTGACGCCGGCGCCATTATCCGACACTCCGGGCCCATAGAGACGGCTGCCCTGTTGCCGCACATTCAGGGGCGTACCCGCGGGAAACACCGTGTCCAGATGTGCGCTCAATGAAACGTAGCCTAGCCCGTATCCCGCATGGGTGCCGAAAACGTTGCCCACGTCGTCACTGTGGACAGCATCCAGTCCGAGTTCGCGAAACTTGCCGGCCAGCCATTCGCCCCGGGCACTTTCGCCAAACGGAGGCGCAGCAATGCGAGCCAGTTCCAGTTGCCACTCCGCAAATTGCTGCTCGTGAGCCCGCAGCCAGGTAAAGGCCGAGCGCATTTCGGGCAGCGCGCAAAGCTGCGCGACCTCCTGCTGGACACTGGGGAAGAGTTCCGACACTTCGGCGCGGGGTCCCAATGGCATGTTTTTCAGGGGCCAGTTGTCAGTTCTCCGTTGTCAGCACGACGGCAGGCACGACTGGCAACTGATTAATTCGTCATCTTACATCGCTATAGCGAGAGTTGGGGATAGCGTTGCGGACTCGAAGCGTCTATGGTTCGACGCACTCCCGGATTTCGGCTTCACTCAAGGTGTGGTCTGAGGCTTTGGCCCGGTTGAAAACCCGCTCCACGACGTCATCGGTCGCAGGCAAGCCATGGCGTTCCAGCCAGTACAGGACGTTCGATTTGCCGCTCATCGGTCCGACGTCAATGACTTGCTCAAGACCAAACATCTGCGAAGGCACGCCAGAGTACACGGCGTTTGCGAGTTCAGTATCTTTCTTCCTGTACGCTTTGATGACGGCGGCGGCGTGGACTCCAGTTGCAGTGCGAAACGCATCCTCGCCCACCACCGGATAGTTCGCGGGAATCGGCACACCTGTGGCTTTCGACACAGCCTGGCAATATTCCTTCAGCTTGGTCAGGTCCTGTTCCCCCCAGGGAGAGACGCCCATCAGCTTCAGATTGACCAGCACCTGGTCCATCTGCGTATTGCCAACACGCTCGCCGATTCCCAGAGCGCAGGCGTGCACGCATTCCGCTCCCGCCGTTAGAGCCGCGATGGAATTCGCGACCGCCAGGCCGCGGTCGCAGTGGCCGTGCCAGTCCACGCGAATGTTCTCGCCCGAAGGCTTGATCACCTCGTCGAGGACGAACCGCACCAGGGCGAAAGCGCCCATGGGCGTGGCGTGTCCCGCGGTATCGCAAATTACGATGGCACGCGCCCCGCAGCTGATTGCGACCCTATAGAGACGCTTCACCATCTCCGGATCGCAGCGCGTCGTGTCCTCGGTTACGTACATTGAATCGAGGCCCAGCGAGACCGTGTATTTCACCGCTTTTTCCGTGGTCTCGAGAAGGAAATCCTCAGTCCAGCCTTCGGTGTAGCGGCGGATGGGACTGGAGCCGATGAAAGTGGCGGCCTGGATATTGAGCCCGGTGCGCTGCACGATCTCGGCGATGGGACGAATGTCATGCTCGTGGGTGCGGGCCGCGCAGTTGGCGCGAATCTTCATCTTGTGCCGCGCGATCTCGCGCGCCAGAGCTTCACAGTCGGCAGCGGCGCGGGGTCCCGCTCCCGGCAGCCCGAGGTCGAGCGAGTTGATGCCCAGGGCCTCCATCAAATGCAGGATCTGGATCTTTTCTTCGATGGAAGGATCGCGTACCGAAGGCGATTGCAGTCCGTCGCGCAGGGTCTCATCGTTGAGCAGCACCTGTCCCGTCGGACGCAGCCGGCCGGCGTCCATCTGGTTCCAGTCGTAGATAAGTTCGGAGATTTTCACGAGGAGAACAGTTTCATTGTCATCCTGAGGCGCCGGCTTTTGGCGCCGAAGGACCCGGGCGAGTGACCGCGCGCAATCGTGTCAACGCGATTGCGATAACGCGCGACACGAGCATCCTTGCCGCGTTGTTTCATGCTCACTTCTTCGCCGGAACCGTCAGCCCGAAGATTGAGGTCTGGCCCTGCCCCGCGACGTTCAGCCCGCGTACACCATCCTGATTAGGCAAGTAGAGCGTCTTGCAATGCTCACAGCGATACACTTCCGCATCCGGTCCCCAGGCTTGTTCCGCATCGCCACAGCTCTGTTCGACCACGTCTGTGGTGTAGAACCAGCGCTTGAGGTGTCCGCCGCAGAACTTACCCTTGGCGTCCTTCTCGTTGCAGGAGCGTTGTCCCGGCTTCTTGATCTTCACTTTGTGATGGGGAAGCTGCGGGGGAGCAGTCGCGGTTTCGGTCGTGGCCAAAGTAGCTATCCTCGCTGCGGCAACGATGCCGCCTGAATCACGATTTTCATTTTACTCGAAGCAGTTTCAGCGGGCTACGTACGTACGCAATCCGGTAGCTTCCTGATTCGCGAGCCACGAAGGACACGAAGTCACACTAAGGGAAACTCTCAAGGTTTCCTTCGTGAAACTTTGTCTCCTGCGTGGTCAACGAATTTTCCTGCCTTCAGTCAAACTCCTTCCTGGGTGGCGTCTGGTCGGGCCCCACACGGCCAGCGCCAATATCGGCGGCGAAGTAGTTCTCGCTCCTGATCGGGCCACCCGCCATCCTGCGCAACATCGCGATCTGACCAATGTGGGTCAAGGAATCGGCCACCGGGCCCTGGAAGAGTTTTTCAACGGGCGCATGCAAAGGCTCCGCGGAAGCTAGGTAATCGTCAAACTTCTTCAGCGCGGCAAAGAACCGCGCGCTGCCCGCTTCCCAGAGCAGGGGCTCGGAATCTTTCCAACTCTGTTTTCCCTGCGCGATGGAGAGCCCCCAATCCAGCAGGTCGCCGAGGTGAGCCAGAATTTGTCCGGCCGAGCGCCCCGACGGGTATGCACGAAAATCAGCGAATCCTGCGGGAGCGTTGCGGATAGCTTTGCCACCGCGGTAGGCGAGCGTGGCCACGCTGTGACGTAAGAGTTCACGCTGGGGGTCAGAAGCTGCAGTCATCGTCTATCTCTCCACTGGCGACCGAATTGTACGTCTAGCAGCATTTTGCGGCGATCTGGAGATCGGCGACTCTGAAGAATCGGTGACCACGCCGGGCAAGGCTTGCGCGGGCGAGTCGCCCGCGACCCCGCAGGCCCAAAGCCGCAGAATGCCAGCCATACCCATCAGACGTTAATACTCGACGCTTACCAGGCACAAGCCGCTGGCGGGCGCTGTGGCTCCAGCGGCTGAACGGGAACGCGCTTCCAGTATGCTCGCCAGGTCGCCAGGCTTCAACGTGGCCTTTCCCACCAGCAAAAATGTTCCTACCAGGTTTCGTACCATGTGGTGCAGAAATCCATTTCCCCGCACCGTATAGACGAACTCATCACCTTGACGGTCCCAGTTCGAACAGAAGATTCGCCGGACGTTGGAAACTTCTTCCTGCTGTCCGCGTTCCGGATCGACAGCCGCGAACGAGGTGAAATCATGCTCGCCGAGAATCGTAACGGCTACCTGTTGCATCATAGCCTCGTCCAAAGGATAGGGATAATGCCAGACATAACGGGCCAAAAAGGGCGGGCAGATGGCGCCGCGATAGATCCGGTAGCGATAGGTTTTGGCCTTCGCAGACTTGCGGGCGTGAAACTCAGGTGGCATCTCGGCCGCTTCGAACACTCGTATTGCGGAGGGCAGAACGTCGTTAAGCGCATTGACCAGGTTCTCCGCCGGGATCGGCGATTCCGTAGCGAAACTAGCCACCTGGCCCAGGGCATGGACTCCGGCATCGGTGCGCCCGGAGCCCTGGGGCAGGACCTTTTCGCCGGTCACTCGTCCAATGGCGGCGGCCAAAGTGCCCTGGATCGTGGCCGCTGCGGGCTGGACCTGCCAGCCGGAGTATTCCGTCCCGTCGTAGGCCAGGAGCAATTTGAGATTGCGCATGTCGATTGTTTGGAGCGTCCTGCGGTCTGCGATCATCCAACCCAAATCGGTCTGTTTTGCAAAGTGTTTGAGAAGTACTTCTTTACAAAGTTTTACCGGCCGCGGCGGAGTGCGATCTCAGATCGTGGCAGGCGTCTCAGCTATACTATTTTATTCAACTTAGCGATGTCGGACCCTAGAGAAGAATCGCGCCCGTAGACACAAAAATGAAACCCGGCGCTTACATTTTGCGTACCATCGTTTGATTCCGGAAGCCTTTGCGTCTTCACCATCAGCTTGTGCAGGGAGAGAATCGAATGTTTTTGTCTGCTTTGTATTGCGCCGTCCGGCGGACTTTTGCAGTCGTCCTCGCCGGTGCTTTAATCGCCCCCGCTGGGGCCCAGAACGCCGCCCAGCCGGCCCAATCGACGCCTGATGCACCGCGGCCCCAGCGCCTGGCGATGCAGGACTATTCCAAGCCCCGCTCGCACTTCCCCAATCCGATTGGGCCCTACCTGTCTCACCCGCTGCCGCCGCCGGATCTTTCGAATACCCCGCGCATTGAGCAGATGCTGCGGGATGGCAAGGTTTATTTGTCGATGAATGACGCCGTGGCGCTGGCCCTGGAGAATAACCTGGACATCGCCATTTCCCGCTACAACCTTAACATCGCCGATACCGATGTAATGCGCGCCAATGCGGGAGCGAATACGCTGGGCGTAAGTTTGGGACTGCTGCAAGGCACACCCGGAGGGACACAAGGCGGACTGGGCGGCACCATCGGATCCGGTCCGGGCGGCACCAGTGTCAGCGGCACCGCGGGCGCTGGCACCGGCGCCGCCGGCCTGGTGACCAGCACTCTGGGCAGCGGCCCGGTCATCACCAGTTTTGACCCGACCTTGACCGGCACCCTCCAGTTCGACCACTCGGACAGTCAGTCGGTGAACCTTTTCGGAGGCGCGCCGCTCGTGACGCAGAACACGACCACAGGCAATTTCTCCTACAACCAGGGATTTCACTGGGGCACCAACCTGTCGTTGGGGTTTAATAACACACGCAGTACCACCAACAGCTTCTTCAGCACGCTCAATCCAACGCTCAGCTCGAATTTCCAGTTCAAACTCACCCAGCACCTGCTGCAGGGTTTCGGCCTTGCCCCGAACACGCGCTTCATTCGCATCGCAAAAAATAATCGCGAGATCTCGGATGTAGCCTTCCGGCTGCAAGTTCTCACCACCGTGGATCAAATCGAGAACATCTACTGGGATCTGGTCTATGCGTACGAAAATGTGAGAGTGCAAAACGAGTCGCTGGCATTTGCCCAGAAGACTTTGTCCGATACCAGGAAACAAGTGGAGATCGGGACCCTGGCCCCCATCGAGACCGTGCGGGCCCAGAGCACCGTAGCCAGCGATCAACAGCAGTTAACTCTGGCCCAGACCAACCTGCAGTTGCAGCAATTGCTGATGAAGAATGCGCTCAGCCGTACCCTGGTCGATCCCCGGCTGGCGGATGCCGAGGTGATCCCGACCTCCACCATGCAGTTGCCGCAGCAGGAACCGGTAGTTCCGACGCAAGACCTGGTCAACGACGCGCTGAGCCATCGCGCCGATCTCGCGGAAGCCCGGATTACCTTGAAGAATGAAGAGATCAGCATAAAGGCGATACGCAGCTCATTGCTGCCATCTCTGGATCTGTTCGCTTATTACGGCGGTTCGGGTGTGGGCGGCTCGCTCAACCCCAATGTCCCCATTTGCAGCCCCACGGTGACTGGCCTTTGCTTCGATCCTGCCAAGGCTCCTCCCGCATTCCAGAACGGAGGGCCGGTGAGTTACTCCGACACACTGAATCAGCTGGTGAATTCCACTGCCCCAGACAAGGGTGTCGGGTTGCAGCTGACCATTCCTCTGCGTAACCGGGTCGCACAAGCTACCCA
>CAZGSU010000062.1:0-14149 GCA_964528615.1 uncultured Acidobacteriaceae bacterium | reverse complement strand
TGAGGTCACTGCCTACACCTGTGCCGGAAGCCGTATAGTCCAAAGGCGCAAGGCCAAAGAAGCTGGCAAAACCTCCGCCCAGGATGCGGTTTACCCCGACGCCAAAGCGGAAGATGTGCGACTTGTAAACCTTGCTGACGTCATACTTGCCCTGCTTGTTGCTCTGATAGGTCTGCTGCGGAGCCAGCAAGTTCGGGCCGGAGAAAATCTCGCCGGTATCGATAAACGAGATTTCACCCGACGGAACCGGATCGAAAGGGGAGGTTGCACCGCCGATGAGGTTGTGGAATTTCAGGTAGCCAAAGCGGAAGCTGTGCGACCAGGTCCCTTTGTTGATGTCCACACCTGCGGCATGAGACGGGGCATTGTCTTTGTTGGAATAGAGAGAGTAGTCGTATCCGAAGTTGGACTCGGAAATGTTCCAGTTGTAGGTGAAGCGGTAGAAGACGTGGATATTGCTGGTGGCCGTCCAGTCCAGCTTTCCCGTGACCGAGGTGTCACGGAAGGGTGAATTGAAGCCTCCGCTGAGGGCCGGGAGGGCGGAGACGATAACCGGCGCGAAGCCATCCTGCTTCATGCGCTCGCCGTCGAGGAAGAAGAACAACTTGTCCTTCACGATCGGCCCACCAAGACGGCCGCCAAAATTGTTACGCTGATAGTAATCGGACTGATCGCCTGCGAAATTCGCCAGCAAGGCGTTACGATCGCGGAAGTTGTAAAAGGCCTGCCCGTGAACAGCATTTGATCCGGAGCGGGTGGCCACGTTCACGGAACCGGCCGAGGTCAGCTCGGTGGAAAGATCAAGACTCGAACGGCTGATGTTGAATTCCTGAATCGAGCTCAAAGCCACGTTCTGGGTTGTGGTTCCGACGTTCTCGTCGCTGATGTCCAGACCGTCGAGTTCGATGCGGGGGGTACGTCCGTAGACGCCGTTGATGGAGATCGAGGAGTAGCCGGCCTTGGTCGGGTCGAAGGTTTGACCATCCTGGATCTGAACCCCGGGTTCGAGCTGGGCGAGATCGAGGAAGTTGCGGCCGTCAACCGGCAACTTGTCAATCTGGTTAGCCGTCAATACGCCCTGTACCGTGGCCTGCTCTGTATTCACAACCACTTCGGAACCGCTCACCTCGATGACCTGATTCTCCTGTCCAACCTCCAGCTTCACGTTGCCATTAGAGGTCACCGTCACCTGGACCGCGACCGAGAAGGTGGTGGTCTTGAAGCCAGGGACTTCGACGCGGACGACGTAATCTCCTGGGATCAAACCGCCTGAGTTGTAAGCGCCGGAGGAGGAGCTCGAGGTGGTCAAGACCTGACCGGTCGCGCGGTTGGTGATTGTAATCCTAGCCCCGTTCACAACCGCGCCGGTTGGGTCGGTCACCGTCCCCTGAATGCTGCCTGTCGAGACCGTAGTTTGGGCCGACAGCGCCGTTGAAAGAGACAGAACCAGCAAAATCGCAAATAGGGCAAAACTCACTCGCAAAAGACCGGCGGCAGGGGTGCGGGAAGTCGCCATTTCTATCACTCCCTTTCGGAGATTTTCGAACCATTCGATAAACTTTTTGTTTGCAATGTCATAGCAGAACGGGAATCTGGTTTAACCGGACTGCCGATGGGGGCGATCACATTCCATGTGTTCTAGAAACGAAGCGTCTTAACAGAGCATGGGTGATTTCCGACATCATAGTAGCAATCTGTCAGCCAACGTTGTTATTGAAGCATGTCAGACAACACTTCTTGTTGACACACCGGATGTTAAAGCGATCCAGTCATTCATCGGCGCGGTGCCGATACCGCCTCAAGCTGCTAAAAAACATATAAATGGCTACGATAAAGTGAAGGCTAATTGCAGGATTTGAAGGCCTTAGGCGGGTCGCAGGGGATTCAAGGTCAGGGGACTTGGTCAAGCCGAGGTTGCGTATCCGGAGCCATGCTTGAAAAACGATCATAGATCGGCTAAGCGTGGTCTTCTTTCATGTTTTTCTCGATCGCTTCAGACTGATTGCGGCTTCCTTTTGTCTCATGGTCTCGGTGTCTTGCGGGCTAGGTTGTCTGCTACTAAAAACGGTAGATACCCCAGTTGGAGATATGGGATCTCATACAAACGCCGTCCGTTACCAGCTTCAGCCTCAAGAACTGCCTGTGTCACAATGCCGTTTGTGCTTTCCGACGACCTTGCTCACGGACTGAAATTGTTCAATGACAGGGAGTTTTTCGGCGCCCATGAGGCGCTCGAGGACATCTGGAGAGTCGCGCCCGGACCGGAGAAGAAGTTTTTGCAAGGCCTGATTCAGGTTGCGGTCGCGCTTTATCACCATGGAAACGGGAATATGATCGGGGCGCGTTCCGTCCTGCGACGCGGTTTTCGGAACCTGTCCCGCTACCCCGAAGGATTTGGGGGAATCCATCTGGCCGGTCTGCTGAACTCGGTTTCTGATTGGCAGCGCGCCCTGGATGAGGGAACGCCGGTGCCGGCCTTGCCAAAGATTGAAAAGCAGTCGTCGGTCGTCAGGCATCGGTCGTCAGGGAAAACCCGATGAAGCAGTCGTCAGTCTTCGGTCGTCAGTCTTCAGGAAAATCGTTTACCCTTTAGCGCGGATGACGTAGGTAAGACGCGCTGCGAGATGGGGCCTTGCTTCTGACGACTGATGACCCATGACTGACGACCGACGACTGCCTCTAACGCTTTTTCTTTTTCTTCCTGACGGTTGAGGACTGGCGGCTGACGACTTCTTTTTCTTCTCCGGGCGCCAGCACGCGTCGCACGATCGGGGTGTTCAATTTGTATTTGCGCTCGGTCACGGTTCCGGCATCGTCTTTCACCCGCAGCAAGAACACCGGCAGCTTACCTTCTTTTCCGAAGTCTTCCTCTGAGACTGTCACGGGAAGCACACCAATGAGATTGCGCTCACGATAAGCGGTCTCGTAACGGTGCCGCTTGACGTTCCAGGTGAAGACACGAACCTGGTTATAGTCGAAGGGCATGCCGTCCTTGTTCTCGGAGAGCAGCACCAGATACTGCGGAACTTTCTTGTCGGCGTCCGTCACCTGGTCGAGTACGAAGGATGCAACCGTGCGCTGGCCTTCCGCGTACTGCGCGATCTCAATCGGAATATCAACGTCCAGCATGCGCCCAAGGACCCAACCTACGTGCCCGGAGTCGTCGCGTACAAGCCACCAGTCCTCCATGGCCGGCGCGGCTGCGACAGCGGGCTGTCCTTCCTTTGCCGGGCTTGCAGTCTTGGCGGGCGCGCCAGCGGGCACTGGCTTCTCGCTGCTGGCCCGCTTCAACAGTGCCAGTTTCGCGCCCTGGTCCACCTGGTAGAGGTGCTCAGCATCGCGCTCCGGCTCAAGGTGAATGTTGGTCTGGTTGTGTGCGATCGCGGTGGCCTGGACCGGATCGTTACGCACGTCCTGGGTGAGCTTTTGAAAAGCGTCAAAGGTTTGCTGGGTCACCAGGTAGCGCTGTTCCAGCCATCCCTCGGTCCCGGCGGAGGTCCGCACCCGCGCGAAGCGGCGGTCTCGCGCCAGAATCTGTACGGCCTCGCCGTTTTTTACCGTACCGGTTTTGCTGTATACGGCGGCCACCTGGTCGCGCAGAAAGGCCTGCGGAACGGAAACATAGCCGATTTCCTGCTTGCCGCGGCTGCGTTTACAACCGGAAAACAGGATCGTCACCAGGACGAGCAGCAGGCAGATTTTGAGGCTACGGCTCACGGGGACAATATAGCAGTCGTTCGTTGATCGGTCGTTGGTCGTCAGTCGTTGGTCGTTGCTGTCCGTGTCGGTCTCTTGCCGTTCATCTCTCCTGTCGGGACACCCGGGAAGGGCACGACTTCAGTCGTGCCGCAACGCCGCTACGCACAGCGGCTTTTAGCCGCTGCGGTTTCACCGTCTGATCCGACCACACTGAATCCGGATCCGCTCGCTAAATGCCTGACACGTCTCCACACCCCTCCCAGATCCCGATGGAGCGGATTCGCCGTCATTGCACGGTGATGGTCAAGGCACTGCTGTTGATTCCGTTGAGACTGGCAGTAACGTTAGTTGTCGAACCCGAAGTGGCGGTGGAAAGCACTGCGCCACTCCCATTCGTGATGGTGGCGATGACCGCGGTGTTGCTGCTGGTCCAGGTCACCAGGTTGGTGATGTCCTGTTGCTGGGAGCTGCCGCTATAGGTTCCCATCGCGGTGAAAACCACGGTCTGGCCCGCGGCCGGATTGGGGGTGGTGGTGCTGATGACGATCGCGGTCAAAGGTCCAGTGTTCACCGTAATGGTAGAGCTGGCCGTGACCGTTCCAGAAGTCGCCGTAATTGTTGCCGTCCCCGGCGGATTGGAAATGGCTGACGCCGCCGTGACGAGGCCGCCAGTGCTGACTGTGGCCACCGCCGAAGCGGATGTGCTCCAGGTGGCTTTTCCGGTCAGATTGCTGGTGCTGCCGTCATCGAAAGTGCCGGTCGCGGTCAGTTGCTGGGCCTGTCCCTGGATGAGCGACACCGAAGTAGGTGCAACAGTCAGTGAGGTAAGCGCGGGATTCACGAAAAAGCCGCGACACCCGGTCGCGAAAGCCAACATCAAAAGCGGTGCAAAGGCAGCCAAAAGTCGGAGTTTCCGATTAAAACCAGGCATGTTTAAAAGAGTCCCGGCAGACGCACCTTGTTTGGAATCGTCCGCAAGTGGCGTAAGAGAATTGTAGCAGAGGAAGGTTTTCGCGAGAGTGCGCAGGTGTACTTCCGGGTGCACGAAAGTTCTAAGCTGAGCCGCGGTTACTCGTTCGTCAGCCGTTTTTTTCGTCGGGCCGCTGCTTTTCGTGGGAGAAATCGCGCTAGCCGCCGTCACCGTCTGCTAGAGTCCTTACCAGAGTATGGCAGTGAAAAAGTTCTTCGCTTCTCTTCCTACCCTCGGCATGCTGCTGATCTTTTTATCTCCAGCCGTGCTCTGCCAGGGTCAGCACAAAGAAGATCAGGACACCCAGGCTGAAGCGGACAAAACACAGGCTCCTACGCACCTGACTCCTGCGCCCTTGCGTGCTCCGAAGCTGTGCAGCGCATGCGTCCGGGCGCACATGGAGTTTCTGGCTTCCGACGCCCTGCGCGGGCGGGGCAGCGCTACCGCCGACGAACTGATTGCAGCCACCTATGTCGCGTCTCAACTGCAAGCCTACGGAATCGCCCCCGCCGCAGGTTACGGTAGCTATATACAACAAGCTGTGCTGCAACAACCCAAGCTAACCGCTCCTCCGCAGCTGACGCTTAGGCAGCCCGGCGCTGGAGAGGAGGCAATCTGGACCTATGGCAAGGAGTTCAGCGTTCTGCATCTTTCCAAAGCTCAATTCTCGGGTCCGTTGCGCGTGATTGACGTTGACCAGGACGATGCACAGGCGTCGGGTGCGATGGTTCTGATTCGAGGAACTGACCGGCGCAAGCTCCGAACCAAGGCCCGGTCGCTAGGTTCGGTGGGAGCTGTGGCGGTAATCCTGATCGCGAGCCCAGAACATGCCGCCCAGTTCCAGCAAAAAGCCGGACAGTTGCCCGAGCTGGCACCAAACCTCGAAGGCCAGGACATCTCCGGTTTGGAAGGCGCCCCCAATCTGCTGGAGATCACTGCCGACGCCGCAAAGGTCCTCGAAGCACTTCCTGAAAACACAACTCTGAGTTTTACCGGATCGTCGACCCCGGAAACCAGGAACACGTGGAATGCCGTCGGCATTCTGCAGGGCAGCGATCCCACCCTGCAACACAAGGCGGTGTTGCTCTCGGCGCATCTGGACCATCTCGGCATCGGACCCGCGGTGAATGGAGACGAAATCTACAACGGCGCGGATGATGACGCCTCCGGCGTCACTACAGTCCTGGAACTGGCGCGCGTACTGGGAGCGGGTCCCAGGCCGAGACGCACCGTGATCTTCGCGCTCTTCGGCAGCGAGGAGACCGGCGGCTTCGGGTCGGAATACTTCTGGCAGCATCCGCCGCTGCCGCTGAAAGAAATCGCCGCTACCCTGGAATTCGAAATGCTGGGACGCGCCGATGCAGCGGTGCATCCCGACGAAGTGTGGCTTACAGGATGGGAACGCTCCAACCTGGGTCCGGTGCTGGCCGAACATGGCGCGCATCTGGTGGGTGATCCGCACCCGGAGCAGAATTTTTTTGCCCGCTCCGACAACTACGTGCTGGCGAAGCAAGGCCTAGTAGCGCAGACCATATCAAGCTATGGATTGCACCACGACTACCACCAGCCCAGCGATGACATTGCTCACATCGATTTCAAACACCTGGATGCAGCCATCGGATCGCTGCTGCGACCGATCCAGTGGCTGGTCAATTCGTCCTTTGCCCCAAAATGGAATGAGGGGAGACAACCGTAGGGCGGGCGTCGGACTTCGGGCGTCGGGCGTCAGACCTCAGGCGTCGGACCTCGGGCGTTGGACCTCCAACGAGCAGCATTTGGACCGGAACGTGTACAGCAGGAAAGCAGTGACTGAAAGACGACAATCGGAGGTCTGAGGTCAGGCGCCTGAGGTCCGACGCCCGAGCCTCTAGTTCGTTCGTTTCGCCTTCGCGATTTTCTCGTCGATGGGCTTGCGACCGGCGAAACCTTCGGTGGTGCTGTGCCAGTGCGTAATTCCTTTTTCGCCCAGCTTCCAGCAGAGCAGCAGGGTGCGGCCTTCCACTTCGCAGGGGAAGTCGAGCAATCCAATGTCGAGGTCTTTCACCTGAACTCCGGTAGCATCGATCTCAGCCAGAGTGTCCTTCACTCGTTGAATGGTCTTCTCGCGTTCCGCCTTGCGGCGCGCCATGTGAACGACGTTCACCAGCAACCCGCCGCTGAGGAAGACGCGGTGGGCCAGTTCCTGGAGTTCGGTGTCGACAGCCTCAATCAGTTTCTTGCCGTCGATGGCAGTGCGCAGGAGCGACTCCAAAACCGGCAAAAGGCTTTCAGCTTCCTGGAGAGTGAAACTTCGGTCGGCCATAGGGGTATGCGGATATTCTAATTCATCGGGCATTGGAGTTGTAGCGCCGCCGTCTCGGCGGCTGTCCTGCGGGGCGTCCCGCCCGCAGAGACGAGGGCAAAGGCTTACCTTGAGCGACGAGGCGGCGAAAGAGCGATCAGGCAGATAAAGTAGAGAACAACCTGCCGAGCTGCGCTCGGCCTGGCCGGGTCTGAGACCCGGCCCCACACAGTCTCTGGTCTTTCTTCGGTCTTTGCCCTTTGGTCTTTGCCAACGACCAAGGGCCAACGACCAACGCCCGGCCTAAGCGATCTCCAGCATCCGGTCGAGCGCCACTCGCGCCCAATGTTTCACGTCGTCTTTTACTTTGATCTGGTTCACGACATTTCCCTCCACCAGGTTCTCCAGCACCCAGCACAGATGTTGCGGTGAGATGCGGAACATGGTGGTGCACAGGCAACCGGAATCGTCCAGGGTGATGACCTTCTTCCCTTCCGCGGCAAACTCCTTGCCCATGCGGTTGACCAGGTGAATTTCCGTGCCCACGGCGAACATCGTGCCCGACGGCGCGTCCTTGATCATCTTCAGCAAGCCCTCAGTTGAGCCGATGCCGTCGGCCTTCTGGCAAACTTCCCAGCGGCACTCGGGATGCACAATCACGCGAATGCCAGGATATTTCGCACGCACATTGTCGACGTGTTCCGGCAGAAAGCGCTGATGGACCGAGCAATGGCCCTTCCACAAAATTACTTTCGCCGCGCGCAGCCGCTCCGGCGTGACTCCGCCGTTGATCATGTATGGATCCCATACCACCATTTCGTTCAGCGGGATGCCCATGCGGTAGCCGGTGTTGCGGCCCAGGTGCTGGTCGGGAAGAAAAAGAATTTTCGGGTTTTTGGCAAAGGCCCAGTTAAATGCGCCCGGCGCGTTCGAAGAAGTGCAGACCACCCCGCCGCGTTCTCCGCAGAAGGCCTTGATCGCGGCCGTGGAATTCATGTAGGTGATGGGTGTGATGCCCTGGCCCGTGTCATCGGTCAGGCCGGCCTTGACCAACTGCTCCCAGCAATCTTCCACCTGGCTGATTTCGGCCATGTCGGCCATGGAGCAGCCGGCGTTGAGATCGGGAAGAATTGTCACCTGCCCGGGGTGGGCCAGAATGTCCGCGCTTTCCGCCATGAAATGCACACCGCAGAAGACGATGTACTTGCCCGCGGCGGCTGCAGCCTGCTGCGAGAGCTTGTAAGAGTCGCCGCGTAAATCGGCGAAGCGGATAACTTCATCGCGCTGGTAGTGATGTCCGAGGATGACGCAATCCCGGCCCAAAGCCTCGCGGGCGGCGGCAATGCGCTCATCCATGGTGTGGTCGGGGAGAACGAGATAATTTTCCAGACTGCAAACAGGTGCCGCTGTAGCCATGTTCGGTCACGCTTTCAGCTCCAAGCACGGGCAAGCGCCAATTGCGCAGGTTGCTCGAACTGGAACGGGGATGTTGAAAGCCTCTCAGCGGCTCCAGTCGGTTCGCTGCTCGCCTGAACGAGCCCAACCGGCGGGGATGTTGAAGCCACTTATTGCTTGTACAACTACTTGGATGCTCAACCGCGGCAAAAGTGCCGCTTTTTTCTTATCCGCGAGTAACCACCCGCAGGTAACTGAGCAACCGTGATTATTGTGCACTTTAGCGGCGTGGAGTGCAAGTTCAAGGAGCCGGAGGACAGGCTCGGGCTGCTATTTGCGGAACGGGAAGGGCACGAGGTTCACTCGTGCCGCATTAGGCCAAGGATTGCGGCTTCAGGCCGCTGGAGTGTGCTGTGAAGATGGACGAGCCGACCTCAGCGGCTGAAGCCGCCTTGGCCTAGCGACGATTTGGCACGACTAAAGTCGTGCCCTTCCCCGGTGCCACTGATTATGACAACTGGCAACCGGCGACTGATAACTGATAACTGAAATTCTTATCCTCCGATGTGCACCATTGTCCGCGACGCCGGCACGAAATCCGGCTCACCGATATGATGACGTTCTTCTTTTTTCTGGATCACGCCGCGAATAAAGTCGGCCAGGTCTTCGTCCGAAGCGCCTCGACGCATCTGGGCGTGTAAGTCGTGGTCCCAGACGGAAAACAGGCAGGTCCGAATCTTGCCGTCGGAGGTGATGCGAATGCGGCTGCAGTGCCCGCAGAAAGGGTGGGAGACGGGTGCGATGATGCCGATTTCGCCGATGCCATCTTCGAAACGGTAGCGGCGGGCGGTCTCGCTGCGGGCGTGCGGGATTTCAACGAGGGGCCGGTATTCACACATGCGTTGCAGAATTTCATCCAGCGTCACTACAGTACTGGGAGACCAGACACGGTCTTCTTCCAGCGGCATGAATTCGATAAAACGCACGACCACGCCTTCTTCGCGCGCAAACATGCCGAACGGAATGATCTGATCTTCGTTGAAGCCGCGCATCAGCACGCAATTCACTTTCACCGGCCACAAGCCCACGCGCCGCGAAACGCGGATGCCGGCCAGCACGTTGTCATATCCATCCGGCACGCGGGTGATGCGGGCGAAGCGGTCGGGGTCGACCGCATCCATGCTCACCGTCACACGGCACAGGCCGGCATCTTTGAGCGGCTTCGCCATTTCGGCGAGGAGATGGCCATTGGTGGTCAGGGCGATGTCAAGATCTTCTCCGCTCGTGGTGCGCAGCTTGGCCAGCTCGCGGACGAAATCCACCACGCCCTTGCGGAGCAGCGGCTCGCCTCCGGTAATGCGAACCTTCTGGATGCCCAGCGCAGTAAGCACGCGGGCCATGCGCAGGTAGTCGGCAAAAGGCAGGTCGCCGTAGAGCGCGCCCTCGTTCCCGGTGCGGCAATAGACGCACTTATAGTTGCAGCGATCGGTAACCGAGATCCGCAGATCGGTGATGGGGCGGCCGAATTTGTCGGAAAGCAGCATTCAGCGCTCAGCATTCAGCACTCAGGATCCTTGGTCAGCACCCGTGCAAAGGCCTTTGGTGGCTGAATGCTGAGTGCTGAATGCTGAGTGCTCTTGAGGAAGGGAAGCAGGCAGGGGCAAGAATCCCGGCAGCCGTTTCCTTTCCAATGGTCCTTGCAGGGACCGGGAGGCGCAGGCGTTTCCACCCACACCCTCGGAGCCGGCTTTTCTTTGCGAACTTTGCGCCGTCTCAGCGATCTTTGCGGTTAAAAGCTTTTGACCGCAAAGGTCGCAAAGGTCGCAAAGAAAACCACTCCACGCCGCCGCGGCCGGGGTATACCCGCAGGCCGGGGCGGTCGGAAACTCAACGCCATTATAGATGCAGACAAGGCCCGCGCGGGTGAATTCTGGGAAACGAATTCAGGGATTGGTGGCCAGCGCCCTGGAAATGGCCGCTTCCGCCAAGGGAGCCATGATCTTGAATCCGGCCGGGTTCGGGTGAAGCCCGTCGTCCGCCAGATCGCGTTTCAGGAGGCCTTTGTCATCCACCATCGCACTGAAGTAATCGAGATAGAGATAGCCATTCGCGGCACAGTAGTCCTTGAGCCAGCGATTCAGTTCCAGAATTTTCTGCGGTGACCGTTGTGCGAAAAAATCCAGCGACTTGGGCGTGTAGTTGTGGACCGGAAGTACCGAGGAAAAGATCACGCGAATATTGTGCACACGTGCCAACTCCGCCATCGAAGCATAGTCGGCCTCGATGGTTTGCAGCGACATAGGTCCGGTATTGCCCGCGATGTCATTGGTTCCCGCCAGAATAACTACTACTTTGGGATGCAGATCGATCACATCCTGGCGGAACCGAACCAGCATCTGCGGGGTCGTCTGGCCACCAATGCCGCGATTTAGATAGGGCTTGCCGGGAAAATAGTCTTCCAGCTTCCAGGTGTCAGTGATTGAATCGCCGAAGAACACAACCCGATTTTCATCCGCAGCCGGGGCTTTCAAAGCGGCGTTCGCGTCGCGATAGCGCGCCAGCTGGCCGTAGTCGTCGGTGAAAACCGCGATGCGCGAAGCGCGGTACTGGTCCAGGCCGGCAAAGCCGGTAGTGGGGATGGTGGGTTGCTGGGCGAAGGCACCAGTGCACGCAATCAGCATTACCCCGATCAGACTGATACGGGCTCTTAGAAACATGTGATCTCCTTTACGATCCCTCGGAAAGAAAGCCTTCGTTAGATTGATCCGTGAGAATCCGCGTGAATCCGTGGCCAAGAAGTTGTTTTTTCTTTACATCCCATCATAGTTTGGTCCGCCGCCGCCCTCCGGCGGTACCCAGGTGATGATCTGGTACGGGTCGGCAATGTCGCAGGTCTTGCAGTGTACGCAGTTTGACGGATTCAGGCTGATGCGTTTTCCGTTGGGCTGGCTGGCATCATCGACCATTTCATAAACGTTCGCGGGACAAAAATTCTGGCACGGGCTGCCAAATTCTTTTATGCAGCGGGTATTGCAGACGTCGGTGTCGTGAATGACCAGGTGCGCGGGCTGGTCCTCTTCATGTTTGGTGCCGGAGTGGTAGAGGTCGGTGAGTTTGTCGAAGGTAAGCTTGCCATCGCCCTTGGCGGGGCCGATCAGTTGAGCTTCGGCGCCTCCGTCGGCGGGCAGTTCGGCCAGCTTCTTCAGGTGCTGATATCCCGCAGTCGAGGGATAACGGGCGCGTAAGCCGCGTCCTCCGGTGAACTGCTGAATACCGGCGTTGATCATTCCCCGCCAGAATCCATGTTCGAAGCCCTGATGGAAGTTGCGGACTTTCCAGAGCTCATCTTTGATCCAGCTTGATTCCACTCTCTTCTGGAAATCGCTTAACGTAGCGGCCGAGAAATCATTTTTCTTCAGCGCCTCGAACGCGGTTTCTGCGGCCAGCATTCCACTCTTGATCGCGAGGTGAATGCCTTTGAGCCGCTGCGAATTCAGAAAACCGGCGGAGTCGCCGAGGATCATCCAACCATTACCCGCAACCGGCGGAATCGACCACCAGCCGCCGTAGGGCAACGATTTCGCGCCATACCGGATCATCTTGCCGCCTTCGAGCAACCTGGCCACCAGTGGATGCCGCTTGAATTGCTGCAACACGCGTTGCGGATCGAGGCGCGGATCGGGGTAGTCGAGCCCGGTGACGAAGCCGAGCGAGACCACGTTGTCTTTGCCGCCATAAATCCAGGCCCCGCCGTATTCCTTCGTGGTGAGCGGCCAGCCCATGGTGTAGATGACCTCGCCGGGAGCAATGCGGTCTGCCGGAACTTCCCAGAGTTCTTTGATTCCCTGCCCGTAGGTTTGCGGGTTGCGATCACGGTCCAGACCGAAACGCGCGATGAGCTGCTTGGTCAGCGAGCCGCGCGTGCCTTCGGCAAGAATCACTATCTTGGCTTGCAGATCGTAGCCCGGCTCAAAGTTCGATTTGGCCTGGTTCTGCTTGTCCACGCCCTTGTCGTCGGTGCGAACGCCGGTGACGCGGTCGCCATCTTTTTCGCCGTCGAAGAGCAGTTCCGATCCGGCGAATCCGGTGAAGATGGTAATGCCGGTTTCTTCGACCTTGCCACCCAGCCACTTCACAAACCGGTTCAGCGAAATTACGTAGTTGCCGTGATCCCGCAATGGCGGCGGCGTGATGGGAAACTTGAATTGCCCTTTCTCGGTAAGGAAGTAGACCGCCTCTTTCGTGACTTCGGCGTCTAGTGGCGCATCCTTTTCGAATCCCGGAAGAAGTTCGCGCATGGAGCGGGGATCGAGCAGCGCCCCGGAAAGACAGTGCTGGCCGACCTCGCGAGCCTTCTCCAGCACGTAGATATTTTCTTTGGTGAACTGCGGGTCAGGATGCTGGGAATTGTGCTGATCGATCAGCTGCGAGAGCCGCAGCGCGCACGCCATGCCGGCAGGCCCGCCGCCCACGATGACAACATCGGCGGGCATCTGCGGGCGTTCGATGTTGGCAAGGGGTTTTCGGAAAACTAGCATAAGTAAAACCGGGCCACAGATTTGCACGGATTCCACGGATAGAGCAATTTGGATATCTGATTAGTCCGTGAATCCGTGTGATCCGTGGCTGATGTTACGCTCCTGCTTTTGCCTTCTTCACTTCTTCAATCAACGGCGGCACGATCTCGAACAGATTCGCCACCACGGCGTAGTCGGCAATTTCGAAAATCGGCGCTTCTGAATCTTTATTGACCGCGATGATGCTGCGGGCACCCTTCATACCAACGATGTGCTGAATCGCACCGCTGATTCCCAGGGCCAGATACAGCTTGGGCGCAACTGTTTGTCCGGAGGACCCGATCTGGCGATCCATGGGGAGCCATCCCGAATCGCAGATGGGACGCGAGGCTGCAAGTTCACCGCCCAGCGCCTCGGCCAACTGCTTGGCCAGGTCGATGTTCTTCTGCTCCTTGATGCCGCGGCCAACTGACACGATGATTTCGGCTTGTGTCAGGTCCACCGCCTGCTTGGCTTCCTTGAAGACTTCCTGCGGCTTGTTGCGAATCGTGCCTTCCGCGATTTCAACTTTCACGGTTTCAACCGGCGCGGCAGAAGCGCCGGCCTCAACCTTGTCGCCGCGAAACGCTCCGTTCTGGAAGGTCACGAACCAGGGCGCGTCGCAGGTAAGGCTCACATCGGCGGCCAATTTACCCTGAAACATCTGGCGGGTGAAGGAGAGCTTGTCGCCTTCCTTCTTGTAACCAATGCAATCGCTGATCACGGTACGTGCCAATGCCGTGGCCAGCTTGGGCACAAAATCTCGTACCTGATAGGTATGCGGCATCAGCACAAGTCGGGGCTGCTTCGAGCTGATGAACTGCTTGAGTCCGGTGGTGAATGCGTCAGGCGTATAGGGTTCGAGTTGGGGCGACTCGATCGCGTAAACCTTCGCGACTTTTTTCCCGGCAATTTCCTGCGCGAAATTTGTGACGCCACTGCCCACCACTGCAGCCTCGAGCGCCCAGCCGGTTTCAGCGGCCAGCGCTTGTCCGGCGGTCAGCGTTTCCCAGGACACGCGGTTCAGTTTGCCTTCGCGTTGTTCGACGATTACGAGAATTGTGTCCGGCATGATTTATCGTTTTTGGGTCCAGGTTTCGGGTCCAGCTTTCGAGTCAAGGTTTCTGGCATTTGGATTTCAGAAACCCAGTTGTCAGATTTGAGTTCCCGGTTCTCAGTGACGGACTACAGCACGCGAACTTCGTTGCGCAGTTTTTCTACCAGCTTCTTTGCCACTTCGCCCGGCGA
>CAZGSU010000061.1:0-8855 GCA_964528615.1 uncultured Acidobacteriaceae bacterium | reverse complement strand
TGGAGATGGAATCAATGGTGTGATGGAGTCGCTGCGCACTCATCAGGAAAAGATTCGCTTCGTCCAGGTGCGACATGAAGAGTCGGCGGCCTTCATGGCCTGTGGTTATGCAAAATTTACCGGGAGATTGGGCGTGTGTCTGGCGACTTCTGGTCCCGGCGGAATTCATCTCCTCAACGGTCTGTACGATGCGAAGATGGACGGCCAGCCTGTCCTCGCGATTACGGGCCTTCAGTTCCATGATCTGATCGGAACTTGCACGCAGCAGGATGTCGCGCTGGACCGTCTCTACATGGATGTTGCCACCTTCAATGAGCGCATTATGGGACCGGCGCACGTAGAAAACATGACCGATCTGGCGGTTCGCACTGCGCTCGCGTATCGAACGGTCAGCCACATTACCTTTCCAGTGGACTTTCAGGAAATGGAAGTGAAGAGCCACCAGCGTTCCAAGCGGAATATCCTGCACCACACTTCTCATGCCGAAGCGGCCGGCGCCATGCTGGCTGATCCTGGCGATCTTGACAGGGCTGCAGAAATCCTGAACGAGGGCAAGAAGGTTGCAATTCTTGCCGGGCGTGGCGCTCTGCATGCAACTGCGGAGCTAGAAAAAGCCGCGGAGACGTTAGCTGCTCCCATCGTCAAAGCTCTGCTCGGCAGAGCCGCCATATCTGACGACAGTCCCCACACCACGGGAACAATCGGGTTGTTGGGTACGAAGCCTTCGCAGGAAGCGATGGAGACCTGCGACACTCTGCTCATGATCGGAACCTCGTTCCCCTACCTTGAATACCTGCCAAAACCCGGTGACGCCAGGGGTGTACAGATTGAAACGGACCCAAAACGCATCGGCCTCCGCTTTCCGGTAGAGGCCGGTCTGGTTGGTGACAGCCGCCGTGTTCTCCGCGAACTGCTGCCGCGCCTCAAACGCAAGGAAAACCGAAGCTTCCTCGAGAAGGCCCAGAAAGGCATGGAGGATTGGCGCAAGATCATGCTGGATCGCGCCAGCCGTCCCGAGATGCCGATGAAGCCGCAGGTCATCGCACACCAACTTGGCCTGCGGTTGCGCTCGGATGCAATTGTTAGTTGCGACAGCGGAACGATCGCAACCTGGTGGGCACGGCACATTCCGGTCAAGCAAGGGCAAATTCATACCGTCTCCGGCAATCTCGCCAGCATGGCCAATGGCCTTCCTTATACGATAGCAGCCCAGATCGCCCATCCCGACCGGCAGTGCGTGGCGTTTGTAGGAGACGGCGGCTTTTCCATGTTGATGGCCGAGTTTGCCACGGCAGTCAAATATCAACTCCCGATCAAAGTCGTAATCATAAAGAACGGCACGCTGGGACAAATCAAGTGGGAGCAAATGGTATTTCTGGGAAATCCGGAATATGGAGTGAATCTGCAGCCAATCGATTTCGCGGCCGTCGCGCACGCCTGTGGCGGCGCAGGTTTTACTGCGGAAGACCCGGCGGATTGTGGACGAACCGTAGAAGAGTTCCTGAATTCGCCGGGGCCCGCGATCTTACAGGCGGTTGTAGACCCATTGGAGCCGCCACTTCCGGCCAAAGTCACGGCCGACCAGGCATTGAAATTCGCGGAATCGCTTGTGCGGGGCGAACCTAACCGTGGCAAGATCGCCCTGACAGCCTTTTCGGACAAAGTTCGGGAAATGGTCTAACCTGAAGTGGACTTATCAAGCACTTGAGTATGCGGATGAATCGGTGCAATGAAACGTTCGTCTAGCCCCAGCCCGGCCAGCCCGCGAGCACAGGGCGAGCAACTGGAAATGACGAGAAGGCCGCCAGTCGTTTGCCGACCAGGGAGACAATCGCCGTTCTAAGAGAGAAGGCAGCTGCGTGCAAAGCGTGCGATCTTTGGAAAGCTGCCACACAGACTGTCTTTGGCGAGGGAGATTCGAGAGCCCCCATCATGTTGGTGGGCGAGCAACCTGGGGATCAGGAAGATCGTTCCGGTCGACCATTCGTTGGACCTGCCGGAAAACTCCTCGACCAGGGTTTGGCTGAGGCCGGCATCGATCGGGACCAGGTGTATGTCACAAACGTTGTGAAACACTTCAAGTGGACCCCATCGGAGCGCGGCAAACGACGCATTCACAAGAAGCCTCGCTACTCGGAGATTCTCGCCTGCCGACCCTGGCTGGAGGCCGAGCTTCATGCCGTAAAACCGAGGATACTGGTTTGTTTGGGAGCAACCGCTGCGCAGTCGTTGCTGGGAAAAAGCTTTAGTGTGACCCGGCAACATGGAAAGCTTGTCGATTCCGAACTTGCGCCGTTCGCGATCGCGACCATGCATCCATCATCGATATTGCGGGCGCGCGACGCGGAATCGCGCCAGCAGCAGATGAGTACGTTCATAGATGACCTGAGACATGTAGCTCGTCTGGTTGCAAAGAAACAGCTGGTTTGATATGGGAGAATGGTGTTGCGACTACTCTCCCGAAGGAGATTCGGCATTCACAACAGCCGGCTTGCCATGGGCCGGCCGATGGATCTCTTGCCTCATACTGGGTTTTTTCTTGTTCGGAAATGCCGCTAATTCCACGACCTTTCCGGTTCGTGCGGACTGGTATATCGCACGAATGATGCGCACGTCTGCCAGCCCTTCCCAGCCCGACGGCTCCGGTTCCTTGTCCTTCAGAATGCATCCCGAAAAGTAAATCAGCTCAGAAGCGAATTGGTCACGTTTGCGGAACCTTCTGGTGGTCGTTTTCTCGCCTATCGTGAGCTGGTGTTTGAGTGCAATTGAATAGTCGTAGGCCGGCTCAGCGGTAAGCGCACCCTTGCTCCCGATCAGCGTGTAGCGACTGACGTCAGCGGCGCCAAAACTGCAAGTAAACGTGGCTAGCCGTTCCTCGGGAAACCGCATGATGACCGACGTCATCTCATCCACGCCGTTGAACCTTTCTTCTCCATCATTCGCGCTGGACGCGAAAATTGCAGTCGGTTCATCCTGAAAAAGGTAGCGTGCCGCGTTAATGCAATAGATCCCCATGTCATACACAGGGCCGCCGCCCTCCTCCACGGGTTCGGTGACGCGAATGTTGCCTTGCGCCACCTGTTGAGAGAACGCGGAATCGAAGATTCGTGGATTTCCCAGTTCGCCGGTCTTGACGAGCCGGATCGCTTCCAGGTTTGCCGCTTCGAAATGCAGGCGATAGGCAATCATCAATTTCACATGGTTGCTATCCGCAGCTGCGATCATCGCTTTGAAATCTTCCTCGGTCACCGCCATAGGTTTCTCGCAAAGCACGTGAACTCCGGCCTCCGCCGCCCGCACTGCGTACTCCCGGTGCAGGTGATTGGGCAGGACAAGGTAGACCGCATCGACCTCTGCAAGGGCGCGATCGTATTCGTCGTATCCGTATACATGCTCCAGACGGTACTTCTTGCCCAGCTTGTGGCGCTTTTCTTCGTCCCCGGAAACAATCGCGACCAGGTCCGAATTTGGCGCATTCTTGAATGCTGGCAATATGGCAACCTGGGCCAGGTGCCCTAGTCCTACGACGCCATATCGAACTTTGTCACTAGTTTTGCGTCTGCCCATGTGTCCTCCATCTGATGTTTGCTCTTCGATGGCTTCCGGCTGCGAAGTGTTGTTAGCGGGCCGCCGGATCTCTCAATCCCCGGGTGGCGCCGTGCGGCGTTACTTGGTCAGGCTGCATCTCAAGCATCGCCCGAGGAGGCAGCATGGCTAAGGCAAGGAAGAAACTGTGGGTCGCGACTGTCAAGACCGATGCAACGTATCCGCCGGCAGGCCTTTTTACGAAGAAGGCCCCTGCAATTGCGCGAGCACTGGCGTCACGAAAGGTCTCTCCCAAGGGGCCCGCATCCGGGATGCGGATGCTTACATATTTCATTAATCGTGGCGGGCGGGGACTTAGCCCGGCGCGCCGCGCCGAGCTCGAAAAAGCGAAGTTATTGCTCTCCAAAAGAATTCAACGAACCAGGAACTCAGGGCAGCAAAAAGCCGGGTGAGGGCAGTTTGGTGATGGCGGCACAACGTGCGCCCGGCATCTCCAAGAATTTTGTAATGCGCTTACAGGAAACGCCGGATTGTCATTAGACGTGCTCACGTTCAAATTGAAAGGGATGCAAATCGAGGAGGGCAGTTCAGATGCCGGAAAAACAAACACTAGAGCGGGCCCGGGAGGATGCACGCCAGGGCAAGTCAGCTTCGACCCAGGCGGGGGAATTTGTCCGGGAAGAGATACACCACGTTCGCGAAGGAAAACACGGTGTGCGTTCTCCTCAACAGGCTATCGCTATCGGTTTATCCAAAGCGCGACGGGCCGGAGTCAAGTTAGGTCCTCCGAAAGGCCGGGCGTCGGTGCGGAAGAAAGCGGCACAAGATGCCAACGTGAGTAAGAGTCCACGGCACAAGACTTCAGCCAAGCGGTCACGGGCAGTTTCAGGGGCCTTGCGCCGTGAATCTGGTCGCGGAGCGACTCATCAGGCGCTTTCCCGTCAAGCCAAGAAGTCCGCCCAGAAGCGCGGCAAACCGGATCGCAGGAGGGCGGCGCTGAAAGCGGCGCAAACCCGCCGGGCTGCTTAGAGATGCAGGCGAATCTTGCTAATAAATCTCAGGAGAGATTCGATCGAAAGCGATTCGAAACAATGCAATTCGCCAAACTTTTTACCTTCATCGTGGTTGGGCTCACTTCCCTCACTTGCCAGGCGGATGGAACTCCAATAGAGCGCATTGCAAATCCTGTCCGTTGGGTGGCCGAACGTGAGCGCCAAACCTGGGCTATCCCTGTCCACAACTCGGAGTTCGCAGCGGTCCCCGGGACAGCGGTTCGATCCGACTGCGCAGACTTCCGGGCTCCAGAGCCCATGGCTACTCCCGATCCTTTTCTGGATGAAATGGACACGAGCTCCGTGCTCAGCGTTAGTTTCATTATTGGGACGGACGGCCGGGTTTCGAGCGCCCTGATGCTAGATAGTGGCGGCCCGAATCAGGATCGTTCGGCGCTGGCCACGGTGCAATCGTGGCGCTATCGTCCCGCACTGTGCGACGGAACCCCCACCAACGTCGAGGCCAGGGTCAGGTTCTACAGACATTGAGAGCCGAGTCGGTACGGTGCACATGGGCACGCGAACTTCTCAGACTTTTGAGTCATGGTGGTCCTACTTGAATTCCTGCGTGTTTCTCTCTTTCTCACCATCGCTGACATCGGCATTTTCAAGCACCTCCCTGTAACAGGAAGGGGCTCTACAGGAAGCCCTGTATGGCTTTCATACTTTCTCGCTGCGATGATGCTGACTTCGTCAGCTTGCATCGTGCGGATGTAACCGTGATTGCCTGCAAGCGTAAGAGCTTGTCGAAGTGGCCCGTCCGCTCAGTTTGGGGGGGAGCTTCGAACAACTGGCCCCTAAGCCCGCTAAGTGTTGCGCTGCCCGTCATTCTTGCAGGCTTGCTTGTGGCCTGCGGAGGGACTTCAACAACCTCTCAGCCCGCGCCTATGCCGCCCACGAGTTCGCTCCCTGCGACCACCACCAGCCTGCAGGCGGAAACGGGTAACAATACCAGCGCGGCCGATTCCTTTGTCCAGCAGACAAACGGCAACGTCGGGGCCGCCAATGTCAGTAAACTCCCAATTCGATCCCTGCTGTACAGCGGATCGAACACCAAAATGTATGTGACCTGGCTGGGCTGGTTTGGCCGGCCCGACCACATGAGCGTCGGTTACAACTCCGGAGATCCCGGGCAGGTGCACCGGCAGGTCGAGGACATGATCAGCCGCGGAGTACAAGGCGCGATCGCGGCCTGGTACGGCGCCGCTAATACAAGTATCGACACAGCGACCAAGCTGCTGAAGAACGAGGCTGAAGCTCATGCAGGTCAATTCGAGTTTGCAATTATGGAGGATGTAGGGGCTCTTGGCTCGGCGGCTGCGATGAATGACTGCGATGCGACAGATCAGCTCATTTCCGATATGACCTATGTCGCTTCGCAATACGAGTCGTCGCCAGCGTACATGAGTATCAATGGACGGCCGGTAGTCTTCTTTTTCGGCGTGGACGCTTTCTATATTGACTGGACCCGCGTCGTTTCCTCGATTCCCGGCAATCCACTGCTGATCTTTCAAGGGGTGCCCGGTCTGAGCCGGAGCTCATCCGATGGTGGGTTTTCCTGGATTGCCATCACTTCGAACGACCCGTTCAACCCTCAATTGGACGCTCAAGATGCATTCTACAAGTCTGCGCAGCAGACGCCGGGGCGTGTCACATTCGGGGCAGCGTATAAAGGCTTCAACGACACGCTGGCCATATGGGGAACCAATCGGCTGATCCACCAGACTTGTGGACAAACCTGGGTGCAGACTCTTGGCGAGCCGGGAAAATTCTATTCCAGTAGCAACCAGCTGCCGGCAATGCAAATCGCGACCTGGAACGACTACGAGGAGGGAACGGCGATCGAGCCCGGCATCGACAACTGTATTTATCTGACCCCTTCGCAGTCGGACACGACAATCAGCTGGACGGTCAACGGCGGCGATGAGAGTACCGTTGACCACTACACGGTGTTTATCAGCAGTGACGGCACGAACCTGGCCAAGCTGGTCGATGTTCCGCGGGGTACGCACTCGGTCGATCTGAACCAGTTCAATCTTTCTTCGACGACTTACTTTGTATACGTAAAAGCAACCGGCGAGCCCAGCTTCCAGAACAAAATATCACCAGCGATTACCTACCATCCCGGTGATCAACCCCCCAGCATCATGCTCAACATATCGCAGACGGGGGACCTGACGTACACCGCATCGACCGCCGGTTCGACCGGCAATACCTCCCGCGCGATGATCGACTTCGGCGATGGCACGGTGGTCGCTGCAGCGTCGGCTTCACATACTTACAAGCTGTTGGGAACATACCTCATCACTGCCTCGGTGTTCGATGCCGCCGGAGCCTCATCAGTCGCGGTGCAGCAGATTTCGGCAAAATCGCAGAATGGGGGCATCACGATTTTCACACCGGGCCCGGGCTCGACAGTGAACTGGCCGACAATGCTCGTGGCTTCGGCCAATCCAGGGACTCCTGTTTCAACAATGCGCGTGCTGATCGATGGCCAGCAGGCATACGCGTCCAGCGGCACCACGCTTAACACTGCCCTGAAGGTCTTCACCGGAAGCCATCTGTTGTCGGTGCAATCGCTCGACAGTGCGGGAAATGTCAATGCTACCGGGACGCTGAACGTGGTGGCCGAACCGAATGATATTCTCCCGATCGCTCACATTACACTAAAACCATTGCCCGGCATCTCGCCCACGACAGTTCTCGGGTGCACGGCGAGTTCCACCGATCCTGACGGATTCCTTACCACCTACCACTTGCAGTTCTCTGACGGCAGCCAGTTTTTCACTCCGGCGGCGTTGGAAACTTTCCCCGCTCCGGGAACCTACACTGGGACAGCTACGGTGATGGATCAGTTCGGTGCCAGCAACAGCACGACAGCTATCTTCAGCGTTGCCGGCGGAAGTGCCGCCGAGCCTTCTGTGACTCCGCAGAAACAAGCGCCAACCCAACAATCACCGGCGGAGCCGATGGGGCCGCCGTAAAGTAGACTGTCACGAGCGAACACCTCCGACTGGAAGTCAGTGTCTTAGACGATCAAGCCCGTCCCTTTGAGTTAGGTGCCCAATGGGGATGCTGCCCCGAACGTTCTGCATCGGCTCTTTCGCCCACTGGAAGCCCCAATAACGCTATGCCTGTCGTATGCGTATCATTTTGCTATTATCACAGCTAACGGGAGTGCTATCGAAGCCGAATTCAAGAGTAGCACCGCCACCCGATCTGAAATATCGCCGAGTGAAAGTCGCTGGTTTGCGCAAAGGCGCGGAAAACACCATGAGCTAGTGCAAGGGATTCTCCGCGAGTTAGACATGCTGTCGGTGGGTTCCGCTATGGAAATTCCCCTTTGGGATGTGGGTGGCATTGGAGTGGCCAACCTTCGCTCCGCTGTTCATCGCGCTGCAAACGCGCATCGACTGTAGATCGAAACATTGGCGGACGAAGAAAACTCGTACATATGGAAGAAGTCGAAGAGTGAGGGGAAATGAGCCCAGCATCAACGCGCCCGGCGCCGGCCTTCAGGGGACCGGGAATAGCGGCCGCGGCCTGGTTTGGCAGCTGTGCAGGGAAAAGATTTCACTGTTTGGCGAGGGACAACTGCAAGATGGGGAGATGTTCGCGTTAGATTGGATCTATCGCCGGGCACAAGCACACTGGGCAGGGGCGGGTTCTATTTTCATGAGGGAGATGGGTATGGTATACCCGAAGCGTGGCTTCTCCCGCGCCAACTCCACCAGTCGCGTGCGCAGCGGCTCGTCACTCCGCCTCGCCTGGTAGCGGTAACTCGACACCGCCATCGTCATCACCCCGCACGCCCGCCGCTCGCTGAAGGCATAGTCTTGCCGTATCTGCCCGATAGCTGCCTTCAGCGCTACGAGCTCCAGCCGTTTTTTCGGATCCTGCGCCGCTTCCTCTTGCACCTGCTGCCGCGCAGCTTCGTGCGCATTCGCAACTTCGGTTTCCTCGCCAATCGGCAACGAGCTACGCTACTGCCACTCTGCTTTCGATTGCTCAAGCAATCCGAACAAACAGCAGCAGACGCCACTTCGCCCGCGCTGCCCATTCACCCGCTGTGGCGATGTCCGCTTTGCGGTGGAACCATGCAGGTTGTCGAACGGCTCTCCGCCGCGCAACTCCTTCTCAGATCTCCGCCGAATCCCCGCCGGGGCGCAGCATGAATCCACATCTCCAGCCTCGAATCTCGCTCCTGCTCCGGCGCGCACACTGGTTCTGTGTCTCGCATTCCTCAGAATGTAGTAT
>CAZGSU010000060.1:0-5491 GCA_964528615.1 uncultured Acidobacteriaceae bacterium | reverse complement strand
CAAACGGTCGCACCATTTCCAACAGTTCCTTTCTCGCTTCAAGCCGGCACAGCCGGCCCCTTTACTCCCTCACGGTCGCGGCTCGGCAACGTGTTGCGGCTCGGCAACGTGTTGCGGCTCGGCAACGTGTTGATCTTACTGAGCGCGCGGGCGGCAAAAAAAGAAGGGGCCGCCCGCTGATTGCTCGGGCGACCCCGTGAAAGTTTCGAGCGATTACCGATTATCTGGCGTGGACTTTGTCCGGCGAGAACTCTGCATTCTGCCCATGGCAGGTTACGCAGCTTTCGCCCAGCGCCGTGGTATTGGCCAGGGTGTGAGAGGCTGTCGATTTGTCGTCGTGGCAGCCCTGGCAAGCGGCCGAGATCGGGGCGGTCTGAGGCATGAAGCCGCCCGGACTTGCGACCATGGCTTTCGCACCCACATTGTCGACTTGATACGAGTTGTTCACGTGGCACGTGGCGCAGTCGCGCAGGTCGCCCGGGAAGCGAACTTCCTGATAGTTGGTGGTGCCCAGGATGTAGGGGTTCGCCAAATTCTCGCCGCGGTGGATGCTATGAATCTGCCAGGCGAAGTTGACGCTTTGCTTGGAGACGCTGTCCGTCAGCATGGGATTGTGGCAGAGCACGCACTCCTGGGTGCCGTTGCGGGTGCCTCCATGAACGAAGCTCAGGTTCTGATGGCAAGCGCCGCACTTTGCGTCGGCTACTACCTGGCGTCTGGCAACCGTCGGGCTGTTGTCTACCGAAAAGTAGGTTTCGACCGGCTTGGCGCTGTCGGTGGCGGGTGTCGCCTTCTTGGTGCCCGGCAGTAAGGTGGTGTCATTGCGGGCTTCGATCGAAATCGTGTAAGAGCCGGTCGCATTGGCCGGAATCTTGTTGGTCATCTGGTAGGTGTAGACTCCGTTGCTGCCTGGCGTCTTGGAGGCATCTTCGGTGACCTGCATACCCGCGGGCCCGGTGAGGTAATCGATGTTGGGGCCGCTCAGGAGCATGCGGAATCGGGTCAGTTGGCTGATGTCCACGGGGTTTCCAGCCTTGTCGTTCACCTGGAACGTTACAGCCGGTGCACTGCCCGGAGTGTTGTTCTGAATCTTCAGCACCTGCATGATAATTCCGGGAAGGGCCGCGGAGTTGTTGGGAACCTGGTGCGCGCCCGGGATCGAAGCGTCAAAGTCCAGGGTGGCTTGTGAGGTATGGCAGTTGTGGCACTGGTCGTCACTCACCTGCGGCAGATTGACGTGATTTTCGCCCGTTGCGAAGTTGACGTTCTCGTGGCAGGAACCGCATACCGCACGACTCGGATTCTGCTTCCACGCATCCGCCTGCTTAGGACCGGCGGCGTGACAGGTCTGGCAATTCCGAATGTCTTGCGGAAACGCAATGGTGGAATAGTCGTTCACTGATCCTCGATGGACAACAAAATATTTTCCACCGGCCTGGACGCTCGGCAGGCTCGATCCCATGTGGAGCTTATGGATGAACACCTTCATGTCAACGGTATTCAGGGTGTCTGGATTCGTGCTCTGCGGTGTGTGGCACAACACGCAGTAGGCCATCTTCGTACGGGGCCCAGGGCTGCCGTGCGCCGCGATCGGGTTATGACAACCGTTGCAGCTGGCTTCGTTGATGATGTCCCGGACGTTGGTCACCGGAGATCCGTTCGGAACGAAGGTGAAGACATCATCGGAAGGAAAAGTGGTTTCATATCCGAGTGCCGACAGATTCCGTTCCGCTTGCATGCCAATGGAGTGCGTTGCCGTGGCATCGAACCCAGCCGGCGCTTTGGTCCCGAAGATATAGTCATAGGTGCCTGTGGCTGCATCGATGAGTACGAATTTCCCGCCGGTATCGGTGCCAGCCTGGGTCTGCGAAGGATTCGTATTCGAGGTCGCCTTGACGACGCTGGTAGTGTAAGCCGTGTACTGCGACTGGCCATTTGGAATAAAGGCCGCGACGAAGCGCACGCTTAGAGTGCCCGGCGTTTGTACGCCATTTACATCCAGGCCAGCGCCCTGAGAATCGGTGAGCGTGAAGCGGGCTGTGATGGTGCCATCTTTGGCGATGCCGGCGCTCTTGATTTTGACCACGACGCCAGTGGCGACGGCCGGGAACCCGTTGAGCGCCTGCGGGGTGAAAGCTTTGTTCTGTTTCGCTGGGCGGTCGGCGGCAGACGCGGCGATCAGAAAGAAACTGCTCACGAGGGCTAACGCAGCCCGGGTGATGACACAATGACTCTTCATAAAAATAAGAGACCTCCTGTAAGGAAACAGAGCCTGGTTGGAAACGCAGAATTGCGCTAAGGTGCAAGATGCGGCGCGTCCCGCCTGGAAGGCGGTATGCAAAGGTGTACAAGCACGTGTCTTGCCATCGCCGAGTGCCTGATTTTGCGGGGTTGGGTGTTGCGGCCCCCCCTTTTCAGTCAGAGGTATGGGGCGGTTGACACATGGGAAAGTGGGGCGATTGGCGCAACTTGGGGACGTTTAGTGGTGGCGCAGCGCGACCATCGGGTCCAGGCGCATGGCCCGGAGCGCGGGAATGAACGAGGCGAACAGCGCCACGGCGCAGAGCAGGATGGCCACTGAAGAAAACGTCAGGGCGTCGGTGCTGGTCACGCCCAGCAACATGCTTTTCAAATAGCGCGTCAGCGCAAAAGAGGCCGCTAATCCGAAGGCTACCCCTATGAGCGTCAATCGCAGCCCGTGGCCGAGGACCAGCCGCATTACGTCATCTTTGCTCGCGCCCAGCGCTATGCGGAGACCGATTTCATGGGTACGCTGCCGGGTCGTGTAAGCCGTGACCCCGTAAATCCCGATGGCGGCCAGAACCAGAGCGAGCAGCCCGAATGCGCCCACGAAGGTTCCGGCCACGCGCTGGCCGAAGCTCGAAAACTGTTCGCGCAATTCGAGCGTGGTCACATCGAACACTGCCAGATCGGCATTCAGTTCATGAATCGTTTTATCCACCGTCTTGGCGAAAGTCAACGGATCGCCGGCCGCCCGCGCATTGATGATCATGGTGGTCTTGTGCACCTGGTACAAGGGCAAATACAAGAATGGCGTCGGCTTTTCATTCAGGCTGGACACTTTTACGTCCCGCGCCACACCGACCACGGTGAACCATTCTTTCGTCAAGTCGGAGTAGAGTTGCTTGCCGAGGGCTTCCTGCTGAGGCCAATAGCGATTCACAAACGCTTCGCTCACGATCACGGCGCGTTGCGAATTCCTGGTGTCCTGGAGGGTGAAGTCGCGCCCTTTCAGAATCGGAATCTGCAGGGTCTGGAAATAATTCGGCGTGATGACCGCCACCGGCGTCTCCATCGATTCATTGGTTTGTGAAACGTACCCCGCCGGCTTCACGCTGGTGGAACCCCCGCCAAATCCCAACGGAACGCGGCTTGACAGCGCCACCGACTGCATGCCTGGCAGGGCTTGCAGCTTCGCCACCAGCTGCCGATCGAATTCCATTCCGCCGGCATCCGAGTATCCCGCCGTAAAGAGATCGTAGGAAGCGATCAGTACGTTATGGGGATTGAATCCGGGATTAATTTGCTGCGCGCTGAGGAAACTGCGAATGAACAATCCCGCGCAGATCAGCAGCAGCAGCGACAGTGAAATTTGCGCCACCACCAACCCGTTGGCGAGGCGCGCCTTGGTGCGTCCACTCGACGCGCCCCCAGTGTCCTCTTTCAAGACTGCCACCGGCGCTACGCCCGAGGACCGCAGTGCGGGCAAAATTCCGAAGATTACGCCGGTGAGCACCGAAATTACCAGCGCCGCCAGCAGTACCGTGCGGTCGGGCTCGATGGTGAGCGAGACGGGGATATCCTCCGTGACGGGCAGGAATTTCAGGAGTGTTCCGGCAGTCCAGGCCGTGATCAGAAGCGCGACTGCCCCTCCGGCCAGCGCCAGGATCAGGCTTTCCACCAGCAGTTGCCGCACCAGCGGCCATCGGCTCGCACCCAGCGACATGCGAATGGCGATCTCGCGCCGCCGTCCCAGCGAACGCACCAGCATCAGATTGGCCACATTCACGCAGGCCAGCAGCAGCACCAGCCCCGCGATGCACATCAGGGCCGGCAAGAGCGTCGAGAGATATTGATTCAAGCCAAATGGGTTGCGCCACAGAGGGTAGACCGTCACGCTATCGTGCCCTTTGTGTTCCTCAGGATAATTCTTGGCCTCCGGTCTCAGCCGCAGCGTCATTTCCTCTTGCGCCTGCTCCAGGACGACACCCGGCTTCAACCGTCCGAACGCCAGTAACCAGAACTGGTGATGGTCATGTAGCAGGTCGCCCAGTGGGTCCAATTGTGCTTGCATCATGATCGGCACCCAAATTTCGGTTCGCACGCCGGTCTGGCTGCCCTGAAACACGGCCGGCGTCACACCCACAATGGTGTAGGGATGTCGATTGAGATCAATTGACTGGCCCACAATGTCCGGAGTTCCTCCAAAATGCGATTGCCACAGACGGTAGCTGATCACCGCCACCGGCGCGCCTCCCGGCTTCTGGTCCTCCGCCGGAAGAAATCCGCGCCCCAGGATCGGACGGACGCCCAGCACGTCGAAATAATTCGCAGACGCGACCATCCCCCAGATGCGCCGCGGTTTACCTTTGCCGGTCAGACTGATTTGAGCGAAGTTGCAGGCGGCGATGCCCGTAAAACTCTGCTGCCCGTCGCGCATGGCTTCGAGATCGGGATATGTAAACGGGAAGGGGTTGTCGCCGGGCTTGCTCAGCGTCATGGACACGACTTCGCTGGGTTTGGCAATTCCGGGAACCGGGTTCAATAATGCGGAATTGATCCAGCTAAAAATCGTGGTGTTCGCGCCGATACCCAGCGCGAGTGTGAGGATGGCGAGGGCCGCAAACCCGGGCGTTTTCGCGATTACCCGGAAGCTGTACCGGACGTCTTGCCAGAGCGATGTCATGCGGGCACCTCAAACTTGATATCGTGTTGTCCGTAGCATGTTTCTCCCCAATCCTGAACCGCGCGCCTAGACATTGCATGCGCACGACTTAGCGGGTCGGGCGGGCTCTAAGTCGGCTGGCATTGTCCGATTGTGGGACTTACCGTCGCCGTCTCTTGCGGGAGCGCACATAGTGGAACCGAATCAGATAGATATTTTGACCTTTACCGTGCTTTGCGACCTTGAGCAGATCGATGATGCCAAGGAAACCCGACTCGCGTGCCAACTGGGGAGTGATATCGGGAAAGCCGATGGGCGTGATCGAATCCACTTCGATCGCGCCTTCTTCCATGGGGTAGCGGCCGCCTACTTTCACGTGGGGCCGGGTCCAGATTCGGACGCTGCAAGTGATTTCCCCGCGGCGAACTCCGTCGCGTAGTCGCTTGGTGAAGACCATTTAGGAATTTTACATGCGGCGGAGGCCGAAAATTGACGTTGACGCGTTGTCGCTATTTCCGCCCACCTGTTAGCTTGGTAGTGTCGGATGATTTCTTTCTCGAACGTAAGCAAGCAGTACGGCAAGCA
>CAZGSU010000059.1:0-17812 GCA_964528615.1 uncultured Acidobacteriaceae bacterium | reverse complement strand
GTCTTTATGCGGGTCGACTTCAACGTGCCGCTGGAAGATGGGCGCGTGATGGACGACACCCGCATCCGCGAAACTCTGCCCACCATCGAGTATGCCCTGCGCCACGGTGCGCGCCTGATTCTGGCTTCGCACTTAGGACGGCCAAAGGGCAAGCCCAACCCCAAGATGAGCCTGAAGCCCGTGGCGGAGCGGTTGCGCATGCTGCTGGATAAAGAATTGGCGCGCGGTGAGAACGTCGGCTTCTGTCCCGAATGTGTGGGACCTGAGGCGGAGGAAGTGGCGACACAGTTGGAAAAGGGCCAGACGCTGCTGCTGGAGAACCTGCGCTTCCACGCGGAAGAAGAGGCGAACGACGAGAAGTTTGCCCGGCAACTGGCAAACCTGGCCGAGTACTACGTTAATGACGCGTTCGGCACAGCGCATCGAGCGCATGCATCGACCGTAGGCATGACCAAATTCATGAAACAATCGGCCGCCGGATTGCTCATGGAAAAGGAATTGAAGTATCTGGGTAAGGCGCTGGAGCATCCCGAAGAGCCATTCGTTGCGATCCTCGGCGGGGCCAAGGTGGGCGACAAGATCGGGGTCATCAAGAACTTGATGAACAAGGTGACCTCGCTGATCATTGGCGGAGGTATGGCCTATACGTTCCTCAAGGCGCAGGGACAGGAGATTGGCAAATCGCTGCTGGAAGCCGACAAAGTTGACCTCGCGAAGCAACTGCTGGCGGAGGCGAAGAAGCGGAATCTGCGATTCCTGTTGCCCATTGATCACGTGGTGGCGATGAAGCCGGCGGCCGGTGCGGTAACGCAACAGGTCGGCGTGGGCCAGCCAATTCCGGCGGACAAGATGGCGCTCGACATCGGGCCGAAGACGATTGAACTGTTCTCCGAGGAAATCTCTACCGCGCGGACCATTGTGTGGAACGGGCCGATGGGCGTGTTCGAGGTTCCGGGATTCTCCCGAGGCACATTCAAGATCGCGCATGCGGTGGCAGAAAATGGCGGCGCGATTTCGATTGTGGGCGGCGGCGATTCCGTTGCTGCGGTGCACGCCGCCAATGTAGCCGACAAAATCACGCACATCTCTACCGGAGGCGGCGCGTCGCTGGAATTTCTGGAAGGAAAGAAGCTGCCGGGAGTCGAGGCGCTCACGGCAAAGAAGTAGAAGAACAAAGGCGCCTCGGACTTCGGACCTTTGACCTTGGGCGCCGGACTTCAAACATTGGAAACGACGGAAAAGAAGTGACCCTTCTGGACACTGGCGTGGACACCTTCACAATCCGGCTGACGCTCGATCGCGGAGAGGCGGTCCGCGACCAGGCAAGCCGGAAAAAGATGATCGAGATCCACGGCCCCGCGGACATCACTGCAGAGGCTACCGACGCGATTGTGAATGCCGCGAACTCGTCCCTTCTCGGCGGAGGAGGAGTGGATGGCGCGATTCACCGCGCGGGAGGCCCGGCCATTCTGGCTGAGTGCCGACAAATCGTCGGCAGGATTGGAACGCTGTCGGCTGGAAAGGCCGTGATCACGACTGGCGGACAACTCGCTGCGCGGCACGTCATTCACACGGTCGGGCCCATCTATCGCGGCGGCGAGCGTGGTGAGGCCGAGACTTTGGCAAGCTGTCACCGCGAGTCGGTGCGACTGGCCGACGAGCACAGTCTCGCGTCGCTGGCATTTCCCGCGATATCAACGGGCGCGTATGGATATCCGGTGACCGAGGCGGCGCCGATTGCGCTTTCTACGACGCTCGAAGCCCTCTCCGCCGCGAAATACTTGACCCTTTGTCGATTCGTGCTATTTGACGTCTCCACTGTGCGCGCCTACGAGCGTGCCGCCGAAGAACTTCATCGATCGAACGCCACTTCCCCATTCCGAATTCAAAAGGCTCACTCATGAGAAAAAAAGTAATGGCCGCAAACTGGAAGATGTATAAGGTTCCGGACCAGACTCGCGCTTTCTTCCGCGACTTTTTGCCGCTGGTATCGGGACATGATCGCGACGAAATCGTAGTATGCCCGCCGTTTCTGGATTTGCCGGCGGCGCTCGAGTCTGCGAAGGGATCGAACGTCGACATCGGCGGACAGAACGTGCACTGGAAGGAAGAGGGCGCGTTTACCGGCGAAACTTCCGTGGCGCAGTTGCTGGCATGGGGAGTAAAGCATGTGATTATCGGGCACTCCGAGCGGCGCCAGTATTTTGGCGAGACCGATGACACGGTGAATCTGCGCCTGAAAACCGCGCTGGAAGCGGGACTCACGCCGATCTGCTGTGTGGGCGAAGTATTGCAAGAGCGCGAAGCCGGACTTACCGATGACGTTCTGCGCCGGCAGTGCGTGCGGGCATTCCATGCAATCTCTGCAAAGAAGGCGGCCAAGCTCGTCGTCGCGTACGAGCCGGTGTGGGCGATCGGCACGGGCAAGACCGCGACGCCCGAACTTGCGGCCGAGGCCCATGCGGTGATCCGCCGCGAAGCGACTGAGATTTTCGGCGAGGAATTCGCGGGAAAGCTGCGCATTCTTTACGGCGGGTCGGTGAAACCGGACAATGCTTCCGCACTTATGTCGCAGGAAGAAATTGACGGTGCACTGGTAGGCGGAGCGTCGCTCGATCCCAAATCGTTTGCGGCCATCGTGAAGTACTGAAGCGCTCCTGGCACTCTAAGAACGAGAGCGTTGGCTCAGGCCTTCCCGGCTGCAACGGCTTTCTCTGTCGGCTTCGCAACTTTGGGCAGTTCAAACTTCAGAATCCCAGATTGCAGTTCGACGACCGCTCCATCGGGATCGATTTCCGAAGAAATATCGATCATCCGCAAGACCAGGTCGGGATAGAAATTGGCGGGCAGGGCTTCTGGCGCAGTCGCACCGCTACTCTGTTTTCTTCCAAGGATGGTGATGCGCCTCGGTTCGATGCTGACTTTGAGTTCGTTGGCCTCAAAACCGAGAACATTGGCACGAATGCTGAAGCGGTCCGCGGCTTCAGAAAGCGCAATGGACACGGGGCGCAGTAATTCCACCTCCGCTTGAAACCAGTCTTCCCAGTCATGGCCGTGCTCGCGGTTGCGCGTTTCAAAAAGTTCATAGGCCCTGCGCGCAATGGCCAGTTGAATCTGCTGCATATCCCAGCGCACTGTTTCGGTCTCACAAGGCTGCATCAGAGTGGCCACAGGCTCGACTCTCGGTTGGAGTGTCCTTTTGGATTTCATAGAGCCCTCCTTGGCGTGGTGAAGAGCATCGCTCAGCCTTTGTCATGAATTGCGGGCGCGGGGCAAAGCGAGCCGTTATCGAGGAGCCGGACGGGCCGGCGTGTATTTCCGCACTTTGAATTCTCCTCGCTGTCCCATCGATCTGCTGTGATTTAGATCACTCGATCCCCCAGAATCGCGGAACACTATCTCGACGAGAAGTGCAGTGATTCTGGTCACCGCGAAACTGGGCAAATGGGGATAGGATTTTTTCACAGAGCCATGCAGATGGCCCCTCAACGTTGTTCTTTCCCCATTATTGAGGAGGTCTTATGCCACTGTCCAAGCTTCGCAAGTTTCTCGACTCTCATCACATCAAATATCTGGTCATTTCCCATTCGCTTGCCTACACTGCTCAGGGGATCGCTGCTCTGACGCATGTGCCGGGCAAGAAACTGGCAAAGACGGTAATCGTCAAAATTGATGGCATTTTGGCGATGGCAGTCGTCCCTGCATCGCTGCACGTGGACCTTGATCGGCTGAGAAGCCTGACCGGTGCGCGGACAGTCGAAATCGCTTCAGAGCGGGAGTTCAAAGACGCCTTCCCCGATTGCGAGACGGGCGCCATGCCGCCGTTTGGAAATCTCTACGACATGGCGGTTTATGCGGACGCGAGCCTCGCCGAAAACGAAGAGATCATTTTTAGCGCGGGCACGCATCGCGAACTGGTTCGCATGAACTGGCTCGACATGGTGCGACTGGTGAACCCGGTGGTGGCTAACCTGACTTATCGGCCTGCGGTGGTAGCAGCGTAAGGAGCGTTGCAGAGGGAAATTGGTTATGCACCGGCTCGGCGGTGCGGAGCGCGATAGCCCAGCTGCATGGAGATGTGCCGAGCCGCGTCCTTCAAGGCTTCCAGGATCCGCGGCATGGTTTGATGGTTGACTTGGCCGATGGTTCCGCTCAGGCCCAAGCTGGCTTCAATCGCGCCTTGCTGGTTGAATACTGGGGCGCCGACGCAGCGGGCGCCCAGATTATTTTCTTCGTCGTCGACCGCGTAGCCCTGGGTACGCACTTTCTCCAGTTCTTTCAAGAGACGCGGCAGGGTGGTGATGGTTTTGGGAGTGCGCTTCTCCATGGCGCGCTCGGCAATAATTTTTTCCAGCCGCTCCGGCGGAATGTGCGCGACTAAAGCCTTGCCCACGCTTGTGGCATGAACGCGCATGCGGCGGCCAACCCAGGTGTCCATGCGGATGAATCCCGGAGGCTCGACTTTCTCGATATAGACCGCCTCGGGTCCATCCAGAATCGCGAGGTGGCAGGTGAGGCTGGTCTTTTCCACCAGGTGACGCATGACGGGCAGCGCGACCTCGCGCACATCAATTCCGCTCAGCGCGCCGCGGCTGAGGCTGAGGATTTTCAATCCGACGCGGTATTTGCCGCTGTTCTCGTCCCGATTCAGGTAGCCCTGAGCCTCGAGCGTGCGCAGGATGTAGCTGGCGGAACTCTTTGGAATCTGGAGCTTGCGGCTGATTTCAGCGTTGCTCAGGCCTTCCGGCTCATGGGCAACCGCTTCGAGCATTGCGAGAGCGCGCTCGACGGCAACCGAAGGAGATTCGTCTTTGGAGTTCATCGTGCGAAAGTCGCCAAATCGTTATGGTAGCAAAAACCTTAGGCGTCCAACAAAATGAATGTATGTTCTGTATTTTGAACAACGAGCTTGACGGGGCCCTCTGGGGCATCGTACGATCCGCCCGTATGATGAATTGCTGTTCTGCTAATTGAACGACTGGAAAGTTAAGGGACCCGCGATTATGACGCCAACTGCAGTAGCCACGATGGAAACGGATGCACTGATCAACCCGGTCAGCAGCACGCCCGCTGGGTTCGACCGCGAGCGTGATCTTCCCACCGGTTTTATGGAATTCTTTTTGCCGATGCACCGCAGGTTTACTCCCCGCCAGCAGGAATTGGCGCTGAAGCGGGTCGAAGTGCTGCAGAGGTCGCTTGAGGGAGACAAGCCCAAGCACCGCTTCCCGTCCGACACGGTGCGCAACGGATGGCGGATCACGCTGCCGGAGTGGTGCCAGGACCAGCGCAACCAGATGACCGGCCCGGCCGATGATGCCGAACTGTGCGTGAAGATGCTGAACTCGGGCGCGCCCGGCGTGATGCTCGACTTAGAAGATTCCTGCGTGAACGAGTGGTCGCATCACGAAACGGGCGTAGCGAACATTCTGGCCTGTTTGCGCGGTGAACTCAGCTATTACGACAAGAAACGGGACCGGGCTGTAAAGCTTCAGCAGAATAGCACCGTGATCTTTACGCGGCCGCGCGGATTGCACCTGAACCAAGCGGGGCTGATTCCGGAAGAACTGGTTTCCGCATCACTGTTCGATGTGGCGCGGGTTTTCTATGGCATTAATCCGGACGAACTGAAACATCCGCTGAGCATCTACATTCCGAAATCGGAGTCGGCGGAAGAGGCGCTGTGGTGGCGCGATCTGTTCCAGGCGCTGGCCCAGTGGCGCGGCCTGCCGCACGACTACATCAAGTGCATGGCGCTGGTGGAGTCGCACCCGCTGGCGTTTCAGATGGAGGAGTTCGCCTACAACCTGCGCGATCACATCATCGGTTTGAATTTGGGCCGCTGGGATTACATGGCCAGCCTGATTCACTTCAATCTCGACGATCCTGACTGGGTTTTGCCGGACCGCAACACGATTCCCTACAACGTAGCTTTCTTCCAGAACCTGCGCGAATTGATGCCGGAAATTTGCCACCGTCGCGGCATCCTTGCGATTGGGGGCATGACCGCGCTATATCCCAGCCGCGAAGATGCGGAACTGAATGCACGAGCGCTCGCTGTTCTGGAGAAGGACAAGAAGAACGAAGCGAACTGCCTGATGGACGGAGCGTGGACGGGACATCCCGATCAGAACGCGATCGCGGTTTCGCAGTTCCCTTACCCGAACCAGCTACAGGCCCAGCCCAAGAATGCGAGCCGGTATCCGGACTTGCGTCCGCAGCCGATGGGCGTGGGCGCACGCACGGTGAACGGCACGCGGGCGGCGGTGCGAACTGTGATCCGTTACCGGCACGGGGTGCTGAGCGGAAGAGGGGCCAGCCTGCTCGACGGCTACATGGAAGACCTGGCCACGGACCGCATTTACCGCCTGATGATTGCGCAGCGCGTGCTGCATCGCGATCTGGTTCCCGTGCAGGATGAGCAGGGCCAGCCGGTGAAGCATACGCCGGAGTTCATCACGCAGTTGTTCGACGAGGAACTGGAGCGATTGCTCTTGAGTCTCCCCGCCAATACAGATCCGGAAGAGGCGGAGCGTTTCCGCGGCGCTCGCGAAATCAGTGAAGCCATGATCGTGAACGGAGAATTTAACCCGGCTTAGCAGCACGCAACATCGAACCAAGTTTTAAGGAGAGAAAGTACATGTCGGTCAATGGAAACGGACACAGCGCGCAACCCTTAACCCCAAATCAGATCGAGCACTCCTTGAGTGACCAGGAAAGGGTCGCGCAATATGCGCTTGCCCAGGCGGCGATGAACGCGGATTGGGCGTCCAATCCGCGCTGGAAGGGCGTCGAGCGTCCGTACACGGCCGAAGACGTGCTGCGACTGCGAGGCTCGATTCACATCGAGCACACGCTGGCTCGCATGGGCGCCGAGCGCTTGTGGGAACTTCTGCACACTGATCCTTACATTAACGCGCTGGGCGCCATGAGCGGCAACCAGGCGGTGCAGCAGGTGCAGGCAGGTCTGAAGGCGATTTATGTCAGCGGCTGGCAGGTCGCGGCCGACGCCAATAATGCGGGCACGATGTATCCCGACCAGAGCTTATATCCAGCGGACAGCGTTCCGAATCTTTGCCGGCGAATCAACAACGCGCTGCAGCGCGCCGACCAAGTGCATCACGCGGAGGGCAAGGTGGCTCCGGGGCAGACCTGGTTTGCTCCGTTGATCGCCGATGCCGAAGCGGGATTCGGCGGCACGCTGAATGCCTTCGAGTTGATGAAGGGAATGATCGAAGCGGGCGCGGCCTGCGTTCATTTTGAAGATCAACTTTCATCCGCCAAGAAGTGTGGACATCTTGGCGGCAAGGTTCTGGTTTCCACGACTGAGGCGATCCAAAAGTTGGTGGCGGCGAGGCTGGCGGCGGACGTTATGGGCGTGCCGACATTGATTATGGCGCGCACTGACGCGGACAGCGCTCACTTGCTGACCAGCGACATTGACCCACGAGACCGCGAGTTCTGCACCGGCGAACGCACCGCGGAAGGCTTCTTCCGCATTCGCGGCGGCATCGAGTCGGCTATTGCGCGCGGCTTGGCGTACGCGCCTTACGCGGACATGATCTGGTGCGAGACTTCGCATCCGGATATGGAAGAGGCACGCCGCTTCGCGGAAGCGATTCATGCGCAGTATCCGGGGAAGCTGCTGGCCTACAACTGCTCACCGAGCTTCAACTGGCGCAAGAATCTGGACGAAGCGACGATTGCGCGCTTCCAGCCGGAACTGGCGCGCATGGGATATAAGTTTCAGTTTGTGACGCTGGCGGGCTTCCACGCGCTGAACCTCAGCATGTTTGAACTGGCGCGCGGGTACAAGCTGGCGGGCATGACCGCTTACTCGCGGCTGCAGGAAAAGGAATTCAGCCGCGAGACGCAGTACGGGTACGAAGCGGTGAAGCACCAGCGCTTTGTTGGCACGGGATATTTTGACCAGGTGCAGCAGGTAATCAGCGGCGGCCTGGCGTCGACGACAGCGTTGGCCGGGTCCACCGAGACGGATCAGTTCATGGAAAAGAAGCCGCTGCTGCGACCTGAACACGGTCCCGATGCGGCTTGCCAGCCGATTCTCGGCAACTGCCCGCAGGCCCCGGTCAATATTGACCTGGGTCCGGAGGAGATGCTGTTGCCGTCGGGCGATTAAACTCTTGATTTCTCTCACGCGGCCGGTCTGCAAATGCGGGCCGGCTTTTTTTTGCTAAGGATTAGCTTCGACCGGCATCTTTCCGACTTCCTTTGGAGCATCTTGCCATTGGCGCGGGGAGAGCCCTCCCCTTGGGCTGCGCTCAGGGCAGGCTCCCAGCCGCTGGGGCGGCGGCGCTACGAATCCCCAGGCCCTTAAAATATTTATCTCGCCCATTCGTCTACACCAGTGGATGGAAGAAGCGCTGAGAAAACCGGGAATGATGGCGGAGCAAGACCGGCGGATTTCTGAAGCGATCGAGCGGGAGCAGTCCCGGCTTCGCAACTTCGTCCGCCGACGTGTGGCTGACCGGGAGGACGCAGAAGACATCCTGCAGGAGGTTTTCTACGAACTGGTGGAGGCCTACCGCATGGTGAAGCCGGTGGAGCAGGTTACCGCCTGGTTGTTTCGGGTGGCTCGGAATCGGATCACGGACCTGTTTCGCCGCAAACAACGGGAGGCGTTGCGAAACGAACCCGCAACGATTAACGAGGACGGAGAAAGGCTGGGATTGGAAGATCTACTTCCCTCCCCGGACGCCGGGCCGGACGCAGCGTATGCACGCATGGTGCTGCTGGAAGAATTAGAAGCCGCGCTGGACGAATTGCCTGACGAGCAGCGCGAAGTTTTCATCGCCCACGAGGTGATGGGCCAAAGCTTCAAAGAGCTGGCGGCAGAAACTGGAACGAGCGTGAATACGCTGCTTTCGCGCAAGCATTATGCGGTGCTTCACCTGCGGGAAAGGCTTCAGGCCATCCACGACGAATTTACGAAATCATGAGGACAAAGAGATGAGAAGAAATCGGATCGTAAGAATATTGAAGTTCGCGTTGTTTGCCGTATTGTTTGTGACCGTGTTTAGCTTTGTGGTCCTGCGGCTGTGGAACTGGCTGATGCCGGCTGTGTTCGGGTGGCACGTGATCACGTTCTGGCAAGCGGTAGGGCTTTTGGTTCTGAGTAAGATCCTCTTTGGCGGATTCCGCGGCGGACCGGGCCGGCACATGTTCTGGCGCCGGCGCATGATCGAGCGCTGGGAGAAGATGACGCCTGAGGAACGCGAGAAGTTCCGTCAAGGCATGCAAAGCCGTTGTGGTTCGTTTGGAGAGCCCAATGCTTCATCCAAGGCTTGAAAGACCCGTGCCGCTCGGGGATTGCACCGAAAAGTGAAGACAAGCCTTTAACCGCGGAGTTCGCGAAGAAAAGCCGCTGAGGCCGCTAAGCAAATCTATGAACTTTGTTCTGCTCAGCGTTCTTGCGGCTCTTCTCCGCGTCCTTCGCGGATAGAAGCTTATTAGATCTTGATCCAATCAAGTCTTCAGAAGACACCCGTTTCCCGGCCCACTTCCACTCAACGACGCACGCTAAAAATCTTAACTGACGATGCTCTCTAGTACGAATCGGTTATTGACCCATCACAAGGACTGCCCCAAAATGCCTCACTAAGTTTTGTGGGGAATCGTTTTCAACAACAGCTACCGTGTTCGCAAGCTATCCGCGAGCGCACTTCTGAGTAACCGGGACAAACTGTGGGCTGCGTGTCTTGCGGGGCCTGGTGACGGCTTCGCAAAGCGCGCGGATTGGGGACGATATGAAATTGCGATTTGGAAGCTTGGGGACAGTTCTTTTTGTCGGTGGTCTTGCTTTCGCCCAAAACGCTTTGCCAGCAACTCCGGACTCCGGAGCCAGACCGGCGATGGCAGCAACCTCGGCAGCTGCACCCGCAGCCGGGCAAGCAATCGGGGAGTCTACGCAAAAGCCGGCGCGGCCGCCTAAGCACAAAATTGGCCCACTTGAGATTTCGATCAACTGGCGTACCCGCACCGAAGGCTGGAACTGGTTCCAGGGCAAGACTGGAAACAGCGACTACCCCTTGTGGGATTCCCTGTTGCGTGTGGGCATTGGGCAAACCGGGGAACACATTGATTGGTTCGTGGAGGGAGAACAGCCGTCGATTCTCGGCTTGCCAAACAACGCCGTGGTAGCGGCGCCGCAGGGCCAGCTCGGACTGGGTGGAACATACTATGCGGCGAACAACAATCACATCAACGTCGCCAACGGATTTGTGAAGCAAGGATTTGTGAACTTCAAGCATCTTGGACCGGCCGGCTTGAAACTGGGCCGCTTCGAATATTTTGACGGGCTTGAAGTCACGCCCAAAGATCCGTTGCTGGCGACGGTGATTCTGACGCGCATCTCGAGCCGGCTGATTTCGAATTTCGCCTTCGCCGCCGTGCAGCGCACCTACGATGGAGTCCAACTTTCCGCAAACGCTGGGCGGAACAACTTCACCTTCTTCGGGGCGCGGCCGACCGAGGGAGTCTTTCAAGTCAAGGGCATGGACGAACTGAATGTGGACACCTACTACGGTGCCTATACCCGGTCGGTCAACACGCGGCAGAACGCGGGAGAATTGCGCGTGTTCGCGCTGGGCTATATCGATCACCGGACGCGGATTTTGAAGACCGATAATCGTCCGACACCGATTCGCACGGCCGATCTTGGCAAGATTGAGATTGCGACGTGGGGCGCGGATTACGCCCATGTTGTCAACACCACCAATTCTGGCAAGTTCGATTTCCTGGTCTGGGGAGCGGTGCAAACTGGTTCCTGGGGAAACCTCACGCAACATGCCGGCTCGTTTGTGGGCGAAGCCGGGTGGCAGCCGCCGGTCAAGGTGTTGAAGCCCTGGGTGAGCGCCGGGTATTCGTACGGCAGCGGCGACGGGAACGCCAAGGACTTGCATCACGGCACGTTCTTTCAAGTCCTGACTACACCGCGCCAGTACGCGCGCTTCCCTTTCTACAATATGATGAACAACGAAGACTTGTACGGGACGCTGAACCTGCGACCCGTTTCGAAGCTAGGTCTTCGCAGCGAAGTGCACACACTGCGACTGGCCAGTGCATCCGATCTGTGGTATCTAGGCGGGGGTGCGTTTCAGCCTCAGACTTTTGGGTATACAGGCCGCCCGAGCAACGGAACCCGCGGCTTGGCAAATGTCTGCGATCTCAGCGCCGACTACCAGTTCACTCGAGCCTTCGCCGCCACCCTCTATTATGGCCACGCCTTTGGCAAGGGGGTGATTTCGGCGATTTATCCCAAAGATGCCAACGGGCAGCTCATTTTCCTGGAGACCAACTTTCACTTCTAAAGCTGAGACCGGACTGTATACGGGCTAATATAATTTCACTATTGACCTAGGGCAAGACAAGTGTGATCGTGATCACATTTTCTTGGGGGATAGTTTGGGGAGGACAATCATGGCAATTTCTCATCCTGCGGTTCCCAATTTTCATAGTGCGACGGGGTCGAGCCTAAGCCTTTCCGACAAGCTCAACACGCGCTGGCATGAGCGAGCGCTGCAGATCTTTATGTTGATTGTGCTGGCGCATTGGGCAGAGCACCTGGTTCAGGCGTACCAGATTTACGTAATGAACTGGCCGCGGCCGAAGGCCCTGGGGCTGCTTGGGTTGTTTTATCCCTGGTTGATCCAAACGGAAACCTTGCACTATGGTTATGCCCTGGTCATGCTGATCGGCCTTTGGATATTCCGCAAGGGCTTTACTGGCGTTTCCCACACTTGGTGGATGGTGGCGTTTTGGATTCAGTTCTGGCATCACATCGAGCATTTTTTGCTGATCTGGCAGGCGACGTTTCACCACAATTTCTGGGGAAAGCCAGTGCCTTGCAGCATCCTGCAGCTGGTTTTTCCGCGGGTGGAGCTCCACCTTTTCTATAACTCGATCGTGTTCATCCCGATGGTCATCGGGATGTACTACCACATGTTTCCGCCGGAGGGTGAGCAGGGGAACATGGCTTGCACGTGTGAGTGGGGCCGCCACGAGCTGCCAAAAGCTGCCTGATCACAAAGTATCTTGTCGAGTTCTGGTTAGTTTTGTGTGCGCGGCAACTCTGCTCATAGCCGGCTGCTCCCGACCGGTCGAACCGCCAGATCTAGTCACCGTTGAGGATGAGATCTCCCCTGCGCCGGCGCGCGTTGGCCTCGTAACAATCACCTTCAAGATGGCCAGCGCAGGCGGCAAACCGATTACAGGAGCACGCGTAGCGGTTGAGGCTGACATGTCGCATGCGGGCATGAGTCCTGTGTTTGCAGAGGCGAGGGAAGAACAGCCTGGCCGCTACCAATCGCGTGTGAATCTTCAGATGGCGGGTGATTGGATAATCCTGCTCCATGTCACGCTGCCCGGCGGAAAAAAGCTGGAACGGCAGATCGAAGTAAGGGGCGTCCGACCCAACTAGGCAAGCGGTTGAATCCATCCTCCATTCCGGCCCTGGAAACTGCTGAGTCGCTGCCGTTTGATTTGTTATGCGTTCCGGTCGTGGGCAATCTATTCCGCTGGCGTTATGCCCGTCCGCTCCTCCAGGCGCCGCTGCTTGTGCTCAGCATCATCATGATCCTGCATGGGCTGTTCGGACCGACGCTGGCGCCGAAGAATCTTGCGACGACGCTGAGCTGGCTTCATTTTCGCGGCGTGCTTGTACTGGTACTGCTTTGCGCGGGGAATTTCTTCTGTCTGGCGTGCCCTTTCATGCTGGTGCGTCAATGGGCACGACGCCTCTTTAAACCTCGGTTCAACTGGCCTCGCGCGTTGCGCAATAAATGGATTTCGGTTGGGCTCTTCGTTTTGATCCTCTTTACGTATGAGCTCTTTGATCTGTGGTCGTCGCCGTGGTGGACGGCCTGGCTGATTGTGGCCTACTTTCTTTCCGTGCTGGTGGTGGATGGATTTTTCAAGCACGCCTCGTTCTGCAAGTTCGTGTGTCCCATTGGACAGTTCAATTTTGTTGCTTCCACGCTTTCGCCGTTTGAGGTCAAAGTGCGCGAGCAGGATGTTTGCACGCGCTGTCATACCAAGGACTGCATCCGGGGGAGGCGCGAGCCGGTATCGGATCTGGTGACGATCCGCGGGTGTGAACTGGCGCTGTTTCAGCCCAGCAAGGTTGGAAACATGGATTGCACTTTCTGTTTAGACTGCGTTCATGCCTGCCCCCACGACAACATTGGTATATTGAGCCGGATGCCGGCCAGTGAACTCATGGTTGATCCAATCCGTTCAGGAATTGGGTATTTCTCGCGCCGGAAAGATCTGGCCGCGTTGGCAATCGTGTTCACTTTCGGCGCTCTGTTGAATGCGTTCGGCATGGTCAGTCCTGTCTATGCGGTGGAGACCTGGCTGGGACGAATGCTGCATGTGAGTCACGAAGCGCCGGTGCTTGGCGTGATTTTCACGGCTTTCCTCATCGTGGAACCGGTGCTACTGCTGGGGCTCGCCGCTCGGCTGACGCGCGCATGGACCGATAGCAAACGGGCTCTGTTGCCCCTCGCGGTGAGATACACCTACGGCCTGGTCCCGCTGGGTTTTGGAATATGGCTGGCTCACTATTGCTTTCACTTTTTGACGGGGCTTTATACGCTGATTCCCGTAACTCAAAATGCGATCGCGAGTCTGGGCCGGTCTTTTCTGGGAGAGCCGCGTTGGAGTTTAACGGGCTTGCCGGCGAACATCGTGCAAGTCATCGAAATCGGATTTCTGGTGCTGGGATTGGCTGGCTCCCTGGTGGTGATCTACGGGCTGGCGGAAGATGATGCGCCGGATCGGCCGTTGCGGGCCTTCCTTCCCTGGGCGGCAGTGTGCCTGATTCTGTGGTGCGCGTCGATGTGGCTGATGTTTCAGCCAATGGAAATGCGTGCCACGATGATGAGCGGATAAGCGGTTCAGGACAGTTGTGTGGTTGTGGCGTTCTCTGAAAAACATGCTGAATCGCAGTTCATGTGTGAGAGGAATTGTTGTTGGGGTTGTAGTTGCGCTCCGGCTGATGATGCCGGCGCCAGCCAGCGCCCACAACGGTCCGCCCTTCCCTATTATTGAGAACCAGAAAGTTGGGCCGTGTATCGTTTCTCTTTGGACTCATCCCGACGTGGGTACGGGAGCGTTCTACGTTTTTGTGGCGCCGGCGCCAGGCGGTGCCATTCCAAACGATCTCAAGATAAGGATAGGAGTGCAGCCGCTAACCGGCAGGCTGCCCGAAACGTTTTATGAAGCTCAGCGAGTGAAATCCCGTGGGCAAGTACAATACAACGCTCAGGCGGCGTTCGACCGGCAAGAATTGTGGCGTATCCACCTTGTGGTGGAGAGTTCGCAAGGGGACGGTGAGGCGACGACTCAAGTGGAAGTGACCCCGCCTGGTTTCGGCCGGTGGGACCTTTTGTTTTTCCTGTTGCCATTTCTTTTTGTGGCGTTCTTGTGGTTCCGTGGTATGTCTCGCTTAAAGCGGCGCAGGACCGCGCAGCTGGGCAAAGAGAAGAGCGCAGCACCGTTGGCGGGCAAGGCGGAACGGGTCAATTGAGGATGCGATTTCTAAAAGCTACTTCGAACGCGGCCCCTGTTCGACGCACGCCACTGCTGCTGCTTCTCGCAACCTTTGGCGCCGCACTTTCGGGATGCCATTCCAGCCCCAAGCTGCCTGAAAAAGGAACCAAAGCTTACACCGACGTGGTCTCGGCGTTCTATGTTGGATTGGCGGCGCTGCAGGTGGGCGACGATGTCCACGCTGAGAGCAAACTTTCGGAGGTAAGCCAGCTCGTGCCCGCCGAACCTGCGGGATGGGGGAACTGGGGAGTACTGGCATTGCGGCAGCGAAATTATGATGCAGCGGCGCAGAGACTCGAACGGGCGCGCGATCTTGTCCCACAAAATGATCAGATCTACTATCTGCTGGGAATTCTTGAAAGCCAACGCGGCAATTCCGCGCAAGCGATTGCGGATCTGCGCAAGGCCATGGAGTTGAATCCCAAGAACCTGCGCGCCGCGTATGCCCTTGCGGAAGAAATCGAACGGCAGGGCGATGCCAACAGCGAAGCCGAAGTTCAGCAGGTGCTGCAGAAGATTCTGGCGGCGCAGCCGGAGAATCTCGCAGGCTTGCTCGAATTGAGCCGTGTTGCCGCCAAGCGCGCCGATACCGACACGTTGAAATCAGCAGTGGCTCAGATCAGCGCACGATCCTCCGCATGGCCGCCGGAGGTGCAGCAGCAACTGAAAGCAGTGCAGGCTGCGGCGGCAGGCACGGATTTGCGCGCGGCTGCAACCCGAACCACCTTTCTGCGCAACGTGCTCATGCGCGTTCCCGAGTATCGGCAGAGCCTCTCCGTCATCAAGGCACCTGCTGGGGAGGAAACGCAGCCCTTCACCCATTTTCTGCGTTTGGAACCACCGGTTTTCAAGCCGGCGCCACCTGACTTGGCGCTCCGATTTGATCCCAAACCACTGGCGGATGCTGGCAATCGTCATTGGAATTGGATTGGCGCCATCCAGCTGAGTAGCACAGGCGCCCCCGTTGTTGCCGAGGCCAATGGCAGCGAAGTGCATTTGTCTGGCGGGACAACGCTTCCCTTTCCCGGCGGGCCATCTGCGATTCCACCGTCGCCTGAGGGGGTTCTGCAAATCGACTTCAACTACGATTTCAAGACGGACCTGGTGCTTGCGGGCGCGGGCGGCGTACGATTTTTCCGGCAGGACAGCCCGACCGCGTTCACCGATGTAACCGCGCAGACCAAACTGCCGAAATCCGTGACCAACGGGCGCTATAGCGGCGCGTGGGCAGTTGACGTTGAAGCGGATGGCGACCTCGACATCGTGCTGGGCGCGAGCGATGGCAGCCCGCTGGTTCTGAGAAACAATGGAGACGGCACTTTTACTGGGATTCATCCGTTCGCCGTGGTCTCCGGGCTGCGTGGTTTTGCCTGGGCAGATCTCGATGGCGACGGCAATCCGGACGCCTCAATCATCGATGGGTCCGGGCGCCTTCATGTTTTTATCAATGAGCGCTCCGGACAATTCCGGGAGCGGGCTCTCCCCGCGAATTTTCCGCTGGTAAAAGCCATTGCCGCAGCCGACATCGATAGCAACGGAGTGCTTGATCTGCTGGCGATTCAAGCGGACGGCGCGATCGTCCGGATTTCACCGAAGGACGAGGGCGGTTGGGACATCGGCGCGATCACCCAGGTTCCGAATGCCAGCAACTATCTTGCCGGTGACGTCCGACTTCGCGTTGCGGATCTGGATAATAACGGGGCGCTAGACATACTTCTGTCGCCGGCAGCGCCTGTTACTGGCAATAGATCGGTGGGTCCGCTGGTCTGGCTGGGCGACGTACAGGGAAAATTCGTTCTGCTGAACCAGCCTATTCCCCTGGCCGTGGCCCTTGATATAGCCGATCTCACCGGTGAGGGCAAACTCGATCTGCTGGCTATTTCAGCTGACGGACAAGCACTCCAGGGAATCAATCACGGATCCAACAATTATCACTGGCAGGTGATCCGGCCACACGCCGCACAGGCTACCGGGGACCAGCGCATCAATCCATTCGGCATTGGCGGCGAGATGGAAATCCGTTCTGGCCTGCTGGTGCAAATGCAACCGATCACTGGCCCTCAGGTACATTTTGGTTTGGGCGAACAGACGAGCACGGATGTCGTACGTGTGCTCTGGCCCAATGGATCGATCCGCGCTGAATTCGGTGTTAAGGCTGACCAGGAGATCGTGACGGTGCAGCGCATCAAGGGGTCCTGCCCATACCTCTTTGCTTATAACGGCAAGCAAGTCGAATTCGTTAAAGACGCTGTCCCGTGGAGTTCCGCGATCGGGTTGCGCATCAACAGTCTTGGTACGGCGCGCGTGGAAGCGACCGAAGAGTGGTACAAAATTGGACGCGATGAACTCATGCCGCACGATGGGTTTTACGATCTTCGTATCACAGCCGAACTGTGGGAGACCTATTATTACGACTCTCTTGGACTGATGACCGTCGACCATCCGGTGGGGACGGATATTTTCGTTGACGAGCGTTTTGTGATTCCACCGGCGAAACTCGCGATCACGACGGTCGCCAGCCCGCAGAAAATCGCTCGCGCTGCGGATGACAATGGTCAGGATGTGACCGACTTCGTCAGCACGTTGGATGGAAGATACCTGGATACTTTCGGACGCGGCCAGTATCAAGGCATCACGCGCGATCACTATGTCGAAGTGGACCTCGGCGACGATGCACCTACGAGTGGTCCGCTCTACCTGATCGCCCAGGGCTGGATGCATCCCACGGACTCGTCGATCAACGTGGCGATGAGCCAGGGCCATCACGGCGCCGCCCATGGCTTGAGCCTGGAAGTGCCGGACGGCCGCGGTGGCTGGGCCGTCGCGAAAGCGAACCTGGGTTTTCCGGCTGGCCGCAAGAAGATATGTCTATTCGATCTCAGCAACGTCCTTCGTCCGGGAACGCCGCACCGCGTGCGCTTGCGAACCAACCTTGAGATTTACTGGGACTCCATCGAGTGGGCGCGGGGTCTGCCCAATACTCGGCTGAAGGTGACGCACATTGATCCGTCGGTAGCAGACCTTCATTTTCGCGGATATTCGGTGATGAACCAGGCGAACTACTCTTCGCCGGAAATTCCGAACTACAACCACATTGAGGGATCGAAACAGCGTTGGCGCGATCTTGTGGGCTACTACACGCGCTATGGCGACGTGCGCGAACTCCTGGCGCGCGTGGACGATCGTTACGTCATCATGAACTCGGGCGATGAGATGACATTCCGTTTTGCTGAGCAACCACCGC
>CAZGSU010000058.1:0-9157 GCA_964528615.1 uncultured Acidobacteriaceae bacterium | reverse complement strand
TCAGCTTCACGATGCCCTTTGGCGGAGCCAACGCGCTACCCCAGATTGTGAACGTGGCCGCTATTGACAATTCGAGTATTCGCTTCAGCGCGTCGGTTGCCACCGCGAAAGGAGGCAACTGGCTGTCGATTTCTCCCTCTGGCAGCGGGTGCTGCTTTACCCCTCTGGCGCTCACGGTCAGCGTCATCAATGCTACGACGCTTGCCGCAGGCTCCTATACTGGGGAAATCATTTTCACTGAATTCTCAAATCCAGGCAGATCGATGGTCGTCCCTGTAAATCTGACGATCTTAAACACGGGTGCATTCTTCGACACGCTGCCGGGACAGATGAGTTTCTCGACCAAGACGGGTTCCGGCACTGCCACCTCGCAGATTCTGCAGATCAGGAATGGCGGCGCCAGCGGAACCCTGAACTGGACGTTGGGCACTAGTACAGCCGATGGTGGAACCTGGTTGAACAGTTCCGCGCTCACTGGCACTGCGCCTTCGAACATCACCATCGGTGTTGATGTCGCGCAACTGCCCGGTGGAGGCCTGATCGCAGGGACCTACATCGGAGAACTAACCTTTGTGGCCCCGGGAGACACCAGCACAATTCCGGTCACGGTGACAGTTGGAACCGCTGCCTTTAACCAATCCAATCCGATCAGCTTTGCCATGGGCTTCGGAGGTCCTAACCCGCTGCCCCAGGTCGTTACCATTGGCGTCGCGGACAACACTTCCGCCCGATTCAGTGCATCGGTTGCAACCTCGAATGGGGGCAGCTGGCTCTCCATATCTCCTGCCGGTTCAGGATGCTGCTTCACGCCTTTGCCGCTCACCGTCAGTGTGAACGCGAGCACCCTAGCGGCCGGCACTTACACCGGCGAAATTATCATTACCGAATTTGCCAATCCCGGGCGATCGATGGTGGTGCCGGTTGACCTTACAGTCGCGGCAGGGGGCGCCTTCTTTGATGATTTACCCGGCCAGATGAATTTCTCCATGAAGGCGGGCGGCATAGTGTCGGCACAAACTCTGCTGCTCGGCAACGGCGGGTCGGGAAAGCTCGCTTGGACGTTGACCCCGAGCACAGCGGATGGCGGTGCCTGGCTGGCACCAAGCATCCTGGGCGCGACCAGTGTTCCCAAAACCATCACTGTAAAAATCGTCAAAACCGCTTTACCGGGCGGCGGCCTGATCGCGGGCACCTATCTCGGGCAACTGCTGTTCCGGCAGACCACCGGCACGGTTATGGCGACTGTTTCAGTAGTCATGACGGTGGGGCCGGGAGGCTTTGATGAAGTTACCCCAATTAGCTTCGTCATGCCTTTCGGCGGCGCCAACCCATTGCCACAGGTTCTATCCTTGGCAACCACCGACAACTCGAGCCTTCGCTTTAGCGCTTCCACGGTGACGGGGAAGGGCGGAAATTGGTTGCAGATCTCAACCTCTGGAAGCGGTTGCTGTTTCACCCCGTTCCCCATGCGATTGAGTGTGAACGGATCCGGGCTGAAAGTTGGTGTGTACACGGGAGAGATCAACCTGGTCCAATTTAGCAACCCTGGCACATCGCTGACTGTGCCAGTCATCCTGAATGTCGTGGCCAGCGCCAAGGCGTTCTTCGATAACGTGCCAGGCCAAACTAGCTTCTCCTTTACTCCTAGCCAAACCAACCCTCCGTCTCAGACGATTCCGATCGCAAATGCGGGGGCCTCGGGCACGACTCTGAAATGGAGCGTCACTCGGACGACTTCCGATGGCGCGGCCTGGCTCAAAGTACTTCCGGCTACAGGAACAAACACGGGAAGTTATACGGTTTCAGTCACTGCCAAGAACCTGCCGGGGCATGGTTTGATCGCCGGCACATATACGGGTCAACAACTGATCAAGGCGGCAACCGGGAACGTTACGATTCCTGTTGTCGTCACTGTGGGCGACCCCGTGTTTGTGCAAGCCCCCACCGTGACCTTCAACACCACGGTCGGCCTCAGTCCTGCGCCGCAGACCATCAGCGTTGCCAGCACTAGCACCAGCATTCGCTTTACCCCAACGGCGGCATCTGCCAAGGGTGGGAGTTGGCTCAGCGTGTCTCCCTCGGGTAGCGGGTGCTGTTTCACTCCAACAGGCCTTACGGCCAGTGTGAATGCTAGCGGTCTGGCAGCTGGCACCTACGTCGGAGAAGTCAGTATCATCGAGTTCGCCAACCCGGCCAAATCGATGACGGTCCCTGTCATTCTGAACGTGGCTCCTTAAACGAGTCACTGACGACACAATGTACAGAGCTGAGGCGGGCTGGTTTCCAAGCCCGCCTCGACTCAATTGGGAGGTTCAGATCTGGACTCCCTCGCACATTCCTGCAGTTAGTGTGGCGGGTCATCAGCGCGCAAAATCTTACCGCTACTGACCTCTCTTCTCCCGGCAGTGTACACTTTTCAGTTTTACTGCTTCTGATTCACCGGAGAAGATTTGTGAAGAGATTCGCCCCCTTCGTCCTCGTTATGTTCGTGTGCCTGCCCGCCGCCCTCGCCCAACAACAAGGTAAAAAGCCACTCACCGTGGAAGCGATCGTCGCCCCTGGTGGCCTGACCGGCCGGGCGCCTGAGAACATTCAGTGGAGTCCCGACGGGAAGATGCTCTCCTACGTGCAGCGCGACGACTCCGGCGAGCACGGCGAACTGTGGTACATCGACCCTAACACCGGTGAGAAGAAGGTTCTGGTCAGCGAAGGCAAGCTGGCGTCACTCGCGCCCGACGTCAACAAGATCAAGAACGAAATCCAGCGCGAGAAGATCACGCGTTATTCGGTGGCTGCGTACCTTTGGTCGCCCGATTCCAAGCATCTCCTGTTCGATTCGCTCGGGCAGCTATGGCTCTATAGTCTGGACAGCGGCACGGCAGTGCAATTCACCTCCGCCCCGGAACCCAGCGACGACCCGAAGTTTTCTCCGGACGGCAACCGTGTCGCCTACCTGCGCAAACACAACCTCTATGACCGCCCTGCCTCCGGCGGCGACGAGAAACAGCTCACGCGCAACGAACGCAAAGATGTTAAAGACGATGACATCCTGAATGGCGAAGTCGACTGGGTCTATGAAGAGGAGCTGAACGTTCGCAGCAACTATTTCTGGTCGCCCGACAGCAGCCAGATTGTTTTTCTGCAGATGGATGAGACCCGCGTCCCGACTTACCCGATTACAGACTATCTTCCGATCAACGCCGAAGTTCAGGACGAAAAATATCCCAAACCCGGCGACCCGAATCCCGCGGTGCGCCTGGGCGTGGTAAGCGCGAAGGGCGGAGGCGTGAAATGGATTTCGCTCACCGACAATCCCGACACCTACATCCCCCGCTTCGGCTGGGTACGCGATGGCGTGCTCTGGGCGGAGGTGTTGAACCGCACGCAAGACGCGATGGATCTCTACTTTATAGAGGCCAAGTCCGGCCGCTCGCGCAAGGTGTTGACGGAAACCAGTAAAGGAGCCTGGGTGGAGGTCAATAACAACTTCCACGTGCTCAAGTCCGGCGACCGGTTCCTCTGGTCAAGCTGGCGCGACGGCCACACTCACCTTTATCTCTACAGTTTCGACAAACAGAATCCGCTCGCGGCGGACGCCAAGCTTGAAAAGCAGCTTGAGCAGGGCGATTACGAAATGCTCGGGGTACAGGGCCTCAACGAGGACTCAGGAACGATTTACGTTTCCGCCAATAAAGACGATCCCCGCCAGGAGCAGCTGTACTCGCTCAAGCTGGACGGATCAGGCCTGCAACCGGTCTCAAAAGAACCGGGCACCCACACCGTCGCGTTTGCCGACGATGGCAAACACTACGTCGATACTTATTCTGCCAACCTGGTCCCGCCGAAGCGCTCCGTCTGTGCCGCTGCGGGAACGCCTTGTCATCCTTTCTGGGAGGCGCGTGACGTATCCCAGTATGACTGGATTGCGCCCAAGAATCTTGAACTCAAGGCTGCCGATGGGACCACGACCATGTACGCGCAGCTGGTCATGCCCACAGACGCTCCCGCCAGCGGCAAGGTCCCGCTGATTGTCTACATTTACGGCGGTCCGGCGGGACAGACTGTCCTGAATACTTGGGCAGACGGCGTTACCGATCCTGTGAACCAGATGATGGCTGAGAAAGGTTATGCTGTCTTTTCCGTGGATAATCGTGGCACCCCGAACCGCGGCCGCGATTTCGAGGCCTCGGCCATTCATCACTCGTTCGGCGTTGTCGAGTTGAAAGATCAACTGGGCGCACTCGATCAACTCTTCGCAGAAAATCCTTCGCTGGACAAAAGCCGCGTCTGCATCTGGGGATGGAGCAACGGCGGTTCGATGACGATGTACTCGCTCCTGCACTCGCGCGCTTATAAGTGTGGAATCTCGGGAGCGCCGGTTACCGATTGGCATCTCTACGATTCCATCTACACTGAGCGCTATCTGGGATTGCCAAAGGATGATCCGAAGGCATATGAAGAATCGGCAATGCCCCCGCGGGCAGGCGATCTGAACGATTCCCTGCTGCTGATCCATGGCACCAGCGATGACAACGTGCACATCCAGAACAGCATTCAGATGATCAATTCGCTCATCAATGCCAAAAAGCAATTCCGCCTGATGCTCTACCCCGGCAAAACCCACGGTGTAACCGGCGATGCCCGCATTCACCTGTTTCACCTGATGCAGGACTTCTTCGAGGAGAACTTGAAATAACCCGAACTGACGTAGGGGCAGGTGCCCTCACCTGCCCCGCCGAGCAAAACTCGGCAGCGACTTATGCTGGAGCGCACTTTGCATCGCACCACTCTCGGCGATTTTGAACTGACCATATTCTCCGACGGCGTCTACCACTTCGACGGTGGCGCATTCTTCGGCGTCATTCCGAAGATCATGTGGCAGAAGAAAGTATCAGCCGACGCCGAGAATCGGATCCCCTCGGGCCTGAACTCCGTCCTGGTCCGCACCGGAAAGCAGACCATTCTGATTGAAACCGGCATCGGCAACAAGCTCTCGGACAGGATGAAAAAGTTTTATGGCCAGCCCGCGCAATTGCTCGACAATTTCGGCGCAGGCGGCGTATCACCCGATGACATCGACGTGGTCATTAACACGCACTTGCATTTCGATCACTGCGGCTGGAACACCGTGCGGCAGGGAGACCGCATTGTTCCGACTTTTCCCAAGGCCAAGTATTACGTGCAGGAAGGCGAATGGCAGCATGCCCGCCGTCAGTTCGAGCGTGACCGCATCAGCTATATCAGCGAGAACTACGACCCGTTAATCGAGAGCGGACAGATGGAACTGCTGAAAGGCGATTGCCAGATTGCGCCCGGAATTTCGGTGCGGGTTTATCCCGGACACACCGCGCACATGCAGGCTGTCATGATCGAAAGCGGCGGGCGAAAAGCATGCTACATCTCCGATCTGATCCCCACGACCGCCCACATCGAACTGACCTGGGTCATGGCATTCGATCTCTATCCGGTGGATACCATCGAAAGCCGCAAGAAATATTACGCCGAATCCATCCCGGAAAAGTGGCTGACCATCTTCACCCATGACCCGCACACGCCGTGGGCGTATGTCGAGGAAGATGCGCAAGGAAAGATGGTTGCAAAAAACGTGTAGCGCCGCCGTCTCGGCAGCTTTGTGAGTTGACTAGCCGGCCAGAGGCAGGCGCTAGAAAGACGCAGCTGCCGCAGGTTGCAGGGTGCGTTCGAAGAATTCTTCCACTCGGGTAAGGATGTCGTGCTCCGACTTGGCTTCGTAAATGGCTTTGCGTAGCGCCGCGCCGCCCGGCACGCCATGCGTGAACCACGACGCAAACTGCTTCATCTTCCCAGCTGCTCCCGGCATTTCCTCTTCGATCAGCATCTGGAAATAAGTTCGGATCATCTGGTAGCGATCCCAATCTGTCGGCTCGTCATATAACCGGGAGGAAGCCGGGCTTTGCTCGGCTGCCCAGACGTGGGCATCTGGGCCTACGTTTGCATCGGAGATCCGGCTGCAATATTGCTCGATCTGCCGGAAGATCCAGGGATTGGCGGGCGCGGTGCGCCCGATCATGATCGCATCACATCCGGTCTGCGCCACCATGGCGCAGGCGTCCTCGGGCATACGAATATCGCCGTTCCCGATAACCGGAATCTTCACCGCATGCTTGACCGCGGCAATCCAATCCCAGCGCGCATTCCCGCTATATCCCTGCTCACGCGTGCGGGCATGGAGGGCGACTGCGTTCAGCCCGCAACCCTCCGCCATCTTAGCCAGCTCGACGCAAACAATCTCTTCGTCATTCCATCCGGCGCGGAACTTCACGGTAAATGGAATCGACACCGCCGCGCGCACCGCTTCGAAGATGCGCCCGATGGCGGGCAAATCGCGCAGCAGTCCCGAGCCTCCGTTGCACTTCACAACTTTCTTGGCCGGGCAGCCCAGGTTAAGATCCACCACATCGAATCCCAAACCTTCGACCATGCGCGACGCCTCCGCCATCACCTGCGGATCGCTGCCAAACAGCTGCGCCGAGATGGGATGCTCGTCTTCGTAGAAATGAAGGTAACGCTTGGCCTTCTTGTCCTTCGCGCGGAGCACACCATCCGCCGAGGTGAACTCGGTCATGATCAGCCCGCAGCCGCCGAGATTGCGAATAAAGCGTCGGAAAACCGTATCGGTTACGCCCGCCATCGGCGCCAGGACGGTCGCAGGACGGATCTCGACCTGGCCTATCCGCAGCAAACTTGGAACGGGAACCGTGGGGCGCGGACACTCCCTTCGACTTGGCTCAGAGCAGGCTTGTCCGCCGCTGTCCGCATTGTCCCACTGCTTGCGCATTCCGGTATTTTAGCCCGTCAAAGCAAAACCCTGCTTGCCCGGACGCTTTCAAAATTACAAATATTGTTAATGGATCACGAGCAAAGTGATCTTCTGATCTGACCCGTGAGAGTATGGTGACTTTAGTTACATCAGAGCGCACGGTGTCACCCGCCAAGCGCTACTGCCTTTCCAGCAACCATTTACGCGCTGACAACTGACAGTAGGTGTCCGCTAGTAACGTGCTTACCTGCTTATTTACATTGACTTGCATCATTGGACAAGCTAACTTCGGCTCATCCCCAAAGGACTTTTCTTGGCGCGTAAAATTCTGCTTGCGGATGACAGCGTAACTGCCCAGAACATGGGGCGGAAGATCCTCACCGATGCCGGTTACGAAGTAGTAACCGTGAACAACGGCTCCGCGGCTCTGAAGAAGATCGTTGAGTGTAAGCCGTCAGTCGTTGTCCTCGATGTCTACATGCCTGGCTACAGCGGCTTGGAAGTTTGTGCCCGCATCAAAGAGGGCCGCGACACGGAAGGGATTCCGGTTCTGCTCACCGTCGGGAAGCTGGAACCATTTCGTCAGGACGAGGCGCGTAAGGTCCGCGCCGACGCATTCATCGTCAAGCCTTTTGAAGCTACTGAACTACTGGCAGCCTTAAGCAAGCTGGAAGCGAAGTCCGGGAATCATGCCGAGGCGAAATCAGCGGACCCAGCAAAAGCCGCCGCGGAAGCGAAATCCAATTACGCTGGCTTGAGCATGGACCGCTACGAGCGTCAGGTTGCGGACGGGACTCCACGTTTCGGTGATGAGGAGTCGGGCTGGAAGGCGCGCCTCACCGTGCCCTCGCCAGGAACCAAGCACGAAGACCCGGAGCAAGCACCGGAGATCGCGACCATCTCCGCCCGGACCGCGCAAGACAACGCTCGCGAATCGATGGAACCGCCAGCCTTCGAGCTGACCACGCCGCCCCCAGAGGCAGCGAGTTCGTTCCATGGACTTCCCAACGATGTTACGCCCGATGAACTGGCGGCCATCGCAGCAGCGGCCGCTGCCGTGGGTGGCTCGAACCGCGACCTAGAGCTTCAGCGACCAGCGCCGCCGACGCCGAAGGACTCCTCAAGTTCTGCACCCGTAACCTTTGCCAGCGAGCCGGCGGCCCATGTCGAGCCGAGATACTCGATGACGGGCTCCTCCGCGGGACCAGTTTCGGCGCAAGTCGAAGCCGTCTTCACCTCGTTTGCTGCGGCACATCCGGCCGAGGCAACCGCCACACTCACGCCACCACCTGCTCCGGCAGGCGACACTATGCCAGCGGTCGCCGCGGCCAACTCGGCGCCGGCTGCGGTACGTTGGGTCGCCGAAGAAGTTCCCGTAGCCCCTGCCGAATCAGGGCTGGTACTCGAACGGGAGATGCAAAAGGCCTTTGCGGCTTTCGCGGCCGCCGAACACGGCGCCTCGTATGAACCCGGCCCGGTCGACAAAACCGACGAGCCCATGTTTGCCAGCAGCGCACCGCCGCCCATTGGCGCACCAACTCCGTTTGCGAGCTCGGCCACGGTTGCGGAGGAAGCTACAGAACCGGAGCTCAGCACTTCTCTGCCCATACAGTCCAGCGAGAGGTCGGCCCCAGCCGCAATTGCGCAGCCGCCCGCGATGTCCTTCGCTCCTGCCGTTAACGAGGAATCGAAGCACGCGGTGGTGGCTTTCGGAGAACCGCATCCATTTGCTGCCACGGAACCGGCCGCCCCTGAAGCGGCAGTAGTGCAGCCCAGCGACGTCGAAGCTGCGCCCATCGAAAGTAAGTCTCCGGCAGCGGCCTCGTTACCCGACGATTGGCACGAATTGCGTCAGCCAACTGCTAACACACCCGCGCCGAACAGCAAGGCTGCCTTCCAGGATTTCAGCTCTGAAAAGCAACCCGCCATCGCCGAAATCGAAAGCAACTCCAAATCGGCCGCCATGGCAGCCGCCGCATCCGCCGACTCCTCTTCTTCCACTCCGACCGACAGCTCGCTCTCCAGCATTGTCGACAACATGCTGGCTGAGCTTAAACCGAAGCTCATGGCCGAGCTGGCGAAGAAACTGGAAAAGAAATAGCGCGCGCTTAGCTTATCGTCTCGTTCCGAGCAGAGGGCAGGTATTCCTGCGGCAGTTAGGCAACGCAGTTTGCCGCTTACCCCAATCTGTCATCCCGAGCGAAGTCGAGGGACCTTGCGTTCCTCGCTGCGTTGTCCGCCGTGCATTTCGATTATTTACGATAAAGCCGGCTCTGTTACAGGATATGCGGGGGCTGGCCCACCCTTCGCGCTTTTCGAAGGGTGGGCGTCGAAGGCCAGAAGCAATGGTCGGCGATC
>CAZGSU010000057.1:0-62427 GCA_964528615.1 uncultured Acidobacteriaceae bacterium | reverse complement strand
TGTCCGATTGAGGGCAACTCGGACGCTGACTCAGAGATCATCCACTGGCCGGTTACCGCGGGTTCGCGTTTCCAACTTTCGCTTGATATAAGAAACAGCCTTCCCTGTCCGGCCTATTCCGGCGCTACAGTGAATTAACGTCGAGAAATTTGGGGTGCGAAATTATTGGATTCTCTTGTGCGGGCATAGCTCATGAGGAAAGAGCACCCTCGTTTTTGACATGTACCCAGATTCGACACTCTTGGTTTCGCAGCCGCAGTGCCTACAGTTGCTGACTCGGATCCCACGACGGCCCAGCGTTCGAAAGGTTCGCGAGCATGTAGCCCAGATTCCTGGGAAGATTCCACCAGATGCCGGCGCGCGAGTTTGAGAGCCGGCGAGTGATCGAGCGAGGGGAGTAGAAGCGTCGCGCCACCCACTCCGTTCCGGCTTCGAGCGTTTCCGGTGACATCCGCGCAGGCTCGAAAACGCAGTGCTTTTTCCCGTCATACTTCGACCAGTCGGTGGTGAGGATCCTTCCATCGGCATTCATTCGATGGAATGTCGGAGTGCCGGGCATCGGCACGACCATGCTGACCGTGGCAACATCGACAGCCGATTCATCAAGAAAATCGGCAGTGCGTCGGAAGATCCCGACGTCGTCCTGGTCGAAGCCGAACATGATGCCAAGGTGGACGGCGACTCTGTTACGATGCAGGTTCGCGATGAGCCGGCGATAGTCTCCGACCCGGTTGTGCGCCTTGTTCGTGGCCTGAAGACTCTCCTGCGAGATCGACTCGAAACCCAGGAAAAGCGCCTTACACCCGCTCCGCGCCGCCAGCTCCACGAACTCTTCGTCGCGCGCGGCATTCGCCGTGCACTGGCTCGTCCACCATTTCCCCAGCGGAGTAAGAGCCTGGAAGAGTTCCTTCGCATAGCGCGGATTGGCGCCGATGTTATCATCCCAGAACACTACCGCGCGTGTCGGACTCGTCGCGACTTCGCGCGCAACCTCATCAATAGGACGATACCGGACGGTGCCAGGACCGTAGAGGAGTGGGATCGTGCAGTAATCACATCGATGAGGGCATCCGCGCGTTGCAATGGTGACGGACTTCCCGTAACGGCGTCCCCTAATCAAGTCCCAACGTGGTGCGGGCATGCCGGTAAGTGACGCCTGCCGGGTGGAAACGTAGACAGGCTGCAGCTTGCCGCGGCGAGCATCATCGAGCACGTGCTGCCACGTGTCTTCGGCCTCGCCTGCGACGACTGCGTCCGCATGACATGAGGCTTCCTCGGGAAGTGCTGTCGCGTGCGGCCCGCCGATCACCACGGGCACTCCTCGACGACGGAATTCGCGCGCGAGACCATAGGCGTGAAGAGCGGACGGCGTTGGCGCCGTAATCCCTATAAGGTCTGCCGGTTCGTCGAAGCGCACCGGTTCCACAATCTCGTCGGTGTGAGTGACGCTATGCTCCCGCGGTGTTAGAGCTGCGATCAACGGCATCGTCAGCTGAGGGAATTGAATCAGGCGCCCATGGCGCAGGCGTCGTGACTTCGGCGACTCGGCAGTGATCAGGTGAACCCGCACTCGCTCTTATTGAAGTGTTCCGAAATCTGTTTCCATGGCGGCCATTCTAACGCGGTCAAGAAATTCGACAGATCGAAAGTATCGCCCAAGTCTGGTTTTGGACCTTAGGCGCTTGGGGAATTAAGATCGAAAAATCCTCCTCGAACTGCTTGGATGGTTTTGCCTTCTGTCCTCGCTTGGTCTCAAGCTGGGTTCGGGAGAGCGATTTCTTTCCGGCATTCCGGACTCTTTTTTTTATTTCGTGGATCCGCGCCAGAGGCAATGAAGCTGCGGCTCCTGCATAGCTCACCGCGATGAGCGTCAGAGTGACCAGACCCAGCGTTGGCGTTGAAAGTACATCGTCCCGGCCTGACCGAAGCCTCACCGGGTAATTCTGCTGTGATAAAAACGTGATAATTCTATGTTCAGAACGGGTCGACTTCCATCCGAACCGATCAGAATGCTCTCCTGGTAAGCGGTTGACAAATCAAGTACAGTAGAGAGTTTTCATAACCAGTCGGAATACTACCGGTGATCTTCAAAACCGGCGCGCGGTGGGTTCCCCCGTCGCTGGTGCGTTCGACTCGCACACGCTTCCGCCACATTTTCCTGAAGTCGAGGCTGGTACAATCTTTGCTTTCCGTTCGACCCCAATTGCGGTTCTGCAACCGGCCTAAGTTACAATAGAATTCTGTCATGCGCACTCGCCATTCGCGAAGCGCCATCCTGACGTCCAATACAAGGGACCGTGAACAAGCGAGGGTCACGACGGACACGGATGCAAGTGGCGTTTGCCGCCGCCGTAGTCCTGCTTCTCTTGAGCGGACTGGCTACTTACGCCACGATAGTCCGTCTGCGCACAGCGGAGCGATGGGTCGGCCATACCCGCGACGTTCAGTCCGCCTTAGGCGACCTCAATAGCCTCGGTTCGAGAGCGGGACGAGCTCGCACCCGGTATGTGGATACGGGAGAGGAAACTTTTTTTCAGGACTATCAACAGGCGGCGGGCGAGATTCCTGCGAAGCTGCAGAAAATCAGGGAACTCACGGTTGACAATCTCGAGCAACAGGACAGTGGGCTGCGGCTGGAAAGGATCACCAACCTTCGGCTTAACCTGCTCAACAAGTCTGTACAGTTGAAGCGCGGCGGCTCTCCTGATGCGCAAGAGCAGGCACGACTGCGGCAGCAGATCATCGATGTCTCCGCGGAAGCAGACTCGCTGCTGCAGGAGATGCAAAATGAAGAGCAGCAGCTCCTGGACACGCGCAGACTGCAGTCCGAACGGTGGTTCCGCATCACTGCCTACATATTGTGCACGGCTTTCCTGGTGGCGCTCGCGCTGTTTGTTTTCCATTACCGGATGCTCAATTCGGAATTGAGCGCCAGAGAACAAGCCGAGGCATCGTTGCGCACCCTCAGCGTCCGTCTTCTGGAAGTACAAGACCAGGAACGCCGGAAATTTTCCCGTGAACTGCATGACAGTCTGGGTCAGTATCTGGTGGGCGTGAAGATGAATTTGACCATGCTGGGCAAATCCGTGCCCGCGAACACGCTGATTACCGAATCCACAAAGCTGGTGGATCTGGCCATCACTGAGACCCGCACCATCTCTCATTTGTTGCATCCGCCGCTGCTCGACGAGGCCGGCTTTGCCTCGGCTGCGAGATGGTATGTGGAAGGCTTTGCCCAGCGCAGCGGCGTTCAGACCAGCCTGGACATCCCGGAAAATCTTGGCCGCCTGCCGGAGCCGGTCGAACTGGCGCTATTTCGTGTTCTGCAGGAAAGCCTGACTAACGTTCACCGCCATTCCAAAAGCCTGAGCGCGGACGTCTCACTGCGTCTGTCGCCGCAGCAAGTTGTGCTCCGGGTACGAGACTATGGGAAGGGCATCCCGGCGGATGTTCTTAGCCATTTTCAACAGCACCGGGCCCATGGAGGGGTAGGGCTGACTGGCATGCGCGAACGTCTCCACGAACTTGGGGGTAGGCTGGAGATGGATTCGGACGGCCATGGCACGGAGGTTCTGGCCATTATGCCGCGTTTGAAACGGAAAGAAGTTGCCGAGGTTTCCGCCGCGGATTGAGGGCCGCCTCCGCGTGTGGGCGGAAAAAGAAAACGCCGCCGTAACGCTTCCCCAGCAATCCTACTTTGCGCTTCGCGCGAAGTAAGATTCTCGAGGGACCTGAGTCCTTGCAGGCAGCAGTTCCGCGGCCGGCTAAAACCGAGATCCCTCCGCTTGTCCTCACCGCGCAAGCGCGGCTCGGAGCGCGCTCGGGATGACAGCTGGAGTACGACTGCGGACCGTTGCTCCGCTGGACAGCCGAGGGCGGCTCTCCCCCGCGTGGTTCCGCATCAAGTCAGAATTTCTTCAGATCGCTGGAAGTGCCTCCGGCTGCCGGGACATAGCATTTCAAGGTGTAGTCCATTACCATGCGGTTGGCGTTGAAGCGCCATCCCAGGGTGCGGATGGTGCGCTTCATGCGCTGGATCCAGCCCCGGGGCAGGCCATCACGGTCCCGTCCGTAGTAAAGAGGGATGACTTGTTCGCGAAGTACCCGGTACAGATCTTCACCGTCGCGGGTATCGTGGACACTCATATTGGAGTGAGTTCTGCCGGTTCCGATGGCGAAGCCGTTCAGCCCGTCGTAAGCTTCGGCCCACCAGCCGTCCAGAACCGACAGGTTGAGGCCGCCGTTCAAGACCACCTTCTGCCCGCTGGTGCCCGATGCCTCCAGCGGCCGTCGGGGATTGTTCAGCCAAACGTCCACCCCCTGGACGAAGTGACGTCCGACGTTGATGTCATAGTCTTCGACGAAGACGAACTTGTCGGCAAACTCCATGTGCCGCATGAGTTTCGCGATCTGCTGCAGCATTTTCTTGCCGGGTTCGTCGCGCGGATGCGCCTTGCCGGCGAAAATGAACTGCACCGGGCGCTTGGGATCATTCACCATCGACGTCAGTTTCTCGATGTCGGCCAGGATCAGGTCGGCGCGTTTGTAGGTTGCGAAACGACGGGCAAATCCGATAGTTAACGCATCCGGACTGAGTACGCGGCCCAATCTTTGCAGCATTTCCGGTGACTCGCCGCGGCGCTCGGCCTGTTCGACCACCCGGTGGCGCACGAAATCCAGCAGCCGGGATTTCAGGTGAAGGTGGGTTTCCCAGAGTTCGCCATCGTCTACGTTCTCAATCCCTTCCCAAATCGCAGGGTCGGCGTTGTTCTCCTGCCAGCCGGTTCCCAGATGGCGGTCATAGAGGCGAAACATTTGCGGTGCCAGCCAGGAAGGGACATGCACGCCGTTGGTGATGTGTCCGATGGGGACTTCGTCCTCCGGTTTGCCAGGATAGAGGCCGCTCCACATGTGCCGGGACACTTCTCCATGCAGAGCGGAGACCGCGTTGGCACGGCGGGTGAGTCTCAAGCCCAGCACGGTCATGCAGAAATCCTCGTTGCGGTCGCCGGGGTTCTCTCGCCCCAGTTCCATGAGCTTATCCTGAGAGATACCCAGCGCGTCGCGCATCGGACCGAGATGCTCCTCCATCAGTTCGAGGTGAAACCGGTCGTGGCCGGCAGGTACAGGGGTATGGGTGGTGAAAACCGCCTCACGCGAAACCCGGCGGACAGCATGTTCAAAGGCGATTCCCTCACTCTGCATCCGGTCACGAACCGCCTCCAGAATGGCGAACCCGCTGTGGCCTTCATTCAGGTGCAGAACACCGGGCGTGATGGCCATAGCTTTGAGAGCGCGGAAGCCTCCGACACCCAGCAGCAGTTCCTGGCGGATCCGGATGCGCGAATCGCCGCCATACAAGCGCGAGGTCAGCTCTCGGTCTTCGGGGTGGTTGCCGTCGATGTTGGAGTCGAGCAGGAGCAGGTTGCAGCGTCCCACTTTCATGCGCCAGACCTTGGCACGGATGGGGCCACCCCGGGTCTCGACTTGTACCGTGACCGGCTCGCCGTTAGATCCGATTGCCGGCTCCATGGGCAACTGATTGACATCGGTCTGAATGTATTCTTCCTGCTGCCAGCCGGTACGGTCGAGGCGTTGGCGAAAATATCCCTGGCCATAAAACAAGCCGATACCGATGAGGGGAATGCCCAGGTCGGACGCACTCTTGATGTGATCGCCGGCCAGAACGCCGAGCCCACCGGAATATTCCGGGATGGAGACGTGCAAACCGAATTCAGCAGAGAAATATGCCACCGGGCGGGGCCGCAGCACGCCGGCGTGCCGGGCTCCCCAGGTCCGGTCTGCCTGCAGATATTCGCGCTGCCGCCGATAGGCGTAATTGATCCGGCTGTGGAGTACGAGTTCGCGGGCGCGACGTTCCATTACCGAGAGTGGAATCTCCGAAAGCAGGGCAACCGGGTTGTGATTGAGCTGCCTCCAGCGGACGGGATCGAGGTCGCGAAACAGGCTGCTGGTGTCGTGGTCCCAACACCACCACAGGTTACGCGCCAGCGCCCACAGCCGCTCCTGGGCGGGAGCGATGAAGCGATCCAGAGTGCGAGCTTCGCTGACCACGGGGGCAACCTGGGCGGCGGCTTCGCTCAGCATGCGAACTTCATCGTCGCGAAACACCCGGGGTGCGACGGTCTGGACCACCAGGACCCCCTGCAGCACACCGCGGTCGACCAGTGGAACCCCCAGAAATGATTGGTAGGCGTCTTCGCCGGCTTCGCTGAAATACTTGAAGCGAGGATGCTTGCGCGCCTGCTCTTCGGCGACCGGGCGCACCTGCTCGGCCACCAGGCCGGCCAGGCCTTCCTGGATCGCCATGCGAAGCGTGCCAATGCATTTGGAACGAAGTCCGACGGTGGCGGCGAGTACGAGGTTGGCACGGTCGGGCTCCAGCAGATAAACCGAGCAAACGTCGGTGTGAAAGCGCTTGGCAATCAGGGCCACTACGTTCATGAGAGTCTCGGCCGGCTTGCCTTCTTCGGCTGCCAGATTGCCGATCTCCTCCAGGGTCAGGACGTAACTCTCATCTTGCGCGGGAACGGGTTGGCTCATGTTCTGAATTCTCTCGTCGGTGTTTAATTTGGCCTACGGCGCGCTTTTCCCACGCCGCTTTTAGTTTAACCTCTTTTCCGCGGCCAGCAGGTTACGACTGGGCTTACTGGGCAAACACCAAGAACCACGTGGGAACGGCCGCCTTCGGCCGTCTGGCGGAGCGAAGCTCCGCTGTCTGCGATGAAACTGTCGAGCTTCGCCCGACCGGACGGCCGAGGGCCGCCGTCCCTGTGTGTTCCGGAAAACTGTAGATGCCCCGGGGGAAGCCCGTCCAATCGAAATTGTGTATCTGGCCGATGCAAGCGGTTGTTCGCTCATGGCGAGTCTCCCCTAGGAACGAATTGCGCAGTGAGGCCGTAAGTTTCCCGAGCACTGACCCGTGGGTGCCTCGTAACTCACACAAAATAGGGCCATCACGCTTTGGCAAAACAACTGCAAATAAAGTTTGCGCTAAACCTTTCCCCGGAGGTAGCGCATGACCGCAGAAGCTTGTCCTGACTGGCGGCATCTCGCAGAGGAAGCTCGCGATGAAGAGGATCCCGAGAGGTTGATGCTTCTGATCGAGGAACTGAACCGCGTGTTGGCGGCGCGCGCGGACAGTCTGAATCCGCAACTGACTAAAGCCAAAGACTAGTCTGCACCCGCACCCAGTTCTGGTTGCGCCACAACGTTGCCCACAAGTCTTACTCGAAATGGCCGCGGCGACGGTGAACCTAATTTCTAAAGCGTCGCGGCCTCCGGCCTGAAAAGTTCGCGTATAGTCAACGGGTCTGGTCTCTCAGGAAGTTGCGGCCGGATCCCTTTTTTATTGTTACAGGCCAACCAACCTGAAACCTGAAATCGGACTTCGCGATGAACGAATGGGCGGACAAGGTTGCGCTGGTGACGGGAGGAAACTCCGGCATCGGCCGCGAAACCTCGGTGCTGTTTGCCAAACGAGGCGCCAGGGTAGTAGTTGCCGGACGGCGAGAAGATGAAGGGAACCTGACCGTCGATCTAATACGGCGCGCCGGGGGCGAGGGCTTGTTCATCAAGACGGACGTGTCGCGAGCCACTGACGTCGAGGCCGTGGTCAAGAAGACCGTCGAAACTTTTGGCGGATTAGATTTTGCCTTCAACAACGCCGGCATAGAAGGCAACTGGGTCCCAATTGTGAAGCAGACCGAGGCCGACTGGGATCGAACTATCGACATCAACCTCAAAGGCACATGGCTCTGCTTGAAATATGAGATTCAGCAGATGGTGAAGCAGGGGCGCGGGGGCGTGATCGTCAACAACGCTTCCATCTCCGGTTTCATCGGAAGCTATGGAACGGCAATCTACGCCGCCAGCAAACATGGTGTCTTGGGGCTCACGAAAGCTGCGGCTCTGGAGGTCGCGAGAAACAAGATCAGGGTCAATGCAGTGTGTCCGGCGGCAATTGAGACGCCCATGGCTGACCGGTTGTTTGGGGCGCCCGAAGTCAGAAAAAAGGTACTTGGTTTTTATCCTATGGGACGATTTGGAGAACCCATCGAGGTGGCGGAGGCGGTGCTGTGGATGTGTTCCAGCGCGGCCGGGTTCATGACTGGGCAAAGCCTGGTTCTGGACGGCGGGTTCCTCGCCGGCCCGAATGTTCCGGGAGATTAGAGTTTCTAGTTGAGCGACTCATTTCTGCTTTGCCGGGGATTTGCGATGTAGCGACGGGCGTCCTCGCCCGTCCGGCATGGCCTTGCTCCGGCGGGCGTGACGCCCGTCTCTACATTGGAAAAGTGAGGAGATGTCGATCATGAAGCGTGACCGTATCCCGCTCTTGTTGAGTCTGTTCGCGCTGCTGCTGTTCGTTCCTGCAACGGATGCTCAAACATCCTCAAGCCAGCAGGAGATTCTGGTGATTGACGCGGCTGCGCCGGCTCATCCTTTCCCTCATTTTTGGGAGCACATGTTCGGATCGGGCCGGGCCAACCTTACTTTGCGTGACAGCTACCGCCAGGACCTGCACCAGGTGAAACAGATTACCGATGTGGAATTCATTCGCTTCCACGCAATTTTCCTGGATGATATGGGCGTCTACGACGAAGACGCACAAGGCCGTCCGATATACAACTTTTCCTACGTGGACCAGGCGTATGACGGCCTGCTACAGAATGGCGTTCGCCCCTTTGTAGAGCTCAGTTTCATGCCCAAAAAGCTGGCGGCCACGAATGCCATCCATGCCTTCTGGTACAAGCAAAATGTCGCGCCGCCGAAGGATTGGGGAAAATGGGACGATCTGATCTACCAGTTCACCAAGCATCTCGTGGATCGCTATGGCCTCGATGAAGTCCAGAAGTGGTATTTCGAAGTCTGGAACGAACCGAACATTGACTTCTGGGCCGGGGAGCCGAAACAAACAACCTACTGGGAGCTTTACGATCACAGTGCGGCCGCGGTGAAGCGCGTGAGTCAGCGTTTGCGGATCGGCGGTCCGGCAACAGCTCAGGCCGCATGGGCTGACGCTTTCATCCAGCACTGTGTCGAGAAGAAGGTGCCGGTAGATTTTGTTTCCACGCACGTTTACGGAAACGACAGTGCGCAGGACATCTTCGGCACCAACGAGAATATCCCGCGCGAGCGGATGGTGTGTCGCGCGGTAAAGAAGGTGCATGACCAGATCAAGGCTTCAGCGATGCCTGGCCTTCCGCTGATCTGGAGCGAGTTCAACGCCAGTTACAAGAACGAGCCTGAGATTACGGACTCCATATATATGGGCCCGTGGCTGGCTGACACCGTTCGCCAGTGTGACGGCCTGGTGGACGAGATGTCGTACTGGAGTTTTTCCGACGTCTTTGAAGAGCAAGGCGTAGTGAAGCAGCCGTTTTACGGCGGGTATGGCCTGATTGCAGCCGGCAGTATTCCCAAGCCTGCCTTCAGCGTTTTCAAAGTGCTGCACCAGTTGGGGAACCAGCGCATCGCGCTTGACTCCGATTCCGCCCTGGTCACACGCGCGGCGGATGGCTCGCTGGTGGTGGCGGTGTGGAACCTGATTCCGGCGGATCAACCAGGATCACAGCCGGGGTCTGCCAAGAAGGTTATCCTGCGATTCAAGAATCTCGGAAGCGCTCGCCAGGCATCCATTTCCCGGGTTGATCGAGACCATGGTGATCCTCATCCCGCCTACGAAAAGATGGGATCGCCGGTGTATCCCACAATGGCGCAACTGAAACAACTCCGCGATGCGACTTTGTCAAATTCTCCGGAAACGCAGGAATTGAAGGGTGGAGAGCTAAACCTGACCCTGCCGGCAAACGGTCTGGCGGTGATCTCGATCAAGTAGGGTTAGTGGCGCCGGCATCCTGCCGGCCCGATAGGCGGGCAACGCCCGCCCAGGGTTTCTATCTTGGACGGAAACAGCGCGGCGGAGGGCGGGATGCCCTCCGGACAGCCGGCGGGAAGCCGGCGCTACAAGATCCCAAAACCGTTATAACCATATGAACCGACAAACCTTACGGGTACCGGAGGCATCTACGTTCACGCCAATAGCAACTGGGCTGCATAGCCTGGGCGGCCCATTCATCTCCCAAATCTGTCGGTATAGCTTCAACAAACCCCGGAAGTTGTTTAGGATTCATGCATGACGGAGCACCGGAGCTTCTTGAGTAGCTGGCAGGAGCGCCTTTCAGCGCTTCGGAATACGCCGCCGGTTCTCAAGATCGTGTGGCAATCCGGACCGGGCGTAGTGATTTTCGGTCTGGTAGCGCGAGTCTTCGCCTCGTTGTTGCCGCTGGTTCTGCTGTGGATTCCAAAACTTATCGTTGACTCCATCGTGCATGCCCTGGCTGCACATCAGCCAGTTCCTGCCAGGCTATGGTGGCTGGTTGGAGCGGAATTCGGCTTTGCCGTCTTGAGCGGCATACTGGCTCGGACGATCGACTATTCGGACTCGCTGCTGGCCGACAAGTACACCCGCTTTGTAAGCATTCAGGTGATGAAGCACGCGGCCGAGCTTGACTTGATCGCTTACGAGGATCCGGTCTTCTACGATCGACTGGAGCGGGCGCGGGTGCAGGCCACCGATCGTCTAGGAATGATTCAGCAGATCGGGCGGCTGATTCAGTTGGTGATTACGACTGTCACCCTGTCGGTCACCATTATCGTGTACTCGCCGTGGCTGATGTTGTTGCTGATCGCCGGCGTGCTGCCTGCATTCCTGGGTGAGAGCCATTTCGCATTTCTGGGATATGCCAAAAACTTCCGGCAGACTCCGGTCCGGCGGCAACTGGATTATCTGCGGCAGGTGGGCGGGAGCAAGGAGGCCGCGAAAGAACTGAAGTTGTTCGGCCTCAGTAAATTTCTGACCGACCGCTTTACGAAGCTGTCCGACGGGATCTACGAAGAAAATGTGGCATTGTCGCGGCGTAAGTTGATTGCCGGAGCTTTCTTGTCCGTGATCGCGTACGCGGGTTACTACTCGGCTTATGTGGTGGTGATTTGGCGCACCGTAGCCGGCGTGTACAGCATCGGGCTGTGGTATCTGCTTACGAATGCGATTGTGCAGGCCAGCAATAACCTTCAGCAGATTTTCTCCACGCTCTCCGGCATCGCGGACCAGGCCCTTTTCCTGACCGACCTGCTGGCTTTCTTTGACATGCGGCCGACGATCAAGTCCAAAACGGATGCGCTTCCGGCGCCGCGGCCTATTGTCAGCGGATTTGAATTCCGCAATGTCTCGTTTCGCTACCCCGGAAGCTCGCGTCTGGTGCTGAATGGGCTGAACTTCCATCTCCATCCCGGAGAGCGGGTTGCGCTGATCGGGGAGAACGGCGAAGGCAAGACTACGATTGTTAAGCTGATTACGCGGCTTTACGATCCCACCGAGGGGCAAGTGCTGCTCGACGGCGTAGACCTTAGAGAGTATCGTCTGGAAGACCTGTATCGCGAGATTGGCGTTATCTTTCAAGACTTTATGCGCTATGAGATGACGGCGCGGGAAAACATAGCCGTAGGCCAGATTGAAGTAATCGACGATCTGAAACTGCTCGAAACGGCCGCCCGCAAAAGCCTGGCAGACGCGGTGATCGGAAAGCTTCCCAACGGATATGATCAGATGCTGGGGCGGCGCTTCGAAGGCGGTCTCGATCTGTCTGGTGGAGAATGGCAGAAGATTGCGCTGGCCCGCGCCTACCTGCGTGATGCGCAGCTTCTGATTCTTGACGAACCTACGGCTGCGCTCGATGCACGCAGCGAGTTCGAAGTTTTCCAACGCTTCGCCGAACTCACCGCAGGAAAAATGGCGCTTTTTATTTCACACCGATTCTCGACCGTGCGCATGGCCGATCGCATCGTAGTGCTGGAAAACGGAAAGATTGCAGAAGAGGGAAGCCACGACCAACTGGCAACCCTGGGCGGCCGCTACAAGGAAATGTTTGAGATGCAGGCCGCCAGCTATCGTTAGGAATCAATCGTAATGCCGGAGAATACCCATCTCGAGGTCGCGAGCGCGGAAGCTGAGCGTCCGCCTGAACCGCCAAAGGAAAAGACGCCAGACCTGGACGCCTTAAGTTCGGCTGCGGCAGACCTGGGGCGCAGATTGGTCTGGCTTCCGGGGTCGCATTCGCCGCGGATCTTCTCCGAGCGCTACCGGGCCCTTTGCCGGGCACTCAAACCGGTGCTGGCGGTCTTCCATCGAACATCGCAAAAACGACTTGTCGGGGAGGATTTTCGCTGGCTCAGCGACAACCTCCGTTTAGTGCATTCCGACCTGCGGGGCACGAAAGAAGGTTTCAAATTAGTTCGCAAGTTGCCCCATGTGCGTACTCCCGACGGCACACTGGCGCCGCGTGTCGTTGCTGTCGCCGCGGGATTTCTTGCGGCCGCGGGATATGAATTCAGTGACACCTCGTTCAGCAGCTACATTCAGGCTTTTCAGCGGGGCACGGCATTGAAGATGGTGGAACTCTGGGCCCTGGTGCCGGCGCTGAAGCTGGTCCTGCTGGAAGAGATCGCCGCCCGCGGCTCCAAGATAGATGCGGACCCCGAGGGATCGTATGGAGTCGGGGTTTGTGTACGCAGTCTCCGGGATATCGGGCAGACGAGTTGGAAAAATGTCATCGAGCCACTGATCCTTTTCGATCGCGTTCTGCGCGACGATCCCGCCGGCGCGTACCCGAAAATGGATTTTGACAGCCGCGATCTCTACCGGACTGAACTGGCAAAAGTCGCTGAGTTCTCCGATCTGACCGAGACTGAAGTTGCCAGCAAGGTGGTTGCGCTGGCGAAAGCGGCGCAGAAAGAGAAACATGATAGCCCGCGCCTGAAAGCCCGCCGTGGGCATGTGGGCTACTACCTGCTCGCGGAAGGTGCGACCGCTCTGTACGCGGCCGTGGGCTACGAGCCGCCCTTGGGCCGGCGGATTGCATCTTTCCTGCGGCGGCATCCGGATGAATATTATCTGCCCGCCACCGAAGTGCTCACCCTCGCCATCATGTCGGCGATCGTGCTGCTGTTGACCAACACTTACACCTCTCCCATGTTGATCCTGTTTTCGATGCTGGTGCTGCTCTTGCCCAGTTCGCAGAGTGCGATCCAGCTGGTCAACTATCTGACCACGTCTCTGCTGGAGCCGCGCATCCTTCCCAAACTCGATTTTTCGGAAGCGGTTCCTGACGACTGTACGACGCTGGTAGCCATCCCCAGCCTCCTGCTTAGTAAGGATCAAGTTTGCCGGCTGGTGGAGGATCTGGAAGTAAGGTTTCTGGGCAATCATGATCCCAACATTCATTTCGCGCTGCTGACCGACCTGCCGGATTCCCGCGAACCCTCGCCGGAAGACGACCCGCTGGTCGATTATTGTGCGCAACTGGTACGAGAACTCAGCGAAAGATATGCCGGGCAGACCGCGGGATCGTTCCTGCTGCTTCATCGTCACCGGGTGTACAACCCGCGCGAAAGGGTATGGATGGGTTGGGAACGAAAGCGCGGCAAGTTGATGGACCTGAACCAGCTGCTGCGCAATCAGCACGACAGTTTTCCGGTGAAAGTCGGGGATCTTTCCATACTGCCGCGAATTCGCTTTGTCATCACGCTGGATTCGGACACGGAGTTGCCGCGCGGGTCAGCGGACCGCATGATCGGGGCGATGGCACATCCCCTGAACCAGGCCATCATCGATCCGGATCCGGGGAAGAACATCGTCGTGGCTGGCTACGGCATCCTGCAGCCGCGGGTCGGAGTGAGCGTGCAAAGCGCGTCCCGTTCCAGGCTGGCCGGCTTGTATTCGGGAGAAACCGGTTTTGACATCTATACGCGCGCCATTTCTGACGTCTACCAGGACTTGTACGGAGAAGGTATCTTCGCCGGCAAGGGCATTTATGAAGTGGACACGGTTCACCAGGTTCTGGATCGCCGTTTCCCCCGCAACGCACTGCTCAGTCATGACCTGATAGAAGGCGCTTATGCCCGCGCCGGCCTGGCCAGCGATATCGAGATCATCGAAGACTATCCCTCGCACTACAGCGCTTACAATCGCCGCAAACACCGCTGGCTGCGCGGCGACTGGCAGATCACAGGGTGGCTCTTGTCGCGCGTTCCGGATGAGTCGGGGCGGCTGGTTCCAAATCCGATCTCGCTGGTTTCGCAGTGGAAGATTCTGGACAACCTGCGCCGCAGCTTGGTGGAACCTGCGACCTTCCTATTGCTGGTGTTCGGCTGGCTGGTGATGCCCGGCAATCCGCTGTACTGGACGCTGGCAACTCTTACCATCCTGTTTGTGCCGGCGTGGTTTCAGTTCGCGTTCAACCTGGTGCGAGCCGCCGTCGAGCACAAAGCGGAAGTCGTCAAAGATGCTCAAGCCGGGCTGATTATGGCCAATGCCAACGTATTTTTCACGCTGGCATTTCTGCCGCACCAGATGCTGCTCTCGCTTGATGCTGTGGTCCGGACGCTGGTGCGACGGATCGTCACGCGTCGGCGACTTCTGGAATGGGAAACTGCCGCGGAGACCGAACTCAGTACACGGAAGCGGACTCCAGTCGACAGCTATCTCGACTGGATACCCGCGCTGGCTCTGGGATTGGGAATTCTGGTGTTCTTTACCCACCGCCGTGCTTTTTTCGCCGCGTTGCCGATCTTGCTGTTGTGGGGATGCAGCAAATGGATTTCGATGTGGCTGAACCTGCCTTCACGCGCCAACCGCACCGAGAGTTCCGACAAGGACGAGTTGTTTCTCAGCTGTGCCGCGCTCAGCACCTGGCGATATTTTGCCGAGTTCAGCACCGCAGAGCACAACTGGCTGATCCCAGATAATGTTCAGGAAGAACCTCCCGCGGTGGCGGGCCGCATTTCACCCACGAACCTGGGTCTTCTGCTCAACGCCCGCCAGGTGGCCTGTGAGTTTGGATTTCTCACCGTTCCTGAATTTGCCGAATTGACCCTGCGCACCCTGGGGACAATCGCCAAGATTCCACGGCATCGCGGACACCTGCTGAACTGGTATGACACGCGAACGCTCCAGCCGCTTCCGCCCAGATTTGTTTCCTCCGTGGACAGCGGCAATCTGGTGGCATCGCTCTGGACTCTGCAACATGGCTGTCTCGATCTTCTGCATCGTCCACTGCTGGAGCGACAGCTGGCGGAAGGCCTGGCCGACCATCTGAGGCTACTGGTCGACCGCGATGCTTTTCCGCAGAAGCGTCTCAAAACATTTCAGGCCCAGATCGAGAAAAGAATCTGGCTCCAGCGTCTGCTGGCGCCTTCGGAAGAAGGACTGCTGGAGATCGAGTCGGCGAGCGTGAAACCTGAACATGAGGCGGACGTTCGCTGGTACGCGGCCGAATCGCTCTCCCGGCTAAGAAATCTGAGGAAAGCAGTCCAGGTCTACGCGCCGTGGATGCTGCCGGAGTTTGTGCCTCTCTGGAAGGATGCCACGCTTGATTTCAAATTCGACTCACAGAGCATGACCATCGAGAGATTGCCTGCGGTCGTCGACACGCTTACCGATCGCCTGCAGTTTGCCCTGGAGCACGCCAACGGCGCCGGAGATCGTAAGGCGCTCTATCAGCGCCTGCAGGCTATGTTGCCGGATGCTCGCTCCCGCGCGCTGGACCTGATCCGGGACCTTAAGCAGATCGCCAGCACAGCCGGGAAATTTGCCGACGAGATGGACTTCCGCTTTCTTCTCGAGCCCCGGCGCAGGTTACTGTCCATCGGGTTCAATGCGGACACGCAAAAACTCGAGCCTGCCTGCTACGACCTGCTGGCTTCAGAGGCGCGGATTGCAGTATTTGCCGCGATCGCCAAGGAAGATATTCCGCAGGATGTTTGGTTCCAGCTCGGCAGATCACACACTCGCGAGCACGGATTTCCGATACTGCTTTCCTGGACCGGGACTATGTTCGAGTACCTGATGCCGGTGCTATGGATGCGAACCTACCCGCACACACTTCTGGATAACTCCCGTATCGCGGCGGTGCGCCTGCAACAGATTTATGCCGCTGGGAAGGGCATTCCGTGGGGAATTTCGGAGTCGGCCTACGCCAAAAGAGATGAGGCGGGGAACTACCAGTACCGCGCTTTCGGTCTTCCCCATCTTGCGCTGCACAAAGATGAAGGCGAGGAGTTGGTGATTTCGCCCTACTCTACTTTCCTGGCACTCCACGTCGATGCCTCCGAGGCCGTGCGCAACCTGCGGCGCATGGAGGGCGAGGGATGGTTAGGGCGGTACGGGTTCTACGACGCGGCTGACTACACTCCCACTTCGGGCAGGCGATCCTGGCGGCATAGGCACGAACTGGTCCGCAGCTGGATGGCTCATCACCAGGGCATGAGCCTGCTTGCCATGGCGAACTTCCTGCACGATGGCGTGGTGCAACGCTGGTTTCACAACGATCTGCGCGTCCAGGCCACGGAGCTCCTGCTGCACGAAAAGCCGGCTGCCTATGTAAAGTCGTCGCGTGAACTCTACGGCACCGCCGCCTGAACATGGCGAATGGGTTGATCTGAATCGCAACCCGCCAGACGACAAATTGAAAGTCGGGATTGCGGACCGCTAGGAGTTGGCCGTGTTCTGGTATTCATCCACCAGATCGGACTCGGGAAGTTCCAGGCCCCAGTTTTCGCCGGTACTGCCGACGGCTTCCAGGCCCACCTGATACTCGCTGGTTCCCGCCATCGATTTCACCCAGACCACCCGGAACTTTATTCTTCGCTGCCGATATTGCAGTGTCAGTTTGTCGCCGGTTTTCAATTGATGGCGAATCGCTCCCAGCCGCGCGCCGTTAGGAGTGATGTCCAGAGTGTGGGCCAGCTCGTTGACGGGATTGTTGGCGGAGTCCTTGCCCGATATCCGCACCGGCAAGACCATTTTGATCCGCTTGTATCGACGGTTGCCTTTTTCCAAGTGAGGGCTCCCCGGGGCGTAGATGATCTGTTGCGCGCTCCGCTGATGGCCGCACTTGAAGGGCCATTGACAGGGCAGTGGAAAACCTGAGCCTGGTTCGCAGAATCAAGGGCTTAAGGGCAACAAAGAGGATGGATTCCGAAGGACGGCGCACCCGAGTGACGCTATGCATCAGTGGAAATGACAATTTTTGTCAGGACAGGCCTACGCGAAATATTGAGTTCAGAGACTCTGGGGCGAAGTGTCGAAGAAGCGATCTCCTGGACAGTTGTAACAAACCCTTCGCCGATCACGCTTCGTTGGCAGCTTCGTCTAACCCACATGCGTCTGGTCAAGTTGGCGATTGTCATTTTGGCGAGCGCGGTGGCAGTTTGGCCGCAGGCGGCCCAACTCAAAACCGCTGACGACGTCCTCAACCGCTACAAACATGCACTGGGCGGGGTGGAAGCCATAGCAAACGTCCAATCGGAAACCGTTCGTGGGGAAATCGAGGGTACTGGCATGCCAGGCAAAGCGACCTTCGTTTACTATGCCAAGCCCTTTAAGACGCTCATGAAAGTCACGCGCGCCAACGTCAGCGAGAGTGTCTCAGGATTTGACGGCAGCGTTTCGTGGTCCGTCGATGGCAAAGGAGCGAGCATCGACAAAGATACGCCCCTTGAATCCGCGCGCCGGGATGCCGACCTGCAATATGCGCTCCACCAGCCCGACTACTTCACGAAGCTCGACCTCGCTGGTGTTACCGATTTTGAAGGCCGGTCCTGCTATTGGCTTCACGGCACAACCCACTGGGGCAAGGACAATAATCAGTTTTATGACGTCCAAACCGGGCTGCTCGCCGGCTACCGTTTTCAGGCGGACGACTCGTCCGCGGCGGTCACGACTGCATTGTTTCAAGACTACAAAAACTACGGCGGGCCACTGGTGGCGACGAAACTGATTTTTCGTACCGGCGATCACCAGCAGACCTTTACCTACACGTCTGTAACCTACGAGCCCCTGGCGGACTCTGTGTTTGAAATGCCGCAAGCTGTCAAGTCGCTGCTGCGATGATGGACGAGTGGCCCACTCAAGCCAGCTTTTGGCTTGAGTGGGATCCTCAGATCTCCCCAATTCCGTCATCCGACGGGAACAGCATCCAGCAGTAGAACTCCCCCCTCAAGCCAAAACCGGGCTTGAATGGGCCACGCACCGTCTTTCGATCACAGGGAAAAATTTCGGTTGACACTGCTTTCTATCGTTTTATAATTATTCTCACCCAATAATCATGCGCCTCACCCATGCACAGTTCCGTGAGCTGGCCGAGAAGCACGGCTTGGCGGTCACTCACCAGCGTCAGGTGGTCTATGAGGCTGTCATCGCTTCCCACGGACATTATTCCCCGGAAGACATTTACGCCGCGGTTCGGCGCCGCATTCCATCCATTTCCCTGGCCACGGTCTACAACAATCTGCGGCTTTTCATCGAGTGTGGGTTGCTGCGGGAGGTCACTCCTCATTCATCCACGTTGCGTGTGGACGGCAATCTCAAACCTCATCACCACCTGGTTTGCTCGCGCTGCAAATCGGTGCAGGACATTGAAGGAGAATTCATCGATTTCAACCGGCTGTCCCGGCATCTGCCGGATGGCTTTGATCTGACGCAGCCGCTGGTCGAGGTCTTTGGCCTCTGCCGCCGCTGCAGCGTCCAAAAATAATGGTTTTCACGCAGTACTCATTCAAGATTCGAAGGATGAAAATTTATGGAAAATACACTCGCGACTTCATCGGGGAGTGTTTCCCCTGAGACTAAAGACAACAGCACCAAACCCGAATCCAAGTGCCCGTTCAACCACGGAGCCTCCGCGCCCACGAACCGGGACTGGTGGCCGAATCAGGTGAACCTGAATGTCTTGCATCAACACTCCCCACTCTCTGATCCGATGGGCAAGGAGTTCAATTACGCGAAAGAGTTCAAGACCCTCGATCTGAATGCCGTGATCAAGGACCTTCATGCCTTGATGACGGATTCGCAGGATTGGTGGCCGGCCGACTTCGGGCACTACGGAGGGCTGTTCATTCGGATGGCGTGGCACAGTGCAGGCACGTATCGCATCGGCGATGGCCGCGGCGGTGCCGGAGCTGGGCAGCAGCGCTTCGCCCCGCTCAATAGCTGGCCCGACAACGTGAATCTCGACAAGGCGCGCCGGCTGCTGTGGCCGATCAAGCAGAAGTACGGGCGGAAAATTTCCTGGGCTGACCTGATGATTCTCGCCGGCAATGTCGCCCTCGACGATATGGGATTCAAGACATTTGGTTTCGGCGGCGGTCGGGCAGATGTGTGGGAGCCCGAAGAGCTGAACTGGGGGCCTGAAGGCACCTGGCTAGCGGACGAGCGCTACAGCGGCGATCGTGACCTCGCGAATCCGCTGGCTGCGGTGCAAATGGGACTGATCTACGTGAACCCCGAAGGGCCCAATGGAAAGCCCGATCCCATTGCCGCGGCCAGAGACATTCGCGAAACGTTTAAGCGGATGGCCATGAACGACGAAGAAACGGTCGCACTGATTGCCGGCGGGCATAGCTTCGGCAAAACTCACGGCGCTGCCGTTCCCGCTGACTACGTGGGCGCTGAACCAGAAGGTGCCGACATTCAGGACCAAGGCTTCGGGTGGAAGAACAAGTTTGGAAAGGGTTTCGGTGCTGACACTATCGGCAGCGGACTGGAAGTTACCTGGACACAGACGCCTACGAAGTGGAGCAACAACTTCTTCACCAACCTGTTCAGTTACGAATGGGAACTGACCAAGAGCCCAGCCGGTGCGCATCAGTGGACGCCGAAAAATGGCGCTGGCGCCGGTACGGTGCCGGACGCGCACGATCCTTCAAAACGTCACGCGCCGTCCATGCTGACGACCGACCTCGCGTTGCGATTCGATCCTGTGTACGAAAAGATTTCACGGCGCTTCTACGAGCATCCGGACCAGTTCGCGGACGCGTTTGCGCGAGCGTGGTTCAAGCTTACGCACCGTGACATGGGACCGATCGTGCGTTATCTCGGCCCGCTGGTTCCGAAGGAGACACTGCCGTGGCAAGACCCGATCCCCGCGGTGAATCATCCGCTGATCAGCGAGCAGGATGTTGCTGCGCTGAAGGCGAAAATCCTCGCGTCAGGCCTGTCCATTTCCCAACTGGTCTCGACCGCCTGGGCGTCGGCGTCGACCTTCCGCGGCTCCGACAAGCGCGGTGGAGCGAACGGCGCGCGCATTCGCCTTGTGCCGCAAAGGTTCTGGGAGGTCAACCAGCCAACGGAACTGGAGAAGGTGCTGCAGAAGCTGGAAGCAATCCAGAAGCAGTTCAACGCTTCTGCATCGGGCGGGAAGAAGGTCTCGCTGGCGGACCTGATCATTCTCGGCGGCGATGCGGCGATCGAGAAGGCCGCGAAAGACGCCGGAACCGATGTGAAGATCCCCTTCAAGCCGGGGCGCATGGACGCGTCGCAGGAACAAACTGATGTTGAATCCTTCGAGCCGCTCGAACCAAAAGCAGATGGATTCCGCAACTACCTGCGCGGCAAGCAGCGGCTGTCGCCTGACGAGATGTTGGTTGATAAGGCGCAGTTGCTGAGGCTGACGGCGCCGGAAATGACAGTCCTCGTAGGTGGCCTGCGGGTTCTTGGCGCAAATGCCGGCAACTCCCCGCACGGCGTTTTCACCAGGAAGCCCGGCACGCTAACCAACGACTTCTTTGTCAACCTGCTCGACATGAGCACGCAATGGCAGCCGTCCAACACGTCCAATGGCTCGGGAGACGTCTACGAGGGCCGCGACCGGAAGACCAACCAGGTCAAGTGGACGGGGACCCGCGTCGACCTGATCTTCGGTTCACACTCACAACTGCGTGCGCTGGCTGAAGTCTATGCAAGCTCGGACGCGAAGGAGAAGTTCGTGAAAGACTTCGTGGCGGCGTGGACCAAGGTAATGAATAACGATCGCTACGACCTGGCTTGAGCGCGGCGAAAAACCAACAGTGGTGTGCTTCAACTGGATGTCGGCAAAATGTTTGGTTCAGGCCACGGTATTCACCAGCGTGCCGATAGCGTCGATGCTTATGCGGATCTCGTCGCCCTTTTGCAGGGTGAAGGAATCTGGCGGAACAATACCGGTGCCTGTGAGCAAGAAGCAGCCATAAGGGAAACTGTGGTCACGGAAGAGATATTCGACTAACGTCGCCGGACTGCGTTTCATCTCGGTCAGAGTGACCGTTGCTGAAAATTCTGCCTGCCCGGCGCGCAGGATATGCAGAGCGATGCGGGTGGAGGAAGGCAGGGACTCATTCTGGATTAGGATCCCCGGTCCGAGCGCACAGCTCTGGTCATAAACCTTGGCCTGAGGCAGGTAGAGCGGGTTCAGCCCTTCAATATCGCGGGAACTCATATCGTTGCCGATGGTGTAGCCGATGATCTGACCCCCTGGACTGACGAACAACGCCAGCTCCGGTTCAGGAACAGACCAAGTCGCATCCCCGCGGATCCTGACCGTACCATTCGGACCGGCCACTTTGTGCGCAACGGCCTTGAAAAACAACTCGGGCCGTTCGGCGGAGTAGACGCGGTCGTAGAAGTCGCCACCGCCGGCTGATTTTGATTCCTCAATCCGTGCACTACGGCTGCGGTAATACGTGACACCCGCGGCCCAGACCTCTTGATTGCCGACTGGGGCCTGCAGGCTTTTCTGGTCGAAATGCTCCGCAGGATTCCCCTCCTTGACAATGGAGGTGAGGAATCCAAACAGATCGTCATGGGTAACCAGAAGATCGAATGACGGCGCGTTAACGGGATGGAACTTGTTGTCATGTTCGACAAAAATCCCGTCACTAGTCCGGTACAATATCAAGGGATCTCTCCTTCCTCCATTGCAATCTCTGTCCCGGGGCCGGTTGTGGGTCAGTTTGATTCGGTTGTCCCATTATCCGCGGCACCGCAAAGGCTGTCATCCTGAAAGCAAGTACAAGTAAAGGTTGCTTACAGCTCTGCTACCTGGCAGGACACCTTGATCGCACAGTTAGGCGAGGTTAATTTCTGGAACAGCTCGCCGTAATTTTTCAGGCCCTTGACCAGATCGGTAAGAGGCTTGGTATCATTTCAATTCCCCTCTTGCAAATTCAATCTGCGGCTACAACTTCCGCCGCTTCAGCCTTGCGTTTTTTGCGGGTTCGCGATTCACCGCTCTGCTGCATTAACTTGGTCACGATGCCCGTCCATCCCGTTTGATGACTGGCGCCTACTCCGGCTCCGGAGTCTCCATGGAAGTATTCGTGGAAAAGCACCAGGTCCCGCCAGTGCGGATCGGTCTGGAACTTTTCAAGATCGCCGAATACCGGGCGGCGTCCCTTTTCGTCACGGAGGAATATCCTGGTCATGCGACGCGACAATTCGCCGGCCACTTCCCAGAGAGTCATCATCTTTCCTGAACCAGTGGGAAACTCGACCATGAAATCTTCGCCCAGGTAATGATGAAACTTCTGCAGCGACTCCACGAGCAGGAAGTTCACCGGAAACCAGATGGGGCCACGCCAGTTGGAGTTGCCTCCGAACAGCCCGGTCGAGGATTCTCCAGGTTCGTAATCCACACGATGTTCCCGGCCGTCGACGTGCAGCGTGTACGGGTTGTTACGGTGGAACTGTGAGAGGGCACGAATCCCATGGGGCGAGAGAAATTCCCGCTCATCCAGCATGTACTTCAGAATATCGCGAAGCTGTTCCTGGTCGGCGATGGCCAACAGGCGGCGTTCACCCTTGCCTCCGGTCATCATGCAGGCCACATTGTCGGTGAGGTCCGGACGATTCTCGACAAACCATTCCAGTCGCCGCTTGAAGCCAGGAAGTTGGTCCAGCACCTCCTGCTCCAGCGTCTCCACCGCAAACAGAGGAATCAGACCCACCATGGAACGGATCTTCATTGGGAACTTGGTTCCGTCCGGCATGCGGAGCACATCGTAGAAGAAGCCGTCTTCTTCGTTCCACAGTCCCATGCCATCGTGACCACGGTGGCTCATCGCGCGCGCGATGTAGATGAAGTGCTCCCAGAATTTGCTGGCCACATCTTCGTAAGCCGGGTCTTCCTGCGCCAACTCCAGGGCGATCGCCAGCAGGTTCAGCGTGTACATGGCCATCCAGCTGGTGCCGTCGGATTGCTCAATGTAGCCGCCGGTGGGAAGGGGAGCGCTGCGGTCGAACACGCCGATGTTGTCCAGTCCCAGGAACCCACCCTGGAAGATATTCATGCCCTCGGCATCCTTGCGGTTCACCCACCAGGTGAAATTGAGCATCAGCTTGTGGAACACCCGCTGCAGAAATTGGCGGTCGCCCTTGCCGTGGCGCTTCTTATCGATCTTGTAAACTCGCCACGTAGCCCAGGCGTGCACCGGAGGATTCACATCGCCGAATGCCCACTCGTAGGCCGGCATCTGTCCGTTCGGGTGCATGTACCACTCGCGCAGCATCAGTACGAGTTGTTCCTTGGCGAAATCTGAGTCGACCAGCGCCAGCGGAATGCAATGAAATGCCAGGTCCCATGCCGCGTACCACGGGTACTCCCACTTGTCGGGCATGGAGATGACGTCGGCGTTGTAGAGATGCGGCCATTCGTGATTGCGGCCGTTGCGACGTTCCGGTGGCGGGGAAGGACTGCCGGGATCGCCGTCCAACCAATGCTTTACCACATAGTGATAGAACTGCTTTGACCACAGCATGCCGGCGAAGCCCTGACGCATTACGTTTTTCGCGTCGGCCGAAAGATCCTGGGGGATGACGGTCGCGTAAAATTCATCGGCCTCGGTCTGCCGCAACGCGAAAGTGCGGTCGAAGTCCTCAAATGCATTCTTTGTTCTTAGGTCGGCCTTGGTCAGCCGCAACCGGACGACTACAGTCTCACCGGCGCCCACGTTAAGTTTGTAGTGCGCCGCTGCCTTGGTGCCGGAATGCGCAGGATTGACGGCATCTTTAGCACCGTGTATCACGTAGTCGTTAATGCCGTCTTTCACGTAAGGCGACGAGTTCTCGGCCCCAAAGAGGCGCCGCGCGTTGGTCTCGTTCTCGGTAAAAAACAGTTCGGGCGAACCTTCGCAGTGCAGCCAGCGCTCGCCCGCTTCGGGATGTTCCACCGCGATTGCCGGATTGGGCGCGTTGCTTGCCATTTTCAGGATAGGCTGTGCGGTCCCGTCGCCCCATGACCATGTGTTGCGGAACCAGATCGTCGGCAGCAGGCGAAGGTTGGCTGCCTCCGGACCGCGGTTCGAGACTGTGATCTTGATCAGAATGTCTTCTACGTCGGCTTTGGCATATTCCACGAATACATCGAAGTAGCGATCGTCGCTGAACACTCCGGTATCGAGAAGTTCGTATTCTGACTGGTTCTTGCCGCGCCGCCGATTTTCTTCCACCAGCTTCGTGTAAGGGAACTCCGCCTGCGGGTACTTGTACAAATACTTCATGTAGGAATGAGTAGGCGTGCTGTCGAGATAGAAGTAATAATCTTTTACGTCCTCGCCATGATTGCCTTCGTTTCCCGTAAGCCCGAAAATGCGTTCTTTGAGGATAGGATCACGCTCGTTCCACAGAGCCACGGCAAAGCAGATCATCTGCCGCCGGTCGCAGATTCCCGCCAGGCCATCTTCGTTCCAGCGATAAGCGCGCGATCGAGCCTGGTCATACGAAAAATATTCCCAGGCATCGCCGTGAGGGCTGTAGTCTTCGCGAACCGTGCCCCAGGCGCGCTCGCTGAGGTAGGGCCCCCAGCGTTTCCAGTGCTTCTTGCGCGCATCGGACTCAGACAGCCGAATGTCTTCCTGTGTCATGGAAACGCTCCTGTCGTCAAATCCCGGTCATCAACCGTTTGAACTCGTTGGTAATCAAGATCCGAATCCGCTGAAAGTATTCTTCGCGTTTACCGCCCACTCCCGTGATCTTGCATCCGCTCTCACACAGGATGGGTCACGGTATTCAAGTTCCAGGGGCAGCTCGTTGGTGAGAGCGGTTCGAACAATGCCGGATTTCATAGGATTATCCTCCCTATTTTTGCTCGATTTCAACCGCGTGACCGTGAGGGTCCCGGACCACAGACAGCTTTGCTGAACCCGAGCTGTCCATTTGAATCGCGATCACCCAGAAGAAACAAACTGGATTCCTGCGGAACCGAGCTGGCGGGCAGTAGAGTCTGTGTCGTGGGTCACGAGCATGGTCTGGCGGTGGACCAGGTCATTGGCATGCCGTCCCTCAAAGGTTATAGAACCGGCTTCGGACATACGCGGGGTGTAGGCCTCCGGACGTAGACTGAACGAAACCCCGTATTTTCGGTCGGATCAGAGATCTCGGCCCTGCGCGAAGATCTTCGAGGTAGTGAGAGCTCAGCCTTTGAGGTGCTTGTCCGGAAGAATGAAGATGCTTCTCGCCAGATCCGAGCGGAGCGTCTCCTCGCGGTAGTATTGGCTCAGAAGCCCGTCCTTCCACGTCAGCAGGTCAGTATTGTTACGGGCAAAGTCTTCCCAGTCTTGCTTTTTTCCCACCCGCGCCATGCGCTCCCGAATCAGAAAGATGTAAGCCCAGGTGATGGTCTCGTGATAGAGCTGCGGCTTCCCATGGGCGGCTGCGAATTTCCGCAAGGCGGTGCAGAACACCTGCAGCGCCTCAAGAACGGGATACCTGGACAGATAAAGAAACGCTACCCGAACATGCTCGGGATGATGGAAATTCTCGTTGGAAAGCGTTCCGAGCTCGAATTGTTCTATCAATTCGCAATCAGTCATTTGATTGAACCGTCAATCTTCTTACTCAGGATTGATTTGTCTTGCGGCGATAACCACTGGGCATGGTACAAATGTATCATAGTACCTAAGCCTCTGCAAAGTTTGTGGGAGACTGGAGGCAAGACACGCACCGTGTTGGGACCGGCCGCTGAGACGTAACAGAGTCACAGGGCCTGTGCAGAAAACCGGTTCACGATCGTCACTGGTGTTCGTCGCTGTTCTTCTCCCCCGCTTGGTAATGAAGTGGTGATCCCGTGCTCTCGGGTTCAATAAATTTCTCTTATCTTCTCCATAAATTTAAGTTTTAAAAAGTATTTGTGATAGAGGCGAAAAGAATTATGCATTGGACTCGCAGGGTACGCGGGCGCTAAGGTGCACACGCTGGTTACGGGGCCGCGAATCGCTCCACTACCAAACGCGGCTTGGGGAGAAAGCAGGCAGTCTAGATGAGGAGAACCTTCCGCAGGAGGGTTGCTATTTTTGCTATGAGTGTCACAGTCATTTGTGGTTCGGCGAGCCGGGTTCTGGCTCAGACCGATCCGGCACCGCAGGCTTCGGCGGATCTGGCCAGCCGCATCGATTCACTGGAGAAACAACTCGCGGACCTGAAGAGTCAGATGGAGGCGCAGAAAGCTGCGGCCGCGGCTCCTCCTCCTGCTGCCGCACCTGCTCCCGCCGCCGCTCTTCCGGGCGCCACACCGGCGGCCGCACCTGCCCCTACGGGACTCGCCGGTCTACTGGGCCCGACGACGTTGAGCGGGTTCGTAGACGTCTACTACGGCTACAACTCAAATCAGCCGGCGAGCCGAACCACCGCACTCAGAAACTTTGATATTAATTCCAGCCAGTTTGCCTTGAACATGCTGGAACTGGTGGCGGACAAGGCTCCAGATGCGACCGCGAGCCGCGTCGGCTATCACATCGCTCTCGGATTTGGGCAGGCCATGAACCTGGTCAACGGGGGCGAGTCACCCTCGCCAAATGTTCCGGGTACTCCGGTGTTAGGTCCGCCCGTGACCATTACCAACTTCGATCAATATCTGAAGGAAGGGTATCTGGAGTACCTCGCTCCAGTGGGCAAAGGTCTCCAGATCAATGTCGGGAAGTTCGTGACCCCGGCTGGTGCGGAAGTGATCGAGACCAAGGACAACTGGAACTATTCTCGGAGCCTGCTGTTTTCCTGGGCCATCCCATATTTTCATTTTGGGGTGAGCGGCAAGTACGCCTTCAACAGCAAGTTTGCCCTGACCGGGTACTTGATGAACGGATGGAACAACAGCGTAGACAACAACAGCGGCAAGACCACGGGCTTTACAGCAGCCTGGACTCCGAACGCCAAGTTCGGCCTGACTGAAAACTACCTGGTGGGGCCGGAACAGTCCAATGACAATTCGGACTTCAGGCATCTCACGGACACCGTCGTGACCTACAGCCCCAACGCGAAACTCTCGTTTATTGCGAACTACGATTACGGCCACGATCGGGTGGCAGTAATCAATCCGGGGCTGCCGGCGACTTCGTCTCCTGTGTGGTGGACCGGCCTTGCCGGATACATCAAGTATGCTCCCAACGCCACGTGGGCAATTGCCACCCGCGGCGAATGGTTCAAGGACCACAACGGATTTTCAACGGGTACCGCACAGAACGTCGGCGAATTCACCATCACCTTACAGCGCATGCTGGCCAGCAAAATCATCAGCCGGCTGGAATTCCGCCGCGACATGTCAGACCAGAATGTTTTCCCATACCGGACCGGGTTGTTCAAGGATGCGCAGAATACGGTGACGCTGGGCATGATCTATGCATTCAGCAGCGCCGATGCTAAATAGCATCGGGCTGCCGCAGTTCACAAAAATGAAAATCTAAGGAGCAAACCACATGGCTGCCAATGCAAAACAAGGAACGTGCCTGGCCACAACTCTAATCGGGTTCACCGCTTTCCCGGCGGGTCTGTACGCGGGTGGTGGCACGGGCGCACTGATCGCGATCGTCGGGGCTGCATTGCTGGTCTATTCGGCTTTCGGCTTTTACCGGATCAAAGGACTTGAGTTCACGAAATAGTCTGAGATGGCAGTGGTCGAAAACAACGCGAGGAGACGGAAATGAAGCTTATCGGGGTTCTGGTGGTGCTGGCTGGTTGGTTGCTTCCGATCGTTGCGCTTACGCTTACGCAGTCCTTGACGGCCAGATTCATCCTGGCCTTGCTCGGTATCGCCATCACTTTGGTCGGGATCATTGGCGTGCTGAACAAAGCGCATCTCAAGGATGCGATCTGGAAGGCTTAGCCCTTCGCGCCCGGTGCGGTCGGGATTCCGCGCGGGCTGATGCCCGGGAGTCGAGATCGGCGTGAGTGTTCAAGTCAAGATAGAAACAAACGAATTCTGGAGAGAAGCGATATGGAGAGAGCGATGAGATTCGATGAGCGAATCAAACGGTGTTTCCTGGCAGCGGCTCTTATGCTGCCTTTATGTGGGCTTGCGGCTTGGGCTCAAACCCAAACCACCCCTAGTACCAGCACCCAAGCCGCACCCGCGCCACCGCCACCCGGGCCAGCCATGGATGTGCCGCTGAACGTCAAGGCGGCGCAACCTCCTTCGGCAGATGATCTGGCGAAAGGCGATCCCGGGGGGACCAAGACCGGAACCGTCAACGACGTGGTGCCAGCCGACGCTACCAAAGGGCTGACACTGGCGGACCTCACCAACCAGGCCGGGCAAAACCGGATCGCCATCAACTTTGTGTGGACCCTGGTCACCGGCTTTCTGGTCATGTTCATGCAAGCTGGATTCGCCTTGGTCGAAACCGGGCTCTGCCGCGCCAAGAACGCCAATCACACCATGATGATGAATTTCATGGTTTACGGTTTTGGCTTGTTCGCTTTCTGGATTTGTGGTTTCGCAATTCAGATGGGAGGCGGCGCGCCCTATAGTACCTTGGGTGGCGCTTCTTCGCTCAACTCGGAACACGTCGTCAATCTGCTGGGCAAGCCATGGGGCCTGTTCGGCACACACGGATTCTTCCTCAGCGGGATCACGTATGACGTCGGCGTGATGGTGCTCTTCCTGTTCCAGATGGTTTTCATGGATACCGCCCTGACCATCGTGACCGGCGGATGCGCCGAACGCTGGAAGTACGCCGCGTTCGCGGTTTCTTCCATATTCATGGGAGCGATCACCTATCCCCTGTTCGCCAACTGGGCTTGGGGAGGAGGCTGGCTGTCGCAACTGGGCGCCAACTTCAGCCTGGGCCACGGCTACTGTGACTTTGCCGGTTCGGGCGTGGTACACGCTGTCGGAGGTATTACCGCTCTAGCCCTTTCTATGATTATTGGGCCGCGGATCGGCAAGTACAACCGCAATGGCACCCCCAATGCAATGCCGGGACATGACATCGTCATCGTGCTCACTGGTTGCTTCATCCTGGCGTTCGGCTGGTTCGGATTCAACCCAGGAAGCACTCTGGCTGCTTCGGGCAACGGAGCGCTACGCATCGGATCTATCGCTGTGAATACGATGCTGGCAGGCTGCACAGGTTCTTTTGGCGCCATCCTCTACATGTGGATCCGCTACGGCAAGCCAGATGCGTCCATGTCGGGTAACGGGTTGCTGGCAGGTTTGGTCGCCATTACCGCTCCCAGCGGGTTCGTAAGCACAGTAGGAGCCGCGATCATCGGCCTGGTTGCCGGCGTATTGGTTTGCCTGAGTGTGGAATACATAGAGCGCGTGCTGAAGGTCGATGACCCGGTGGGCGCGATCTCCGTTCACGGGACAAATGGTATCTGGGGCGTGATCTCCGTTGGCCTGTTTGCGGATGGAACCTCTAACTACGGTGGAAGCTGGAACGGCGTCAACGGGTCGGTTCGCGGCCTATTTTACGGCGATGCCAGCCAGTTGGTTGCGCAGTTGATCGGAGTCGGGACGTTGATAGGAGGGATCTTTGCCCTTTCCTATGTGGCCGGCTGGATCATGGATGTGATTATTGGCCAGCGCGTCTCCTCTGCGGACGAACTCGAAGGGCTGGACATCCCGGAAATGGGAGCTCTCTGCTATCCCGAGTTCGTGCTGAGGCAGGATACGTCTCACAGTGGGGCGATGCCGAGTGAGGCTAAGGGCGGTTTGCAGGTCGCCCGGGAGACAGCGTGATGACGAACGTATTCGCTATCAACGGGGAACTGGGCGGTCATTCCATGACCTGGCAATGTCCGCCGGCACTTGATTTTCCGCGCGAAGCGATCGAGTGTTTCCGGGAAGGCGTGGAACGTCTTCAAACCGGTGATGCGGGGGCGGCGCTGGTTGCGCTCTCCCGCAGCACCGAGATTGCACCAAGTTTTGGAGAAGCCCATGTTTTTCTGGGTCTCGCGAATGCTCTGACTTGCAATATCTACCCTGCAATCGATCACCTCGAGCTTGCAACCCAGCTTCAACCGGACAGCTTCGCGGCCCACTACACTCTGGCGCAGCTGAATTTCAAGCTGCGCATACCTCAGAAAGGCTATGCAGCGGCACAAGAGGCCTTGCGCTGCGTGAGCACGCTGGAGCAACGCAAAATGTTGACCGAGTTGCTCAAGGAAGAACGGGGCCACGAACGAAACGGCATCGCGCGGCCCTCGTTCAAGAAGCCTTTCGCCACTCCAGTTCTGTTCCTGGCTGGCAGCGGATTGGCCGCGGCTGTGCTGGCAATCTTGTTACATATTCGCTGAGCGCCGGAGGGGAACATGATCCGTAAAATATTTGAACTGGCAAAGCAACAGCGGTTAGCCTGGTCTTGCGCCGCTATTGTCGGTTTCTTTCTTGTGCTTGTCGGGCATGTGCCTCTTTTTGCCGTGATGGCGGGTTGTGCGCTGGCCATCGCGATTTCGATGTTGCGGTCTGCCTCCAAAAGTCATCCGCGGCCCGTGCGGCTTCGTGGAGGGCGATGAGCACTTCGCTCCAAATACTGTTGTTTATAGCCCTGCTGATCGCGGCGGCGAAGACTGCCGGTTCCCTGGCAACTCGCCTTGGACTGCCTGCTGTGCTGGGAGAATTGCTGGCGGGCGTTCTCTTGGGTCCCAGCGCGCTCAACATCTGGCAAATGCACTGGCTGGTTGCCACCCGGGACAGCGGTGCCTCGGTCGCCGGCGTGTTCAAGGTTTTGGCCCAGATCGGTGTTGTAGTGCTCATGTTTGTGGCTGGCCTGGAGACCGACATCGCGATGGCAAAGCGAGCGCTCAAGCCGGCTTTCTGGGCGGCGTCCGGCGGGGTGTTACTCCCGATGGCGGGTGGCTACCTGCTTTCCCGATGGGTCGGTTTTAATTGGCAGCAGTCGCTGTTCATCGGCACGATTCTTACCGCAACCAGCGTTACCATCACGGCGCAAACGCTGATGAACTTGAGCCAGATTCGGTCCAAAGCCGGTTCGACGATCCTGGGTGCAGCGGTTATCGATGATGTGATGGGTCTAATCGTGCTCTCGTTAGTAATTGCGGTGAGCGCACATTCAGGAGCCGACAACGGGGGCAGATGGAACGCCCTGATTATGCCGGTAAGTTACATGACGGCCTGTCTGGTAGCGATGTTTGCTGCGGGCCCGTTTCTCACCCGCTGGCTGATGAAACTGGCTTCCCGAATGCACGGCCACCACATGGAGGTTGCGGCCGCCCTGGCGATTGCATTCTTGATGGCCTTTACGGCGGAATCCCTGGGCAAGATGGCGGCCATCACCGGCGCATATCTGGCCGGGTTGTTCGTCGCTGCCACGCCATCGCACGAACGGGTGATTGAGGAATTGCGGGCCATGACCAACTCGTTCTTCGGACCAATGTTCCTGGTATCCATCGGGCTTGATGTGAACGCGTGGCAGTCGGGAGGGCATCTGGGATTCTTCACCCTCCTCCTCATGATCGCAATTTTGGGAAAGATCGTAGGTTGCGGATTCGGCGCCAGCTTTGCCGGATTCGGCAGGCGCGACTCATTCATCGTTGGGATCGGAATGATCCCCCGGGGAGAGGTTGGACTAATTACGGCGAGCATCGGTTTTGCCGCTGGCCTGGTAACGCGTGACATTTATGCACAGGCAGTAGTACTTGTACTGATCACGACTTTAATCACGCCGGCGCTGTTGCGCTATGCCTTTCCCAGGGAGTACCTGCAGGCTTCAGTGTCGGAAACTGCGGCCGTGGAAATTTCTTTGTAGCTGCGCTGTGAGCCATGGGTGGTGAGTCCGGTAAAGACCGGAAAACTTAGAAAGGGTTTTAAGACTGGAATCTGCCAGTACGAGGATAAACACAATGACCAAACTTGAAGCGATTATTCAGCCCTCTAGATTCGAAGCCGTCAAGGAAGTTCTCGCCGACCTGGGCGTCGAGGGCATGACCATCTCGGATGTGCGTGGACACGGAAGACAGAAGGGTCACACCGAGGTTTATCGTGGCCGGGAATACACCGTGGATCTCGTACCCAAGATCAAGATCGAAATGGTGTTGGCTGATAACCTCGTAAACGCGGCGGTGGATGCGATTGTACAAAGCGCCGGGACAGGAAAGATCGGCGACGGGAAGATCTTTCTCTCCAGAGTGGACGAAGCAATTAGAATTCGAAATCAAGAGCGGGGAGTGGCGGCACTCTAACCGCAATCCTGTCGGAGCACCCGGAGTGTCATGCCAGTGCTGGCGAACAGCTCGATATCGCAGGACGCCTATCAGAAAGAGTCGGAAACCATTCGCGGGAGATTCGAGCAGTCGCACGACGGACAGGCTGCAATCCGTGATCGCTCGAATCTCACAGATTCACTGATCCGCGAATTGTGGAATCAGTCTCTGACAGCCTCGGGGGGGCCAGACCGCTTATGTATTGCGGCACTCGGGGGATACGGCCGGCAAGCGCTGTTTCCCTTCTCTGACGTGGATGTGCTTTTCCTGCATGAAACCGAACTGAGCGAAATAGCGCAAAAGCAGACGATCCCGCGATTGTGCCAGGCGCTCTGGGATCTGCACCTTCGCGTGAGTCCGACCACCCGCTCCCTGGCGGAGTGTGGCAAACTTCATCGCGACAACCTCGAGTTTAATATTTCTCTGCTCGACTCTCGCTACCTGTGTGGCGATGCCGGATTGTTTGAGCAGCTACATTCCCGCGTAATTCCGAAAATGGTGGCGCGGGAAGCTCTTGAGCTGCAGCAGAGGCTGACCGATCTCACGTCCGCGCGTCACAACAAGTACGGTCACACCATCTTTCATCTCGAACCCAACATAAAGGATTACCCGGGCGGGTTGCGTGACTACCAGGTAGCCTGCTGGCTCAGTCTCATTTCAGAACTTGAGAAGACGGGCGTGTGGCCGGAACCGGAGAATCTCTTGCCCAGCGCGCTGCGCAAGGATTGCCGGGCCGCGCTCGACTTTCTTTGCGCAGTCCGCTGTTTCCTGCACTATCGCCAGGGCCGGGATCTGAACAGTCTGACTTACGAACTGCAGGCTGAAGCCGCGGCCGCCGGGATTGGGCTCCCGAATGGATTGCCTGCCAGCCCCGCGGTCTGGATGCGAACCTACTTCCGGCACGTTCGGTCAATCTACCGACTTACAGTACTTTTCGACGAAGTGCCTCCGGCGCGCTCCGGCCTGTACCGGTTGTTCGAAAATCGCAAGTCGCGCCTGTCGAACGCGGATTTTTCCGTAGTAGACGGCCGCGTCTTTCTACGCCAGCTCTCTTCTGTCCGGGATCCATCTGTGCTCCTCGGTCTTTTTGAATTCGTCGGCCGCCACGGCTTGAAGCTGACTGCCGAAACCGAAAGGTGTGTCGAGGGGGCTCTTCCCCAAGTGAAGGAATGGGCGGACCATTCGCCCGAGGTATGGGCACAGTTCCGGCGAATCCTGATGTCACCACATGCCGGGGCAGCTCTGCGTGCCATGCATCGGCTGGGTGTGCTGGTTCTTCTGTTTCCCGAATTTCAGGCCGTCGATTCCTTGGTCATTCGCGACTACTACCACCGCTATACAGTGGACGAACACTCGTTAGTTGCGATCGAGAATGTGCACGCGCTGCGGACACCCGACAGCGAACTGGAACGCCGGTTCCGCGACATCCTGGACGGAATTGAACGCCCCGACCTGCTCTTTCTGGCCCTTCTGTTGCACGATGTCGGCAAGGGCATGCCGGCGGAAGACCATGTTGCGGGAAGTCTGCAAGCGGCGGCCAGCGTTTCGGGTCGGCTTCGTCTCGAACCGGTTGATCGCGATACCGTGGTGTTTCTGATTGAGCACCACTTGCGCATGTCGGCAACCATCATGCGGCATGACATCTTCGACCCCAAGGTGGTGGCCGAGTTCAGTGATTCGGTTGGAACCACGGAACGGCTCAAGATGTTAACGCTCCTCACCTACGCGGACATCAAGGCCGTCAACCCGGAAGCCCTGACTCCATGGAAAGGAGAAATGCTGTGGCAGTTCTACGCTGCCGGGTTCAACCATCTCAGCCGGACGGTGGACGACCAGCGTCTCACCGGTGGCACCGCGAACAGCGAGCGGATCAAGGAAGTCGTGGCGGCGGCGGGCGAGGTTGACGCCAAACACATCACGTCCTTTTTGGACGGCTTTCCCAAACGCTACTTGCTGATGCATACCCCGGCCGAAATTGTGGCGCATTGTCGGATGTACGATCTGCTCAAGAACAAAGATGATGAACCTCAGATCGACATCCTGCGCCGCGATGGGTACTTCGAACTCGTTCTCCTGACCCTCGACTGTCCCGGCCTGTTTTCCCATGTGGTGGGTACGCTTTCATCATGGGGAATGAATATCCTGAAGGCCGAAGCCTTTTCGAACAAGGCTGGCGTGGCCCTGGACACCTTTCGATTCTCCGACCGGTTTCGGACTCTCGAGCTCAATCCGTCCGAGGTAAATCGCCTGAAGCGAAAACTTGCGGAAGCCGTTTCCGGTGAGATCAATGTGGTCGAACTGATGGAAACAAAATTCAAACCCGGAGTGCAGACCCCGAAAATAAAAATTGAGCCCAGTGTGCAAACCGATAACGAGCACTCGCAACACAGCACCCTGATCGAGATCATTGCCCAGGACCGTCCTGGACTGCTTTACGACATCAGTTCAACCATGGCCGAACTCGGCTGCAACATTGAGGTCGCGATCATTGACACCCAGGGCCAGACCGCAACCGATGTATTTCACGTTACCTGTGCCGGAACCAAGCTGGACCTCAAGCACCAGAAAAAAATGCGCGCTGCCCTCCTCGAGCAACTCTAAGCCGGCCTCCTGAAGTTCCCAGACAAACAACCTGCCCACGCGTCCGTTTCCCGCTTTCGTGGTTTATCGTTTATGCTGAACCTCCTTCAGGAGAGGGCATGTGATCTCGCTTCGCCGCTTACTGCTGCTGGTTTTGTTAATCGGGTCGCTTTGCGCAGCCGCCCCTGCCCAAGGTTTCGATCCCAGGCTTTTTCAGGAATTACGCTGGCGCATGATCGGTCCCTTTCGCGGGGGGCGAACAGTTGCGATCTCCGGGGTGCCGGGACGGCAAAACGTCTTCTACATGGCTCCGAACAACGGCGGAGTGTGGAAGAGCACCGACTACGGCCGTACCTGGAATCCGATTTTCGACGACCAACCGACCGGCTCGATCGGCGCACTGGCCGTTGCTGCCTCGAATCCGGACATCATTTATGTGGGCAGTGGCGAAGGGCTTCGCAGGCCCGACCTTTCCACCGGAGATGGCATCTACAAATCGACCGACGGCGGCCGTAGCTGGCAGCATCTCGGTTTGCGCGACGGACAGCAGATCAGCGTCATCCTCGTCGATCCGCATGATCCAAACCGGTTATTTGTCGCCGTAGTCGGGCACCCCTATGGCCCGAATGTCGAGAGAGGAGTATTTCGCTCGCTTGACGGCGGCCTGACCTGGAAAAAAGTTCTGTACAAGGACGAAAACACCGGAGCGATTGATCTGGTTTTTGATCCCTCCGATCCACAAGTCCTTTACGCGGACATGTGGGCTTCGCGCCGCCCACCCTGGACCACCGGGAATTCGTATGACGGCCCTGGCAGCGGCTTGTACAAATCCACCGACGGAGGCGACACCTGGCGCCCGTTAACCCGTGGTCTGCCCACCTGGGCGGACCGGTTAGGTCGCATCGGACTTGGAGTTACTCCCGATCCCTCGGCTCTTTACGCGCTTGTCGATGCTCCCGGGCTGGGCGGCCTGTATCGCTCGAACGACGCCGGGGAAAGTTGGAAACGAATCAATTCGGACAGCCGGCTGTGGGGGCGCGGCTCCGATTTTGCCTGTGTGCGGGTTGATCCCAAAGACAAAAATACGGTTTACATCGCCAACATTTCCACCTACCGCTCCGCCGACGGCGGCGTCAGCTTTACCGCCATCAAGGGAGCGCCCGGAGGTGACGACTATCACACCATCTGGATTAATCCGGAGAACCCACAGATCATCGCTCTCGCTGTCGATCAGGGAGCGACTATCAGCGTGAACGGCGGGCGGACCTGGAGTTCGTGGTACAACCAGCCGACTGCGCAGTTTTATCACGTCATCACCGACAATCAATTTCCTTACTGGGTGTATGGCGGGCAACAGGAGAGTGGAAGTGTCGGTACGGCCAGCCGCAGCGACACCGGCGAGATAACCTTTCGCAACTGGTATCCGGTCGGCGTTGAGGAGTATGGATACGTCGCTCCCGATCCCCTCGACCCCAACCTCATTTATGGAGGCAGGGTCACCAGATTCAACCGCACAACATCGCAGACGCAGGATGTTTCACCGGTCGTGCTTCGCACCGGCCAGTATCGTTTCAATCGCACGCAACCGCTGATCTTTTCTCCCGTCAATCCCCACATTTTGTATTTCGGTTCCAACGTTCTGTTCAAGACTACCGACGGCGGCAATAGCTGGCAGATCATCAGCCCTGATCTGGCGCGTGACGATCCGGGAGTGCCGCCCAGCCTGGGAGTATTCGTCGAGTCCGATGAAGCCAAAGGCAAGCACCGCGGCGTCATCTATTCGCTCGCCCCTTCACCCAAAGACGTGAACCTCATTTGGGCTGGAACCGACGATGGTGTGGTGCAGGTCACGCGTGATGGGGGAAAACACTGGCAGAACGTCACCCCTCCGGAATTGACTCCCTGGAGCAAACTGGCACAAATGGATGCTTCGCACTTTGACACCAGCACCGCCTATGCCGCGGTGAACCGGTTCCGCCTGGATGATCTTCATCCTTATATCTACCGAACGCACGACGGAGGCAGTAGTTGGCAAAAGATTATCAGCGGGCTGCCCGACAATGAACCGGTCAACACCGTCCGTGAAGACCCCGAGCGCAAGGGTCTTCTTTTTGCCGGCACCGAGCGCACTGTGTATGTCTCCTTCGATGACGGAGATCACTGGCAATCGTTGCGCCTGAATCTGCCGGCCACTTCGATTCGAGATTTGGTGATCCACCACGATGACGTCGTCGTCGGCACCCACGGTCGCTCCTTCTGGATCCTCGACAACATCACTCCACTTCGGCAGATCGCTTCCCAAGTCGCTGACTCTAATGCTTATCTTTTCGCTCCTCAACTGACTTACCGCGTCCGGCGCAACAACAACACTGACACTCCACTGCCTCCTGAAGAGCCGGCGGGCAAGAACCCTCCCGATGGCGCAATGATCGATTTCTGGTTGAAGTCGGCGGCCTCCGGTCCGGTCATCATCGACATCTCCGACAGCGCCGGGAACCTGGTACGGCATTTTTCCAGCGCGGACAAGCCCGAAGCGGTTGATGCCAACGAGATAAATATCCCTACCTATTGGATTCGTCCGCCTCAGCCGGTATCAAACCGTCCCGGGATGCACCGTTTTCTGTGGGATTTGCACTATCCGCGGCCAGACTCGCTGCAGCGCCAATACCCGATTTCGGCGATCTACCAGGACACGCCGCGCTACCCGCTCGGTCCTTCCGCGCTGCCTGGAAATTACAACGTGAAGCTGACGGTCGACGGAAAGAGTTACACGCGTTCCCTTACCGTCAAGATGGATCCCCGCGTAAACAGCTCAACGGAAGATCTGCATCAGCAGTTTGAGCTGGGGTCGAATATCGCGGCAGCCATGCACCACGACTTTCAGATGTTGCAGCAGGTCCGCGGATTGCGTGAACAACTGAGAGCGTTGAAGGGCCGCATAACCCCGGGCCCGCTGCTGACCAGCATTACCGCGCTTGATAACAAGGTCCAGGAGTTAGAAGGGGATGAAGAGAGTGGAAAGTTTCTCAGCACGCCGGGGGGACGGAGTCTGGCCCGGCTGAACACCGGGCTGACCACATTGCTGGAAAGCGTCGACAGCGCCGACGCGGCCCCCACCGGGACACAGGTGAACACGTTCAGTGACGTGAAGAATGTGCTAGACCAGCAATTGGCAAGCTGGGAACAAATCAAGAGCACGGACGTTCCCCAGTTGAACTCGAAGCTAAAGGAGGCGGGGCGGCCACCGCTTAATCCCGAATCAGCCGCCGTCATAGAGCAGGAGTGGCACTCCACGGAAAAGGCTGCAGGAGAAGATTAAATCGTCCTTTACCTGACTCGATGGAGCGACGGGCGGGGACGCCCGTCGCTCCATCGGATGCTTACGGTACTCCGACTTTCCTCTCGGCCAGATATCTTCGCAGCGCGTCCCGCCAGTCCGGCATCGTGACACCGTATTTCTCCAGGCTCGATGGAGACAGTACGGAATACTTCGGACGTTTGGCTGGCCGGACAAAGTTATCGCTCGTAGTCTCAAGCACGATTGTGTCCAGACCCGCCCCTGCCACGATTGCGCGCGCGAATTCGAACCATGAGCATTCGCCCCGGTTCGTGGCATGGACAATTCCGCTGGCTCCCCTGTGGCAAAGCTGAATGATGGCGCGGGCCAGGTCCACGGTGTAAGTCGGAGAACCGCGCTGATCCCCAACCACTTGCAGTTGTGGACGGCTGGCGGCTGCCTTAAGAATTGTGTCGGGAAAACATTTCCCTCCCGTGCCGAACAGCCAGGAAGTGCGAACTATGCAGCTTTCCGGTAGGACAACCCTGATCTGCGCTTCTGCCTCGGCTTTCGATTGACCGTAGACGCTTTGCGGCGCGCGTTGGTCATCGGTTTCGTACGGAGTGGTTTTGCTTCCGTCGAAAACGTAGTCGGTGCCGAGAAAAAGCAGCCGGGCGCCCTGCTTCTTGGCGGCATGCGCCACATTCATCGCTCCGCGGCAGTTCACATCGAAAGCCAGGTGGCGATTGTTTTCGCAGCCGTCCACGTCGGTGTAGGCCGCCGCCAGGATTATCCAGTCAGGACGGCTGTGGCCGACGAGGCTGGCGACCTCTTTATTGTTGCGGATGTCCCCGTCGGCAGAGCTGAATCCTGTGACTTCATCTTCGCTCCACTCCTGCGTCAGCGCTTTGCCGAGCAAGCCAGTCGCGCCGAAGATTGTGATTCGCATGCGGAACGTTCTCCTGGACTTCCACTTTTCGCAAAAGAGGCGAAAAGTGGGGCACCCGACACCCGGGGCTTTCCAGACAATTCTAGGAGTACTGCGTGGCAATCCAGTTTCGGTAGCTGCCGCTGGTCACGTCTTTCACCCACTCTTCATTTTGCAAATACCATTGGATGGTCTTGCGAATGCCGCTCTCAAAACTCTCGCGCGGCTTCCAGCCCAGTTCACGCTCGATCTTGCGAGCGTCGATGGCATAGCGGCGATCGTGACCAGGACGGTCTTTTACAAACGTAATCAGCTTTCGATGCGGCACGCATGGATCGTCCGGACAGAGTCCGTCCAGAATCGTGCAGATTGCCTCCACGATTTCTATATTTCGCTTCTCGCTCCAACCGCCGATGTTGTAAGTCTCGCCAACTTTTCCCTGAGCCAGAACCGTTCGGATTGCCCGGCAATGATCTTCCACAAACAGCCAGTCGCGGACATTTTGGCCGTCTCCGTAGACGGGCAACGGCTTGCCTGCCCGGGCATGGCAGATGACCAGCGGAATCAGCTTTTCGGGGAACTGGTAAGGCCCATAATTGTTGGAGCAATTCGTGGTCAGAGTAGGAAGGCCGTAGGTATGGTGATAGGCACGCACCAGATGGTCCGCGCCCGCTTTAGAAGCTGAATATGGATTGTTGGGCGCGTACGGAGTGCTCTCAGAAAATGGCGGATCATCCGGACCGATCGATCCGAACACTTCGTCGGTGGATACCTGAAGGAAGCGGAACGACTCTCGTTCCTGATCCCCCAGCCCCTCGCAGTAGGCACGAGCTTCTTCGAGGAGACAGAAAGTGCCGTGAACATTAGTGCGGATGAAGTCATCCGGGCCACGAATCGAGCGGTCTACATGGCTCTCTGCCGCAAAATGCACCATGGCGGTGGGTTTGTGAGTCTGGAGCAGTCCGCGTACCAGATCGCGATTGCAAATGTCGCCCTGAACGAAGCCATATCGCGGATCGGAGGAAACGCGAAGCAGGTTGCGAGGATTGCCCGCATACGTCAGCTTGTCGAGATTAACAACCGGTGTTCCTTCCTCTTCGATCCATTGCAGGATGAAGTTGGAACCGATGAATCCCGATCCTCCGGTGAGCAGAATAGACTTTTCCATGTAAGCAAGACGTTGCGCCGGTTCGTAGCTCCGAATAGACACGTAAATCCAATTGTAAACGACAGGACTTAAAAGGCTTCCGTCGGCGGTTCAACTCCGCCGCCACACTTTTCATCTCCTTCAACAAGTTCGCACCCACAATCGTTAGGTTCGCCGCGCCGTTGGTGATTCCAGAGTTGGACGTGATCGAGGTCACTGTCGGCGCCAGAGCGGAGCCGGAAGGATCTCTAGGATGAATCGCGGGCTGTTAGTTAGGGTTTGGCAAATTGCGGCTCCGCTTAACGGTTGCGGTACCATTTGATGGTTCGGCTAAGACCTTCTTCGAAATCCACTTTTGGCTCATAACCAAGATAGTGTTCCGCTCGCGAGATGTCCGCGAGAGAATGCTTAACATCTCCGGCGCGTTCCGGCCCGTATTTCACGTCACCCGTGTACCCGATCAGTTTCTTCAAAATCTGAAAGGTCTGGTACAAATCGGTCCGCTGACCAGTAGCCACGTAGAGTACTCGTCCTGCGACCTCATTTGTGTCGGCATGGCAGGCAAGCAGGTTGGCTTCGACCACATTGTCGACGAAGGTGAAGTCCCGGCTCTGTTTTCCATCCCCATAAATTGTTGACGGGTTCGCCCTTGAGCATTTGAGTGATGAACTTGGCCAGCACACCGGAGTAGGGCGAGACCGGGTCTTGTCGCGGGCCAAAGACGTTGAAGTAGCGCAGGCTCACCGTCTCCAGACCGTAACAGCGGTAAAAGCTGGTCATATAGTATTCGCCCGCGAGTTTGGCGGCGGGGTAGGGAGAAATCGGGTTGGGCGGCATGTCTTCCCGCTTGGGCAGAGTGGGGGTATCCCCGTAAGCGGAAGACGAAGCGGCATAGATCACACGCTTCACCTTCGCATCGCGTGCGGCCACCGGCAAATTCAGAGTTCCGTCCATTGGCGCGATTGTTGCCCAGCGGATCTTGCACCGACCTGGGGACCGAGGGGATGGCAGCCTGGTGCAAGACATAGTCCACCCCACGGCAGGCCTTGCGATTACGTGCAACAACAGAGGGAAGAACAGGTGGTGGTGGCCGACGGCCTCAGCAACCGGGAAGTTGCGCACGAACTCCGGCTGAGCGAGCACACTGTAAAGAAATATCTATTCCGTATTTTCGATAAGCTGGGCATCTCCAGCCGCGTGGAACTGGTTCTGTACCCGCTCAGCCACGGCGACTCCCGCCAGGCGGAGTGGGTGGCCGGCGCAACCGCGTGATAACTGGAATCGTAGAGCACGCAGCCTCCAACCACACATCAGCGGGTTTCCGGCATCTTCTTGCAGACGATGACCGTGTGTCCCGTCTTGGAATCGATCCGCGTGGTTACCGGCTCGCAGCGGCAAGAGACCGTATTTGCATTCTCCTGCTTGGTGACAACACAGTGCTCAATCACCTCCGCCGAAGCCGGCGGAATCTGGCTGCGGATCGGGGCACGGGCGGGGGCCGCAGGCTGGGGCGCTGCACCCGGTGTTTTCTTGGCGGCACAGCCCGCCAATGAGAGGGTACAGATCAAAAAGACGAGGATCGGCCAGAGTCTTCTCATCGCCACAAATCACACACCGCTCGCCCAATATAACCCTGCCTGAGAGACCGAACCTATAGCATTGGGGATGCACACATCTAGTCGCTGAAGGGTGCCCCATTTCTCGCGTCGTTTGCGAGAAGTGGGCTTCAAAGTGAACCCAATCCAGGACGTTCCTGAACTCGAAGCCTCATTGTCAGTATCGCATGTCGTTGATCTTCACTGAGATGACTGCTGCAGCGCTGTTGGCCTGCCTCTGCTGCCGTGCCCCACTTCTCGCAAAGGCGGCGAGAAATGGGGCACCCGTGTTTTCGTGTTCTGCCTTATACTGGCCGCCGAATTGTTGGGCTAACCGCTGGGGCATAAAAGGAGAGTTTGCGAATGCTGACTTTTTTCCTTCGATTCAGGAGTTACCTGCTTGCATGTCTGGTCGTCTGCTGTGGACTTCCTCACTGCCAGGGCGCGGAAATGCCGAAGGTCATCCAGAAAGAGGGGCGCTATGCGCTGCTGGTCGATGGCCACCCCTACCTGATTCTCGGCGGACAAATTAACAACTCAAGCGCATGGCCGGCGTCTTTGCCGGAGGTGTGGCCCCTACTCGAATACATGCACGCCAACACTGTCGAGGCTCCGGTCTATTGGGAGCAGATGGAACCGAAGCCGGGAGAATTTGATTTTTCCATCGTTGACGAACTCCTGAAACAGACACGTGATCACAAGCTCCATCTGGCCCTGCTCTGGTTTGGCACCTGGAAGAACGGCAAGATGCATTACGTACCGGAATGGGTCAAGGCCGATACCCAGCGCTACCCCAGGGTCATCAACGAGCGTGGAGAACCAATCGACGTCTTGTCTGCAAACGCTCCCGCGAATCTCGAGGCGGACAGGAAGGCGTTCACTGCCCTCATGCGACACTTAAAAGAAATCGATGGCGACCAGCACACGATCCTATTAGTGCAGGTGGAAAATGAATCAGGATCGCTGGGTAGTGTGCGTGATTTCTCCCCGCTCGCGGACAAGGATTTTCAAGGGCAAGTGCCTGCCGAACTGGCAAAAGCTCTTCACAAGACGCCGGGAACGTGGAAGCAGGTCTTTGGCGCGGATGCCAACGAGACTTTCGCTGCTTACTCCGTGGCGCGCTATATCAACGAAGTCGCCAGGGCAGGGAAGGCGGAGTTTCCCATTCCCATGTACGTCAATGTGTGGTTGAAATGGCCCAGGGAGACCGTGCCTGGCCTCAATTACCCCAGCGGCGGTCCTACCTACAACATGCTGGACGTATGGAAAGCCATTGCCTCCTCACTCGACGTGATTGGGCCCGACATTTACACTGACGACTCGGTTCTCTACCGCTTCGCCTTGAACTCCTATCATCGCCCCGACAATGCAATGTGGATCCCGGAAACTGGCGGCGACAATATTGACGCTCATTATTTCTTCTACGCACTGGGAGAGGGTGCGATCGGTTTCTCCCCGTTCGGAATGGACCGCACCGGCTGGACCTACAAACCCGATGAGGGACCAGTACTCCACGCCGAAAATTTTGCCCTGATCGGACCCATGAGCCGCGAGATCGCGCGCCTGAATTTTGAAGGAAAAGTGAAGACCGCGGTTGAAGAAGAAGGTGAGTACCAGAAAGAACTCGACTTCGGCAACTGGCAGGCGACCGTCTCCTTCGGATTTCCTCAATACGGCCGGGAACGAAAGCAAGAGGAAAGCAAGGACCATCACGGCCGTGCGCTGGTGGCGCAACTTTCAGAAAACGAGTTTCTCGTGACGGGAATCGATGCTCGCATCGAGTTCCATCTCCCTGCCGGTACGACCGGAAAACATCTGCAACTTCTGCGCGTGGAGGAAGGCGCCTACGAAAACGAGACCTGGAAGTTTCTGCGCCTGTGGAACGGCGACCAGACCGATTTCGGGCTGAATTTCACTCACCAGGGCCAAGTGATTCACGTGCGCCTGGGGCTGTACTAGCGGAAATCTGGAGGGTGTCCCGTCCAAGCTCCGCTTGGGCGGGGGGGTGAATGTCAACAAGGTGAAGAGATGCCTGTGGTCCTAACCCCTTCCGCAGTGACAAAACGCTCTCCGTATCCCCAACCAAAAAAATCCCCGCCCAAGCAAAGCTTGGACGGGGCGCGCTTGGGCTCATTTTCTATTTCGCTTTATCGTCTTTCTTCTTTCCAATCGGGGACGCCTTGGCCTCGTGGTAGCCAGCCTTGACCGCATCGGCTTCGGTCATGTACTGACCGTGTTTGGTCTTGCCGTACCACTCATCGCCCTCCTTGTGGAAGACTTTTGTGGAGGTGTTCACCCACACCTTGCCGCCGCCACCCCCCGGTGCCTGCGGGATGGTGGATGGATCGACTGGTGCTGCTTTGGCCTTCTTGGTTTTCGTTCCGGTTTTGGCAGTGTCGTCAGCCTTCGCGGGCGTTGCCTGGGCGAGGCATAGCGCCGACGTCGCGGCCAGCAACAGTGAAAACGCCAGTACAACCAGTCTGAGCTTTGCAATTCTCAAGTGTGCTCTCCTCTTGTGAGTAGATTTCTACGGGAGGGGTCACTGTTCAGACCCCCGGGCAGGACGCATTCTACACCGGTCGTGATCTTTCGGGCCGACGCGGCACGCCGTCTTGATGGAGAGACGGGCGTCCTCGCCCGTCGGCGGTCCTCTCTCCCGACGGGCGGGACGCCCGTCCCTACATCGGTCGCCGCTAGCCCTCCTGTTAACGCCCTAACCCCGCGGTGAGCAGTCGAGCGTTAACGGGGGCGGGAGAACCCTTCGCTCCAAACCTGCTTCACCCGCATAACTGTTGTCCGGCGCCTGTATTTTCAACCCTTTGCCGACTCTGAACCGATTCTCCCACCTCCCTGCGAAGGACGATCGGATCGTTGGCCCAGCGATTGCATTTGTGAGGGTGCGCCACATTACCTGGCGGCAATTCACTTCAAGGAGGATGACTCTCGTGCTTGAAAACTTTTTCCGCTCAATTACTCTGTGCTCGGCGATTTTGAGCACGACGCTTCTCACCGCGGCTTCGCAGCCCAAACCATTCAATCGTCCACTGGTGTTTGAACCCAATCAAGGGCAGGTGTCGTCGCAGGTTTCGTGGACCGCCCAGGGCGCAGGCTACCGCTTCTACATGACCCCGGCAGGTGGCTCGATCGTGTTGGCCGAGCCCGCCCCGGCTCCGGCTTCTCTACCCAAAACTCCCGCATCGGTGAACCCTTCCGAATCCAGCCTGAGCGTGGTTCGGATGAAGTTGAGCGCCGGCAAACCATGGACCGACGTTCAGGGCCTCGAGCCCACCGGCGGAGTCAGCAACTACCTGATCGGCAATAACCGCAAAGCCTGGCACACGGGCATTCCGCACTACGGGCGTCTGCGCGTTGCCAGCGTCTATGACGGCATCGACCTGGTGCTTTACGGCCGCGGCCGCGATCTGGAATATGACTTCGTAGTTGCGCCGGGAGCCGATCCTAAACAGATCCGGGTTTCGTTTGAAGGTGCAAAAAGCATGCACATCGACAACAAGACGGGCGACCTGGTCGTCACCACGGCAACCGGATCGGAACTGCGGCACGTTCGACCTAACGTCTACCAGCAAGTTGGAAGTCAGCGGGTAGAAGTCGCCGGCGAATACAAGATGATGGGCGACGGACAGGCCGGCTTTTCGCTGGCGCAGTATGATCCTCGCCGCGCTCTGGTCATCGATCCCACGGTCGCATTCACCACGTTCCTGATGGGCAGTGCCGACGATGACGCCACCGGCATCGCCGTGGACGCCGCCGGCAATAGCTACGTCACCGGACATACTTTCTCCAGCGACTTCCCGATCACCGAAGGTGGACGGCCGTCAAAGGCTTGCAGCACAAGCGGTGGTCAAACTACTTGCCCGCCGTCTATTTTCGTTACCAAACTGTCCCCGACCGGCCAGGTCTTGGCCTCTACCGTCCTTGGGGGCAGCGGTGTCGACCTGGCAAACGGGATCGCAGTGGATTCCAGTGGCGTTTACATCACTGGCACTACGACCTCGCAGGACTTTTCGGCTGACCGCTTATACGCCTATGGAAGCTGGAACGCTTTCGTCGCGAAGATTACTTTTGACTTGGCCACCGAGTACTATTGCATCGCTTTCGGCGGCGGCGATAACGGCATGTTCCCCTTCAATACCGGAAACGCGATAGCCCTGGATTCTTCGCACGCAGCGTACGTGGCGGGCGACACCTGGTCAATCGACTTCCCCACCTCAAAATATTTCTCCACCACGCTCAATCCGATGCAAAAGGCGTCCGGCGGCGGCCAGGATGCGTTCGTGGTCAAAGTTGACCCGTATGGTTTCCTGAACGAAGGCTATTCTACTTATCTGGGCGGATCAGGCGACGACTCGGCGAACGGCATTGCTGTCGACAGCACTGGCCATGCCTACGTAACCGGAGTCACTTCCTCGACCAACTTCCCCACCAGCGGCGCGCCGTCAATTGGCTTTCCCGGCGGGGGTGGAACCACGGCGTTCGTGACGAAGCTTAGTAAAGACGGATCCAGCTCCAAATTCTCGCTCTACTTGGGCGGAACCGCAGACGCTTATCACGTCGCTCCTTTTGATCAGGGCAACGCGATTGCGCTGAATGCAGACAACGAAGTGTACGTCACGGGATGGACCTGCTCCCAGAACTTTCCCGTTACCTATGCCGGTGCTCAGACCACGCAGCCGACCAACTGCTTCATCAGCCAACAGAGCCTACTCAACCCCGCCGCCTTCGTTGTGAAACTCAGCAACCAGGGCACGATGCTCTTCGCGACCTATCTCGGAGGCAACGGCGGGGCAGCGCACGGCTACAGCATTGCGGTCAACAATGCGCAGGAAGTCTATGTTGCTGGAGACACCGCAACCAGCTACGGCTTCCCTCTGGCGCCGCAAATGGCGCTGAACCCGACGGCGGGCTTTCTGACAAAGTTTTCGCCAGACCTGCACACCGTCGAGTCCACCACTTTCCTGGGCGCCCTGATCACAGGGATCGTGGCCAGGCAAAATGTCTCGCGCGTCGCCGTGCTGCAGCAAGGCACCACCATTTACACCACTGGCGACCGGTACCGGCCGGGAACCAGCAACGTCGATGCGTTCATCGTGAAGTTGAACGATCCCGCGTTGAGCGTGGTTGGTCCGATAGCAACTGCTCCGATAGCGTCTGCTACGACCGCGACTGCACCGGTAGTGTCTGCTCCCGTAGCCACTGCTCCAATCGTAAGCAAGGCAGCCCTCGCGGTGCAGTAAGAGAATTGAACGATTCGTCGGCCCCACCCTTGCAAACACGCAATGGTGGGGCTCTTTTTTTGGGAAAAACCCGCCTGAGAGGAGCTGGACGGGGCACCTGGAGAGCCCGAAGTGAGCAATAAAGCTCCGTTATTATCGGGAGTCCGAGAGACAATGATTGTGGAGATGGATCTTTGCTCTCCTTTCAGGTTCTCTGAACTAAGTCAGCCCATCTGAAGTTCTCTCCTCTTAGTTCCAAAGCTCCGAAAGGAACATTTTCATGAAAAAGACAATATCGCTTCTGTCGATCGGCCTTCTATGTCTGGCCGGAACCTTTGCCTCGGCAGGTACGGCACGCCAGGATACGGTGAAGCGCCTGCAATCGTCCGTCGATGTGCTGCAGTCCATTATGGCGACTCCGGACAAAGGCATTCCGGAAGAAGTTCTGAGCAATGCGAAGTGCATCCTGGTGGTGCCCGACCTGATTAAAGGCGGATTCATTTTCGGCGGCAAGCACGGACGCGGCGTGGCCTCATGCCGAACGGCTGATGGCTGGAGCGCACCCGCATTTGTCTCCATCGGCGGTGGAAGCTGGGGATTGCAGATTGGCGTTGAAGGCGTGGACCTGGTAATGCTGGTCATGAATGATCAGGGGTTCCAGCACCTGCTCTCGAGTAAGTTTCAGCTCAGCGGTGAAGGATCGGTCGCAGCAGGCCCGGTAGGCCGTCATGCTTCCGCCGGAACCGATTGGAAGATGAACACTGAACTGCTGACCTACTCGCGCTCCAAAGGCGTGTTCGCCGGTCTGACTTTGGAAGGTGCGGTTGTGGAGCAAGACAATGACTCCACTCGCGCCATTTATGGCAAGCACATGATGTTCCGCAACATCCTTTCGGGGAAGGTGGCAACCCCGAAAAGTGCGGACGCATTCCTGAGGGCCGTGTCCGACGCAGGTCACCAGGCGGCCATCGCCGAAGCGAACGAGAAGAACTAAGCAGTGTCTCGAGGGATGCCCCGTCCAAGCTCCGCTTGGGCGGGGATTTTTGTGTCCATGCACCGTCATTGCCCTACATCAGCGCATACAGAAACCCGTCCGTGCTTCCCACATAAATGACACCGTCCACAACCACCGGCGAGGAAAGCATCGCGCCCACACTCATCATCTTGCTGACGCCGGCCACCATGTTGTCGTAGAAGTTGTCGACGAAAGCCGCCTGGTAGTTCGGACCTCCTTCCGGCGTAGTCAGCGCCGGGCCATTCCGCCGGGAGACGTCAGTCTCGAACGTCCATGCCAGCTTCTGGCTCGAGAGATCGATGGCCAGAAGCTTTCCCTGGTGCGAGCCGACATACAACATGCCACCTGCAATCGCGGGGGAAGAAAATATCGGCCAGTGATTGAAGCTCAAGGAAAATACCGGTGTGCCGGACTTGGCGTCCAGCGCATACACTGTCGCTGTGTCTGAAGTCGCGAAATAGACTTTGCCGCTCTGTACTGCTGGCGAGGTGATGACCCACGATCCCTTATTGTTGAAGGCCCATTTCTTCTCTCCGGTGCGGGCGTCGAGCGCGTAGAGGTTCGAATCGCGGCAACCGAAGTACACGACCTCATCCATTACCGCAGCCGAAGACTGAATGCCAACCTGGTTGTAGATTTCGTGGTCCTCTCCGGTCTTGAACCGCCATTTCTCTTTTCCGCTGGCGGCATCGAGGGCGTAGAAGTAACTGTCCCAGCTGCCGATGAACAGGGTTCCGTCGGAGATTGCAGGCGAAGCGTGAACTACGTCACCGGTATGAAATTTCCACTTCAACGTGCCGGTGGCCGCGTCCAGGGCGTAGACATTTCCGTCGCCGCTGCCAAAATACACCGCCCCGTTCCAGACCGCAGGCGACGACAGATAGAAATCGAACGGGTCGGGCATGCTTTCCGCGGCAGGCTCCGAGCCATGCAGATGCCTGCCCGCAAATCGGCGTTCGCCTTCGGTCGAAAACTTCCACTTTAATTTCCCGGTTGCCGCATCCACCGCGTAGAACCGCCCAGCGTAAGTTCCCAGGTAGACAACTCCGTTCTCCACCGCAGGCGATGACGTGGCCCGCACGCCCAACTCCAGCTTCCATTTCTGCACGCCGGATTTGAGATCGACGGCATAGAGATTTCCGTCCGTGCCGGCGATGTAAACCGCGCCATCGGCCACCGCGGGAGAGGAGATGACCTGTCCGCCGGTATGGAACTTCCATTTGACCTGGCTGAACTTTGAGATCCCAGGTGAGTTGTAGACCCCGGTATGCGCAAGGTTTCCGCGGAACATCGCGGCCTCCTGACCTGTGTTCTGGCAGAAAGCCGGCAAGATCAGCAAGAGTGCTGCAAGCAGGGAAAGGCGAACGGTTTTCATCAGGAAATAGACGAAGCAAGCGTTAGAAGGTCACGCGAAGGGGCGGGCGCCCTCGCCCGCCCAGCCGAGCAAAGCTCGGCAGTCGGAGCCTGCAATCCCAGGCGAGCTGGCGCTCGCCCACCCGGACGAGGCGTCCGGGCATTACGTGACCAAATCTGAGCACAAGAAAGAGGGAAGCCGAAGCCTCCCCCCAGATCTACGAAAGCTGACTCGCTCGACCGGATCAAATCGCGGTGCAGACCGCCTTTACCTCGGTATACAGCTCCAGCGAATCATGGCCCATTTCGCGGCCCCAGCCGGACTGCTTGTAACCGCCGAACGGCAACGCAGCGTCAAACACGTTGTAGCAGTTGATCCATACCGTGCCGGCGCGAAGTTGCGAAGCCAGACGATGCGCTTTGCCAATATCGCGAGTCCAGATTCCCGCAGCCAGCCCGTACACGTTGTTATTGGCCTGCTTGACCACCTCGTCGTAATCCGTGAAAGGGATTGCGGCCACCACCGGCCCGAAGATTTCCTCCTGCACCACTTTCATATTTTCGGTGGTATCCACCAGAACCGTGGGTTGGACGAAATACCCTTTGTCACCATGACGCTCACCGCCGACCACGGCCTTCGCGCCTTCAGACTTGCCGCTTTTCAGGTAACCGCAGACCCGGTCGAGCTGTTCTGCCGATACCAGAGGCCCCATATCGCTGGATGCCTCCCAGCCGGGGCCGACGTTAATCTTCTTTGCCTTGGCGGAGACACCTTCGACCACTTCATCGAAGATGTTCTTCTCCACGTACAAACGGGATCCGGCACAGCAACATTGTCCGTGGTTAAAGAAGATGGCGCTGGCCGAGCCGGCAATGGCTGTTTTCAGATCGCCGTCGCCGAAGACCACGTTGGGTGATTTGCCGCCGAGTTCCAGCGAAACCTTTTTGAGATTCCCGGCCGCAGCCTGAAGAATAAGTTTGCCGACCTCGGTGGAACCGGTGAAAGCAACTTTATCGACGTCGGGATGCGCCGCCAGGGCCGCACCCGCGGTCTCGCCAAAGCCGGGGACGATGTTTACTACTCCGTCCGGGAATCCGGCTTCCTGTATGAGTTCGCCCAGCCGCAGGCAGGAGAGCGGTGTCTGCTCTGCAGGCTTGATCACCACCGTGCATCCTGCCGCTAGCGCCGGCCCCAGCTTCCAGGCCGCCATCAGCAACGGGAAGTTCCAGGGGATAATCTGGCCGACAACCCCTACCGGCTCGCGCAGTGTGTAAGCCAGAAATTTCGCGCTACCGCCCCCGGCTGAAATCGGAATGGTGTTGCCTTCGATCTTGGTCGCCCAACCTGCCATGTAGTGGAACAGGTCGACCGCCAGAGGGACATCTGCGATGCGTGCGATTTTGAGCGGTTTGCCGTTGTCGAGCATTTCGAGTTCGGCAAATTCTGATAGGTTTTGTTCCAGTAAATCCCCGAGTTTCCAGATCAGGCGCCCGCGTTCTGAGGGTGTCATCTTCGACCATGGGCCGGTGTCGAACGCCGCGCGGGCTGCTTTGACCGCGCGCTCGATGTCCTCACGATCTCCCTCCGCCACTCGCGCCAGAACCTCGCCGGTGGCGGGGTTATACGTGGCGAACGTCTTGCCCGAGGCGGCTTCAACCCATTGCCCGTTGATGAGCATCTTGCGGGTCTTGGAAACGTAACTGGTTACTTTGTCGTCCATTTGAACGCTGGATAGTACGGTTGCCATCATTCCCTCCTCAATTGCGAATTCTCAGACTGGCGGGGGTCGAAGTGCCGGCTCCGAAGAGCGACGTCCAGACGATCACCATCGGGGATTGTAGCTCATTCCGTCCCACCTCAGGTGGTGCAACCGTGAGTGGCAATGCCCCAGGCCATCGGGCTCAGAATGCCTGGGAAAACAATGATCTTTGAGGGTCTGGCCGGGCACGAATGGTGTTTCCAACGTGACCCACTCTGTCTACAATGGGCTTTCATACTGAGGTGAAAGTGAGTCCACCCGAAAACCGCGCTCGCCGCTGGACGGTAATAGCCTCTGGCCTGCTGTGCGGTGCGCTGGCCTTCGTGGTGCTGTTCACCAATCGCGGTGCCTTCTTCAGCCCACTGGCAGTGGTGGTAATGGGCGCGGTCGGGCTGGCGGCGGTGCTGCTGCAGCTCCGCTTGCGGGATCGCGGTCACCTCGAATCGCGTTCACCGGCGCTGCTTAACATCCTGGGAATTGTTTTCGCCCTTGCTGCATTTTTAAACGATCTGCTCCACTTCAATCCTCAGCTCACCGAGACCCTGGCATTGGGAGCCGTCACCAGTTTTGGCGTCAGCGGCGTGATCATCCTCCGCAGTCTTCGCAAACGCGTTCCTTCCAAATGAGCACGTGAGCATGAGCAACGAACAATGAGTCCAGGCACGCCCATTCTGCTGCCCGACCCATTCAACGCGGCTACCTACTTCATCGACCGGCATTTGCAGGAAGGCCGTGGAGAAAAGATTGCTATTGAGGCGGAAGGCGCCCAGGTCACTTACCGCCAGCTCCATGAAGGAGTGAACCGCTTTGGCCACGGGCTGCGTCAGCTTGATGTGCGGGTCGAAGAGCGAGTCTTCCTGCTTCTGCTCGACGGCCCGGAATTCGCCCTCAGCTTCTTCGGCGCGATCAAGATCGGAGCGGTTCCGGTTCCGGTCAATACTCTGCTCAGGCCTGCCGACTACCAGTACGTACTGAACAACGCACGGGCGCGGGTGGCGGTAGTCAGCGAGTCGCTCTATCCGCAAATTCAGGTAATCGCCCGGGATCAGCTTCGCTATTTGAAACACATCATTGTGGTGGGCGCTGACCCGCCGGAAGACACCTTGAGCTTCGGCCGACTGATCGAGCAGAGCTCCCCCGACCTTGAAGCCGAGCCCACCAGTAAAGATGACGCCGCTTTCTGGCTCTACTCGTCAGGTTCCACCGGATTCCCCAAAGCCTGCGTCCACCTGCAACACGACATGGTGGTTTGTGCCGAGCGCTACGCAAAAGCGGTTCTGAGGATGACAGAAAACGATCGCTGCTTCAGCGTGGCAAAACTCTTCTTCGCCTACGGACTGGGCAACGCGCTCTACTTTCCTTTAGCGGTTGGCGCGACGAGCATCCTGTGGCCGGGTCCGCCCAAGCCGCAGAAGATATTCGAAATCATCGAGCGCCATCGCCCGACGCTGTTCTTCTCCGTACCTTCGAACTATGCGGCCTTACTGGCTTTTGGGACCGGCACAGCCCATGTAGGGACGGACGCCCCCGTCCGTCCGATCGAGCGAAGCTCGACTTCGCCAGACTTCAACCTCTCCTCGGTCCGCTACGGCATTTCCGCCGGCGAAGCCCTGCCCGCCGCCCTCTTCCATCGTTTCAAAGAACGCTTCGGCGTCGAGATCCTTGATGCCATCGGTTCCACCGAAGTTTTGCACGTGTACATCGCTAATCATCCGGGCGCTGTCCGTCCCGGCTCCAGCGGACAGATCATCGATGGCTATGAAGCCCGGATCGTGGACGAGCATGACCAGCCGGTGAAGCCCGGCGATATCGGCAACCTGCTGGTCAAGTCCGACTCCACCTGTTCCCATTACTGGAACCAGCACGAGAAATCCAAGAGCACCATTGAAGGCCACTGGATCCGCACTGGCGACAAGTATTACCAGGACGCCGACGGATATTTCTGGTACGCCGGCCGCTCCGATGACATGCTCAAGTGCAGTGGCGTGTGGGTCAGTCCGGCCGAGATTGAAGCCGTGCTGATCGAACATCCGGCGGTGCAGGAAGCGGCGGTCGTGGGCCGCGAAGACCACGATCAGCTTGTAAAACCTGCCGCCTGCGTGGTTCTGAAACCTGGCAAAGCAGGAACCACCGACCTCGCCCGCGAGTTACAGGAATTCGTGGTGAGCCACCTGCCGGTTTTCAAGCGCCCACGCTGGGTGGAATTCCTGGACGAACTGCCCAAGACAGCAACCGGCAAGCTCCAGCGATACAAACTGCGCCAGAGATAGATAGAAGAGTTAGAAGATCGATGGAGAGACGGGCCCCCGCCCGTCCAGCCGGGCAAAGCCCGTCAGCCTTAATTGGCGATGACCCGCAAATCAAGACCTGACTGATCATTGGAAATCTGTCCGAAGTATACTTTCAACTGTTCCCACCGGGACGCAGAAGGGGACAACAGGAAACAGACAGCCTATGGCAACGCGGCCGGTAGAACCCAGCATCGACGATTACCTTCGCAAGCGGCTGATGCCGGTCGAGGGTGCGATTCCCCACCTGGAGGGGATCGATATGTACGGCAACTCCATCCCCGCCGGAAGTGTGGGCGGCGATCTTTTTGAGTACATCAATTTTCAGCAGCGCTACAACATTGACGCGCGCATCGCACGGGCCCTCAAATTATCCAAGGACTACCTGGAGCCTCTTCCCAAGGGGCAGACTCCGCGAAACTCGGTAGACGCGCATGTGCAGTGGTTAAAGTCGAGACCGGACTACACCCCGGCTCTCGCCGCCGAGTACAGGAGGGCGAGAAGTTCAGAGCAAGTGAGGATCGCCGAGGTTCTGCCGGAACTCTACACCACTGCGGGAGTGTTGTTGGTCGATGCGCAGGGCCATGGGATCATCTCGGCTAAAATCGCTTCCACCGTACATGACACTTTTCATGCCTTCATGCTTGCGGAACTCGATCGGAGCGGAAAAACCACTCCCAATCTTTTCGAGGACATCAATCTCAGGCTGGCGCAGTCGGTCACGGCGCGCAACGCGCTGGGACGGAATAAGGATGACAATACGCGTGAAATCGCGACCATGCTTTACGGCGAAATACGTTCCGGCGGCCAGTTTCGCTTTGTGAATTTCGGCCATCCGCCGCCGCTGGTCTTTTCCGCCGAATACAAAAAATTCATGGAGATCGGCAAGGCCAGCATGGTGCAGTTCCTCGCGCTGGGACTGGAGATTCCCGAGGACCATCCCGACCGGAACAGGTATCTTTCCATGGCGCTCAGGACCAGGCGGATCAACTCATCCGACCTGGCAGAAATCACCCTCATGAGTCCAGGAGACCTGCTCTTTCTTTACACCGATGGGGTCTATGATGGCAGCGACGAGCAGGACAGGTCACAGATTGAACAGGTGATCCGCGAACACCAGAACCAGTCGGCAAGAGAGATATGTAACGCGATCCTGCAATACGCGATCAAGCAGGACGAGCATCTGCAGCAGATCACGGAAGACGATCGCATCGACGACAAGACGGTATTCATCATTAAGCGCAAGTAGTGCGATCCGGGATCTGCATTCCAACTGGCTCTCTGGTAACACACCTCCTGCTTGTCATCCCGAGCGAAGTCGGGGACCTGCTTTCCTTGCTCGACCGCTGGGCAACAGGCAACAGCAGGTCTTTCGACTGCGGGAAAGGACTCGCAAGCGAGTCCCATCCCTCCGCTCAAGATGAGAAATTAAGAATGATCAGGAGGGCTTCTGCGCTTATGACGGTTTACTTCCTCACCTGAATCCCCAGTTCCTTCAACTGCGCTTCGCTCACCGGAGTCGGCGCATCGACCATCAGATCTACCGCCCGCGCGGTCTTGGGAAAGGGAATCACTTCGCGCAAGCTGTCCGCCCCGGCCAGGATCATTACGATGCGATCCAGTCCCAGCGCGATTCCGCCATGCGGAGGTGTGCCATACTCCAGAGCTTCCAGAAAGAATCCGAAGCGGGAGCGGGCCTCCTCTTGTGTCATTCCGAGTGCGCGAAAGATCTTGCCCTGAATATCCTGGCGATGAATACGGATTGAGCCTGAGCCCAACTCAGTGCCGTTCAGTACCACGTCATAAGCCAGCGCGCGAATTTCTCCCAGTGGAGATTTGGGATCGTGGATTGTGTCGAAGCTGGTTTCGAGCTTGGCCATGTCCTCGTCGTGCAACGACGTGAACGGATGATGGGCCGCGTTCCAGCGCTTGTTCTCCTGGTCCCACTCAAACATCGGGAAATCTGTGACCCACAAAAAGCGGTAGTCCTTTGCGGGATCGCCGGTCTTGGCAAACGCCCCGTGCTTCGCCGCATATTTTTGAGCGAGGTCGAGCCTAAGCTGACCGCAAGTCTGGAAGAACTGGTTCGCATTCTGCTTCGAATCTGCTTTCCGCACCACCAGTAACCACAAGTCTCCGGGTTCGACTTCAGCCACTTTCAAAATTCTTTCCAGAGAATTGGGATAGTCTCTGGCAAAACGATTCGGGTCGGTCATCAGACTTACCGATGCCGGCCCCTGCGCGTGCGCGAACGCACCGTAGCTTCCAATGGTTCGCCGTTCGGTTCCCGACATCTCCCCGGCTTTCGGAATTCGAATGAGCAAAGGAGCGACATCCGGGCCGACCTTGAAGGCTGTGGCAAACGTCTCCAGCTCTTCCGGCGTGAACGCTTCCCGCACATTCACCATCGCGGGCAGCCGCATATCCGGCTTGTCGATGCCGTAGCGCCGCATGGCTTCGTCATAACTCATGCGTGGAAACGGGGTTTTGATATCGTGACTCGCAGCTTTGAACGCGGCGGTGAGAAAGCCCTCGACCACTTCCCACACCCGCTCCGGCTGCGGGTACGACATCTCCAGATCGATCTGGGTAAATTCCGGCTGACGGTCGGCGCGCAAGTCTTCGTCGCGGAAGCAGCGCACAATCTGGAAGTATTTGTCGAATCCGGAGATCATCAGGATCTGTTTGAACAGCTGCGGCGACTGTGGCAGCGCGTAGAAACTCCCTGGCTGCACCCGGCTGGGCACCAGATAGTCGCGAGCGCCTTCGGGCGTGGAGCGGGTCATGAACGGAGTCTCAATCTCGAAAAATCCTTGCGCCGAGAGATAGTCGCGAACGGCCAGCGCAACCTTATGCCGCAGCTCGATGTTGTACTGCATGGCGTCACGGCGCAGGTCGATGTAGCGATACTTGAGGCGCATCTCCTCATTGGGCAGCACGGTTTCGCTGGGAAGAAACGGCGGCTGCTTCGATTCGTTGAGAATGCGCAACTCGTCCGCGATTAGTTCCACGTCGCCGGTAGCAATGTTCTTGTTCACCGTGTCCGGAACCCGTTGCTTGGCCGTGCCCACGACGGCGATGACGTACTCGCTGCGCAACACTTCAGCCTTCTGGTGGATCGCCGGGTCTCGCTCTTTGTTGAACACAACCTGAGTGACGCCTGTACGGTCTCGAATATCAATAAAGATCAGGTTCCCGAGATCGCGCCGTCGGTTGACCCATCCCATGAGCACGGCCTTTTTGCCCGAGTCCGCTGGACGCAGAGCGCCGCACATATGTGTACGCCGTAGATCGCCTAAAAAATCGAGCAAGTTGTACCCTTCAATGCAGAATGCGGCTGTATGCCGAATCAGAGATTATAAATGGAGGAGATCATTGCCGGGGGACTGACTGAGAAAGTGCAATGGGACGCGGCCGCCCGTGTACGCCTGAGGTCGAACGAGCGGTTTCCGCGTCAATGCGTCGACAAGAAATCTATTTCGTCTTTGTAGCTTTACCCTCTCCGACTGCCGACCAATTACTTCCATCGGGCGAGAGCTCATACTTGTAACTGTACACAGTGGGGGAAAGGATCTTCATGGTGAAACGTCCCTTCATTTTCTGCCCGCCCATGTTTTCGTCCGCCAGCCAGGTCCAGGTGTCGCCTTCGACCGTGCCGGTAGCGTATTCGTGCTGTCCCATGCTGTTGAAGGCGTCATAGGTGTACACCTTCTGGTCGGCGTTGTAGCCCATGAATGTCTGTTCGACGCCGCTACCCATCGCGCCGCCAAAAGTTCCGCGCGAAGCCAAGAAAAACTTTCCCTCCATCCACTCGCTGTGTTCAGTGCCGGTGGTTTTACCTCCCGGCCCCGTAGGGCTAGGCTTGAAATCACCATCCATCGTCCAGTTTCCGGCGAAGTAATCCAGTTTTTTCAGCTCCGGCGCTGGCGTCGGCGTGGGCATCTGTGCTTGCGCCAACACCGTGGCAATCACAACAACGGTGGAACGACAGTTGAAACTCGCTTCATGGGAGGGACTCCTTGTTGGGAATCGCCTGGTCAAGATCACGGCTTAGCGGGGAAATGCTAGGCTGAGGAGTATTGCCAAGTCAACTTTAAAATCCGGAGGGCTCAAGGCTTCAGGGGGCTTTCAATCAATCGGGCGCGCCGCCGTAGCTTGCTGGAATCTCAAACGCCACTGCTCATCCTGCTTCACCCACAAGTCGGAAATGTGCTGATAGCGGGGCGCCAGGCCCGGTGCGTCCCCCTCAGGCATGTGAACGATGCAGTCGTAGGTGACGATGGCGGTGTCGTCATTGACTGGCACCACGCGCAGATTGTAAGTGTAGAAATCTTTGAGTTCGCCATCGTGCGCGCTGGTCAGCATCTCCTCCTTGTCGTGGAGTTTGCCTTCGCTGCCCACGGAGACGAAGTCATCGGTCAGCGTGCGTTTCAGGAAGTCAACATTCCGGCTCTTCTGGGCCTCCGGAACCGCGTTGGTGTTGGCAATGAGCGCCTGCTCCAGCGGGCTCAGAGGTTTGGACTGATGCCCTGAGGCCTGCGCGAATGCAGCGATTGAAAAGAAGAGGCAAATGATGAAGCCGAGCTTTTTCATAATCCTCCTGTAGTCCGATGGAGAGACGGGCGTCCCCGCCGTCCACTCGGCGCATTCCGGACGGGCGTGCCCGTCTCTCCATCGATCTGATCATCAAAAACCAGCTAACCCGCCTGAATCGTCTTCGCCAACTCGGCGCGCGGGACCGAGACCTGCTCTCCGGTTTCCAGATTCTTCAAGGAGAACGATCCGGACGCAGCTTCATTTTCGCCCACGATCAGTGCGAAGCGGGCGCCCAATTTGCTGGCAGTTTCCAGAGACTTCTTCAGCCGGAAGCTCTCGTCTCCCAGCTCCACCACCGCGTCGTGACGGCGCAATTCCCGCGCCAGGCGCGCCGCTTCGCGGTCCATGCCGGTTCCCAGGGGCGCAATGTAGACATCCGGCTTGCGCTGCACCGCGTGGGCGGATTCCTGCAGCGCCAGCACCAGCCGGTCTTCGCCGATGGCAAAGCCGATTCCGGGAGCTTGCGGTCCGCCGAGCGATTCCGAAAGTCCGTCGTAGCGGCCGCCGCCGAGGATTGCGTTCTGCGCCCCCAAAGCGCCGTGGGTAAACTCGAACGCCGTGCGTGTGTAATAGTCGAGCCCACGGACCAAACGGTCGTTTTCTCGAAACTCGACCCCGACCGAGGTCAGAATGGCCTTCACCTCTTCGAAATGCTTGCGGCAGCCTTCGTCCAGAAACTGGCTGATGCGCGGCAGTTTCTCGATGATGGGCTGGTCCGCGGGAACTTTGCAATCAAACACTCGAAGGGGATTGGTAACGGCGCGGCGCTGGCAGTCCTCGCACATGCGGGAAACGACAGGCTCCAGTGCCTTGCGTAAAGCCTCGTTATACGTGGCGCGATCGTTGGCGCAACCCACTGAATTCAGCTCCAGAGTCCAGTCCTTTATGCCGAGCCGGTCCAGCAAGGTCGCCAGAAGCTCCAGCACTTCGGCGTCGCGCGCCGGAGATTCGCTGCCTGCCGTGGGCGGCCCGATGACCTCCGCGCCGATCTGGTAAAACTGGCGGTAGCGCCCCTTTTGCGGCCGCTCGCGTCGAAACTGCGGCCCGATATAGTAAAGCTTGTTCAGACCACGGTCCCACAGCTTATGCTCGATGTATGCCCGAACCACGCTCGCGGTATTTTCTGGACGAAGGGTGAGGGACTGGCCTTTATCGCTTTGCGCCCTTCCGCGATCCTCCCACGTGTACATCTCCTTCGCTACCACGTCAGTCTCCTCACCTACGCCGCGGGCAAAGAGTTCTGTCGCCTCGAAAATGGGCGTGCGAATCTCGTGGAAATTGTAGGCGCGGAAGACGTCACGCACTGCCGCCTCAACAAAATTCCACAACGCCGTTTCCGGCGGGAGAAGATCGCGCGTTCCTCGAATGGCTTTGATCACGGTCAGATTTCTACGATGTAGCGACGGCGTCCCCGCCCGTCCGAAACAAACTCATCGTGGACGGGCGAGGACACCCGTCGCTACATCGAAAAGTTAAAAACCCAAAAGGCTGACGCCTGATAGCTGACTTACTTCCTCTCCCGCAAATACGAATCCTTGTATCCCAGATAATTATTCGCGTAGCGCATGATGCTCTCGGTGTCTTTCTCTTCCAGCCTGCGGCGGAATTTGCCCGGCCAGCCCATCCACAGCGACCCTGGCTCCACAACCGTCTTCTCCGGAATCAGCGTGCCGGCCGCGATGATCGAGCCCGCCCCGATTCGCGCGCCATTCAGGATGATCGATCCCATGCCGATCAGGCAGCGGTCTTCAACTGTGCAGCCATGCAGCGTCACTGAGTGCCCGACAGTTACGTACTGACCCAGGAAAACTCCGTACTGCTCCTTCATGCCGTGAAGCACGCTGCAATCCTGGATGTTGGAATACGCACCCACGCGGATCGAATGGACGTCGCCGCGCAGGACTGCATTCATCCAGACGCTGGCGTGTTCGCCAAGAATCACGTCGCCAATGATTTGCGCCGAATCGTCGACGTAGCAGGACTTCGGGATCGCCGGCGTTTTCCCCTGATAAGAGCGGATCATAGCAAGAGTAGGTGGAAATTGAACATAACACGGGCGCGGCTTGGGACGTAAGGGGCAGGACTAATTGTGCACAATGGAGCGACGGGCGTCCCCGCCCGTCCGGCAGAAGCTCGTCGTGGACGAACGAGGACGCCCGTTCGCTCCATCGAATAGTTGAAAACTAGTTCTCGGTTGGCACCGGCACCTTCGGTGGGTTTGGTCCGTGCGGTGGCTTGGGCGGGGCTGGCACTTCGGCAATCGCCGATCCCTTGCGCAGTTCGATTCCACCGTGCTCATTGTTGATGACCAGATGCGGGCCGCCTCCGCCGACCGTTCCGCTGGCAGTCGCCTGATTGTCACCGTTGTCGATCTTCAGAGCGTCGAAGTCCGACTCTATTTCGCCGCCGCGAGAGTGCGCATCCACCTGGAAAGCAGCCTTGTCCGGAACGTAAATCTGGATATCGCTGTTGCGGTTGCTGACTTGCATGTTTCCCAGCTTGTTCATGCGGATTTCGATCGCACCGTTCTCGTTTTCCATTCGCACATCGCCATTCACGCCGGTCAGCCGGACATCCTTCGACCGGGTCAGCAGCCGGAACGGGCCCGTCAGATCGCTGGCCCGCATATCGCCCGAATCCATGTCGAGGTCACCGCTGAGCTTGGAGAATTCCATGTCAGTGCGGGCAGACTTGAAACTGACCGCATTGGCGATCTTCGAGAGCTTGATGGTGTCGAACTCTCCGCTGAGGCGCGCGCTCCCTTTAACGTCTTGTAACGAAACGTCGTCGGCCCGCCCCTGGACCGTAACATCGGAGGAGACACCGGAAACCCGCGCCGTGCCATGAGCCAGGTTGAGATTCACCTTGCCGTTGATATCCGACGCAGCAACATCGCCATGTTGGCTGGTGATGTCAACGTCGCCGTCGCGGCCCAGCACGCTGACGTCACCACGCCGCGCTGTAATCACCACTGACGCTTTGCGTGGGACGGTTATATCCAGATCGGTGGTGATCGAGTGGTCGCCCGCGCCCTGCGTGTTGGCATTCACCGTGACGGCGTTGTCACTGACATTGATCTGCGGCTTGGTGCCGGGATTGAACTTGTCTGCTTCCTGCTGGCTGTCAGCGTTGATCCGCTTGTGTACCACCACTCGAATCTGCTTGTCGTTGGACACGGTCACATTCACCGCACCGTGATCGTTCACAATGCGCAGCCCCGCACCCGCCGGAAATTCCTGCTCAAGCTGGTCGTCGTAACTGTAGCTGTGACCGAAAATCTGGAAATCCTCATCACCCACATTGATGTGGTCGCGGATCTCATCCCAGTTAAAGCGCGAAGCCTGGGTTGCGCTCAGTCCGAAAATGATCAGGAAGAACAACAGCAGCACTCCCCCCGCTCCGATTCCGGACGGACGTACGCCTTCCTTCTGCGCCTGCTGGTACTCCAGCAGCTTGATCACGCCCCATAGAATGATGAGCGCTGGCCAGTAAGTCCCGAAGAAACGCAACAGGGGCTGCGGGTGCAGCACGCCCAGGGTCGCGAGCAGAAGTACGACTCCCAGCAGGATCAGCACGACGGGCCCGGCCATGGAACGGCGCTGCCTTACTCGGGTCGGAGGAACTTGTACCGGGCTAGCCATTTTTCACCTCCGGCTTCACTTCCGGGTATGACGGCGGCTGTACCTCGCCGCTTATCGCCCCCGGCGGCGGCGCTCCGCCCTGTGGCGGTCCCTCGAGCGGACCCGGGCCTGCCGTACTCTGGAAGATCTTTACCAGTCCGATCACGATCAGCAGCAGGGGCAGCGTGCGGCTGAACCTGATTACGCCCATACTCTCCAGCAGAAACTGAACCCCCAGGGTCAACAGAACTGCTGGCCCCATCAAGCCGCGTCGGCAACTTCGTGCGCGGTCAAATCCCGGCGGCACTTCTCCGATCAGACCCAATCGGCGCACCAGCAGGAATCCGCCGATGGCAATCAGCACCAGCGGCCAGACGCGGCGGGCGCTGAAATCCCAGATATCCAGCGTGTGCAGCAGGAAGATCACGCCCAGGCCGATAAGGATCAAGGCTCCGACCGGAACTTTGCTGGCATCCATGCGATCGCCGGGGCCGGTTCCGGAACTGAAGGTTGTGCCCAATCCGAACGGATCCGGCGCCGGCTGTCCCAGTTGAATGGCTCGAGCCGTACGCACGGCGTCGAAGATTTGGTAGATGTAGAATCCCGCAATGCCCAGTCCGAAAACCGTCCCCATGGCCTCGCTGCCGCTGCTGGCTCCTAACACCAGCAAGGTGAAGATCACCAGGTGGGCCAGGCCCTTGGCATACT
>CAZGSU010000056.1:0-22826 GCA_964528615.1 uncultured Acidobacteriaceae bacterium | reverse complement strand
GGCAGGGAATGGCTATCGCGTATCACTGAGCTTTTTGCCAAGCTTCGCGCTCGGACCGAAGAGCTGTATTCACATGCCGCGCCGGCGGTCGATCGGCTCAAGGCCCGTGTGTCCGAGCTTCCACGGCCAATGCAGCTCGCGTTGGCCAGTGCTGTCGTTCTCCTGCTGGTACTTGCTTTCGTCGCGGACCGCTGCCTGCTTGCCCATAAGTGTGGCCCCAGCGGCGCAACCGTGATCCCGGTCGCCGCCAGCATTCACACTTCTCCTTCCGGCGCCGGGATCCGCATCAACAACAAACCTCGCGGAGTTTCCGACCTGCAACTGAATCTCGAACCGGGTACTTATCAGATCGAAGCTGAGCTCGGCGGATATCAGACCGCCAGCGGAACTTTGGAAGTGAAATCCGGCTCTCCGGCGTCCATCGATCTGAAACTCGAATCCGTGCTCGCATCGATCAAGCTGGCCACCGACACTGATACCGGAACTCTCTGGTATGACGACAGGCCTGCCGGACAAGTTGAGTCCGCGCAGTGGACGCTGGACAAGATCGATCCCGGAGATCACAAATTAAAGTTTGCCGGGCCCAACGGCCAGGTTTCGTTTTCTTTTGCCGCTGCTCCCGACTCGCTTCCCGTGATCAGCAAACTGCAGGCCGCGAATCGGATTCAAGCTATCGTGGTCAGCAACCTGCGCGACCGCATCAGAGTCTATTGCAGCTTCTGTCCCGCGCAGTTAAGCGGGGACGGCCTGCCGCCCACCGAAGTCGGACCTGACGGCACCGAAATTGCCGGACTCTCCCCCGGCTCCCATCAACTTTCCCTGACCCAGGGGAAGGACCAGCACACTGTGAATATTGAGATAGGCTCACAGCCCACGCTGAATGCCTTCATCTCAACCGATCAGGAGACGGGCACCCTGGTAGTAATTGTGGGAGAAGACAAAGCGCAGGTCTATGTCAACGGCCAACTTTCCAAGCACTTTACTAAGGACGGTCAATTGCGCATTCCCGGCTTGGAGACGCGGGACTACGCCATCCGCGTTACTAAGAACGGTTTCCAGGATGCGCCCGAGCAGCGAGTCAAAATCCAGAAAGGCGAAGAAACTCGTCTCACCTTCAAGCTGGTGCCCGTCGTCCGTATGGCGTCGCTGTCCATACAGGATAGCGTTCCCGGCGCCGAAGTATTCATTGACCAGGCGTCAGTCGGAACGGTGCAATCTGACGGGAGCTTCCACTTTACGACCCTGAGCCCGGGCGATCATCAGATCGAATTGCGCAAAGATGGCTTCAAGCCTACCCGACTGCAGAAGCACTTCGAAGGCGGATCCAATGTCGCATTAAGCGGCGGCGACACAGACTTACAGCCGGTCGTCGGAGAAATAAAGATTACCTTCCAGCCTCCGGACGCGACCGTCACGCTCGCTCGGCCCGGTGAGCAACCGATCAAGGTCACCAGCGGCAATGCACTCAGTCTTCCGCCCGGAACTTACATTCTCACCGCTCACACTACCCAGAGCGCTCCTCGCACTTCCATGGTGCAGGTCGCGGCCGGCGAATCCCGCAGCCTGGACTTGAGCCTGACCCCGGGTGGAATGGGCGACTGGGAGCTGCCGGCCGCCTGGAGATATGAAGGCGACTGGTATATTCGGAAAGGCGGCAACTTCATCCTTTATAAGACCGTTCCCACGTCCGGCACGTTTACTTTCAACGCGGCTCTGCGCAAAGGCAAGCGATTGCAGTGGGTCCTCAACTACGTCGACGACAAGAACTACGAACTGTTCCAGATGGATGAAAATTACTTCTATCGCTCCCAGGTCCGCGCCGGACAGGAGACCGAAGCGGTCAAGGTTCCTTTCAAGAGCGAAAAGAAGCAAGTCCACACTTTCCAGATCCGCATTTCGCCCACTCAGGTGGTGCACGAAATTCTGGAAAAAGGTAAGTGGACCATCGTCGATTCCTGGTCCCAGCCCGGAGTAAATCTGGCCGCCGGCAAATTCGGTTTCTACATCCCATCCAACGACGAAATCTCGTTAGCCAACTTCTCCCACTACGCCGATTTAACCCTGCGCTAACGTTTCCATTGGGAGTAGAATCTCCGCTTTAGCGGAACAGAAGGGATCCAATTTCTGCTCGCGTGCTGGAGCAGAGCGGCGTGCGAAGAGGAATATCCCCATGCTTGATCGTCTTCGTCCAGGATTGTGGCTTTTGAGCGCTGTGTTATTGGGCCTGGCCACGTCCGCCGTCTCGGCAGGCCCTCGAAGAGTTGTTGTTACCCCTGGTCTTTGCAAACCCACCGATGCTGTCCGGAAGCAGTGGTTGCCGCCGGATTGGCAACGCTTTCTTGGGTACACCTACACCTGCACGATCCCTGGCTCGACCCGAAAACCGGCGCTGTTGCTGATTTCCGTCCGGGCGGAAGCCTATTATAAAAATCAACCGGGAACAACCGTGGAACAGGTTACGATGCCCCGGCCGCTTCTATTTTCGCCAGCCGGTTCGGTGCTGGGTTCTCTTCCGTATAACTTCCCCGACGATCCGCCCACCCGTCTTCGCGTAACGTTTAACGGCTGGGTAAATGGATTTCCCAATCGGGTTGAGTTGTTCCTTAAGGACCCTGCCGCGCTTGGCGACCGGTCTCTACCGCCACTGCTATGGGACGAAAATCAGAAGAAATTCTTGCCAGGTAAGGAGTAGCTGTCATGTCCGATCTCAGTCCAGCAGTCATGAAGCTCAAGCAAGCCTGCGATCGTGCGTACGATGCGAATCAGGCCTCCTGCAGCAATGCCGTTTGGGGCGTTCTCAAAGAGATCAGCAACAAGGATGAAGCTTACCGCGAGGCTAACGCTTTGGTCGATTTCATGTCCGGCTACTGGCGGGGTGTGACCTTAGAAGAAGGATATCAATTGGCGAACCAGGGTACGCTTGTAATAGGCGGAACAAAAAAGATCGGTGGCCATGGCCATGTAATTGTTGTCTATCCCGGCGAAAAGAAACAAAACGGTGGCTATTCGTACTGGTGGCAACAGGGGAAGAAGAACTTGGTGATGAAAGCCACGGGTTGGTACCCAAGAGCCATGTCAACTTCTCAGGGAAGCTGGCCCGGAGCCATGAGCCGTGGTGACAAGACTGTCTGGGACCCGTGGGGGAGTGATGACGCATTCGACGCCGTCAGGTTCTGGACACCCAAAGGATGAGGCCCCCGCCGCGCTGGACACGCCTCTCAAGCGGTTGTATGATTTTTTCCCCAAGACGTACCTCGAGCCAGCCGCTGGCTTGGTGTTGGCTGTCATCGAGTAGGAGGGTGCCATGGAACTCCGCAGGCGCTGCTCATCGGATGCGTTCAAAGCCGCTCGGGGCTGGTTGGTACTGTTTCTGCTGACCTTGGGTCTCTATGGTTGTGGCGGGAAAAAACCAATCAGCACTGCGCCCCCTCCGCCGCCTCCGCCGGTGCCGGTTGCCAACATCAACGTAAGTCCAGCTACGGTTCAGCCGGGGCAGTCCACGCTCATCACCTGGGAAACCCAAAACGCCACCGAGGTTCGGATTGAGCCGCTGGGTCCCGTCGAAGCCAACGGCTCCAAAGAGGTCAGCCCTACCGACTCCATCACCTATCGCCTCTTTGCTAAAGGCCCGGGCGGGGTCCAGGGAGCATCGGTCCGCGTTACCGTGACCGCCGCCGCCGTAACTCCTCCGCCCGGTGAGGAAGATCTGTTAGCCGCGCGCGGTGGCCGCCAGGATGTCTTTTTCGATACCGACGAATTCTCCATCCGCCCGGATCAGGTTCCCACCATTCAGGACGATGCCGAATTCATGAAGCAGCATCCCGGCCTGCGCATTGCGATTGAAGGCCATTGTGATGAGCTGGGCTCCACCGAGTACAACCTGGCCCTGGGCGAGAGTCGTGCCAACGAGGTCAAGAGCCAGCTTGTTCATGCCGGAGTTGAGGGCAACCGGATCGACACCATAAGTTATGGCAAAGAACGTCCATTTTGCAGCGACTCGAACGAAGACTGCTGGAAACAAAACCGTCGGGCCCACCTGGTCGCAGTGATCCCGCGATAACCTCATTTCCATGATCCATCGCGGCATGATGTGCCATGATCTACCGTGCCAGATCTACCGCACCATGATCCATATATGAACCAACCACTCGTTTGCAGCTCGCGCAGCGCCCGGCGCACGATGCTCACGCGCCTGCTGTTGTGCCTGTTCATTACTGGGTGTGCACTCGCCACCCCGCGCCCGGCGCCCGCCGCCTTCCAGTCTTCGTCAGATGCCGAACAGGAAGATCGCTTCAACCAGGCGGTGCAGGCCTACAACCAGAACCGCTTTACCGACGCACGCACCCTGTTCGAGGGAGTCAAGGGCAGCCACAGCCAGGAGGCAAAAAAATATCTGGATAACATTCAGGCGTACCGGAGCGCATTGACCGATGCCGACAGTTTCATGAATAAGAGCCCGGACGAGCTGGACGCGGGAAACGTGGATTTCGCCATCAAGAGATATCAGGACGCAATCGCCATCAAAAGCGATGGCCCGTGGAGTCCCAAAGAAAAGTTGCAGAAAGCGTTGGATCTAAAAGCCAGGCTCGTGCAGCAAAGCCGTCCCGGTACCCAATCCAGAGATCGGGGCCTCTGTGACAACCTGCTCAAGGCCATTGCTGCCAAGTCTTACGAACAGGCCAAGCTCGCAGCCTGCGCGATTTCGCACGACGATCCCGGATACTCGTGCGGCGGCGATGAAGCCCTGCACCTTTGTCAGCAAATGGGGGAACTCGCCACTCTGCATCCTCACTCGCGTCCCGCTCCAGAAAATGCTCCAGGGGCCGCAGCACCCACGAACCCGGTTGAGGGAAGCAAGACGAGCGCGTTGGAAAAGGCTAAAGCGGCCTTCGATGCCAATGACTTTGAGAAAGCCCGCATCGCGTTTCAGCAGGTTACCGGAGAGGACAAAGCTAGCGCGCAGGACTACATAATAAAAATCAGCCAGTATCAGGACGCTATGAAGCGGGCCGCCAAGTCCGCCAACAATTCTCAATACGAGGAGGCTCGAGCTGCCTATCAGGAGGCCGCAAAAATAAAGCCCGACGGCCCCGGCAGTCCCCAGGAGCAGGCCGGTTCCATGGCCTTGCAGCAGGCTCTCACCCAGTTCTACGCAGGCAATTACGGTAACGCCCACGAGTCCCTCGCGGCCTACGTGCAGGACTACACAACCAAGGCCAATCTGGCGCACTTCTATATGGGGGCCTGCGAACTGTCCCGGTTTTTCCTGGCTGGAAGCCAGGACGGAAGTCTGCGCGAGGAGGCTCTCAATGATTTCCGCAAGGCCAAGGAAGCCGGGTTCGAGCCAAAGAATCTTGAAGTATCGCCAAAGATCCTGAAAGTGTATGAGGAACTCGGAAACTGAAGCGACTCACTTCGCGTTCGCGAGACTTGGCGGTTCGCCCTTTCGCATCAACGTTCGCTCCTCCATATTTTCGCTACTTCGCATTAACGATGCGCTGAATGTCCGGCTTGTGAAACAGCACGAAGTAAGGATTCCCTCCGTGCTCCGGAACCTCAATCTGGACCACCTTCTTTTCTCCATTCGGGCCATCCAGGCTGACCTTGTACTGGCCCGGCGGTAGCTCCAGTCGTAAAGGCGTTTGGTCATTCACTGAGCGGACAATCTGGCCATCCAGAGAGCGAACTTCTTTCACCGTTCCCCATGGTCCCGCATTTACTTCAGCATAAGGGGCCTCCCGCTGAACCACTGCGGGCTTCACCGGCTGCGGGGCATGTTGCTCAGGTTTGTTGTAGAAGACTGCCCAATAAATTCCAATGCAAAGGGCGATCGCTCCGATGCCGAGCCCGACCGCAGGCCATCCCCATCTTCGCTCCTGCGGCGTAAGAAACTCCCTGAGCTCTTCCGGGACCATCCCCTCGTCCGAGACCGCGGGTTCCTGGTGGATCGCGCCGGTATCGCGCCGAGCGCCGAAGGTAGGCTGCGTACCGGAACGCAGACGGGAAGTGTCATCCGTCTGGGACGGGTTCGGAAACAGGATCGTGTCTCGCGGCATGCTCTGGGACTCGGGGCGCGGTACCGAGTGGAACCTGTCGAATTCCTCGGTCGCGGATGTGTCGTCCTTGATGCGCCGGGCCGGGATGCTCTCCGTGGCCAGTGGCGCCTCCGGCCCCTGTGCGATCAGATTCTTGTGCACTTGATGAATCAGCGCTTCCATCTGTGTGCGCAGCGCAAGCGGCACTTGGGCTGCCTCATCGCTCGCCGCCTTCAATATTTCCCAGGCAGCACGAGGCTGGCTCAGATACAGCTGCAACCGTGCATCTGCCATTGCTTTTTCCACGCTGTTGACGGCCAGAGCAAACTGCCGCTTTGCAACTTGTGCGTCTTGCTCTCTCTCCCTTCGCGACCGCTCCACCATGTCCGTTTCAATCCTGGCCTTTAAAGCTTGCCCGGGAGAATCAAGCGGAAGGATCGCAATCGCTTCCGCCAGGGCCTGACTGGCTTTTTCCAGGCTGCCGCTTTGCCGGGCCCGTTCGGCGCGGGCCAGTAATTCGCAGTACTTTGCCGCCTGGTCGCGGGCGCCCACTACCTTGTTCAGAAGACTTCGCAGCCCCGGGTTTGCGCTGTCCAGTTGCAGCGCCTGCTCCGCGTACTGCAGGGCAGTGTCCAGGTCCTTCTTGTTCAGCGCTTCCTCCGCCCGCGAGCCCAATTCTTGTGCTTGCTGCTTGCGTTTCTGCGTCTCGATGCCCTGCAACGCTTCCCGCATCAGCTGCTTCGCCTGCGCATTTTGGGGATCGACGCGGAGCGCCTGTAACAAATCCTGCCTGGCACTCTCAAAGTCTTCCCGCTGCATCGCGGCCACCGCCTTCTGCAGGTGCTCCGCCAGCAATTGCTGGTTGAGCTGCTGCCGCAGTCGGGTCAGATCGAAGGCAAAGTCCTCCGCTGAGGTGTAACGCTGTTCGCGATCCTTCATCAGTGCCTTTTGGCTGATTGTCTCCAGTTCCGGCGGAAACAGGCTGATGAATTTGTTCAGTGGCGGCGGCGGATCGCGCACAATTTTCAAAAGCGTTGAGCTGGTATCTCTGCCCTCAAAAGGCAGCACACCAGTCAGCAATTGAAAGAGCACCACGCCTGCGGAATAAACATCCGTTCTCGCGTCCAGTTCGACGGTATCGTTCAGTTGCTCCGGCGACATGTAATAAATACTGCCTACCACCTGCCCGGTTCGGGTCAGCCGTTTGTTTCCGACCTGGGCGATCCCGAAATCGACGATCTTCACCGCGCCGCTGGTCAGCACCATAATGTTGGCGGGCTTGATGTCGCGATGAATGATGCCGCGCTCATGCGCGAAGCTCAAACCATCGCAAACCCGGATCATGATTCCCAGTTTGTCCGATATCGAAAGCGGCTTGCGCGAAGCAATAATGCTATCGAGGCTCTCGCCCTCGAGATATTCCATGACCAGGTAAGGGAATCCGTCCTGGTCTCCCAGTTCGTACACCGTGACAATATTCTGGTGTTGCAGGCTGCCGGTGGACTTGGCTTCGCGGTAGAATCTCGCCAGCAGTTCGGAGTCCTCGCTGAAAAACCCCGTCAGGACCTTGATCGCGACCGGCCGCCCGATGCGCGGGTCTGTGGCCCGGTAGACGATCCCCATTCCGCCCCGGCCGATGACACCGGTCACATCGTATTTTCCAATCCGGGCGGGTCTGGCGAGAGGTGAACCCATAAGCGCAATGTGGATCGCTAAGCCACGCAGGAAGGCCAAATCACTACTTTAAAGTAGTACAAATCTGAGCTTGCCACTGGAGAATCCGCCCTAGCGTAACCAGAAAAGCCCAACATTGCAACACTCCGGGCTTCGGTTCGATCGAGTGGCCGCCCGCGTGGGTTGCCGCCCGGGCCCGCCCTCCATTCTGCTATGCTTTCGGACAGAGTTGATGGTCGTGGCCAGACTGCAATTGTTTGCACTTCTATGCGAGCCCTGCTAATAGCGGCAGCACTCCTTCTCTCGGCGCCATTCCTGCTTGCGGGCGATGACCTGCTTCCATTGCACAACCAGGTCCAGGACCTCACGGACAAAGTCTCAAAGCTCCAACTCTCGCTCGATGAGAACATCGGGGTGATGACCGATCTGGTGAACCGTAACGCCGAAACCACCGGCCGCATGGAGCACGATGTCAAGCAGCTACAAGACCAGACGCAGCAGCAGAATACGTCGGTAGGGGCTCAGTTCGGCAAGATCAGTTCACAGGTCACCACTCTGCAAACCGAACTGGGCGAACTGGAATCGCGGCTGGAAGCGGTCACTCAAGCACCTCTGGCTCCGGCAGCTTCCCCGGCCCAGCCCGCCCCAGTGGCTGCCCAGGCTCCGCCTGCCCAGGCCCTACCCGTCCAACCTCCCGTCCAGACTCCGACGGCCCCAGCGCCGCCGCCGGAACCGCCTCCGACCGCGCCGCCAGAACCTGCCAGCGGCGCGGATCTGTATCGCAGCGCAATGGAGCACTACGCAGCGAAGGATTTCGAAATCGCCGCCGGCGAATTCACGAAATTCCTGAAAGCCGATCGTCAATCGGAGAACGCAATTAATGCCCAGTTCTATTTGGCGGAAATTGAATTCGAAAACAAAGACTTCGAGGGCGCGCTTGAGGACTACACCGCAGTCGGCCCGCGGTTATCCGACCAGGCCAAAGCAGCTCGTGCACAATACAGAAAAGCCCTCTGCCTCATCGAGGTCGATCGCCAGGACGAAGCTATCCTGGAGCTGCAGGCTGTAAAGGACCGTTTCCCGCGCTCCAATGAAGCCGTTCAGGCCGCGAAAAAACTTCACACCCTGGGCGTTCGCGGAACCCCTCGTCCCTAGAAGCGGCGTCAGAGTTGAAGCAAAAGAACCAACTGTCGATTCTGTGGTTCCGCGGCCTCCACCTTAGTTTTGCGGATATGCGAAGTACGGTGTTGTTCCTCCCGGCGCGGTTTTGCCCTCGATGGACGTGTACACGTTGCGCCCGAAGAAAAAGGGCAGCCCCCAATCGAAGCTGGTAAAGCTGCCATCAGCGGGCGCTGCCAGGCCGGGCAGGGCAGGGTCGCCTGAGTTGAAAAGAACGTCGGCATTAAACACAGTGAAGCTGACCGAGGCCGTCGCACCGCCCCCCGAATTCACTGCCGAAAAATTTGCTGAAGTGGTCGGGCAATAGTAGTTAATGTCCGGGCATTCCGGGAGGCTGCTGCTGTTGCTGTCGAAAAACAGGCCGTTGGCTCCGGTGTCAATGAAACTGTCCCCCATATTCGTGCTCTCAAAGCTGGTCGAAAAACTCAGAGAGTTCGGATCCATTGGTACAACCGTAGCGCTACCCAGGCCATTGTTGGAGTGCGTGCCGATGCCGAAGACCAGAGTTCCAGAGAGCGTGGTCTGAGGACTGGTTATGGCCGGCAATTCGACGATGACCCCGTTATTGTCTGTGGCAAAAAGGCTGACCGGGTTTTGTACCTGTTGATTGAGAGCTGCGCTGGTCAACGCGCAAGTCGAAGGGGCAGTGGTACTGCATTGATAGTACTGATCTACCGCGGGAATACTGCCGGTGCAACTCGAGCCGCAATCGTACTGAACTGGACCTATTCCCAATATGCCATTGGCTCCCAATGTAGCTGCGGTGTCGTTCGGCGTTCCGCTGCATGTGGCGGATGGAATCACGGAAAAGCCATCGTCCAGCACCTGTATGGGAACTGAACTTGCCACCTCGCCCGACATCTGCACATCTGCTGTCTGCACCGGTCCCCAATTGAATGTGCCGTCGAGGTAGGAGAAGCATTCGGCCAGCGGGTTGCCATTGACGGTTACCTGGTTCAGAGCAAGCGATCCCAGAGCTGATCCCACGACTCTTAGTCCGAAAGAGCCGGTATCGACCAGCACATTATCTACAACCTGGCAATTGGCCGTGCTGCCCGGAACGCATACGGTGACGCTGGTGAAAACGCCATCAGGATAGTTGCCTTCCGGTCCGAGAGTGACCGTAATAGGCTGCACATTCCCGCCGTTGTTGGTAATGGTCTGGGGCGGCGTCGTCACCGGCGAACTCCCGCCGCAACCCACGGCCAGGAGCAACGCTCCGAAAAAAGGTATAGTCAGGATCCTGCACAAATTCTGTCTTGTCATCGGATGTCCCCGGCGTTAACACCCTCCGGCAAGAGCTCCGGCAGGTAAGCCTTCCCAAAAAAGTTGCGAGCATGGCCGGCCGACTTGACGACCAGTCCCTCCTGTTGGATCAGTACCGGCCCGTGGCCAGTCCGTTGCCTTTTCTGTGCCTGAACGGCTTGGGTGAACGGTGCAAACGAGGCGCCCAGGAGCTGATGCAAGTCTGGCAAAAATGGCCCTCGCCAGGCGACGGCGAACACTTTTCCCGCGGGAGAAACGTACTCTCGCACGACCGTGCCGGATGGAGCCTGGATTTCGTGGACCGTGTAGGCTTCAGTCTGCGTAGTCTTCAGGGAAGCCTTCATATGTGCTTGATCGGCAAGCACCGACGTGGCGTCCCCTCCCAGCTCGGCTGATGCCGGAAAGGGGAGGACAAGCAACAAGAGTGCAATGCTGCCCAACCAAGTAGATTGCGCGGGTTTCTTCCCGAAAGGAGTAAAGATCCTCATGATTGTTGGCCGTTTATTCCGCCTTGAATAAAAACTCAACTCCAAGGGCTCTGTCTGGGTAAAATTTAGTGGACACTACATAAGAACCCGGCAAAAGACGCCAGGACGTAAAGTCTCCGTAAGGAGATGTAAAGATTTGTCAGCCGGGAGGCAGGTCTGGTCAGTTTTTTGTTTACGGCTGACGTCCAGTGCTAGACTTTGGGTGCTTTATGCGATCCAAGCCTAGGAGGTATGCTCTAGGGCAAACTGTTTATAATAAAAAGGCAATATCGATTGTTTGCAAGCGAGCGGGAGTAGTTCAGCGAGATTACATTATCAGCCAGGCTCGTGGGCGACTATGCGCTTTGAACAACCAAAGACTCGATAAAACCTTGCAGCTGCCGTCTCACCTCTTCCGTCATCTCTGTAAACTTGATAGAGATACCGAAACCGGGACGCCGACTGGCTACGAGACCTTGCATCGCTAGCTTGTTGTGCTCTACCCAAAGTATTATTTTCAGTCGAGCTTTGTCGGGTGGTAGGGTCGGCATCTCCACAAAGCACCCGCCCAAACTTATGTTTCTCACATCCACACGTATCAGTGCTTCCGAATCTTGCATGTACAGCTCAGCCCCCAGTTTGCAAGGAACACGCCGGTGCTGCCTGCGCTCCTTCACTTTTGGGGCATAGGTATCGGCAGCTGTTGGTGGCAAAGCTGCGGAATCCCAGATGCACCGCACAGGATCGACTCTCTGCACGCCAGCTTGACCCACTTTGTCCGTACCCACGTCCCCCATCCAGGTGACGCGGAACCGCGCTTTGTTGCTCTTGTAGCTGACAGAGACAATCTCCCCTACCTTAAATGCACCCTGAATGCCTTCCAACAGAGCTCCGTGGCGACTGATGTTGCGTGTGGTAACGACCTGTAGCAGAGGTCGTCCGCCAACATCAATCCCCGCAATTCGAACCTGCAATTTGGCCTGCACTCTCGGGTCTCGGCGCTTTCCCATGTCCCACCCCTTACAACCTGCAATCGGGGCAAAAAAAAACGTACGTTTTGCCCGAGTGTTGGATTTGTCTCACTCCAACCCTGTCGGAGGCGCTTCGCCCCGGGCGACCTTATCTTTTTCTGGCACCTGTCCGACAACCACCAAGTCGATTCTCCGGTTGGCCGCCCGCCCCTCCGCCGAATCGTTACTGGCCAGCGGACGATACTCTGAGTAGGCGGCGGCAGAGACCAGGGACGGATCGAAGCCGTGGCGCTCGATCAACAAGGCCACCACGGTCGTGGCGCGCGCCGAGGAGAGCTCCCAGTTCGATTTGAACCGGGAGTTGTGGACGGGCACATTGTCGGTGTGACCTTCGACTCTGATCTCGAAGCCTCTGCCTCCGAGGACGGTGGCAATTCGAGTCAAGGCGGAGTGTCCATTGTTCAGCAGTTCAGCCTGGCAACCCGGTTGCAGACCATTGCCGACCTGGAAGATCTAGCGCAGATCCGCACATCGTTGATGCAGAGGGCAACCGAACTGAAGTAGTGCGTGGATCAGATGGCGCAGGACAGTAACAAGTCCGTAGCACATTGCGCGCCGAGCTCTCAAACTACGAAACCAGACTCAAAACAGCGGAACAGCTCGCATTGCGGGATCCGCTCACCGGCCTTCCGAATCGTCGCAACATCGAAGAGCGGATGGAGTGGCGTATCTCGCACAAGCACGTGTTTTGCGTTGTATTCCTCGACCTGAACCACTTCAAGAAGGTCAACGACAACCATGGGCACGCGGCGGGCGACAGCCTTTTGAAGCAGTTTTCCGAGGAGTTGCGCTCGAATACCCGTCCCAGCGATGTCGTCGGCCGCTGGGGTGGAGACGAGTTCATCATGGTGCTGGACTGCGATCTGGCCGGGGCGAAAGCCCAGACTGAGCGCATGCAGAAATGGGTGTTCGGTGAATACACGATCCCCATCGGCACCGGTCCGTCGAAGGTAAAAATCCACGTAGACGCGTCCGTTGGCGTCGCTCAATGGCAGCCGGAAGAAACAGCCTCGCAAGTCATCGAACGCGCCGACGCTTCCATGTACAAACATAAAGAGCTGTCACAGAAGTAAGTCTTGATGTATAGGAAAAACAAAAACCCATTTCAAGGATTGTTGAGACCACTTACGCCATTCGTGGCTAGGCTGACGCTCTGGCCGCTGGTGCTTGACGCCGTCTCCGGTTTGTCGTCATTTGACGCGAGTTTATGCAGATTGTCTCGCGCGTCATCGAGTGCTAGACTTTGTTTGGTTATCCGTTGCACGATTCAGTTCGAGCCACGGGTTTTTAGGGGAGCGTGATCTTGTGGTGTCCGTGATGTCCGTAAACGACTGGAAGAGCCTCCTGAAGCAGGGGATCGCATGCATGGATTGCGCTGGTGGCATCCATCGCAATATATTTATTATCAATACATTATAGGAACTTTCGGCAGCGTCGTAAGCGCGGGAGTAGTTCAGCGGTAGAACGCCAGCTTCCCAAGCTGGATGTCACGGGTTCGATCCCCGTCTCCCGCTCCATTTGATCACGTTATATTCGGGGTAATTTCATGTCTGAACCAACTTATGAAGAACTGAAAGCCCGTCTTTCCGAACTCGAAAAACAAGGCGCGCGCCGCACCGGCAGCCTGGAATTCCGGGTCAGCGAAAAAGGAGGGGTCAGCGTCTACGGTCTCGGTCGCTTTCCCGTAACACTCTACTACGAACAGTGGACTCGCCTTCTCGACACCGTCGAAAAACTTCGCGAATTTCTCGAAGAAAACAAGTCCAAACTAAAGTTAAAAGGCCAATAACTAAGAACAAAGAACTGAGAACCGACAACTGCTTTTCTCAGAGCCTAACCCCAGCACAGCAGGGATCCAAATTCCAATCCATGCCCAATGACGACATTCTGACCCTGCCTGCGCCCCCCGCGGACGCTCGTCTGCCCTACGGCTCGGATCCAAATCAATTCGCAGAACTGCGGGTTCCGAAAACCGGAGGCCCCTTCCCCGTGGTCGTGAACATTCACGGCGGTTTCTGGCGAGCGAAATACGACCTGAACCACGCTGGACACCTCTGCGCGGCACTCACCGCCAAAGGCCTGGCGACCTGGAATCTGGAGTATCGCCGGGTGGGCAATCCGGGTGGCGGCTGGCCGGGCACGTTCGAGGATGTCCGCAACGGTTACCGCTTCGTCTCCCAGATCACCCAGCGCTACAAACTCGACCCCACGAAGGCAGTCGTGATGGGTCATTCGGCCGGCGGGCAACTGGCACTCTGTCTCGCGGGTCACGAGACTTCAGTCAAAAGCGTCGTTTCTCTCGCTGGCGTGGTTGATTTGCAGCAGGCCTGGGAACTTCACTTGAGCAGCAATGCTGTCGTGGATTTCCTCGGCGGAGAGCCCGCCCGTGTCCCCGAACACTACCGTGAAGCCGACCCCATGCAGCTGAAGATCTCACAGGGCACGCAATGGCTGATTCACGGCGCCTCCGATGACACCGTCCCCCCGTTCTTCAGCCGCAACTACACCGAGCAGAAAAAAAAGCGCGGCGAGAACGTGCATTACCTCGAAATCTCAACCGCTGGACACACCGACCTGATCGACCCGCGTTCCACCGCCTGGCCAAAGGTGGAGAGCACGGTTTTGCATTTACTGCAGGCGTAGGTCATTGGTCGTTAATCGTTGGCCTTTGGTCGTGGGCCAACCACTTACGCGGCGAATTGAGACGCGGGAAGTGAAGTTTGCAAGGTAGAATCTTCCTCTAAAAGACCGCGCTGTCTCAGGTTCGATTTGGCCAACGGCCAACGACCAACGACTGCTTCACCCACAACTCCTCAACACCAGCGCCGAGTTCTTCGACCCGAACGCGATGCAATTGCAGACCGCATGCTCGATTGCCTTCTTCCGCCCAACATCCGGAACATAATCCAGATCGCACTCAGGATCCCGCTCCTCCAGGTTGATGGTCGGCGGAATCTGTCCGCTCTTCATGGCCACAATCGTCGCCGCCACTCCCGCCGCTCCGCACGCCCCTTGCGGATGCCCGATCTGTGACTTCAGCGCCGACATTGGAACCTGCCGCGCATTCTCCCCCAGCACCAGCTTCAGCGCCCGCGTCTCGATACGATCATTGAGCTGGGTCGAAGTTCCGTGCAAATTCACGTAGTCCACATTTTTGGCTCCGATCCCCGCCTCTTTCATCGCCAGGCCAATCGCCCGGGCCGGTTCCTCGCCGCATTCCTGCAATCGCACCCGGTGAAACGCCTCGCAAGTTGACCCGTACCCGCAAATCTCGGCCAGAATCTGGGCCCCGCGTGACCGTGCATGCTCGTACTCTTCGAGTACAAACATCCAGGCTCCCTCCGCCACCACGAACCCATCCCGATCCACCGAAAACGGCCGCGACCCGCGCTCCGGCGCATCGTTCCATGAGTCAGTAAGAATCTTCATCAGAATGAAACCCTTTACGATTCCTAGCGAGATAGGCGCGTCCGCGCCTCCGCTCAACGTCATGTCCAGCCGTCCCGACTGTATCTGGCGCACCGAGTAACCGAACCCGTCGGTGGACGATGTGCATCCGGTTGTAACGATGTGGCTGGGCCCGCGCAATCCAAAACGCACGCTGAGTTCGCTCGACAGCGATCCCATCACCCCGGTCGGCACGCAGAACAAACTCATCTGCTTGTACTGCTGATGAAAAAACAACCGGTATTGCTCTTCCGTAAACTCCTGCGACCCTCCGCCCGATCCGAGAATCACCCCGAAGCGGCGTTTTTGTTCGAGGGGCAGGGAAGCCGTGTCGATCCCCGCGCTCTGCAAGGCTTCGGTGGCCGCTGCAAGCGCCAGCGGCAATACCCGCGACACATGTTTGCGCTCGCGTTTTTCCACCCACGCCAGCTCGTCGAAGTCTTTCACTTCGCCGGCAATCTGCACCGGAATCTCGGACGGGTCAAAGCGCGTAATCCGGCGAATTCCGCTCTGCCCTTTCAAAACCGCATCAGAAAACGCGGCATTCCCCACCCCGTTGGGACTCACTGTCCCCATTCCCGTGATCACTACCCGTCGCTTCAATCAGACCTCCCAATGCTGCGCTCCAGCACTATATACGAAACTGCCTGCGTTCTTAGATGCCTGCCGTATAATCCATAGTCCTGAAAACGGGGGAAAGATTTGGCCTACGATGACCTGCGCGACTGGATTGCGGCGCTGGAGCGCGCCGGTGAACTGAAAACCATCCATACCGAAGTAGATCCCATTCTCGAAATCACCGAAATCACCGACCGCGTCAGCAAAAGTAAAGGGTCAACCACCGACAGCGTGGCCGCGGGCGACTCGCCCGCGCGTTCTGCACTGGGCCGCCCACCCGGTGGCCCCGCTTTGCTCTTTCACAACATCAAAGGCTACCCCGGTTCGCAGGTCCTGATCAACCAGTTCGGCTCCGCCCGCCGCATGAACCTCGCTCTCGAAGTCGACGCCCTGGACGAGGTCGCCGACCGCATCCGCGCTTTCATGGACGTCAAATCTCCGCAAGGCTTCCTCGACAAAGTGAAAATGCTTCCCATGCTCGCAGAGATGGGAAAGTTTTTCCCCAAGACTGCCTCCACCGGCCCCTGTAAGGAAGTCATCAAGCGCGACAATTTCTCCCTGCTCGATTTCCCCATCCTGCAATGCTGGCCCAAAGACGCGGGCCGCTTTATCACGCTGCCCTGCGTAGTCACTCGCGATCCCAGGACCGGCAAACGCAACGTTGGCATGTACCGCATGCAGATCTACGACGCGCGCACCGCCGGCATGCACTGGCAACGCCAGAAAATCGGCGCGGAACACTACCGCGAAGCTCTGCGCTACGCCGCCCAAACCTCCGGCGCCCCTACATCCGATGGAGTGACGGGCGTCCCCGCCCGTCCAGCACAAAGCCCGGCCCGCGCATCCGTAAACATCATGGCCCGCACCTCGGGCGGTTCTGTGCTCATCGAAGGCGACCGCCCGAAAGGCAAAATGGAGGTCGCAGTAGCCATCGGCACCGATCCCGCCATCACATTTTCCGCGATCGTCCCCGCGCCGCCCGACGTCGAGGAATACCTGATCGCCGGCTTCCTGCGGCAGAAGCCGGTGGAGCTGGTGAAGTGCGAAACGGTCGATCTCGAGGTCCCGGCGACTTCAGAAATCGTTCTCGAAGGCCACGTCCATCTCGACGAACTCCGCACCGAGGGCCCCTTCGGCGACCACACCGGCTTCTATTCGCTCGAAGATCTTTACCCGGTCTTTCACGCCTCCTGCATTACTCATCGCAAAAACCCGATTTACTCCACCACTATCGTCGGCAAACCGCCCATGGAAGACGGCTGGATGGGCAAAGCCGTCGAACGCATTTTTCTTCCGCTCATGCGGCTCACAATTCCGGAATTGATCGACATCAATCTTCCGGTAGAAGGCATCTTCCACAACCTGATGCTGGTTTCGATCAGGAAGTCGTATCCCGGCCAGGCGCGCAAGGTGATGAATGCAATCTGGTCGCTCGGCCAAGCCATGTTCACGAAGTGCATCATCGTGGTCGACGAAGATGTGGACGTCCAGGACATCGGCGACGTAACTCTCAAAGTCCTGAACCACATCGACCCCGAACGCGACATCCAGTTCACGCTGGGCCCGATAGATTCCTTGGATCACTCCTCCCGCCTGCCAAATTACGGCTCCAAGATGGGCGTCGACGCCACACGCAAATGGCCCAGCGAAGGCTTCACCCGCCCCTGGCCCGACGAAATCCTCATGGACGAAAAAACCAAAGCGCTTGTAGATAGAAAGTGGAAAGACTTAGGCTTGGAGTAGCACCCAAGACCACGTGGGGACGGCCGCCCTCGGCCGTCCAGCCGAGCGAAGCTCGGCAGGTATTCTTCCTTGTCAGACCACCACTGTTGCAAGCCCCTCGCGGGCGAGGGCACCCGCGCCACAAGGCCATCACTTCTGCGGCCGCGACTCCGGAGGCACCAGCCCCGCCACCCGGTAATACACCACCAGTTGTCCGTAATGCTCGCCCGAGTGCTCAATCAGTCCGTATGCCAGATCCGACAGCTGCAGCGTATCGTGTGACTCAGCGCTTACCACCATCTTCGCCATTCCCGCGTCGCCTTTCGACTTGATCACCGCGGCGCCATCTGCAAATGATTTCTTCACATAGGCCACCACCGCCGCCTTGGTCTTGTAATTGGCGCGCGACTCATCGTCGACCGGCTTCTCACCCTTTGCTACCGCAGTGAAGAGATCATTCGAGCCGGCTACGTGCAACAACTGCTCGGCGAAGCTTCGTTGCGCCGGCACCGGTTTGAAATCGTACTTGTCTTCCGGAAAATCCTCGGCCATGGCAATCAGTTTGCGCCCGATGTCATTCCACCCCTCCAGCACGGCCTGCGACGGGCTGAGTGCAACCTTCTTCGCCGCATCCTGCGCCCACCCCGCACACGTGAGCGAAGCAATCACGACCACAGCACTTGCGAACCGTTTCTTCATTAGCTGTCGCCTCCCGCTGAATTTGGTTCTCAAAAACAGCGGCCTTATTGTACGCGTTCAAGAGCCTGCATTTGTTCCGCGGCTGTGCTACAAACATTGACATTCCAGACAGATTCTTCGGGAGTGTTGATGAATCCACGATCCTTGCTCAATGCCGTTTTGCTGTACACAGCAATGTTGCTGGCTGCCACCGCAATGGCGCAACAGCCTCCCTCCGACCTGCAAAATCTTTCTTCGGATTTCTGGACATGGCGTGCCATCGAACAACCGTTCTCCTTCGATGACATTCCCCGCCTCGATCGCCCTCAGGGATGGGCCGCAGACTGGTCCGCTTCCACCATTGCCCGGCGCCGCAACGAACTGGCCGCTTTCGAAGATCGCTGGAAAAAATTGGGATCAACTGTCCAGGACAAGTCGCGTGCTGAAAACGTCGACTATCTTCTGGTCGGCTCCGCCATCGCCCGCGCCCGCTGGGAGCTGGATCTCGTCAAAGGATGGCAGCGCAATCCTTTCTTTTATCTTGATCAAACGCTGGCTTCGGTTTTTGTCAGCCTCACCCAGCCACCGCCTTTTGACGCGGCCCGCAGCTCCGAGATCGTGCGGCGCATCCAGGCGATCCCGCAGATCATCGTCGATGCGGAAGCTAATCTTAAAGATCCCTATCGCCCGCTTGCGGAATTGTCAATCCTTCAAGTCAAAGACATTCGGCCCCGTCTGGAGGAAATGGCGCGCCAGCTTAAGCCATTCCTCGCGCCCGCAAGCGCCGCCCAGCTTGATCCGGCAATGCAGGCTGCCATCGCGGCATTCGAGGGATACCGTGGCTGGCTGGAACCGCGGCTGCCCGCCATGTCGAACACAGTTGCAGTGGGACGTGAAGGGTATGTTTTCTTCCTCAAACACGTTGCGCTCCTCCCTTACACGCCCGAACAGTTGACCAGCATGGGACGCCAGGAATGGGAGCGAGCGGTTGCCTTCGAGGCTTACGAGAGCAATCGCAACTCGAATTTGCCGCAACTGGTCCCGGCCAAAGATCAGGCTGCGCAGATGGCGCGCGAAGAACGACAGGAACAGGAAATCCGTAATTTTCTTGAGCAGAAACATATCCTCACTATCCCGTCGTGGGTACAACACTATCGCAACCTTCCATACCCCGCGTACCTGGCGCCCATCGCCGCTTTCGGAGTCGCCGACGACCTCACCAGCCCGGCCCGGCTTAAGGACGGCGCCACCAGTTACATCAAGACGCCTTCCCCCGACCGCGGCTACTTCGACCTATCTACCGCCCGCGATCCCCGTGGAATTATCGTGCACGAGGGCGTGCCCGGGCACTATCTGCAAAAAGTTTTGTCCTGGACCAACGATGATCCCATTCGCCGCCACTACTACGACTCCAGCGCCAACGAGGGCATCGGCTTCTACGCGGAAGAAATGATGTTGCAGGCTGGCCTCTTCGACGACAGCCCGCGCACCTGCGAGATCATTTACAACTTCATGCGCTTTCGTGCCCTGCGCGTCGAGGCTGACGTGAAGCTGGCCACCGGAGAATTCACCATCGAACAGGCGGCCGACTATCTCATGAAGACCGTTCCACTAGACCGCGACACCGCGATGGAGGATTCCACGTTTTACGCTTCCGTGCCCGGTGTCGGAATCTCCTATCAGACCGGAAAGCTGCAGATCATCAAACTGCTGGCTGAGGCCCGGCTGGCGCAAGGTGACAAGTTCAGCTTGCGCGATTTCCACGACTTCATCTGGAAAAACGGGAACGTCCCCATCGCGCTGCTTCGATACGAATATCTGGGCAAGACCGACGAGATCGAACTTTTGCGGCATTGAAATTTCCCCTATACCCGCGAGAACTGGCGGAAGCCCCGGCCGCGCCGCCAGATCCGGTAACCCCAGGCGGCCAGTGAGATCACGCAGCAGATCTCGACGAACACTTTGCCGGCATCCAGCAGGTCGACTTTGCTGTTTGAAAGTTCAGGATTCGTAAACACGCTGTGGGTGAACATGAGAACGAACGCCGGAAACACCAGATAGTGCAATTTTCGCCATAGCGGGCGGGCCATGCGCAGCCGCAGCAACGACGTAAAAATAACCACCAGCAGAATGTACAGACCGGCCGCGCCCACCGTGTTGAGCGTGGGCTGCACCGGAGAATGAATCGGGAGCAGCACGTCTCTCCAGCCAAAGTGAGTCGAGCTTCGCAGCAGCAACACGGCCGGATGCAGAAGAATCAGCAGCAACACCAGGTAGGCGGTCCAGTTATGAAGCCGGAAAACATTGATCCGGCGATGCGGCCACAACCGTACCGGACTGTAACGCAGGGCGATGAGCAGCCCAAGAAGCATGTTCACCGTTGCTATACCGACGGCAGCAAGTCCCAGGTAGGCACAGACGTCCAGAATCGTCATCGCAGGTTTGAGCCCGGTGTCACCAAACTGCATTCTAGAGGCCTGAAGGCGGTTGCGAAAGCTTCGGTGGGAGCTCCGCTGCGACTGGCCGCCCTTTCGTCCTCCGGCGGGTCTTCGGCCGCATCAAGTCCCAGGCCTCGCGATACTGTTCAAAAATCCCGCCGGTTTTGCTTCCCGAGGGATAGAAGTACAAACGTTTTCGTGGAGCAAAAGCCTTGATCGGGACGACGTACCAGGCATTTTCCAAGACCAGAAACGCCACCAGTATGTCGATCTGTTTTGCGGTGTACGCCTTCTTTTCACCCGCAACGCCACTACAGGCAGTGACGCAATAGCTGTGTGCCCGTTTGCCATATGTCGACTTTACCTGCACCCGCCACAGTCGAACTCCCGAATCCAGAATGAAGTCGTAACTCTCACTGTCGCCGTATGGCTTGGCTACGCCGAAACCCAGGCCCGCGGCCTTGTAGGTAAAAGCCATTTCCGCTAATTCGCCCCGCTGCTTGAGAGTCCCTCTGCTGGACTTACCCCTTCTGTCCCGGCCGGCGCGCTGGCCGTCGGGAACTGCCGCGCTGTTTTCCATGGCCCCAACTCAAGAAGCGGCAAACGCAAGGCTCGCGCTTCTTTTCCGGGGGAGAGCACATTCCAGGTGCACTACACCCCAGCGTGGGAAGGGCACGCATTTCAGATGCGCCGAAAGTTTACGGATGGCGGCATCCTTCGACGGCTCACCAGGGCACGGTCCTGAACCGTGTCCTTTTCAAGCTGCAGTCGTTTCGAGTTTTCCTGTGCAAAATTTAAGGCGACTGGGAAACCCGTGATCGCGTCCCCGCATTGCCGATGGCCGGCACGCCCAAATAAGAAAGGCACGAGCTCGTCGCCCGCGCCTGATATTTACTATCTAGTTATAGGATAGCATGTTCACCAGGGTGAATGGGACACGGCGGGCCAAAGTATTGCGCCCAGCGAATGAGCAGCTTGACAGGAAATGGGGCTGAGCAGGGGATTGACAGGTAATGCCGGCGTCCCTTCAACTGTCGTGAGGCGTCTCTCTCACTCAGGAGGTCTAAAGTTGAGCCGTTCTAGAAAACGCGGCTCCGGAAGCGCGGCTCTTCTATGGTTGGTTCAAAACAGGATCCCAAGCGGGATGTGTTCGTGCGATCCCACGTCTCGCAAAGTACGCGAGACATGGGGCACCCGGCGCCGGTTCTTCGACTAATGGCTCTACATGTACTGGCGCAACTACACAGAACGGCACAATCAAACGCTATTTGGACCACGGCGCGGTGACCATCCCATGACTTCAATAAGACTTTTATGTCTCATAGCAGCGTTGGTGCTGATGATCATAGTCAGTTCGTATTGCATGGGGGATATTTGGGCGGATACAGTCTCGGTCGACGGGCTTTTTGGAGCAGCAGCGGTGGTGGTTAGAGGGGAAGTCAAACAGGTCACCGCTGCTGAGAAAAGGAACGCTGAATGGCACGGAGTCCCAACCGTGGTTACAACTTATCTCGCACAAGTGGCCAGCGACAGGATTTACAAGGGTAACGCTTCCACAACTGTAACGATTGCATACGTTCGCCCTGATGATCGACTCTGCGAAGTATCAGCGTGTATTCAGTTGGAAGCGGGAGATTTCGACTATTTCTTCCTCGATCTAAGTAAGAAAGGTCTCGAGCTAAGTGATCCTAAGTTTGGAAAATTCCGCGCTTCACGGTCGACAGAGTCTCTCGGCCAAAGTGGACTCGACGCCCTGAAGAGTGACTTTGTTACGGGACTCAAGGATCCAGACGAGACCGTCGGTTTAACGCAGATAGAGCTGATCGGCGATTCTGGTCGTAAAACGGATGCAGATCAACTGCTCCGGCTGCTACCGACCGCGGACACGCTGAGTCGCGCGACCATTCTCCGTTCATTGTTGCAGCTAGGTGATTACTCGACCCTAACATCCATGCGGAACTTCTTAGAGGCCCGCTCGCATGTGCCTGCAATCGAACGGCTCCACTTTTTGTGTTTGTCCCAAATCAACGCCATCAGCGACCCCAAAGCCTTAGACCCGGTCATCGACCTCGCGCAGTCTCCGACTGATGACGTTCGTGAAGCTGCAATTCACGCATTGCGAACAATTAGTTCCGTGAAAGCGATTCCGGTGTTCATCCGCGCCCTAGACGACAGAGTGCAACTAGATGAGTGTTCTCTAAGTAAATAGACATATAACCCCAGCGATGTTTTAATGGGGCATGCCCTTTCAGAGGAGGCGCCGGCCCCTGG
>CAZGSU010000055.1:0-26630 GCA_964528615.1 uncultured Acidobacteriaceae bacterium | reverse complement strand
AGCTAGTCCGAGAGTAACTTCCTTTCAAACCCCGAGAACCCAGGACCATGGCTCAAGTTCGCAGTAGCGGTATTTTGCCGCAAAGTTGCATCCAAAAGTTGGATATAATCTCGTTCGGAGTGGGCACAGCACTTCCTGGCGGACAAATCCCTGCCGACCTGACCGACTGGGGCATCTTCGTGGTTACACGGACCAAGTACAGGTGGGTGCTAGCCGTATTGTTCCTCGCATCCTGCGCCAGCGCTCAAGGTCGTGGCGTTGGAACATTGGTTCCGTCGACGGTTTCCCAAATGGGGGGCACTGCCAATCAGATGGGAGACATGTGGATGCTGCGTGGCGAAGGCGACACGTGGTACCACCAACTCGAGGCTCCTTCCGATTCCGTCTCCGTGCTGGATCTCAAGGCTCCCGGGGCAGCGCGACACGAGTATGACAAGGGTTTGCAGTTCGTCGCCCAAAACAAATTTGGTAGCGCTGTAGAACACCTGACCACGGCAATTGCAATCTATCCAAGTTTTGTCGCGGCCCATAATGCGCTCGGCTTGGCGTATATGCACCTGGGCCAGAATGATCAGGCACACAAGGAATTCACCCAAGCCCTCTCGTTGGACGATCATCTGCCCTACACTTATCTGAACCTGGGCCGATCCGAACTGGCTCTCCAGAATTATCCGGCTGCGCAAAAAGCGATACAGAAAGCGGCGTCACTCCTACCCCTCGATCTTCCGGTGCTTATGGCACTGACCTACGCAGAATATCTGAATCATGACTACGCAGGCACGATCGCCACTGCTCACCAGGTTCATGGGTCGCCCAAGCATGAGAAGGCGGCCATCGTTCACTATTTTGCCGCTGCAGCGCTGCAAGCGCAGAACAAACTGCCGGAAACCGAGCAGGAGCTCCAAACCTTTCTGGACGAAGACCCGAAATCCCCGTTCGCGGGAAACGCTCGCGATACGATGGCGCAAATCCGCGATCGAGAAAACCATCCCGCCGCCCCCGCCGCTGTGGAGGTCTCATATTCTGCCGCGCCGGCGGATCCCAATGTCCAGCCGGGCGCGCTTCCGTCATCGGTGCAAAGGTTGCAGCAGAAACTGGCGCAGCAAAAGCAGGTTATGGAAGCGGAATCGGAGCTGGAGTGCGAGAACTGCGCCGCCGCTGATTCGCCCAGTGCGCTCAACTCAGATGTGCTCGACTCGGAGCTGACCAAGAGCCCGATCCCGCGCGCTGAACCCGCAAAGCACAGTGCATCCCCCTGGACCCTGCACAGCACCGTCAACGAGGTTGCCGTATTCTTTGCAGCGACTGATCACGGACTAGCAGTGAGCGACCTCACCCTGCAGGATGTGGATGTCCGCGATGGTGGCAGGCCCCCGGCGTCAGTCGTTGGATTTCGCAACGAGTCTCAATTGCCGCTGCGCCTCGGGTTGGTCATCGACACCAGTACGTCGATTACGAAGGAATTTTCCTTCGAACAGAAGGCCGCTGCCACCTTCCTGCAAAAAGTTGCAAGTGACAGCGCTGACGAGGTTTTCGTCGTCGGCTTTTCCAGTTCTGTGTTGCTGGCGCAGGATTTCACCGGGGACCAAACCAAAATTTCGCACAGTGTCGACCAACTGGCGCCTGCGGGCGGAACGGCTCTTTGGGACGCGGTTAAGTTCGCTTCCGACAAAATTGCCAACCGGCAGGAACAAAAGCCGGTGGCCCGGATTCTCGTGGTCATCAGCGACGGGGACGATAACGCCAGCAGCGCCACGCTCAAACAGGCCATCGAGGCCGCTGAAAATGGGGAAATCACGGTTTACAGCGTGAGCACTCGAGATTTTGCCGGGGGAACACTCAACTCCGAGGTGGCAGACCGCGCCATGAAGGTGCTGGCGAGGCGAACCGGCGGAGCGGCTTTTTTCCCCGACTCATTGGGCAATCTGGACCGACGGCTTTCCGATCTGCGCCAGGTGATCCGCGGCCGCTACCTGATTTCGTATAAGCCCGCGCAATTCCGGGCGGATGGAAAGTATCGTGCCATCAATGTCACAGCGCAGAAATCCAGCCACAAATTGCGCATCTACGCCCGCCGCGGCTACTACGCCAACCCAAGAGCCGCCGATTAAACGATTTTCCAACTTCCTACCGGAAACAGCGAGAAAACTGTGGCGGTCTGAAGGGCGCCTCTTGAGAGAAGCGGTAAATAATTTCTGCTGCATGTGAGGAAACGCCTGGGGAAGCAGCCGTGCCTGCACCCCGCTCCCATTACGCGTTTTAATGCATCCGCAGAAATCACTTCGAAGACTTGGGCGGAGGCGGGGGCGGGGCGGGTCCCTTTCAAAGTACAGGTAAGCGTCTACAACACCACCCTGGACCTTCTCCAGGTCCTCATTTGACAGTTCGCCGTTCGGTCTCTGGTTTTCCGTAATTTGTTCGTCGCTCATCGAGTCATCCTGTGAAGTTGTATTTCGCGCCATCTTATAGGCGCATTCTCGACAATTGCAAACGCCATGCCAACCATGCGTCCAAGGACGGGGAGTGTCTAAGTTTGCGTTGACTCACGGCCTTTTTCGCGGGCGGGGCGCCCGCGCCACACTAGTTTCCAATTTATCCCGGTGATTGGTTTGTCGGCATCTCGGGGCGAGGGTATAGTTGTAGGCTCGGTTGGCCGGCTTTCGCTTGCGAATGAGATGATACCCCATATAGGACAGCCAGAGTACAGTCAATGAAACGCATCCTATCCGTGCTTTTGCTCGGGGCCGCAAGCGCGTGGGCCCAACCGCAGGCACCTGCGATTTTGTCTCCGGAAGTTCATTCCGACAGCACCGTCACCTTTCGCTTTCGAGCTCCCAATGCCAGAGAAGTTCTGCTTTCGCCGGAGGGCGCGAAGCCGGTGCCCATGCAGAAAGATGATCAGGGACTCTGGAATGTGACCATCGGCCCGCTTACTCCGGATTTCTACGGCTATGCATTCATGGCCGACGGCGTGACTCTGATCGATCCGTCCAATCCTTTGCTGAAGCCGAACCTGCTCAACACGCGGAACCAGGTTCACGTTCCCGGTCCGGCTTCGCTGCCGTGGGAAGTGAACGACGTGCCCCATGGCACAGTGCATCACCATTTTTACAAGTCGGGAATCGTGGGAGACCAGCGGGACTTCTACGTTTATACGCCGCCTGGATACAATCCGCGTGCCAAGCAGACCTACCCCGTGCTCTATCTGCTGCACGGTTTCAGCGATGACGCCAGCGGGTGGACCGCAGTAGGACGCGCCAACGTGATCCTCGACAACCTGATCGCGCAAGGGAAGACCAAGCCGATGATTGTCGTCATGCCGCTTGGCTACGGTGCGCCGGAGATCGTAAAGCGCGGCTTCGGCGCATTTTCCGATACGGACCTCCGTCAGCGTAACTTTGATAAGTTCAGCCGTGCCCTGATCAGCGAAGTAATCCCGCAGGTGGAGTCGACCTATCTGGTGGTTAAAGACCGGAAGTCGCGCGCGATTGCCGGGTTGTCGATGGGAGGCTCCGAATCTCTGTTGACCGGTCTGAATAATCTGGACAAGTTTGCCTGGATTGGCGCTTTCAGCTCTGGCGGAATCCCCGAGGACTTCGGCGCAGATTTCCCGGCGCTCGACTCGAAAGCCAATCAGCAACTACGGCTACTGTGGGTCGCCTGCGGCACCGATGACACTCTGATTAACATCAACCGGAAGTTGCGGACCTGGCTCGCCTCCAAGGCAGTGCAGCATACTGACATCGAGACCCCAGGCGCACATACGTGGATGGTCTGGCGACGTAATCTGACGGACTTCAGTGGGTTGCTGTTCCGTTAAATGATGTGACAGTTAATAGTCCGTGGACAGGATGCCCTCGGGACAGTTATGGGTCTTGTCCTGAGCGTAGTCAAAGCGACGCTGGCGCTACAGCGTGAGCGAGTAGCCCAGGGACAGACGAATAGGACGATATGGATACAGTGGTTCTCCACCGGCTGCATTTCGCATTTACGGTTACCTACCACTATCTGTTCCCACAACTGACGATGGGACTCGCTCTCCTGATCGTGGTCCTCAAGACAATCGCGATCAAGGCGAGAGACGAACGCTACAACGAAGCGGCGCGATTCTGGGCCAAAATATTCGCGGTTAATTTCCTGATTGGCGTGGTGACTGGCATTCCGATGGAGTTTCAGTTCGGCACCAACTGGGCCCAGTTCTCCCGCACCACCGGGGGCGTGATCGGCCAGCCACTTGCCATGGAAGGCGTTTTTTCTTTTTTTCTCGAGTCCTCGTTTCTGGGGCTTTTCCTGTTCGGTGAAAAACGCCTTTCGCCGTGGGCCCACTGGGGGTCAGCCTTTCTGGTGTTCTTAGGCTCCTGGATATCCGGCTTTTTCATTATCGTTACCAACGCCTGGATGCAGCATCCGGTTGCTTACAGTGTCCTTCCCAACGGCATGTATGAAGTCACGAGTTTCTGGCAGCTCCTTTTGAATCCCTGGGCGCTGCTGCAGTACGCGCACAACATGTCGGGTGCGGTGATCACCGCCGCATTCGTGATGTGCTCGGTGGGGGCATTTTATGTACTGGAAAACCGGTTTTCGGATCACGGCAAAATCTTCGTGAAGGTGGGCGTGATTGCGGGTGTCATCTCCTGCGTGGCCCAGATTTTTCCCACTGGCGATCTACATGGCCGTTACCTGGCGAAGCATCAACCGGCGTCAATCGCCGCCATGGAAGGCTTGTTCAGTTCGCAGAGCGGGGCGCCCATAATTTTGATGGGGCAGCCAGATGAAGAAACTCAGAGCATTGACAATCCCATCGTCGTCAATGACATGCTGAGCTTTCTGATTTACGGAACGAAGCGGGCGGAAGTAAAGGGTCTGGACCAGTTTCCGCGTGACCAATGGCCCTCACCGCTGCCGCTCCTTTTCTACAGCTATCACATCATGGCGGGACTCGGCACCTATTTTGTTCTGCTCATGATCGTCGAGGTGTTCCTCCTGTGGCGCGGGACGCTGTTTGAGCATCGGTGGGCGTTGTGGCCGCTGCTTTTGAGTTTCCCTTTACCCTACGTAGCTAACACGGCGGGATGGATGACCGCGGAAATCGGCCGCCAGCCCTGGGCGGTTTACGGACTGATCCGCACTTCCGATGCTTATTCCAAGACCGTTTCCGCGGGCAACACGCTGTTTACACTGCTCGGCTTTATGGGAATGTACACCGTGCTTTCGATTCTGTTTATCGTTCTCGTGTACCGCACCATTAACGAAGGACCACCGATTGGCAGCCTGGGGCAACCGGGAGGATCGTCGCAAAAGGGAGGATCGGGGCAAAAGGGAGGACCGGCGCTAACGTCAGCCTGAGGAGCGAAGAACAATGATGGGATTCATCTGGTTCTGGATCGTCGCCGTGATGCTGGTTGCCTACGTCGTGCTTGACGGTTTCGATCTGGGGGCCGGCATCCTGCACCTGTTGCTGGCTCGCAACGAGCAGGACCGGCAGATTGTGCTGAAGAGCATTGGCCCGGTGTGGGACGGCAACGAAGTGTGGCTGCTGGCAGGCGGCGGCACTCTCTATTTCGCCTTTCCCTGGCTCTATGCATCTTCTTTCAGTGGATTCTATCTGGCGCTGATGATTGTGTTGTGGCTGCTCATTCTCCGTGGCATCAGCGTCGAGTTACGAATGCATATTAATATGGGGGTCTGGAGGTCCTTTTTCGACGCCCTCTTCTCCCTGTCAAGTTCGCTGCTGGCGGTGTTCTTCGGGGCGGCGCTGGCTAACGTAATCCGCGGAGTGCCTCTGCGGCCGGATGGCTATTTTTTCCTTCCGCTGTGGACTAACTGGCGGGTGGGTCCGGAACCCGGCATCCTGGACTGGTATACGGTGATCGGCGGCGGCGTGGCTCTGGTGGCTTTGGCCATCCACGGGGCGCTCTATCTTGCGGTAAAGACCGAGGGCGACCTGCAACGGCGTGCCCGAACTTTCGTCCGCCAGTTCTGGGGTGTGCTTCTCGCACTTACCGTAATCAGCCTGCCTGCGACTATTTCAGCAGTTCGCACCGACGCCCTGGCGAACTATCTCAATTATCCGGTGCTGTTCGTAATTCCGCTGGTAGTGCTGGTTTCCCTTGCCGGAATGATCCTGTTCTGCCGCAAGCAGGCTGACGGGAAAGCGTTCGCTTCTTCCTGCGCCTATCTTTCCTTCATGCTGGTCGGGGCGGCGGTTGCGCTCTATCCCCGCCTGCTGCCCTCCAGCAGTGACCCCGCTCGCGACATCACCGTCCGGAACGCCCTCTCGGGGCCGCACACGCTCGGAGTAGGACTTGCGTGGTGGAGCCTTGGCATGGTCCTGGCCCTGGTCTACTTCACAGTTGTCTATCGTATGTTTCGGGGCAAGGTATCGCTCGACAGCGGCTATGGGCATTGAGTTTCACGGGTCGAACCCGAGATTCGCGAATGTACAATAGCTGCAGCCTATGCGGACGGTGCTGGACATCTTCGAGCAAATATTCCGCAATCTCTGGGCGCACAAGTTGCGCTCATTTCTCACCATGTTCGGCATTGCGTGGGGCGTGGGATCTTTGCTGTTGCTGGTAGGAGTGGGCGAAGGCTTTCGTTCAGGTAACAAGCGCGAGCTGGCCGAGTTCGGTAAAGACATCATGTTCATCTTCCCCGGGCGCGCGCCCGCGGTGAAGGGCAGCATGAACTCCGCCCGTTCCTATTTACTTACCTACCAGGATTATCTGGATATTCGGAACGCTCCGCATGTTCGCAATGCCTGCCCGTTGCTTTCCCGTACGGACTTGCACGAGGTGAGCGAGTTCGCAAATGCCGGCGGCGAAATCCTGGGCGTCGAACCTCAGCTTAACGAGATCAGTTATCTCCCACTCAAAGAAGGACGCTGGTTGAATGAACTGGACGGAACACAGCGGCGTAATGTAATCGTCCTCGGAAATGAGTTGCTGAAAACTTTGTTCCCGGGACGCCCGGCGGTGGGCTCGATCGTTCTGCTGAATGGCATCAGGTTTGAAGTCGTCGGCAGCATGCCGCACCTGGGCCGCGGTGACAACAACTGGCTGAATATGCGCGGCTACATCCCGTTCCAGGTGATGGCTACATACTTCCCGCTCAAGGGAGAAAACCACGAAAACTCCATTTCCTTTGTCGAATATCAGCCCCGCGTAACCGCGGAGCACCTGCTGGCGCAGGATGAGGTTTACAAAATCATCGCGCGCAATCATGGCTTCGATGGCAGCGACGAAAACGCCTTCGACGGATGGGACACGATCAAGGAATCACAGATGGTGGGGACGATTTTCGACGTCATGAACATGTTCCTGGGAGCGGTAGGAATGGTTACGCTGGCCCTGGGTGCCATTGGCGTCATCAATATCATGCTGGTGGCGGTCAGCGAGCGAACCCACGAGATTGGATTGCGCAAGGCCCTGGGCGCCACCAACCGCAGTATTCTCTTCCAATTTTTTCTGGAAGGATTGCTGCTCACCCTGGGTAGCGGACTGATCGGCATGGGACTGGCGGGTGGCTTGATGGCGATGCTGGGCACGGTGCACGGGCCGGGAGGGTTTGATCCTCCCAAGCTGGTGCCTATGTCGGCGGTGCTGGCGATTGGCAGCCTGACGCTGGCCGGAGTGGTGGCCGGCCTCTATCCCGCACGCAAAGCCGCCCTGCTACAACCGGTGGAAGCCCTCCGGCAGGAGTGAAGTGGATTTTGTAATTTGGTAATTGGGTAATTGAAGAGAACGTACGGTTTGAAAATTACCAAATTACCCAATTACCCGATTACATAACTACTCACCGATCTATGTTCCGTGATCTGCTTCGCGAAGCCTACGGCGCCATGCGGCACAATCGCCGCCGTACTGCGCTCACCATGCTCGGCATGGCCTGGGGTATCGCCACGGTAGTTATGTTGCTCGCCTATGGCGATGGTTTTGGCCAAGCGTGCGCCAACATCTTTGCCAATTTCGGCAGCAAGCTGGTGATCGTGGTTCCGGGGCGCACTTCCATGCAGGCTGGCGGCCAGAAGGCCGGGGTCCTCGTCCGATTTACACTGGATGACGTAGATACGCTGACCACCAATCTTCCCCAGATCACCCACATCACGCCCGAAGCCAGCAAGCAGGCGCACATCCAGTACGACACCCGAGTTTTCGACTTTCCCGTCTCCGCTAACTATCCCAACGTGCCCGATATCCGTGTCCTGAAATTGGCGCAGGGACGCTTCTACAACGCTGAAGACCAGGTGCAGCATGCGCGCGTGGCGCTGATCGGCTCGGAAGCGAAAGAGAAACTGTTCTCCGGGCGCAACGCGCTGGGTGAGCGCATTCGCATCGACGGGCTCAGCTTCGAAGTCGTCGGTGTCCTGAGCGCCAAAATGCAGGAGGGCAATGACGACATAAACCGCGTCATTTACATTCCCTTCACCACCATGAGCGATCTGAAAGATACGCATTACCTGGACTCCATCTGGTTCACCTACCAGACTCCAGAGTACGAGCGGCTGGGACAGTCGGTGCTCTCCATCCTGGCGGTGCCGCATAAGTTCAATCAAAGCGATCACCAGGCCGTGAGAGTGTTCAACCTGATGATGCAGGTTCACCAGTTCGAAATCATTACTATGGGGCTGAAGGTCCTGATGGGGTTCATTGGCACACTCACGCTCGGGATCGGGGGCGTCGGCCTGATGAACATCATGCTGGTTTCAGTCACTCAACGCACTCGTGAGATCGGTGTGCAGAAGGCACTGGGCGCGCCGCGGGTTTACATCCTGCTGCAGTTCCTCGCCGAAGCTCTGACCATTACTTTTATCGGTGGAGTGTTAGGAATCATCCTGGCCTACGCCGTCGCGCTATCCGTGGGCAGGCTCACCTTGTACAGCGCCTTCGCCAAGAACGGGGAGGCGGGTGACATCCGCCTGATTATCGCTCCGGGAACGCTGATCGCGGCCACGCTAATTTTGGGCGCGGTGGGGCTCATCAGCGGCATGGTCCCCGCGTTTCGTGCTTCGCGCCTCGATCCGATCGAAGCCCTGCGTTACGAATAGCGACTGGACCGAGCCGCGGTTCTTGTTTTCCTTGCAGAGCCCCATTACGGATACACTGGTTCCCGCCCGGATTCTCTCTCATAGGAGGGCACGATCATGACGTGGCATTTTACCGGTTCGTTCCTGGTTTTCGGCATGCTTGCAGGTTTGGCCTATGCACAAGCCGGCGGTGGCGGGACCGGCGGTAGGGCGGACGGGAATCTGCTGCTGGTAGTGAATCAGGGCGACCAGAGCATGAGCCTGGTTGATGCCGACGCCGGAGCTGCGATTGGCAAGGTGAAGACCAACGAAGTGCGTGCCCACGAAGTGACGGGCTCTCCGGATGGGCGCCTGGCGTATTTGCCGATCTACGGCGACTCGGGCGTGGGAAAGCCGGGAACGAACGGCGGCAACGTCGAAATCGTTGACCTGGCCAAGCAGAGCATCGTAGGCAGCATTGATCTCGGTCCGGTTCGTCCGCACTGGGTAAAATTTGGCCCCGACGGAATGCTCTATGTTTCCGCCGAACTCGACAAAGCCATCGACGTGCTCGATCCTCAGTTGCTAAAGCGAGTTGGCTCGATTCCTACCGGACAGCCGGAGTCTCATATGGTGGTCATCTCCCGCGACGGACACCGGGCTTACACGGCCAACGTCGGCGCCGGGACAGTATCAGTTGTGGATCTGGTTGGCGGGAAACTGATCAAGGTCATCCCGGTTGCCGAAACCGTGCAGCGCATTTCGATGTCGCAGGATGGGCGCTTTGTCTTCACCTCTGACCAGAAGAGCCCGCGTCTGGCAGTGATTGATACCGCCACCAACGAGGTTGCGCGCTGGATTCCTCTACCTGCAGTTGGATACGGAACTGCGCCTACGCGAGATGGAAAGTGGTTGCTGGTGACCATGGAGGGACCGAGCCAGGTGGCGGTGGTGGACCTGGCGCTAATGAAAGTAGATCGCACCATTCCGGTCGGCAAGACTCCGGTGCAGATTCTGGTACGCCCAGACCGTCCTGTCGCCTACGTTTCCTGCAGCGGCGACGGAAAAGTGGCGGTGCTGAACCTGGAAAGCTGGAAGGCAGAGAAGATGATCGAGACGGGCCCGGGAGCAGACGGATTGGCCTGGGTGGGGAAAAGACCTTAACACACTAGGAGCAGCGTTCAGGCCAGCCCAGAGACCATTCAGTACTTGGCCGGGAGCGGGCTTCATAAAAGCCAAGTAAAGGATCTGGGCTTTAGCCCCTGTCCGAGCTAGATACCTCAGCGGCTCAAGCCGCTTCAAATTGTCTGTTTCAATGCAGGGTTGAAGCCCTGCTCCACCCTGCACTTCAAGGTCTGGCCTCTTACACGCTCGGCAAAAATGTTGGCGGCTTTCTTACCTTGGTCGCTTGCTCGAACCCGTAGGCAATTTTCAGAAGAACCGGCTCGCTCCAGGCACGGGCGAAGAATGACACCCCCACCGGCAGGCCTGCGATGAATCCTGCCGGCACGGTGATATCCGGGTATCCCGCGACCGCCGCCGCATTCGCACTCCCTCCGGCCGCATGATCTCCGTTGATCAGGTCGGTAAGCCACGCCGGACCCCCCGTGGGTGCCATGATTGCGTCTAGGTGAAATTTGTCCATGACCCCGTCGATGCCTTCGGCACGGGAGAGCCGGTGGTTGGCTTCGAGCGCATCCAGGTATTCCTTGCTGGTGAGAGAGCCCTTGGCTTCGGCTTTGATGAAAAGATCCTGCGCGAAGTAGGGCATCTCTTTGCTCTTGTTGCGCTCGTTGAACTCGATGATCTCTTTCAGGGAGTGGACGGGCGCGTCCGGCCGGCCCGCCAGGTACGCGTTGAGATCGGCCTTCAATTCGTAGAGAAGGACCGTCAACTCGGTATCGTCAAATTTGCCGTAGGATTCGAGGTCAGCGGGGTCCACCAGCACTGCACCCTGGCGCTTCATCTCCTCCATCACGCTGGTCATGAGGTCGTCCACGAGATCGTTGAAGCCGAAATACTTTCGGGCAACGCCAATGCGCGCACCCTGCAATCCATTCGGATCGAGAAAGCGTGTGTAATCGGGCGAGATTTTTACCGCGCCCTCAGCGGTGGCACTGTCGCGCGGATCGGCGCCGGCAAGAGCATTCAGCAGAACTGCCAGATCGCGGACGGTGCGGGCCATCGGCCCAGCCGTGTCCTGACTGTGCGCAATTGGAATAATGCCGGCACGGCTGATCAGGCCTAATGTTGGCTTGAGCCCCACGATTCCGTTCGCGGACGACGGGCAAACCACTGAGCCGTCGGTTTCCGTACCCACCGCAAGCGCGCAAAGATTGGCCGAGACGGCCGCGCCCGAGCCTGAACTGGAGCCGCAAGGATTGCGGTCGAGCGCGTAGGGATTCCTGGTCAGGCCACATCTTCCGCTCCAACCGCTGGTGGAATGGCTGGAGCGAATGTTTGCCCACTCACTGAGGTTGGTTTTGCCCAGGATTACCGCACCAGTCTCGCGCAGCTTCTGTGCTACGAACGCATCCCGCAACGGACGCGAACCCTCCAGTGCCATCGATCCTGCCGTGGTTTGCAGGCGGTCAGCGGTGTCGATGTTGTCCTTGATCAGAACCGGAATACCGTGCAATGGACCGCGCGAGTGATTGCTTTTCCGCTCTTTGTCGAGCGCATCGGCGATGGCCAGGGCGTCGGGATTCATTTCGATCACGCTGCGCAGAGAAGGACCGTGACGGTCGATGTCTACGATGCGCGCCAGGTATTTCTCCGTAAGCGACCGCGACGTAAATTTTCCCGATTCCATGCCCGACTGTAGGTCTGCAATGGTGAGTTCATCGAGTTCAAAGCTGCCGATCTCGGTCGTAGCCGGCGGATGGGCCGCGACTTCGCGCGTCCCGGCCAACGCAGGCAGCACCGCGCCGCCTATTGCGCCGAGGAGACTGGTCTGAAGAAATCGTCTTCGTGGTGGCATTGCATTGTCGGAAGCTGCGCTCATGGGCTTGGGCAAAGCGATTTTCCTTTCGCGGCGACTGCGTGGCCGGGAAGCGGAATTATAGGCGATCCGTCAACCGCAATTTGTCCTGAACGTGAGAATTTTGGGTAGAGCAGCGCTTTAGCGCTGCAATTAGAAGCGGCGTAGGGTGGCTTCAGCCGCTGAGGTACCTCAGGGGCTGAAGCCCATCGCACCCAGCATTGGTACGCGGGCTTGCAGGCCTGCTCCACCCTCTTGAACTCGTCGAGTCTTGCTTTCCTTCTGTGGTTCGGGCCGTCCAACAGCGGAACCGTGTCATGATTGCAGCCCCTGAAGCTGATACAATCTTCGATCTTCATGAAAGTCTGTCTCGGCTTCCCGCCTCCAAAAAAAACATCAGAAGGAGTCCTAATGTCTTATCTCAAGAGACTGTTAACTTTGGGAATTATCTTGCTCGCCGGTGTGGGATCGGGCCAGGAAATAATGGCTGAAGGCCGGCTGATGCGCTTCCCCGACATTTACAAGGACAAAATCGTCTTTATGTATGGCGGCGATCTGTGGCTCGCGTCCAGCGCGGGCGGCGATGCCCACCGCATCACCTCGGACCCCGGACGCGAGCTCTTTCCAAAATTCTCACCCGACGGCAAATGGATTGCCTTCACCGGGCAGTACGACGGCAATTTCAATGTCTACGTCATGCCCGCACAGGGCGGCCAACCCCGCCAGTTGACGTTCTTTCAGGGGGGCGCAGCTCCGCTCAGCGATCGCATGGGCGTTCACAACGAAGTACTCACGTGGTTCCCGGACAGCAAGCGCATCGTGTTTCTTTCGCGCCGCGATGCCTCGAACGGCTGGACCAAACGGCCTTTCAGCATCAGCATTGACGGCGGTCTGCCCGAAGCCCTGCCGGTCGATCAGGGTGGCCTCACATCCTTCTCTCCTGACGGCACGAAGATCGCCTACAACCAGATCTTCCGCAATTTTCGTACCTGGAAGCGCTATAGCGGCGGCCTGGCACAGTCCATTTCCATTTACGACCTCAAGAATAATACCGTCGAGGACGTGCCTCACACCGACTGGACGGACACTTTTCCCATGTGGCACGGCAATACGATCTACTTCAGTTCCGATCGAGGTCCCGAGCATCACCTGAATCTTTACGGCTACGATCTGGACAGCAAGCAGGTCGAACAACTCACCCATTTCACCGACTTTGACGTCATGTGGCCGAGCTTGGGCCCGGATTCCCTCGTGTTCGAAAACGGCGGCTATCTCTACACCTTTGACTTGGAATCGAAACAACCGAGGAAGCTGAGCATCTCCCTACCCGGCGATCGCGACCAGAGCCTTAAGCACTGGACCAGTGTGAGCAAGAACATCACTGATTTCGACATTTCGCCGGAAGGGAAGCGGGCTGTATTCAGCGCGCGCGGCGACGTTTTCACCGTGCCGGCGAAGGAGGGCAGCATTCGCAACCTGACCCACACCCCCGGCATTCGCGAGAAGTCGGTGACCTGGTCGCCCGATGGCCGCTGGATCGCATACATCTCCGACCGCAGCGGTGAAGATGAACTCTACATTACGCCGCAGGACGGCCTCGGCAAGGAACAACAAATCACCAGCGGCTACAAAGGTTTCAAGTACGCTCCCACCTGGTCGCCCGACGGCAAGAAGCTGGCCTGGTCCGACAAAGATACGCGTCTCTGGTACGTAGACATCAACGAGAAGAAGCAGGTCGAAGTAGATAAGGGGAAATATTCTGAAATTCTGAACTATTCCTGGTCTCCCGACAGCAAGTGGCTGGCTTATGACAAGAACGCCGAAAACGGATACGCCGTCGTGTATCTCTATTCATTGGCGGATGCCAAAATCACGCCGGTCACAACCTACATGAGCAACAGTTACGCACCGGTATTCGATCCCGAGGGAAAATATCTCTACTTCCTCTCTGACCGTGACTTCAACGAAGTTCTGGGTAATGTCGACTTCGAGTTCTCTAACCCGAAGACGACGCGCATCTACGTTGTCACGTTGCGCGCTGACGAGACCTCCCCTTTCCTGCCACTGAGTGACGAAACTCAAATTAAGAAAGAAGAAAGCAAGGATGAATTGACGCCGGAGAAGTTTCCCAAGGAGTCGGGAAAGACCAAAGGCAAGGCGGAAGCGAAAGGAAAAGCGAAGCCTCCGGAGAAAGAATCCAAAGAGAGCGACAAAGGTAAGGATAAAGACAAAGACGAGAAAGACAAAAAGCAAAAGCCGAAGGAATTCCGTGTCGACCTCGAAGGCATTCAGAACCGCATCGTAGCCCTACCTACAGACCCGGCTGTGATAAACACCTATCTGGCGGCCAAAGGCTTTATCTTCTACTCCACCACTCCCATCCCCGGCTTGTCCGGGCCAATTCCGGGGGAATCGGCCGCGATCCACGTCTACGATCTCAAGGAGCGCAAGGAAAAAGTCTTGCTGGAAGGGGCGCAGCGCTTCGCGCTTTCCTTTGACGGATCCAAGCTGCTTTATGAAGCCGACGGCGGCCGCGACGGCCACACCTACGGCATCATCGATGCCAAACCGGACGGCCCAAAGAAAGTTGGTGAAGGCGCACTCAACCTGGGCGGAATGAAGGCGCAGATTAATCCTCCGGAAGAGTGGAAGCAGATCTTCAACGAAGTGTGGCGCCAGGAGCGCGACTATTTTTACGAAGCTTCGATGAACGGCGTGGACTGGGAAAAGGAGCGGGACAAATATTCCCAATTGCTCCCCTATGTAGCCGACCGTTACAGCCTGACCTACATCCTGGGCGAGATGATCAGCGAACTTTCCAACTCGCACACCTACGTGGGCGGCGGAGACTATCCCGATCTGCATCCGGTGAACGTGGGACTCCTGGGAGTTGACTTTGAGGCCGACCAGTCGAGCGGCATGTATCGCTTCAAGAAAATCTATGCAGGAGAGAATTGGGATCCGCAGGCGCGCTCGCCTCTGACCGAGCCCGGGGTGAACGCAAAAGAGGGCGACTACCTGGTCGCGGTCAATGGACGGCCGTTGCGCGTGCCCCAGAGTCCTTACGAACTCTTCGTAAATACCGCCAATGAAACCATTACCTTGACCATCAATTCCAAACCCTCGGAGGATGGCGCCCACACCGTGCAGGTAAAGCCTCTGTCCGACGAATTCAACCTGCGTGAACAGGCCTGGATCGAGAGCAATCGCAGGAAGGTCAATGTCGCCACGAACGGACGAGTCGGCTATGTGTACCTGCCGGACATGGGAGGTGCGGGATTAAGCGAATTTGTAAAGCAATACTTTCCGCAGATTCGCAAAGAAGGCCTGATTATCGACGTGCGCTACAACGGCGGCGGTTTTGTCGATCAGCTGATCTTCGAGCGGCTCCGGCGAGTGCTGGCCGGGATGGGAGCGAATCGCAACTGGGAGAGCGGCACAGTTCCACCGGTCGTCTTCCACGGTGCAATGGCCTGCGTTACCAATCGCTACGCCGCGTCCGACGGGGATCTGTTCAGCTACTACTTCAAGTATTACAAACTTGGGCCGCTTATCGGAGAACGGACCTGGGGCGGTGTCCGCGGTATTCGCGGCAACATTCCACTCATCGACGGGGGCTACATTACCCGGCCCGAGTCCGCCCGCTATGGCTTGGACAGCAAGTGGGTGATCGAAAATCACGGGGTACAGCCAGATATCGTCGTGGAAAACCGCCCCGACCTGGTGGTGAAAGGACAGGATCCACAGTTGGTAAAGGCCATTGAGCTGGTGATGAAAGAGATTGAGGCCAATCCCAAGAAGCTGCCGCCACGACCCCCGGATTTACCGGCATACCCCGAGGGACCAGGACTCTAGCGGCCCACGTAGGGCGGGCGTTCTCGCCCGCGCCGGGCAAGGCCCAGCAGGTTTCTTGAACTTAGACTAGACCCCTGGCGAGCTTTTGCTCGCCAGCCCGGACGATCGGTGTTACGTGGTTCGCCGTAAAACTGGCGGGTTACTACTAGGGTTTCTTAAATACACGAAATCTGCTGCATCAATGGCTCAAAATAGCGCATCCAATCGTATAATTAGCCTTTCATGCCCAAGTATTCCATCGTAGTACCGCTGCACAACGAGCAGGAGAATGTCACCGACCTCTACGACCGCCTCAAGGCTGTCATGGAGGCGAATGGCGAAACCTTCGAGATTGTGTTGGTCGACGATGGTTCCACCGACCGCAGCTTCCAGATGTTGCGCGAGATTGCCGCAGTCGACAGCCGGGTTACGGTGGTGAAACTGCGCCGCAACTTTGGCCAGACTTCAGCCTTGGCCGCAGGTTTCGATCACGCACGCGGCGAGTACATCATCGCCATGGATGGCGACCTGCAGCACGACCCTGCGGACATCCCCATATTTCTCGAAAAGATTTCAGAAGGTTACGACATCGTCAGCGGCTGGCGCAAACGGCGTATCGATAATTTCTGGCTCCGCCGTTTTCCTTCCCGCGTCGCCAACTGGTTGATGGCCAAACTGAGCGGCGTGGATATTCACGACTTTGGCACCACCTTCAAAGCCTATCGCCGGGAGATTCTGGATCAGGTTCCGCTCTACGGCGAGTTGCATCGCTTCATTCCGGCCCTGGCTTCGTGGCATGGAGCTTCCATCTGCGAAGTACCGATTCAAAACGTGAATCGTGAGCGCGGTGCTTCGCACTACGGCATCTCGCGCACCTTCCGGGTATTTTTCGATCTCATCACCATCCGGTTCCTGCTGCGTTACCTGTCGCGCCCGCTGCACTTTTTCGGCACGGTTGGAATGTTAAGCATCATGGCAGGATCGGGCGTCACTCTGTGGCTGATCGTGGAGAAGTTCTTGCACCATATGCCGATCATGGCCAACCACGGCCCGCTGATGATCTTTGCCGCAGTGCTGCTGCTGGCCGGCCTGAACATGCTGGCCGTGGGCCTGTTGGGCGAGATGCAGGTGCGCCACTACCACGAGCCGACCCGCCGCGCACCATACTCTGTCGACCGCGTCCTCCGCGCCCAGAGCGAAGAACACACTATCTCCGAATAAGACTTTTATGTTGTCATCCTGAGCGGAGGGAGTGCTTCGCGCAGCGAAGGAGTCCTGGAGTCGAAGGACCCCTGCCTTAGCGTTTGGCCCTTCTATTTCCCGAACGCCTCCTTGTTCACCACGTACGGCATTTTCCGGACATCGGCACCGTAATTTCCTTCCAGCACATCGATCAACCCCTGCACCGTGCGTCCTGCCATGCCTTTGTCGGGATCGGTGGACAGCCGGGTGATGCGTCCCGCGCTAGCGACATGCGGATAGAGCCGGCATCGATCTTCAATGGCGGGGTCTCGCAACGGAGAATCTTTGGGTAACGGTTCTTTCTCGTAGACATCGAGCGCCGCTCCAGCAATCCAGTTCTCCCGCAGCGCCTTGGCCAGCGCGGCCTCATCTACCACCGGCCCGCGCGATGTGTTCACGATGAACGCAGTCGGCTTCATCCCGCGGAGCGTCCGCTCGTTAAAGAGATGGTACGTAGGCGTCCCGCTCTCGCCTTGACGCAGCAGGGGCACGTGAATGCTGAGGAAATCCGCCTGCGCCAGTGCATCATCGAAGGTGGTGTACTTGATCCAGGTCTTCTCCTTGCAGATACCGCGCGCATGGCGCAAATCCATCGTCTCCTGAATGGCCTTCACGTAATCGTGATTCTGATACGCCGGGTCGTAACAAAGGATATTCATGTCGAACCCGGCGCATTTTTTGATCATGGCCAGGCCGATCCGGCCGGTGCCGATGATGGCGATGGTCTTGCCGGTGACTTCGTCACCCAGAAAAGGCAGGTAAGGATGCCAGAAGTCCCACTTGTTTTCCCGGGTCAGATGCTCCGCAGTCCACATCTTTCGCGCCAGCGCTCCCAGCATGAAGAAGGCGAATTCTGCGGTGGCCTCGGTGAGCACGTCCGCGGTGTGCGTAAAAGGAATCTTGTACCGGTTGGCGTCAGCGCGGTTGATATTGTCAAATCCCACCGCGATCTGGGCGACCACCTTGAGTTTCCCCTTGCCCGCTTCAAAGACTTCGGCATCGATGGAATCGCGCAAAGTAGTGATCAGCCCATCGACACCGGATTTCACCTTCTCGACAATCAAGGTCTTGGGAGGCGCCTCAGGCTTGGGATACACCTCGACGACGTATCCGCGTTGGCGAAGCAGATCGATCGACTCACCGATGTCGCAGGTGGCAAAGACGCGAAACTTTTGGGTCATGGTTCGATCTTACCGCACCACGATCTGCGTCGGGGCGGCCGTCTCCATGCAGATCGTTTAGGACTAAAACTTCCAGCGCGTGGCGCTGCTCATAAATTTCTTCTCGTATAGCCCGAATGCCACGCGGGGACGAACCGCGAACACGGGCTCCTTCAGCGAAAGAATGTCCTTCTCCATGCCCGACATATCAAAGTGGTATTTGGGTTGGTACTTCTTGAGAAATTCGCGACGAACAGGCACGTCGGCGAGTTCGGCCGTGCCCTCGACGATGACGGCTTCCTGTGCGTGCTCGGTACACACAATGCACTTCGGATTTTCACTCAAATTTCGTGCCTTGCACGACTGCCGTCCGGTGCTGAACAGGAAAGCTCCGTCGAGCCACAATCCCCACACCACCATGGTGTGCGGAGACCCGTCGGGCTTCACCGTCGTGATCCAGTAGTTGTGACTCTTCTTCAGGCGTTGCTCGGCCCACTTCCAGGCCAGCAGGCCCTTCTTGTTCTCCGGCAAGCCGTACCCGGGCATCTCAGGACGGCTGGCTTCAGGGCGCCTGGTTGCCGCTTTTTTGATCGGCATGATTTCCACCTAGAGTTTCGCGGATATGATCCGAACGGGAAGGTAGAATGTCAATCACGTTTCGACTGAATCCGGCATTTCTGCTGCAACTGGTCGAAGCGTTCGCCATTTCCTTCTTGTTCAGCCTGGCCAAGCTTCCAGCATCTCCTGAACGTGTCTGCAAACAGACTGTTCTCCTCGACTGCGGCGCTGACTTTGGGGAAGAAGTCTGCGAAGTGGTACTTGAGAAGATCTTCGAGCAAACAGGTCGCGATCGCCGTGCGCAAGTCCTCATCTGCATGACAGCCCCAACGCAGGATAAAGGCCCACACCGCCTCCGGCTCGTCTCGAATAAAGTCCTCGACTCGTATGATGGCCTGCCAGCGCGGATCGATGGCTCCCTCCGGCGCCGCTTGTCCCGGTAGAATTCTCTCGGCTTCGGCGATCGCGTCGCGCACATTCATAAGTCCGAACTACGGCTTTAGCGTGGGCCGCAACAGTATTTCACTGGCGAACGACTGCGGTTCCTGCGTCACCAGCATCGCCACCACGTGGGCCACATCTTCCGGCTGCAGCATCTTTTTCGGATCTTTACCTTCGTGCGGGCTCAAGTCGGTGTGAACCGATCCGGGACATACGACCGATACGCGAATGTTGTGAGTGCGCAGTTCTTCCGCCACCGAGTAGCTCAGCCCGTTCAGTCCCCACTTGGAAGCGGCGTACGCGGCGCCGTTGGGCAGGGCATTCTTACCTGCCAGGGAGGAAATGTTCACGATGTGTCCGTTGCGCGCGCGAATCATGTTGGGAGCGAAGGCGCGAATGCAGTAGAAGACGCCGCGCAGGTTTGTGTTCAGGACCTGCTCCCACGATTCGGGGGACATCTCGTGCAGGGGACCGGCGAAGGCGCCGACCCCAGCATTATTTATCAGGATGTCGGCACGCCCGAAGTTTCGATCTACATGGGCAGCGACAGATTCGACCGAATCCATGTCCGTGACGTCGCATACCGAGACCTCTCCCCGGCCGCCCGCCTCAGCGATCGCCGCCGCCGTGCTTTCCAGCGGCGCGCGTCTGCGTCCGCAAAGCACGGCGCTGGCGCCCATTTGCGCCAGCCTGCGGGCAATGGCTGCACCGATGCCGCTTCCTGCGCCGGTGACAATTGCTACCTGTCCATACAATGGATTTACGGTTATTTTGGGCATAAGGCGACCGCCTCGGAAGCGCCTTCCGGCTCTGTTTTGGACCATCCTGCGGCGCTCGTTCCCGCATCTTACCAAGCTGAGGTGATAACGGGTTGTAAAAGCAAACTTGCCTTAGACGAGGCACATACTTATAATCCGCCTCACCGGAAACGCTGCTTGGGATGTTCGATGATTGCACCAGTGGGCCAAGCTCCTCCGGAACCCGTCGCATGGGCGTGCATGTCGCCCGTGTTCTGAAACAACCCGGGTGCGCGGGCGCGGGTAACACTTTGTGCGATGTCGTCGCCGTTTTTCCCGAATGTTTAAGGAGCGATCCGAATGAAGACGAGTCTAATGGCTCTTTTGCTGGTGGTGGGTAACTTGGCATCGGGTCAGGTACCGGCACCGCCGGCGGCCCAACCCCAGGCATCCGCAGCGCCGGCACCGCAAGCGCAAAAGAAGGAAATCAAGGATCCCGCCGAATACAACGCTTATGTCGGCGCGGTGCAGCAGACAGATCCCGCTGCCAAAATCAGCGGACTGGAAGCCTTTCTCACTCAGTATCCCAACAGCGTAATGAAGGAAGATGGGCTGGAGTTACTGATGGGAACGTACCAGCAGGCCGGTAACCAGGCCAAGGTTATTGACACCGCGAACCGGCTTCTGGCGGTTAACCCGGACAACACCCGCGCCCTGGTGCTGCTGGCTTACAACGAGCGGGCCGGGCAGAAGTGGGCCGATGCCAAGACGCACGCCGAGCGAGGTTTACAGGCTCTGACCAAAATGACCAAGCCGGATGGCGTCTCGGACGCCGACTTCGCCAAACAGAAGGCTCAGTTAGGCGGGCTTTTGAACAGCGTGGCTGGCTTCTCGGCGTTGCAGATGAAGGATTACGCATCCGCACAAAAATACTTGCGGCCGGCGGTCGAAGCTGACCCCAACAACGTCGAAAACGTCTATCCGCTGGCGCTCTCTTACCTGACCGCGACACCTCCCGATGACGTGAACGGACTCTTCTTCATTGCGCGCGCGGCGAACCTGGTGGCGGATCCGAAAGGGAAGGACTCAATCGTCAAGTTCGGCCATAACCGCTACGTGAAGTATCACGGCTCGGAACAAGGATGGGACGACTTGCTGACCCAGACCAAGACCACCCCGGTCCCGCCCGCCGGGTTCACAATCGCCGCGTATGTTCCTCCGACGCCCGCGCAGCAGGCAGCCGACCTGGTAAAGACCAAGAAACCCGAAGAGATGAGTTTTGCCGAGTGGGAGCTGGTTCTATCCAGTGGCGCGCCCGAAGACCAGGAAAAAGTCTGGAGCACGCTGAAGGGCAAGAACCTGCAAATGGCGGAAGTCCAGGTCATCGGGGCTTCCCCGACCAAGCTGCAACTGGCGGCCAGCGTGGACGACATCGACCAGAAGCGCGCCGACATCGAACTGTCATTCCCCGGGCCGATTCCGGCCAGGATGGTCCCGAAAGAAGGAGACAAGATCAACTTTGAAGGCACGCCCGTCTCCTACACTCCCAGCCCATTTGTGATGGTGATGGAAAAGGGTGCACTGTTAACCAAGGCTGCCCCGGCACCCGCAAAGAAACCACCGGTGCATCGGAAGCCACAGTAGACAGCTGACGGCTCTCGAGCTTTCAGTTTGAAACCCGGGCCTGAGAAAAAGGCAGCCGCGTCAAGGCTGCCTTCTTTTTGTCGCGACGAGCCACCAGCCCTCAGCGTGAACCAAGCTGACGGCTGATAGCTTGTCCTATCGCACCGCTTTCTTCTCGTAACCGACCGGGCGGGCGCTGCGGGGCGGGCGCTTGACTCCGTCACGAAGTTGCCGGACGTCGATCTTGAGTTCTGTAACCGTGCGGCTGAGGGTATTGCGGTGCATCCCTAGTTCGCGCGCGGCGCGGCACTGGTTGCCCTTATTCTCCTGCAGGACCGTCAAGATGAACTTCTTTTTGAATTCGCGCACGGCTTCGGAATACAGGATGTTGCTGCGGTACATCTGCACGATGAGTGCTTCGAGCTGGTCTCTCACGGCATCTCTCTTTCTGCGCGAATAATCGCTTTTGTGAAAAGTTGCATATTACCAATAAAAAATTTGTTGTAGCCCTACTTGCCGGATGCCTGGCGCGGTGGGACGCCGTTCGGGACCTGCTGTGGCAAACGGTGCAGCAAGTCCAGTCCCTGATAAAACCGCGCGCGCAACTCGGCAGGTGCGACCCAGATGGCAGCCCGCCCCACGGCCTGGAAGTATGGGGCCAGTTCTGACCCCTCCAGCAACTTTGACGATGGGGCGAATGCGGTCATGGTCACCGTAATCACTGCCACGATGAGACAGCCGCGAAGCAACCCCAACGCTCCGCCTAAAAACCGATCCACGAACCTGAGCCCCGACGTCTTCATCACCCAGCGTGCGGTCCGGCCGGCGATACCGGCCAGGATCGCGACCGCGAAGAAAATGATCAAGAACCCGGCAGTTTCCGCCGCCCACTGCGATTTCAGAAACGTCTCAAACCAGGCGGCCAGACGCTGATACTGCCACGCGGCCAACAGGTACCCGGCAACCAGCCCGGCAAGATGGAATGCCTCCTGGAAGAATCCGGTCGCGGCTGCGTGCATCGTGGAAATCACGATCACCGCTAGTATGGCCCAATCTGCGATATTCACGCGGCACCGCTCTGTCCTGCGATTCGCCTACACATCCAACTCGCGCCCGGTGAGCAGATGGTACGCCTCCACGTATTTTTCGCTGGTCCGGCGCGCCACTTCAGCCGGAAGGGCTGGAGCGGGAGGCTGCTTGTTCCAGCGAATTTCCTCCAGGTAATCCCGCACGTACTGCTTGTCGAACGATTCCTGCGAACTGCCGGATGCATACTTGTCTGCCGGCCAGAAGCGGGAGGAGTCGGGTGTCAGAACTTCATCGGCCAGGGTTATACCCTGTGCGGTGTGTCCGAACTCGAACTTCGTGTCCGCGATGATAATCCCTTTTTGCCGTGCGTACTCTGCGGCCCTGACATAAATTGCCACGCTCAGGTCCCGCAACTGGCGGCTTACTTCCGGCCCCACCAGTCGAGTCATCTCGGAAAATGAGACATTCTCGTCGTGCCCCGTCGTCGCCTTGGTAGCGGGAGTAAAAATAGGCTCGGGCAGGCGGTCGGACTCCCGCAGCCCCCTCGGCAGCTCGATTCCACAGACCTGGCCGGTAGCTTTGTATTCCTTCCAGGCGGACCCTGAAATGTAGCCTCGCACTACGCATTCCACGGGAAACATTTCCGCCCGGGTCACGATCATGGAGCGGCCGCGAAGCTGATCGACATACTTCTGCAGTGATGCCGGATATTGGTTGATATCAGCGGTAATCAGGTGGTTGGGTACGAGGTCGCGAAGCAGATCGAACCAGAAAAGCGAAATCTGTGTAAGCACCCGGCCCTTGTGAGGGATGCCGGTGGCGAGGACGTAATCGAAGGCGGAGATGCGGTCGGTGGCGACGAACAGCAAACGCTCGCGGTCCAGTACATACACATCGCGCACCTTGCCGCTGGCGTGAAGTTTGAGTTCCGGGAAGTCTGTCTGCAGAAGCACCGCGTCGAGAAGTTGGGAGTTCATCATGAAATTCTACAGGCCGAAATCGTCGCGTATTCTAGTCCTTAGGAAATTTTTGTCAACGGCCTGTCTGGGGAGTCCGCAAGCCGGGCCGATAAGGTCGGCTGCAAAATAGTTGACAGAACGGAGAAGCCGCGAATGCCGCTCCGGACGCGGCTTTTTACCGAGTCCACTTGTGGAAAAACTGAGGGCGCCTGTGCAAAGAAATGGCCCAGTCCGTTCTCACCCTCGCGTTCTTTGCGGCTGACCTTGCCAGCTTTGCGGCAAAGGGCTTAACCGCAACGGACGCCAAGGAGGCAAAGCGTGACTGCCGGGTAGGCTCAAAAGGCACCGCTAGCGTGCTGTACGCGCGCTCGGAGTGCACCACGCCTGCGCTATACTTGAAGGGTAATGTCGGCCGAAGCCCCAAAGACGTTCTACCTGGAAATTTTCGGTTGCCAGATGAACGTCCACGATTCAGAGAAAGTCGTCGGGACGCTCCTGTCGCAGGGATACCGCCAGGTTTCCACGGTTGAAGAAGCTGGGCTCATCCTCTACAACACCTGTTCGATTCGCGACAAAGCTGAGCAGAAAGTATTTCACCGCCTGGCCGACTATAAAAGACTGCAGGCCCAGGGCAAGCGCTTCGGTGTGCTGGGCTGTGTGGCGCAGCAGGAAGGCGAAAAGATTTTCGAGCGAGCCCCTCACGTTTCGCTGGTGTGCGGTTCCGCCTCATACCGCAAGCTGCCGCAACTGCTGGTGCAGCTCGAGGCAGGGAAGCAGCGCATCACCGGATTGGACGATCGCGAGACTGACGAGTGTTTTGAGACTGAATTCACCGCCCGCACCAACCCGCACCGGGGATATATCACGATCATCGAGGGTTGCGACAAGTTCTGCGCGTATTGCGTTGTCCCTTTCACCCGCGGCAAGGAGCGCAGCCGTACGTCGGATTCGGTCCTCGCGGAAGCCCGGCAGATGGTCGATCTTGGTTATACCGAGATCCAGCTTCTGGGACAGATCGTAAATTCCTACAGAGACCCGAACGGAAAGATGACCTTCGCCGAACTTCTGGTAGCGGTAGGCGAAGTGCCCGGGATCAGGCGAGTTCGTTTCACGACTTCTCATCCGCGGCATCTTGGCTTCGATATCGTCGCGGCCATCGATTCGGTTCCGACTCTATGCGACCACGTCCATTTGCCGATCCAGAGCGGCTCGACCCGGGTGCTGGAGGCTATGCAGCGACTCTACACCAGGGAAGAGTACCTGGAGCGAATTGCATGGATCAGGGCGGCGAAGCGGGAAATCAGTGTTACGACCGACATTATCGTCGGCTTTCCCGGGGAAACTGAGGCGGAATTTGAGCAGACCCTGACGCTGCTCGAAGAGGTCGAGTTCGACGCGGTTTTTGGTTTCAAGTACTCGCCTCGGCCGAACACGCCTTCTCTGAAGTTGGCCGATGCGATCCCGGACAGCGAAAAGGCTCGCCGGCTCTCGGTCGTGCAGGAGAGACAGCGCGACATCCAAAGGCGGCGCTACCAGCGCCATGTGGGGCAGGTCCTTGAAGTAATGGTTGAAGGCAGAAATGAAGCCCGTGCACAGTGGATCGGCAGGACCTCCCAGAATAAAACGCTGAATTTCACCACCCCCGCCGGGATCGCTCCCGACTTGGGCAGTTATGTACCCGTGGTAACCACGGTGAGTTTTCCCAACAGCTTGTTGGGCGAAATGGTGATATAAGGAGCAAGGAAACGGCGATTTCAGATCGCAGATTCTAGATTTCAGATTGGCAGTCGGGCGAGGATGTTGGGCTGAGAATACCAATCTGAAATCTTCAATCTGAAGTCTGAAATTACCGGGGGGCGCGATGGAAGTAGAGATGAAAATTCGGGGTCTCATGATGGACCCGGTTACCAACATGCCCATCGTGATTCTTAAGGACACCAGCGGAGACGCGGTTCTACCCATTTGGGTGGGGATTTACGAAGCCAATGCCATCGCCCTGGAAATCGAGAAAGTCACTACCCCGCGACCCATGACCCACGATCTCATCAAGAATGTGCTGGTGGGGCTCGACACCCAGGTACACAAGGTAGTGGTGACCGAGCTGCGGGAAGACACGTTTTATGCCGTGATCTGGATTGAGCGGCAGGGAAGCGTCATCAGCATCGATTCCCGTCCCTCCGATGCCCTCGCCCTGGCCCTGCGAGTGGATTGCCCCATCTTCGTCGAGGACGATGTCCTGAAAAACTCAAAGCTGGCTGCTAACGTTTCCGACCGCGTCACCAGCGAAGAGCTGCGCAAGTGGCTGGAAGGACTGAATGACGAGGATCTCGGACGATACAAGATGTGAGGCAGCTTCTGGCTGCTAGCTTCTGGCTCCTAGCTAAGACTCCAAGCCTCTAAACTTCGGCCATGGGACTCGGCTAGAAGCAAGGAGCTAGCAGCTAGAAGCTTTCATGCCTGATCCTGCCGAGCAGCTTCAACGTATCTATCTTGCCGGATTTGATCTCCAGACATTTGATCGGTTCCCCAAGTGCGTAGGCGTCGTCCGTGACAGTTGCGTCGCCCTGCTCGTGCCTTCTGCCGACGGGCTGCAAATGCTGGGAACTCCCGGCTGGCGATTGGGAGAAGCCATCGGTGTACTGGTGGAAATGGGAGGCCGCCAGGTCTTCCAGGCCAAGCAGGAGACGCTGGACGCCACCCCTGAACGCCTGGAAATCCTGCGTCGCTTTCGCATCGACCTGCGGCAACTACTGGCTCCGAATCCCGAATAAAACAGGATTACCAGGAAGAAGCTAAGCCTGCGCGGTCAGGATTGAGATGTGTCTGCGGAACTATTCCACCCACATTCTCTGGTTGTCGATACCCACCAGAAACTCCACTACGTAGCTGTGACCGATCGCATAGCGCTTTACATAATACTAATTATCGGACATTACATATCTTCGAGATCTGCCAGGACCTTCACCCATTGCCCTCTGCCAGTTGCACCGCGGGTTCTGTCGCCAGCACGATCCTGGGATGGAACAACGTTCCCGCGATGCGTGTGGCGATGGCGATCAGTTC
>CAZGSU010000054.1:0-17834 GCA_964528615.1 uncultured Acidobacteriaceae bacterium | reverse complement strand
GTGTGCATTCCCAGTTGCCGCGCGGATTCGAGATTGAGCGCCCGATCGTCGATAAAACAGCAGTCTTCGGGCGACTTCTGGGTAAGTTCCAGCGCGAGGCGATAAATAGTTGGCTCCGGCTTTCGCAATCCCACAAAGCAGGAACTCACAAACACGGAGAAGAGCTCGCGCAGCCCAAACGTCTGGATTCGATAGAGATTGAGATCCTTCGATTCATTGTTGATGGTGGCCATGAAATACCTGCCAGACTTGGCCAGCTGTTCCGCCAGGGCCAGCACCTCGTGATGAGGCTGGGACAGCGAAAACACGTAGTCCTTGAAGACCTCGCGGGCAAAAGGCCGGGGGCGGTAGAAGATGGTGCGATCGAGATACTCGTCGAATCCTATCTTGCCGCGCTCCAGGGATGAGACGAGCATTTCGTGACGGTCGTGAAACTCTTCTTCGTCCAGTTTGAATTGCTCAAGCGCGCTCTCTCTTTGGCTGCGGTCCCAGGCATTGGTAAGCAGCACCCCGCCGACGTCCCAAAAAATCGCGCTGATCTGAGACACGCAATCCCTCCGAAAAAAGCCAGGAGCAAAGATGATACACGGAAGGAGTTCTTTGTAGCGCCGGCGTCCCGCCGGCTTTCCGAAGGGCATCCTTTCGATTTCGCTCCGGACAAGTCTTTCCTTCTGCTGCGAGGGCGAGACGCCCTCGCGAAAGCCGGTGGGACGCCGGCGCGACAAAAAAGCCCCGAGCCTGCATGACAGGTTCGGGGCCGTGACTGCTTCACTGTCAAAGCACTAAAGTGGCCGTTCAATACGAGTCTTGGGTAACGTTACATGCCGGAAGAACTGTGGTCACCTTGGCCATCAACCCTGGCCGGGGCAGACTAGGCGCCGCGTGCCTTGGCGATACTCTTGCCCGTTTTGGAACCGGCCCTGCGGGTGCTAGGCACGTAGGTGCAGGTGCGAAAATCATAGTGTTGGGTCAGACAATCCGGACAAAGATGGACCTGATGTACTTTGCAATGGATCACCGGCAAGTCGCCGTGGCAAACGTCACAGCCGCCCCGAACCCGGCGGGTTGAGTTCCTGGATTCTCCCGCGCTTGCGCCTGGAGCGTTCGGGACTTGCATTGCCCGGGCTTTCACGTAGATGCCCAGCGCCGCAATCACCGAGCCCAGAGATATTCCGCATGCTCCCACCGCGAGCAGACTGGGTTCCGGACGATCGCCGAAAGCGGCGGGCAGCACAATCAGTCCCATGAGCAGCACGACCGCACCCATGCCGATCATCAAATTGCCGGTGCGTGATGACATCTTCGATCACCTTTTGAGCCAGAGGAAGAAGGCCCGTTGCAAGCGTAGGGTAACCAACCAGTCCGAACATAGCCAGTTCTGCGGGGCATCTCCAGATGACGAAAGTCATCACCTGCGCCAAATTCGGCTCCGCGTGACTCAAGTAACTTGTCTCGGCTTACCGGGGAACTCTACCATTCTGACGGTATGGCGCTGACGTCACTGGTGGTGTGTGCGGAGAAGAAAGCGGTGCTGGTGCTCGGCCAGATCCTGAAAGAGCTCAGCATCGAAGCGGAAAATTGCGAACACCTAGCTGCGGCCGCTGACCGCCTGGCAAAGCAGCACTACGACGCTGTTGTGCTTGATTGCCAGGATCAGGCTGCAGCCCTGGAATTGATCACCACCGTGCGCAGACTCCCGCTGAACCGGGGCACGCTGATCATCGCCCTGGTGGACGGACGGGAACAGGTCCGCGACATCTTCGGTCAGGGCGCAAACTTCATCGTGTACAAACCGGTTTCGGCGGAACGGGCGGGGAGCAGCCTGCGCGCTGCTCGCGGCCTGATGCGGCGAGAAAAGCGGGGCAAATTGCGAGTCTCGCTGCATGCTCCCGCCTCGATCGCATACGCCACCGCGGAAAATGTTGTTGCTACGCTGCTCGATCTCAGTGAGGACGGCCTGGCAATTCAATCTGAACGGAGACTGCCACCGCGCTGCAAGGTTTATTTCCAGTTCAGTCTGCCGGGAGACAAAACTACCATTCGCCTGTCGGGCGACGTGGTCTGGCAGGACTCTTCGGGGCGGGTCGGAATCCGTTTCGTGGATGTGCCCCAGACTTCACGGCGCACCATGAACGAATGGATCAAGAGTAGTCAGGCCCGGCTGGCGAGAGCGGAACGAAATGCGCCCAAGTCGAACCAGGAGCAGGAGCCTCCCACTGAGCCGGTGGCTACCCGTCTCGCCGGGCTGGGGCTGTCGGCTTCCTCTTCGAACCGGCGCATTCAGTCGCGATACGCCTGCCGTCTGGGCGCCGATGTGTTTCGCATGGGCGAGGGCGTACCCAATCGCTGTACTCTGAGCGACATCAGCAGCGGCGGCTGCTACGTCGAAACGCCGGCTCCGTTTCCTCCGCACACAGGTTTGGACATTGTAGTGCGCACGCGAGACTTGAAGTTGCGTGTACGGGGAGTTGTGCAGGTGACGCATCCCGGTTTCGGGATGGGCGTGCAGTTCAATCTCAACACCGCGGACGATCGCGACCAGGTTTCACAACTGATCGCCTGCCAGTCTTCCGAAGACAGCCTCGCCTGACCTGGTGGGGCTCCTCCAGCTTGCGCTAGACCTGCGCTGCCTTCCGAAAATAATCCAGCGACAGGCGCAGGCCGGTCTCCAAATCGATTTTCGGTTCCCATCCCAGCAAAGTCTTCGCCCTCGTAATGTCAGGGCATCGCTGTTTGGGATCGTCCTGGGGCAAGGCTTCGTATTTGATCTTGCTCTTGGATCCGGTTACGGCCAGCACACGTTTGGCGCATTCGAGGATGGTGAACTCGATAGGATTACCGATGTTCACCGGCATGTGCTCGGCTGATTTGGCCAACCGGAGAAAGCCATCAACCTCGTCGCTGACGTAACAGAAGCTGCGGGTCTGGCTGCCGTCACCGTAAACGGTCAGGTCTTCTCCGCGCAGCGCCTGCTTCATGAAGTTGGGTACGACCCGGCCATCGTTAAGCTGCATGCGCGGGCCGTAGGTGTTGAAGATGCGAACGATGCGAGTGTCCACCTTGTGATATCGGTGATAGGCCATGGTCACGGCTTCGGTGAACCTCTTGGCCTCGTCATACACCGAGCGCGGCCCGATGGGATTGACATTTCCCCAGTAGGTTTCTTTCTGCGGATGCTCGTGCGGGTCGCCGTAACACTCTGAGGTCGAAGAGACAAAATATTTCGCGCCGTACTTGTGCGCGATCTCGAGCGCATGGAATGTGCCGACCGACCCGACTTTGAGCGTGGCGATTCCGTGCAGTGTGTAATCCACCGGGCTGGCAGGGCAGGCGAAGTGAAATACGTAATCCACCGCGCCGCAGTCGAAGGGTTCGTTGATATCGAGTTGCTGCAGCTCAAACCGCGAGTCGTTTCGTAGATGATCGAGGTTCGAGCGGCGTCCGGTCAGTAGGCTATCCACTGCGACCACCGAATAGCCTTCTCCGAGCAGGGCATCGCACAAGTGTGAGCCCAGGAACCCGGCTCCGCCGGTTACCAGCGCGCGGGGCGGCTTCATGATTTCTTGATTTTCCTCGTTGATGTGGCCGCGGTGGCTGCCGGAGGCACAGGGACTGCCGCCAGCCGGCCCACGCTGTAGTAAGTGAAGCCGCGGGCTGCCATGGCACCGGGATCGTAAAGGTTACGGCCATCGATCACAATGGGATACTTCAACTGCTTCTGCAGCCGGTCCAGGTCGAGAGAGGCGAACTCTTCCCACTCGGTCAGAATCAGCAGTGCATCGGCTCCCTTTGCGGCTGCATACGGATCGCCCACCAGTTCCGCGTTCGAGTTCAAAACTTCCCGCGCCCGTTCCGACGCTGCGGGATCATAGGCGGCCACCTGACAACCCTCCTGCAACAGCGCCTGCACCAGCAAGATGGCAGGGGACTCGCGGATATCGTCGGTGCCTCCCTTGAAAGCCAAGCCCAGTACGCCCAGACGTTTTCCCCGCAGTGTCCACAACGCGGTGCGGACCTTGCGCAGGAAGCGTTGACGCTGCTCCTCGTTGATGCGCATGACTTCGTCCAGCAGTCGGAACTCGTAGCCGCACTCCCGCGCGACCGCGCGGAACGCCATCAAGTCTTTGGGGAAGCAGGATCCGCCGTAGCCGATTCCGGGATTCAGAAAGCGCGGGCCAATGCGGGTGTCGCTGCCGATTCCCTGGCAGACCTGCTGCACGTCCGCTCCCACCGATTCGCAAATGGAGGCGACCGCATTGACAAAAGAAATCTTCATCGCCAGGAAGGCGTTCGACGCATGTTTGATCAATTCCGCGCTCTTGGCGCTGGTCACGATCAGGGGCGGAGGAATGCGCACCCTGTCGGGAGCAGGAATGGCGTCTTTACGCTCGTAGTAACTGCCGTCGGTCAGCGGTGCGTAGACTTCGCGCAGGACTCCGGCGCAGCGTTCGCTGTCCGCACCCAGCACGATGCGGTCGGGATAAAGGAAGTCGGTGACCGCCGTGCCTTCGCGCAGGAATTCCGGGTTGGAGGCCACATCAAAAGAATCAGGAGGCGCCGCGTTGCGCAGGATGATCTTCCGCACCCAGTCGCTGGTATAGACCGGGACGGTACTCTTCTCGACAACAACTTTGTAGCCGTTAATGGCTCCAGAAATCCCGCGGGCCACGGACTCCACGTAGGAGAGATCGGCTTCGCCCTGTTCCGTGGGCGGAGTGCCTACCGCCACGAAAATTGCCTGACTGGCGGCCACCGCTTGACTCAAATCATCGGAGAACGTCAGGTTGTGGTCGCGATGGCGCTTGAGTAGTTCGGGCAGGAACTTCTCGTGGATGGGGCATTCGCCCGCCTTCAAGGCAGTCACCTTGGCTTGGTCGTTGTCCACCAGGACCACCTTGTGGCCCAGATCGGCGAAGCACGCCCCGGCCACCAGACCCACGTAACCTGAACCCACTACTGCAATTCGCATCAAAACGCTCCCAAGATACTTAAATCAAACGAATTTACCACGAGGGGCATCAACAATAACTGTAGCAGCTTTCGGGCGACGAGTTGAAGTAACGAACGTGATCTACGCGAGCAATTACAAGGCCGACTAAGTGGTCGGCCGGGCTGTCTCGAGGGCGTCCCGACTTCGGCTCGGTGGGCGAGACGCCCACCGGACAGGCGCCGAGACGACGGCGCTACGAATGAGGCCGGTTTTTCCAGTTCGCCGCTTCCATAAGTGCTTTATTTTGAGTGAATCAGAATCGGTCATTTGTGTTGACATTAAGGCGGTTTCAGGCGAAACTCCGCTCAATCGCTCTGGCTAGTCAATGTGCGCGCCCAGCCACTAGCAGTGGCTCGTCAATTCATGTTAAAGCCAGACCCAACGCGCTATCCCGGCGTGGTCCAAACCCGCGTCAGCGGACCGGAGTGGATGGAAGCGGACCCCGCGGAAAACGAATCGGAGTCGAACCTCACTTTAGCGTTTGACCGCCAGGCAGAGCCGCCTTCCGATATCGCTCTCGATCTCCAGCTGCACGAAATATTGGATCAGGCGCTACTTGGCACTGCCGCAACCGGAGCCGTCGTTGCCCTGGCCAGCGGGGAGAAGATGGTGTGCCGGGCCACATCCGGCGAAAAGGCTCCCAGCGCCGGGGTTTGCCTGAATACCCGCTCCGGTCTTTCGGGTGCCTGCATCCAGAGTCGCGAGATGCAACTTTGCGACGATACGCAAACCGACATTCGGGTCAATGCCATGGTTTGCCGCGATCTTGGAATCCGGTCCATTGTGGTTCTGCCGGTGTTGGACGGCGAAAAATTACGGGGGATTCTGGAAGTTTTCGCGTCCGAGCCCCAGGCTTTCAGCGATGCCGATCTGCAGACGCTGCAATCGCTCAGTGACCGGATTTCCCAGATCTTGCGTGATGCGGTGGAGGGCGGAACCTGGGTGCCGCCGCCGGATACACTCTCTTCCTCATCTTCTTCCTCTTCTCTGCGCATCACAGACTCAGAGGAGCCGGTAGCTGCGGAGATCGAGGCAGTCACAGTATCGGAGCAGGAGCAGGGGCCCAGCCGACGCGACTACCGCACCGGCGCCCTGACTGTCGCTGTCATTGCCCTGGCAGTGCTCCTGGGCTGGATGGTAGGACGTGTGGGTTGGAGCCTGGCAGTCAATCGAGTTCAGCCCCAACTTCCGGTAATCTCAGAGCCGGCGCAGCCTGCGGCACACGCGAATCCAGAGCCTCCGCCGGCCCCGCCTCGTGTGGAGGAACCGACCGGACCCGCGAAATCGGTGCATTCGACGCCGATCGCGCCAGCCCCGGCTAAAGCGGCCGCGAAACGAAAACCCGAGCCCTCCCCGCCAGTCGGTGGCCTGGTAATTTATGAACATGGGAAGGTCGTCTATCGGGATCCGGGAGGGGAGACGCCTCCCGCTGAAATCGATTCCGGCGCGACTCCAGCTTCGATTGCTCCCGGTTCCAATCAAAGTTCGATTCAAGCTGCGGCGCAGCGCGAGGAGGAACCGCCAGTCGCGTCTTCTTCCGTCTCTTCTGCGGCGGAGAATCGTTATCTGCTGGAACGGGTCGAGCCCACCTATCCGGAGGAGGCGAAACAACAGCACATTCATGGTCCGGTAGTGCTAAACGCTCTGGTCGGAGTGGATGGCTCGGTTCGGAGAGTAGAAGTAATTAGTGGGAATCCGCAATTGGTCAAGGCAGCGGCTGACGCAGTACGGCAATGGCGTTTCCGGCCTCACAATCTTAAAGGCCGACCGGTCGAGTTCGAGACCAGGATTACAGTAAACTTCCAGCTTCCACAAGCTTCCGCGGACTAGCCGTAGGCCAGTTCCTTGGCTCTCTGGGCCGCTTTGACCACCGCTTTGATCAGGGTGACGCGAAGCTTGCCTTCCTCCAGCTCCATGATGCCGTCGATGGTGCATCCTGCGGGTGTGGTCACGGCGTCTTTCAAAAGAGCGGGATGATCTCCGGTTTCGAGTACCACCGTGGCTGCCCCCAGAGTTGTCTGGGCCGCGAGCAGAGTGGCGACATCGCGCGGCAGTCCCACCTTTACACCTGCCTCCGCTAACGCTTCCAGGATGATGTAGATGTACGCGGGGCCGCTGGCCGAGAGCGCCGTGACCGCGTCCATGAGTTTCTCGTCTACCACCACGGTTTTTCCTACGACATTGAAAAGAGCGCAAGCGGCGTCGACGTGGCCGGGATTTGCGAACTTGCCTTTGCTCAGGCCGGTCATGCCGCAGCCCAGGGCGCAAGGTGTGTTGGGCATGGCACGAACCACAGCTACCTCGATGCCCAATGCTTTTTCGATATGGCTGGTAGGCACTGAAGCCGCCACCGAAATGATGAGTTGCTTGCGAGAAACATTGGGGCGAATCTGCTCCATAACCTCCTGTACGACCTGGGGCTTCACGCAAACGAAGATGATGTCGGCGTCGCGCACCGCTGCCAGGTTGTCGGTGCCGACCGAGACTCCCAGCTTCTCCGCCAGAGCACGGGCTCGCTCTTCATGCTGGACTGTGGCAAAGGTGGACTTGGGAGAAAGCAGACCCTTCTCCAGTAGCGCCTTGAGCAGAATTCCGCCCATTTTGCCCGCCCCCAGCACCGCCACTCGTTTTCCGGAAAAATCGAACCCCATCCGATGTGTCCTCCGTGTCTTCAGTATTCAACGATAGGGTGGAGCAGGCCTTCAGGCCTGCATACAGCTGCCGTCTGGAGACGGGCTTCAGCCCTGAAATACCTCAGCGGCTGAACCCGCAAGCAGCGGCCTTTATTGCAGCGCTAAAGCGCTGCTCCACCCAAGAGCGAAATCAGCCTAATATCGTTCCTGCCAACCATAGTCTCCGTGAATCCCAGAAGTGCAGTGTAGGAGCGCAGAATTCCAAGCTGACCGCTGACAAGTCTTCGGCAACCCGCTCAGGCGAGTTGGAAACCGTTTCGCGCCATCTCCACAATATACCGTCCTATGGGCAGGGAGGCGGTCGCCGCAGGCGAGGGGACGTTCCACACGTGCAACATTCTTTCCGTCTGCACGAAGTGAAAATCGTCCACCAGCGACCCATCGGGGCGCACCGCTTGCGCGCGGACTCCGGAACCGTCTGCCACCAGGTCAGAGGCGACAATCTCGGGTATTAGTCGTTGCAACGCTTTCACGAACGCGTTCTTGCTCAGGGAGCGATAGAATTCGCTGGCTCCGTCGCGCCAGTATTTTCCCGCCATGTGCCAGAATCCGGGATAGGTCAGGGTGCCGGTAAGGTCGCGCAGGTTGAAATCGGTGCGGCGGTAGCCCTCCCGCTTGAAGGCCAGGACTGCGTTAGGCCCGGCGTCCACGCCGCCCTGAATGCGGCGCGTGAAGTGCACGCCAAGAAAAGGGAATCGCGGATCGGGTACGGGATAAATAAGTGTGCGGACCAGATACGCTTTTTCGGGAACCAGGTCGTAATATTCTCCGCGAAAGGGCACGATCCTCACTTCCGGTTTTTGTCCGGCCATCTGGCTGACGCGATCGCTGTGCAGCCCTGCACAATTGATCACGCTGCCGGCCGCGAAAGTTCCGCGCGTGGTCTCCACGATTATTTCCGCGCCCCGCCGGACCAATCCGCGCACTTCCGTCGCCGTACTGATGGTCCCGGCTTGCGCACTTACAATTTCGGCATACTTTCTGGACACGGCCGCGTAGTCGGTGATCCCTGTGCTCGGCACAAGCAGCCCAAGCACAGCAGTACAGTGCGGCTCAATCTCGCGTACCTCTTCCTTCTGGAGCAGCCGCACTCCGGTAAGGCCGTTGGCTTGTCCACGTTCGTGCAAAGTCTTCAGGCGGGGTATTTCTTCGTCGCTGGTAGCCACGATGACTTTTCCGCAGACCTCGTACGGCAGGGCATGCTCGCGGCAAAATTCCACCATGGCGGCAGCTCCCTCAACGCAAAGCTTCGCCTTCAGCGACCCAGGTTTGTAATAGACGCCGGAGTGAATGACGCCGCTGTTGTGTCCGGTTTGGTGACGGGCAACCGCGTCTTCCTTCTCGACCAGCAGCAGCCGCAAGTTCGGGAAGCTACGGGTGGCATGCATCGCCGTTGAGAGGCCGACGATTCCTCCCCCGATAACGACAATGTCAAAATGTTGATCCGGCATAGTGATGCAGAAAAGGCGGAAGCCACCAGCTCTTTATACATTGTCGCTTAGGTTGAGCGAAGTTACTGCGGTTATTGTGATGGCGGAGCGGCTGGGGTACCTCAGGGGCGGAAGCCCGATAAGGGTTCGGCTCTACCACGGCACGTCTGGAAGTCATGCGCTCGCGGAAGCACGGCCCCGGAAGGTCATCCTCCCGAAGTAGTGTGTTCCTGGAAGGGTGTTTGTATGATGTTTTTCGGGCAAGCCGCGATGTTCGTGGTCGAGAGAAAATCGGGGAGGGCACGGCTTTAGCCGTGCCGCAAAGTCGCTCGCTCCCGGCGGCTTCAGCCGCTTGGGGGTACGCTTTCTAGTGAAAAATGAAAACAGCAAACCCCAGTGGCTGAAGCCCGACTGGCGTCGGCTCAACATGGCACGACTGGAAGTCGTGCCCTCCCCGCTCCGGTTCGTAGTGAAGCTGTCCATGCAGCGGGCCTTCGCCACTCGGAGCCGCTACTCCGTTACTGCACCGTCAGTGCAACTTGTACGCTGCGTGTAACGGAGCCAACCGCGGCGTTCACGGTGATGGCGTAATTTCCTGGTGGAGTTCCGGGGTGGCCTGCGCCGCCGCCATTGCCTCCGCTACTCCCGCCGCGCACCTGGGACGGGAAACGCCGATCCCACGACTATCACGTGCGGTCAGCTGTTGCAGTGACGGCTGACAGTGCGGGCGGATTTCTTTCTCTAAATGGGAATCAGTGGCGAGGTGAGGACAGGTAAGCGTGCAGTACACGAAAGTTGATTTGACGAGGCGGGCGTCGGGCCCCGGGCGTCGATTTTCGAGTGCCGGACGGGCGTCCTCGCCCGTCCATGAGGTCCAGTGCCAAATGTTCGAGGTCCGCCACCCGCTACTCGTATCTCAGGGCCTCAATCGGATCCAGGCGGGCCGCCTTGCGCGCGGGATAGAATCCGAAGAAGACTCCCACCGCCATCGAGAACAATACCGCCGCGAAAATTGCCGTAGGGGACACCAGCACAGGCCATCCCAGGGTTTGCGTGATCAGGTACGACGCACCCATGCCGGACAAGATTCCGATGGCGCCGCCCACTACGCTGAGCACGACAGCTTCAATCAGAAACTGCTGTTGCACATCGCCTTCGGTGGCGCCAATGGCCATGCGGATGCCGATCTCGCGGGTGCGCTCGGTGACTGAGACCAGCATGATGTTCATGATTCCGATTCCGCCGACGATCAGTGAAATGCTGGCAATCGAAGCCAGCAGGATGGTGAACAGGCGGGCATTCTGATCGGCCAGGTCAGCCATATCGGCCAGGTTGCGCACGAAAAAGTCGTCGTCCTGTCCGGTGCGGATGCGGTGCCGGTCGCGCAAGAGCGCGGTGATCTGCTGCTGGGCGGTGTAGCTGGCATCCTTCGACGAAGCCGAAACCATGATCCAGCGCAGCCAATCCTGCCCGGTGATTTTCTTTTGCAGAGTGGTGATCGGCACCAGGATGACGTCGTCCTGATCCTGTCCCATGGCAGCCGATGTGCCCTTCGGGCTCAGCAGGCCGACGATCTTGAACGACAGATTGTTGATCCGGACAGTCTGACCGATGGGATCGGTTGCGCCGAACAGGTTCTTGCGCACGGTCTCGCCGATGACCGCTACGTTGGCGGCCGTGGTCACGTCATCTTGCGTGAATGAGGTGCCCTCGGCGAAGGGCCAGCTGCGGATATCGAAGTATTGCGGCTCGGTGCCGTTGACGTTGGTTGCCCAGTTGTCGTTCCCGAAGACAACCTGGGCGGAAGCCTGGCTGCCCGGCGCCGCCGCCGCGACTGACGGGCATTCCCGCAAGATAGCCAGCATGTCGTCGTAAACCAGCGTCTTGGTAGCTCCCCAACCCATGCGCATGCCGCCGCGGTTCACCGTGCCCGACTGCACAAACAGCATGTTGGAGCCCATGGCCGCAATCTGTTGTTGCGCCTGCTGCTGCGCTCCCTGACCCACGCTCACCATGGCGATGACTGCGCCGACACCAATGATGATGCCCAGCATGGTCAGGATAGAGCGCAGTTTGTTCCGGGCCAGCGCCCGCATGGCGATACGGATAATCGCAAGTAAATCCATAATTCGTTCCTACAGTCTCGTCTATGCCACGCTTTCTTAAGCCACCCCTGCTATGCCACTCGTGGATCAAACATGTCCATCGGCGTGCCGGGACGATCTTTCCCAACTTCACCAGGCGTGCAACGATCGCACCGACGCTCCGATTGTGCGTCTTCGCAATCTGCTGAAAATCAATTCCCCGGCGTAGCTCCTCGCAAACCTGTTGGTCTTCCGCGCGCGTCCATGACTTGCCCGCCTTTGCCGGCACGGTGCGTTTGTTGCGCTCCCGTTCCTCCACGAACTCCAATGCTGCAATGGCCTGATGCAGTGCTCTCACCGCCGAGGGGTACTGGTACACAGAATCGGCGGTCAGGACCTCGCCAGTCTTCGGATTTACACCATCGGCCGGGGCTCGAATAATCCGCAAGCTCTCTAGAATCTCCATTGGGGACCTCCACCCGCTCAGCGTACTTGTGGAGGGCTCCCCGCGCTTGTGACGAGTGAACTATCGTGATGTTCGTCCCCGTAGTCAGCCCCACAATAGGAATTGTCTTCGTCATTGACGTTCTCAATCTTCGAGCGCCGGCATGTTCTTCAGGACCTCCGCGGCAACGGGCCGGTTCTGGACCACTTCGTCGCGACGAATGCTGCCGTCCCGAAAGTGAATGCCACGCTTGGCAAAATCAGCGATATCGGGCTCGTGCGTCACCAGCACGATGGTCAACCCATCGTCGTTCAGCTTTTGAAACACCTCCAGAATTTCGACCGAAGTCCGGCTGTCCAGATTGCCGGTCGGCTCATCCGCCAGCAGAATTGACGGGCGGTTGACCAGCCCGCGGGCGATGGCCACCCGCTGCTGCTGGCCGCCGGAAAGCTGGGAAGGGAAGTGCTCCATGCGATCTCCCAGACCCACCAGTTCGAGCGCCTCGCGGGCCCGCTTCCGGCCCTCTTCCTTGCTGACCTGTGCATAGAGCGTGGGCAGTTCGACATTTTCAAGCGCGGTGGTGCGGGAAAGGAGATTGAATCCCTGGAAGACGAATCCGATTTTGCGGTTGCGGATGGTCGCTAGTTCCTTCTTGGTCAGTTCGGAGACCGCGATGCCATCCAGCAGATAGCGGCCGGTGGTGGGCTTGTCCAGGCAGCCCAGGATGTTCATGAACGTGGATTTGCCACTGCCGCTGGCGCCCATGATGGCGACGAACTCCCCCCGCTCGATGCGCACATTTACGCCGCGCAGCGCGTGCACCTTGGTCTCACCCAGATCGTAATATTTGTGCACATCCTCGATCTGGATCAGGCTGGGCTGGCCGCTTTGGCCGACTGGCTTAACCACGGATTGTGGGATGGTAGCCATTTACCTTCCACGCGGCGTAGCGCCGCCCAGTCCGGGGGCGCGGGTGGCTCCGCTCGAACCTGGCGTCATCCCTCCGGTGACTAGTTCGTCGCCGTCGTTGAGTTGACCATTGAGCACTTGTGCGACTTCGGTAATGGTGTGGTCGGTGATTCCGGTGCGGATCCTCACCGGCTCGAGAGTTTTGTCGGGACGCAGTTTCCAGACTACGGCCACGTCGACTCGCGGAGTGCGGGTCTGCTGCCCGCTCGCCGGTGCTCCGCCACCTTGCGCACCCTCCCCGCTGGCCCGCCTTTGTTTGCTCTCGGCTCCGGTGTTTCCGGATCCTTGATTACTTGCAGCCTGGGTGCCCGCCGATTGTCCTGAGATCAAGCCGTACTTCTTGTAGAGGGCGCGGACCTGATCTGCGGGCATGTCCGGCTTGTAGCGCAGCGCACCGTTGGGTACGCGCAATACATTTGTCGCACTGGCCACCGGAATCGTGATGTAGGCAGTCATACCGGGAAACAGTTTCAGATCCGGATTATCGAAGTCGATGATGGTGTTGTAAGTGACCACGTTCTGCACCGTCGTGGCGTTCAGGCGCACCTGAGACACCGTGCCGCTGAAAGTGTCTTTGGGGAAGGCGTCCACTTTGAACGTGACCACCTGTCCGGTGCGAATCATGCCGACATCGGACTCATCTGTGTTGGCGTAAACCTGCATTTTAGTCAGGTCTTGCGCGATGGTGAACAAAGTAGGAGCCTGCAGGGAAGCCGCCACGGTCTGACCCACGTCCACGCTGCGGGCGATCACTGTGCCATCGATTGGCGCATGAATCGTGGTGTAATCCAGATTGGTCTGCGCCACCGTGACCGCCGCCTGCTTTTGCTGCACCTGCGCCACTGCCTGAGTGAGGGCTGCTTTCGCCGCCGAAACTTCGGCATCTGCCGTATCGGCGTTAGCCTTTGCCAGGTCAAGTTGCTGCTGGCTCACTACGCCTTCTTTGGCCAGCCCCGAGTTCCGTTCGTAATCCGCGCGCGTCTGGACAGCAGTCGCCTGCGCCTTCTCCAGATTCGCCTGCGATACAATCACGTTTGCTTTGGCATTGGCCAAATCTGCCTTGGCTTGCAGCAGCGTGCCTTCGAAGAGTGAAGGATCGATCTGGGCCACGACCTGTCCTTTTTTCACCCGAGAATTGAAATCGGCATTGAGGCGCGAAATCGTGCCCGAAACCTGAGAGCCGACCTGGACTGTGGTTACGGCATTGATGGTGCCGGTTGCCTCCACCACTTCGCGAATGTCACCGCGGTCTACTTTTGTCGTGAAATACTGCGGCTTCTCGTTGCTCTTGAACTGAAAGGCAGCGAAGACGGCGATGGCTACCACCACCACACTCGCGATCAGCCAATGGCGTTTGAGCATATTCACGACATCATCCTCGTTTGAATCTGACAGCTTGTCTCGAGTGATAGCACGCGTCCCATAAACATATAAACCCGGAACAGGAGGCCAGGTTGCGAGTCGAATCTCTTGGACTGTAAAGTGGAACGCCTCGAGCCGTAACTCCAGCTTAATGAATGGTACATCTTGCACCATTGATGCGGAGTTTTCCGTATGCTTTACAAAAGTTTACTTACATTAAATCGAGCTTAAGATGAAACAATTGCAACCTGCGGCAACCTATTGCCGAAAATATTCAGCCCTGGCTTCAGCTTGCTGCGTCTGTCCGCTATCGGAAGGGACGGAAGGAAAACGCTGATGGATTATCAGGCATTCTGGCTTACCATCCGGCTGGCCGCGCTGGTGGCCGTGGTGCTCGTGATCGTTGGGCTTCCTGTGGCTTATTGGATAACGTTCTCCCGCTGGCGCTGGAAGTTCCTGGCGGAAGCAGTTTTTTCCCTGCCCATTGTGCTGCCTCCCACAGTGCTCGGTTTTTACGTGCTGGTAGCGCTGGGGCCGCATAGCCCGCTGGGACGCGGTTGGCAGGCGCTGACCGGCCACACGCTGGCGTTTACCTTTGAAGGTCTGGTGATTGGATCGATCCTGTATAGTTTCCCGTTTGCAGTACAGCCGTTCGCGGCCTCGTTCGCCGCGGTAGATCCCAGGCTCACGGCGGCGTCGCAGACTCTAGGTGCTTCCCGGCTTAGAACTTTTCTTCGCGTGACTTTGCCCCTGTCGATCTCCGGGCTGGTGACCGGAGTTGCTCTCAGCTTCGCTCACACTCTGGGCGAGTTTGGGGTCGTGCTGATGGTTGGAGGCAACATCCCCGGCGTCACGCGCACGGTTTCCATCGATATCTACGATAAGGTGCAGGCCTTCAATTACGCTGGCGCTAACAGCACCGCGCTGGTGCTGCTGGGGATCTCATTCCTGGTGCTTTCAGTGGTATACGCTCTGAACCGGAGAGTCTGGGTGTGGAAGTAAAAGCGATAATTGGTTTTGCAGTGGGCACCGATCATGGAGTCGACACTGACCAACGCCGCCTTCCCGACCACTTCCGCGGAGGTTCGGGAAGTGTCTGTTCAATTTCGGAAGCGCCTGGGTAAAGATTTTGATCTGGACCTGGCTGTCGCCTTTCCGCCGGGAATCACCATCCTGTTTGGCGCTTCAGGGGCAGGGAAGACAACGCTGTTGGACTGCATTGCCGGCCTGCTCCAGCCGGATGCGGGCCGAATCGCAATCGCAGAGAAAATTCTGTTCGACAGTGCGAATGAAATTAATGTGCCGCCGCAGCTTCGCAGGGTCGGTTATGTGTTTCAGGATCTAGCGCTGTTTCCGCATCTGAGCGTCGAGAGCAACGTCGAGTACGGCATCTCGTCCCTTGATCGCAAGGAGCGGACGCGGCGCAGCCATGAAATTCTGGAGTCATTTCGGATCGCGCATTTGTGTTCGCGCCGGCCGGGACAGATTTCCGGCGGCGAGCGCCAGCGGGTCGCACTGGCCCGCGCCCTGGTGATTGATCCGGCAATCCTTCTTCTCGACGAGCCTCTGGCAGCATTGGACGCGGCCACCAAAGCCACAATTGTCGATGACCTGCGGATATGGAACCAGGAGCATCGTATTCCCGTGGTCTACGTAACTCACAGCCGGGAAGAAGTGTTTGCGCTGGGGGAACGAGTGATCGTCCTGGAAACTGGCCGGGCCATCGCGCAGGGGACACCGCACCAGGTCATGTCCGCGCCGCGGCTGGAAACTGTGGCTCAGCTGGCCGGCTTCGAGAATATCTTCGATACCACAGTGATGGCTGCCCACGCCGAGCGCGGCACCATGGCGTGCCAACTCGCGGGAAGCAGGATCGAGCTGGAAACGCCCTTAGTGCGAGCGGAAGTAGGGTCGATGATGAAGGTGGGAATTCGCGCCGGGGATATCCTGCTGGCTTCGCTGCCACCGGTCGGACTGAGTGCGCGCAATATCATTCCGGGCAAGGTCGTGTCTCTGGCGCAGCGCGACGTCATCGTGGTAGCGAAAGTCGATTGCGGAGTGGAGATGGAAGTTCATCTCACGCTGGCGGCTCGCGATTCCCTGCGACTGCAACCCGGACGTGAAGTGTGGCTGGTGCTGAAAACCCATTCCTGCCACCTGATGGCAGCTTCATAGCCGCATCAACCTACACATAGTCAAACAACGTCATAAACCCGAAGTCCATGTGGAGCTGCTGGTGGCAGTGAAACAACGTGAGGCTTGGGTTATCAAGGCCTGGGTTATCGGCGACAAAGTCCACTTCCGCTTCCTGATAGCCGCCGAGCATTACGACATCTTTCACGATTCCGGCCGTGAGTTTTCCGGCCATGCTCGTCAGTTCAAAGCTATGCCGGTGGAGATGAATTGGATGTATGTCATCACTCGCATTGCGCATCTGGATGCGGTAACGCCTGCCCTGTTTCAGGTGAAATGAGGCCGGCACACTCTCCCCGGTCGTGGGGTAAGCCGCCCCATTGATGGTCCAGCGATTGAAGCCTTCTTCGGCGGCGTTATCCTTGGCGAATGTCATCTTGAAGGTCTCGTCCGGAACCGCGGCGACGGCCGCAGGCTTGGCGAAACGCGAGTAATTCCAGCGCGAGTGCGGCGGAGCAATCCATTGCGCTTTTCCGGTGCGACCGGCGTACTCGACCACGGTGCCCATGCCATGACGGCGATCATCGTCCGCGAGATCCCCCAGGATCCAGACCCCGGGGTTGTTCATCTCGACGATCGCAGAAATGCGCTCGGCGGTGCCCAGCCAGAGCACCGGCACTCGTGCCGGGTTCGGCACGGGATTCCCGTCCAGCGCCACAACCAGAAAGGAATGACCCGGCAATGCCAGGCTGCGAATTTCTGTCGCGCTGCCATTCAAAACGTGAAACAGAACTCGTTCGCCGTGCTTCACCCGGATCGGTTCACCGTGGCCCAGCATTCGGCCGTTGATTGTGAAAGAACCGTAGCCGACTTCATATCCATGGGGCATGCCCCTGGCGAGAGAAGCCTTCATCGCTGACTCGCCCACTTCTTTAAGTGTTTCGACCGCCGTGGAAGGCGTCAGGAAATCCATAGCCATATCGCCCCCGCGGCTGAAAGTTGGCTCGAATTCCTTGAGAACCAGAAAAACTTCGCGATCATAGGCGCCCGGTTCGTGCTTCGGCTCTATATAGACAGGGCCGACCTGGCCACTGTACTGTCCTGCGGAAAGGTTCGCCCCGGCGCGTACGTGGGTGTGATAGAAGCGGAAACCGGCCGGTTGCGGCGTGAAGACGATCCGTCGCCTACCATGCGCAGGAATGAATGGAGTGCCTTCCTCGGAAGCGCCATCCACATCTGCAGGCACTTTTTGACCATGCCAGTGCAACTGCTCCGGCGTGTCAGTGTCGTTGTGCACGTCCACGGTGACGCGCTGGCCTTCTTTGAAGCGAAGCAGAGGTCCAGGGAATTGGCCGTTGTACGTGGTTACGGAGACGATTCGGTTCGGCGCCAGCTCGATCGGAGATGTGCGGATGTGAAGCGTGTAATCCGCGGTCCCTGACTCGTCGGGCATAACCGGGGTTTCCGCCTGGCCGAGGATTTTCTCCCCGGTCAGCAGGGCTGTCCCGGCGATTGCGCCCGCCGTCTTCAGAAACTCACGCCGCGACTTCCCGGATTCCTGCATAGGGGCATTCCTGCTTTAGAGCCGCTCTCGATTCTCGGGACTCGATTCTCCGGAAAAGAAAAGCCCCGCCGTAAGGGGCGGGGCTCTCACAATCTCGCTTCGAACTTACACGCTGAACGATGACCCGCAGCCGCAGGTGCTTTTCACGTTCGGATTCTCGAATT
>CAZGSU010000053.1:0-67781 GCA_964528615.1 uncultured Acidobacteriaceae bacterium | reverse complement strand
GCCGCACACAGAACGACAGGGTTCTTGATCTTCATTTGCAGCCTCCCCAGCATAATTCGTGTCTTCTTAGACTTGGTTACCCAGCGAAAACCCGAGCGACCCTCAAAACTCAACCAGCGCCGACTGAACGAAAAGATAGAGGAATTTTTGGCGGCCATCCCCTAAGAGGAGAAGAGCCGGTGTTAATAGAAAACTACTAGCGTGTAAGCCAGCCAGCAGGTGACCTTCCCAACCCACTCTCGGTGTAAGGTGTTGATATTGTTGTAAAAACTGTCCAACCTGCTCCGTCGCGATATGACTTTTGGTAGCACCTCGAGAAATCGGTATGAAAAAACACAAGACGCAAAATCGCCGAGCGCCACAAAAACCTATCCCGCCCTTCGATTTTTGGCGCTGAACTAAATCCAAAACCAGCACCGTTGAGCATCTGTGTTAGCGAAGCTAAGCGTTCTGGAATCTTGGGAGTACCGCAAAGTCACTGTGCACAGAAACCAAAACTTCCAGTCCCGTTTCAAGCGCGAAAGCGGCTCGAAAAGTTGCTCCAACGACCCTCGCGAAGCACGGCCAGGATCTGCTTCCGCGGGTAGGAAATCTATCCAGTCGCGATTGGATTCGAAGGTTTCAGAGCGTCTGATACGGTTACATGCTAGTAAATCTCATGCTTGCAGTCTGATGTGAGAGCTTGTTACCCTACCGTTAAATGCATGTTACACGGATACAAAGCGTCGAAAGGGAGCAATGCCTCGGGCAAATCGAGAAACTGGTAGCCAGTCCGGTGCTTCATGGCTCAGAGTCTCTCTGCAAATTGCTTCGATATCTGGCCGAACACGCACTGGACCATCCGGGATCGTCGCTCAAGGAATACCAGATTGCGACCGAGGTTTTCGGTCGCCCGCTGGATTTCGATCCGCAGCATGATTCCACCATTCGTGTTCAAGCCGGACGCCTTCGCCTCAAGCTGGCGGAGTACTACAGCTCCGAGGGGGCCGACGATGACCTCATCGTTGAGGTACCGAAGGGCACCTACGTTGTTTCATTCCATCATCGCTCGCCGACGCCCACAAAAACGCACTTTCCGAGGTTGCAGGAGCTGGAGGGGAAGGACGCGACCGCGGTTCCGGCCCCCCCTAGGTGGCCGCTCGCAGTGCTTTCGCTGTCTGCCTTGTTGATCGCCGCGGTCGCGATCATCGCTTTTCTGCTGATGACTCGCACCACTCCCCGCGTTGGGCAAGCGACAGTACCCGAACCAGCTCCGGCGGCCTTTGAGACATTCTGGAAGGGATTTGTGGTCGGACCGGAAGAGCCGTGGGTCATCTTCAGCAATGGGGCCTTCGTGGGGCGCCCGGAGACCGGCATGCGCTACTTCGACGCCGACCACGATTCCCGCGACGCGATCCTGGATCACTACACCGGCGTGGGCGAAGTGCTGGGAGTGCATGCTCTGGACCGCACCTTCGATCTACTGCACCGGAAGATTCGCGTGAAACGGGGAAGCCTGCTGTCACTTGACGACGTGAAGAACAACGACATGATTTTCGTGGGTTCACCGGCCGAGAACCTGACGCTACGGGAAATCCCCAACTCGCAGGACTTCATTTTCCGCCCACTCGACTCCGGTCCACGCAAGGGTGACCTGGCGATTATGAACGTCCATCCCCAATCGGGAGAGGCGGACTACTGGATTGGAACCCCGTCCCACCTGAAGCTGGTGGAAGATTATTCTGTAATCGCGCTGGTCCGGGGGCTGAACCCGGAGAGGTCTGCTTTGATTCTGGCTGGAACCACCACCATCGGCACCCAGGCTGCGGTGGAATATGTATGTCAGCAGAACTCGCTCGAGGAACTGCTGCCGCGGCTCCAGCTTTCGGAAACGGGAGAGCTGAAACCGTTTGAAGTTGTGCTGCGGGTCAAGGTAACGCGTGGCGTTCCGGTGGAATCGGACATCGTGGCACTGCGCGGCGGAAAGCCCTGAAAGAAAAGAGACCCGGCAGAGTTTTTGTGTGGCGCGGGCGCCTCGCCCGCAGGCTCTTGACGTTGGAATGTAATGTCCAGCCTCATCCTCCGAGGGCGAGGCGCCCTCGGGACAGCCGGTGGGACGCCGGCGCTACAAAACCTACTCAGGGGTTCTGCTGCTTGAACTGCGGATCCAGCTCTGCGGCTCGCTGAAATTCCCGTTGCGCCTCCGCCACTTGACCCTGCCGCCGCAATGCCTCAGCCAGTTGGAAATGAGCCGGCGCATAGTCCGGCGCCACATTGATCGCAGCCCGAAACTGCGAGACCGCACCTTCAAGATCTCCTGCCCGCAGCAGGCGTTTCCCCGAGTTCGTATCAAACGTCGCGGCCTGGAGACTGGTCTTGTCCTTGCTGATCTGCGCACCTAGCAGGCGCTCACGTGCGGCTCCGTCGGTGTCACCCAACTGCCGCAAGATGGTCGCGAGCGTAGTATGAGCGCCGGCGAAGTCGGGCTGCAGACGAATTGCCTCCCGCAGCGACGCGGCGGCTTCCTGCAATTTGCCCTGCTGCTTCAGGACCGTGCCCAGAGTGTAGTGCGCCTCGGCGTAGTCGGGTTGGGCCTGGATGGCTGTGCGCAGTTCGCTCGCGGCTTGATCGAACTCGCCTTGCTGCCACAAGGTGACACCGAGTGTGTAGTGAATGTCTGCCTGGCTGGGATCGAGTTCTGCGGCTTTGCGGAATTCCGCGACTGCATCGGGAAGCTGGTCCTTCAATTTCAAGGCCAGTCCCAGATCGTAGTGCAGCGTCGCATCCTGCGGTGCAGATTTGAGCGCGGTCTGAAACTGGGTAATCGCGGCATCGAAATCTGATTTCTGCAGGTAAGCGGTTCCGAGGTTGGTGCGATATCCAGAGTCGTCAGGGCGCAGGCGAAGTGCAGACTCGAATGCCGGAATCGCATCGGTCGCGTCGCCCGTCTGCAACAGCGCAAGCCCCAGATTGTTCTGAGCGTCGGGATCGTCAGAGTGCAGCGCTACGACACGGCGAAACGTCTCTACTGCCGCATCAGCTTCACCCGCCCGCTGCAGGATCAGGCCAAGCTGGGTCTGGGCTTCGGGGAAATCTGGTTGCAGCTTTACCGCGGATTGAAGTTCCACGATGGCGGGTGCACGCTGTCCTGAGTCCTCCATCACCCTACCAAGATAGTAGTGAGCTTGCGGACTCTGAGGCGCAGCTTCAACTGCGCTTTGCAGCAAGCTCAGAGCGTCGTCTGAGCGTTTCTGCTGCCAACGTACGACTCCGAGATGCAGCGTCGCCTGGGCGAATCCCGGCTGCAGGCGCAAGGCTTCTGCGAACTGAGTTGCGGCCTCGTCAGGCTGCAAGTTCTGCATCAGCACGGACCCCAGTTCGTCCCGCAGGTCGGCCCTTTCCGGCTGCAGCGCAACTGCCCTTTTCAGTTCGGCGATTGCGGTGCCCAGGTCGGCGCGAAAGCTGGCGACTCGTCCCAACGTCCGGTGTGCCTCGGGGTCGCCGGGTGCGAGCCGCACCGCTTCGCGCGCCTGGGACTCGGCCTCCGCCAGGTTTCCGTTTCGCGCCAGGGCATTCGCCAAATTGATGTGGGCTTGCGGGAAGGCAGGCTTCAGACGGAGAGCGATTTGAAGCTGGGAAATAGCGTCCGCAGTTTGACCTTGCGAGAACAATACCCAGCCTAACGAATTGTGTCCTTCGGGATTGCCGGGTGCAAGTTTGACGACTTGCTGGAAAAAACTGCGAGCAGTGGCAAGATCGCCACGCTTCACGGCGGCCAGTCCCCGGCGATAGAGAGAATCGATCTGCTGGTGGCTTTTGATCTGCTGGGCGAAACCAGGAAGAACTAACGCGACAAGGCACGCCGCCAGGACGATGATCCGTCGACCCGGCATCTGCGCCAGCGCGTCATTCTGAGCCTTTGCAAGTTCGCACACAACCTAAAAATACCATTATGTTCTCCACGCTGGAATGTGGGGGCGGGCGCCCTCGCCCGCCCAGCCGGGCGCAGCCTGGCAAGTCTCGATCCCTGCTGAAATCCGGCGAGCTGCGCTCGCCCACCCGGACGGGGCGTCCGGGCCTACGTGCGCCGCTTAGATGACAACTGTCCAAACAGGCTTCGGCCTCTGCGGTTCAGACTGACACACCATCATTTTCCTCTGCGACCTTTGCGGTTAAAGATTTTGACTTTCAAGACCGCAGAATCCGCAAGGCAGGCGCCCGGCTTGACCCTCCGATGTCCGCGCCCTAGTATTCAGGCTGGGCCATGAATCCAGTCTTGTCGCTTCGATCTCGAGCGTTTGCCGTTGAGCGACTGGCCCACGCCGCGTTATTCCTCGCTGTGTTTGTCGCCACGGCTGTAGCCGCGCAAGCCCCGCCCATCGCCAACTTCAATGACAATGCCGAAAAAGCTGGTCTGACCATGACCACAGTTTTCGGCGGGAAGGACACCAAGAAATACATCATCGAAACTACCGGCACCGGCGTTGGCATTTTCGACTATGACAACGACGGCTGGCCTGACATTTTCCTGGTGAACGGAACGACGCTGGAAGGTTTTCCCGCAGGACAAGCGCCCAGCAGTCATCTGTATCGCAACAATCATGACGGAACGTTTACCGACGTCACCGCCAAGGCCGGGCTGACCGCGACCGGCTGGGGCCAGGGTGCTTGCGTTGGCGATTACGACAATGACGGCTGGGAGGACTTGTACGTCACGTACTACGGCAAGAACCGCCTCTATCACAACCAGAGTGGAGTGTTCAGTGAGGTAGCAGAGCCCTCTGGTGTGGCCGGAACTGGAAAGGCCTGGGGAACCGGATGCGCCTTCGTCGACTACGACCGCGACGGCCTGCTCGACTTGATGGTCGCGAACTATGTGGACTTTGACGTTTCTAACGCGCCCGCGCCGGGGGAAAGAGCGTCGTGCGTCTGGAAGGGTGTTCCGGTGATGTGCGGTCCGCGCGGCTTGCCCGGCTCGAAAAATATTCTTTACCACAACCTGGGCGGGGGCAAGTTTGAGGACGTGACCGTCAAAGCGAAAATCGACCAGACCACCGGACACTACGCCTTCAGCGTCTCGACCGTGGACTTCGATGACGACGGCTGGCCCGACATTTTCGTTGCCTGCGACAGCACTCCCAGCATTCTTTACCACAACAATCGTGACGGAACTTTCACGGACGTAGCGGTGGTGGCGGGCGCTGCCTTCAACGAGGATGGGCGCGAGCAAGCGGGCATGGGATCCACGATCGGCGATTTCGATGGCGACGGCCGTTTGGATATTTTCAAAACCAATTTTTCTGACGACACCTCGACCCTTTATCGCAACAATGGCAACGGCACATTCGACGATGTCACCTATGCGGCAGGCCTGGGTCTTTACACTCGCTATCTCGGTTGGGGAACCATGTTCCTCGACTTCGACAACGACGGCTGGCCCGATCTGCTACTGGTGAACGGTCACGTCTATCCTGAAGTCGACAAGCAAAACCTGGGGAGCAGCTACGAAGAGCCCCGCATTCTGTACCACAACAACGGCAACAAAACGTTCAGCGACGTCTCCGCTCAGGCCGGACCCGGCATCACCGCGGTACACGCGGGGCGAGGCCTTGCGATCGGCGATCTGTGGAACGACGGTCGAATTTCCGCGGTCATCAGCAACATGAACGCGCGTCCAAGTCTGCTGGTCAATCAAATGCGCTCGCCAAACCATTGGATCGACCTTCGGATGCAGGGAACGAGGTCTAACCGGGATGGAATCGGCGCGCGGGTCACGGCGAAAGTAGGAACGCGAACCCTGGTGGACGAGGTCCGCAGCGGGTCCAGTTACGATTCGAACAACGATATGCGCATCCATTTTGGTCTGGGCGCGGCGACAAAAGTAGATTCGATTCAGGTTCGTTGGCCAAGCGGCCTGGTTGAACAGTTCGACGGCATCTCCGTTGATGCGATCCACACTTTGAAAGAGGGATCGGGCACCGCGGTGAAGCCGGTTGAGAAGAATCCCTGATCTGGGGTATTCCTGATCTGCAGGCTCGGACTGTACCGCCGGCATCCTGCCGGCTGTCTCGAGGGCGTCTCGCCCTCGGCGTGGCGGGCGATATGCCCGGGGGATAGCCACCGGGGCGGCGGCGCTACGGTTAACCTTTCTTCCTAGGATAAAACACGACGATCAGAACCCATCTTGAGGGACGACTAGGACCACGTGAGGGAAGGGCCCGAGTTCACTCGTGCCATCGGATTCTGATTTGCCAGCCGCTTCAGCTGCTGAGGTGGGCTTGGTGAAGGGGACTCATGGCGGAGGCCCCGCGCACCGATTCGCGCAACAGCGTACCACGGCGGCTGAAGCCGCCACCCTTGGCGTGATCGTGTGGCACGACTAAAGTCGTGCCCTCCCGATACGAAGGGCCAATGGCTGATGGCCAACGACCGAGGGCCCGCACTACCTTCGCACCATGCCTTCGCCTTCCTTCACAAAAATCACCTGATTCGGCTTGAGGTCCTTTAACGTATCCACCTGTCCGCTGGGCCAGCGGACTTCGAGCAATTGCACTTTGTCGGCTTTGCCTAATCCAAAGTGGACCCGCAGATCGTTCTGCGAAAAGTAGCTACCGCCGCTGCGGACTTCGTCGATCTGCTGATGAGGTTTGGTCTCGCCCGGAGCCTGGGTGACGCACCGCAACCGGGCGCCGATGCCGCTGCGGTTCGACTTGGTTCCGATGGTCCGCACCTTGATCCAGTTGTTTCCCGGTTGCAGATCGCAGCGGAGAAGCTGCGGGAAGTCATTCACCGTGTTAACGACGACATCGATGTCGCCGTCGTTGTCAAAGTCTCCAAAAGCGCATCCTCGCGACGCCGCAGGCACCGAGATCCCAGGGCCTGCCTGCATGGAAACATCCTCAAACCGGCCGTTACGCAGATTGCGGTAGAGCAGTTTGCGTTGCGGATAGCCAGCCTCGGTTTTCAGTTGCTCGACTTCGGGATAGACGTGTCCGTTGCAAATCAGGATGTCGGGCCAGCCGTCGTTGTCCATGTCAAAAAACCCGCAGCCCCATCCCAGATACTGGGTGTGCGCGCCCAGGCCAGCGGTGAACGTCGTGTCTTCGAAGCTGCCGTCGCCAAGATTGTGATAGAGCGAAGGTGTGTCGCCGGCAAAGTTCGTCTTCACGATATCCAGGTAGCCATCCAGATCGTAATCACCTGCAGAGACGCCCATGCCCGCCTGTGGCTTGCCGTCAGGACTGAGCGCGCAACCCGCTTCCATGGCGATATCCACGAACTTGCCGTTTTTCTTGTTCTGATAGAGAGCGCTGGCAGTGGAATCGTTGGCTACGTAAATCTCGGGCCAGCCGTCGTTGTCGAAGTCGGCGGTCAGAACTCCTAGTCCGAAGGTGCCATTGGCCTGCAGGATTCCGGAGGCCTCAGAGACATCGCTGAAAGTGCCGTCCCCGTTGTTGTGATACAGAATGTTCTTCCCGCCTTTGAGCCCGGGCGGGCCGCAAGCCACCATCACGCTCTTGTAGAGACACGGCCCCGACTCTGGAACCGGCGCAGTTGCCAGGTCAAGGTCAATGTAGTTGGCGACGAACAGATCGAGTTTGCCGTCGCGGTCGTAGTCGACGAAGGCGCAGCCGGTGTTCCAGCGCTTGCCCGTTCCTGCCACTCCAGCCTTTTCGCTCACGTCTGTAAAGGTGCCGTCGCCATTGTTGTGATAGAGGACGTTCTTGCCGAAGTATGTGACGAACAAGTCTTCGTAACCGTCATTGTCGTAATCGCCGATGCAGACGCCCTGCCCCCAACCGGAACGGACCAGTCCGGCTTTAGCGGTGACATCGGTGAAGGTACCGTCGCGATTGTTCTTGAAGAGGTGGGAAGTCGGTTCCTGGCCAGAAGGGAAGCCTTCCAGGCGCCAGCCGTTTACCAGAAAAATATCCAGCCAACCGTCGTTGTCGTAGTCGTAGAAAGCCACACCGCAGCCGGTGGTCTCCAGCAGGTATTTGTTCTTGTGCTCGCCGCCATAGATGGTTTTTGCATTCAGGGCGGCCTCTTTGGCAACGTTGGCGAAGCTCAGCCCCAGGCCCGCATCAGGCTTGGGGGACGCAGGTTGCTCCAGCAAAGAAGGCACCGCGGCCGCGAAATCAGAGACCGAAAACTGGAAACTCGTTCCCAGCCTGCCCATCGCGAGAACACGCTCCAGAGACAGCGCTGCCGCAGACTTCCCGGCAGACTGGAGAAACCTGCGGCGCGAAGAGGACAAAAGGCTGATACCTTCCCGGAGTTGGCTCGTGCTAGAATTCGCCCCTACTTTATTAAGTGCATCGCGACTTTGCAAGTTGCGGCGTGTATTCTGATCCAATCTCACGCATGGACCGCACAACCCTTCCTTCGCTGCGTCACGTATCGCCCCGGTTCGTCCTCACTATCACTTTTCTGATACTTCTTGCCACATTCAGCCAGGCGTCCGACACTTCGCCTGTCCTCGAACTCTCGCGGACGGACCGGCCGTGGGAATTCCTTTCGGCGGTAGGCACGCGCGCCGGGCTCTTTGGAAATGAAGCCGGACAGTTCGAGGCCTGGGTGTATCCGCTGAAGATACTGCGCGACTTCCATCTTCGATTCCAGGTGGATGGCCGGTTAATTCCCGCGGAAAGCCTTGCCCGTACCGTGATCACCCGTCCCGAGTCGAGCACAATTCTCTACACCAGCGACACCTTCACGGTGCGCGAGACCTTCTTTGTGCCGGTGCACGAGCCGGGAGCGATCATCATCATCGAAGTTGAAACCGCGCAGCCACTGGACGTGGAAGTGTTCTTCGAGCGGGATTTTCAGCTGGAGTGGCCAGCCGCGCTCGGAGGGACGTACGGGTTCTGGGATGCGAAAATGAGCGCCTTCTACTTTGGCGAAGAGCAGAAGAAGTTCTCGGCATTCGTGGGCTCTCCCACTGCAAGCGAAATCCGGGAGGAATACGACACGAACTATTCCAGTTCGAGAGAAGACGGGTTCCACCTGGGCGTTACCAGCAAAGGCAAAGCCACCAAGATAGTGGTGATTGCCGTGTCGACGAACGGCCAGGCTGAGGCGGAGGCGACCTACCGTCATCTTGCCGCCGACTACGCCGCGCTTGAAAAAGAATCTGCCGGATACTACCGCACCTATCTGGATGGGACGGTCAGCGCGACTTTGCCCGAGCCGCAGTTGCAGCAAGCCTACGACTGGTCCCGGGTCAGCGTAGTTCAGGGGCTGGTTACGAATCCCTTTCTGGGGACGGGATTCATCGCCGGATACCGCACGTCCGGAGGCAGCCAGCGTCCCGGCTTTGCCTGGTTCTTCGGCCGCGACGCCTTGTGGACCGCACTGGCACTCGACGCCGAAGGCGATTTCGCCAACACCCGTCTCGCGCTGGATTTCCTGAGCAAGTATCAGCGCGCCGATGGCAAGATCCCACACGAAATTGCCCAGGGTGCGAACTTCGTTCCATGGTTCACGGACTATCCTTACCCTTACGCCTCAGCCGACGCAACGCCACTCTACATCATCGCCATGAACGACTACGTGGTTGCCAGCGGCGACGTAGCGTTCGCGCAGCAAAAGTGGGACGTCCTGTGGAAGGCCTATGAATTTCTACATTCCACCTATGACTCGCAAGGTTTGCCGCAAAACTTCGGAATCGGACACGGCTGGGTCGAAGGCGGCCCCCTCCTTCCAGTAAAGACCGAGCTTTATCAGAGTTCGGTGGGCGCCGAAGCGTTGCGGGCGCTCTCCAGCCTGGCGCATCTGGCGGGAAGGGAAGAGGTCAGCAAACAACTTGGAGCAGAGTTCGCACACCAGAAGCCCCTGCTGAATCAGGCCTTCTGGTTGGAGGAGAAAAAAAGGTTTGCCTTCGCTCTCGATCGAAACAATCAGAAGGTGGATGAGCCCAGCGCGCTGGCCACAGTTCCGATGTGGTTCGGTCTGCTTGACGAGGAGAAAGCCGCGGCTACGATCGCGGAGCTGGCCCAGCCCGAGCACGAAGCCGACTGGGGAATGCGGATTATTTCCTCCCGGGCGGCGAAATACAGCGCGGGTGGCTATCATTTCGGATCGGTGTGGCCGCTGTTCACGGGATGGGCTTCGGTCGGGGAGTATCGCTACCACCGGGCCCTTCCGGGATATTCCAACCTCCGCGCCAACTCGCTGCTGGCGCTCGATGGATCGCTGGGCCACGTCACGGAGGTCCTTTCCGGCGACTACTATCAGCCGCTCTCCACCAGTTCGCCGCAGCAGATTTGGTCGGCTGCCATGGTCATCAGCCCGCTATTGCGCGGCCTTTTTGGCCTGGCGGCTGACGCGGGCGCAGGCCGTCTGGTTTTCGCGCCCCATGTTCCCGCGGACTGGACTGAGTTCACGCTCGACAACCTGCGTGTGGGTGATTCCTCTTTGCGCATCACCTATCACAAGACGGGGAATGAGATTACGCTCGAGGTAACCAAGACCGGCTCCGGCGATTGCAGCCTTGATTTTTCTCCCGCCGTGAGCCTGCGCGCTCAAGTCGGTGATGCCGAAATGAACGGCCGCCGCGTCCTCTTCCAGATCAACAAGAGCGACGTGGACCAGCACGTGTCACTGAGAGTTCCGGTGAACGTTGGATCAAACACTTTGCGCATTCGTCTCAAGAATGATTTTGGACTGAGCTTGTCCCAGACGTTGCCGACGCTGGGAAGCTCGAGTCAGGGTCTGCGCGTGATATCCCAGTCCTGGTCGCCAGCGCGCGACAGCCTGACCCTGGAAGTCTCCGGAGCCGCAGGCACGCAGTATGAAGTTGGGATGTGGAATTCGGCGCAGGTAACCTCGGTGGAAGGAGCCGAGTTGGTAGCGGCAAAAATGAAGACTGGCGCGGAAAGCTCGTTCCGAGTCAGCATTCCGCCGAATATATCCGAGCCTTACCCTCGGGAGAAAATCATCATTCATTTCACAGGCAAGACGCAGTAGTGTCTGCGTACAAATGTCAGTTGATACGGAGAGTCATGATGCACGCGCGTTGCAAATTTCTTTTGTTCTGCTTTGGGGCGGCGATCGCCTTGGGCTCGGCACACGGACAGACCGCCGCGACCTCACAGCCCGGCGTCACACTGGAAGCTGTAAGCGGTTCTACACCACGGCGTGACGGAATCGATATCCAGGCGAGCCCTGCGAGTTTGCGCATCACCGCTCTTCGTGATGACATCCTGCGCGTGCGCATTACTCCCGGTAGCGCTTTCCCGGAAGACGCTTCCTGGGCGGTGCTTTCAGGGCCGCGCAGCAAGTCCGTCGACGTGCAGCCGTTGCAGGACGCTGCGGCCGTCGGCTTTCGAACCGCGACGGTTGAGGTGCGCGTTGAGCGCACTCCCCTCCGCATTGTGATTCGCGATCTCGCCGGCAACATCATTTCCGCCGACGCCGTCGGGCGCCCCACCAAATTTCGACTGGGGGGATTCTCGGTCTACAAGACCATGCCCGCCGATGAGCACTACTTCGGTCTCGGCGACAAGGCCGGCACCTTCGACCGCAGGAACCAGGCCTACACGCTTTGGAATACTGACATTGGCACCCAGGAAGCGATCGACCCCATATACAAGAGCGTTCCTTTTTTTCTGGGCATCGGCGGAGGGCGAAGTTACGGCTTGTTTCTCGACAACACCTGGCGCACCTGGTTCGATTTTGGCAAGCAGGCGCGTGACGCCTACTCATTCGGTGCCGAAGGCGGCCCGTTGGACTATTACTTCATCTATGGCGCTAATCCGAAACAGGTGGTTGAAGGCTATACCTATCTCACTGGAACCCATCCCTTGCCCCCGCTGTGGGCCCTTGGATTTCAGCAATGCCGTTACAGCTACACGCCGGAGTCACAATTCCGGGAAATCGCTGACCGTCTGCGAGCGGACAAGATCCCGTCCGACGTGCTCTATCTCGACATCGACTACCAGGACAGGAACCGGCCGTTCACGGTTAACTCCCAAACTTTTCCTGACTTCCCTGGCCTGGTGTCGGATCTGCGCAAGCAACACTTTCACCTTGTAACCATCACCGATCTGCACATTGCGCGCGTCGCCCACCAGGGCTACGCGCCTTACGACACTGGCGAGGCGGGCAACAATTTCGTAAAGAATGCGAATGGAAGCGAGTTTGTCGGCATCGTCTGGCCGGGTCCGGCTGTGTTTCCTGACTTTACCCGTGCTCAGACGCGCGACTGGTGGGGCGGCCTGTATAAGGAATTTGTCCACGACGGGGTGGCCGGTTTCTGGAACGACATGAACGAGCCCGCTGTCTTTGACGGGCCCGGCAAGACGATGCCGCTCACGAACCTTCATCGCATCGAGGAACCGGGTTTCGCCAAGCGCACCGCCACCCACTCTGAGATTCACAACATCGTTGGGTTGGAGAATGCCCGCGCCACCTACGAGGGACTGCTCAAGTTGCGGCCCGATGAGCGTCCCTTTGTCCTCACCCGCGCCACCTTCGCCGGCGGACAACGCTACGGATTCACCTGGACCGGGGACAATTCCTCCACCTGGAACCATCTTCGCCTGGCGACGCAGCAGCTTCTCAATCTGGGCCTCAGCGGTATTTCTTTTGTAGGCGATGACATCGGCGGGTTCAATGGGTCGCCGCCACCTGATCTGCTCACTCGCTGGGTCGAGATCGGTGCTTTCAATCCCATGTTCCGCGACCACACCACCAAGGGCTCTCTGATGCAGGAAGTCTGGGTGCACGGCCCGGAGCACGAAGCGATTCGCCGCCGCTACATCGAAACCCGCTATCGCCTGATGCCGTACATTTACACTCTGGCGGACGAATCATCCCGCACCGGACTCCCGATGGTGCGGCCCATTTTTCTCGAGTTCCCGGAGGTTTTCACCCCGCCATCGAATGGTTTCGGCAATCTTGATACGGAGTTTCTGTTGGGACCAAGCCTGCTGGTGGCTCCGCAACCGTTCGCGGAGACTCTCGACGATTATGTTGTGTCGTTCCCGAACGGTGACTGGTACGACTTCTGGACCGGCCTGAAAGCGCCGATTCCTCCGCCAGAACCTTCCATCGTGCAGATTTCCAACGATATCGCTAAAAACGGGCCGGGAACGCAGTACCCGTTCCGGCCTTTCATTCACCCCACGCTTGACACTCTGCCGGTGTATGTTCGCGGTGGGAGCATTCTGCCGCTGCAGCCACTGGTCCAGAGCACGGAGGAAACTCCGAACGGTCCGCTGGAACTCCGCGTATATCCTGGCCAGCAGTGCAGCGGATCCCTGTATCTCGACGACGGTCACACCTTCCGCTACCAGCACGGAGAATTTCTGCGCCAGGCATTCACCTGCCAGTCTGACGGCAACTCTGTGCGGGTTAACTTCGGTGCACGTGAGGGGACTTATGCGCCCTGGTGGAAAACGGTCGAGGTTGTGGTCTACGACTGGCCCTCGCCTCAGGCCAATGCAAAGTTATCCGATCGAGGGTCCTCGCTCAGGACGTCCTACGACGCGACTGCGCATGCTCTCCACGTGCTGATTCCGGACGTCCCGGGGCAGGCCGAACTCCGCATCGGAAACTAATCACGCTGATGCGGTCCCGGCGGCCTGTTTGGAGAGAGAGGGAGAGATAAAAAGAGAGTTGGTGCTCCTCGGGCAGCACCGCTCTCTCTAGTCCCGCCGCTCCTGACTCAGGCGGTCCGGGCGCCCATGACGAAGTGCATGATCAGAGAGATCACGGCAAGCACAAGCAATATGTGAATCAGCCCGCCGGCCACGTGGAACATTGTGAAGCCACCAATCCAGGCGATCAACAGAACTACGAACAGGATTGTCCAGATGCTCATAGAATCCTCCTTGAAAAACGCTTGTACGACGTTGTTCAGATGAGACTGGAGCAGTGGGAGTTGTTCGCCTTACCTCCCGCGCTATCTTCCGGTTCAGTCGCCTAGCCAGGCTCCGAACCCTCGCAGCGGATCGATATAGTCGCACACGATCTTCGTAGCTCCTACCAGAGGCACGGCCAGGATCAGGCCCATCGCGCCCCAAATCCAGGCCCAGAACAGCAACGAAAGCGTCACTGCCAGAGGATTCAGCCGCAAACGCCTTCCCACGATTTTGGGGTACAGAACATTCATGGAGAGAAGGTGCAATCCAATCACGGTTATGAGGATGATTCCGACGCCTTTTTTGTCGACGACTCCGAGGCCTGCAGCCAAAGGTGGAAGCAGGGCCAGAAAGACTCCAAGGTAAGGGATTAAGCTCACAAAGCCGCTGATCGCTCCGAGAAAATAGAAATACGGAATGTCCAGCCGCCAGAAGACGAATGTACTTATGACCGCGCTCACGACCCCGACCAGGACGTTACCGACAATGAAGCTGCGAATCATCGTCGATATTCGGGCGACGGTGCGGTGGGCGACGAGACGATGTTCTTTGGGAAACAGCCGTACGGTTGAAGAGTGCGCATGATCCTTCCAGGTAAGCATGAAGTACACAAGGAAGGGCATGAAGCTGATCGCGAGCAGAACTTCTCCCAGCGTTCCGGTGCCCGCGGAAATCAGGCCTGACAAACCAGGAGCCTCTCGAACCTCAACCGGCATCGGCGGTTTGCCCACGCTTGGCGAGGCAATGACAGAGCGGGTGCTTTCCTCGATTTTGCTGGTCTGGGCCCGCAGGTCAGCCAGCGTGGAGCGGATCCTGCCGGAATACTTAGGCAACTGGGTAGCGAAGTCGATTGCCCGACTGTAAAAAAAGTACGTAAGGCCTCCGGCCAGTCCGACCATAAGCGTTACCGCCAGCAGGGCCCCCACGGCCCGGGGCAGGCCAATCCGGGCCAAACGGCTCACGAACGGTTCCAGGACGAACGCCAGCAGGATGGATGAAAGCACGGTCACCATCACGAACTTGAGCAAATACACCAGCCCAACGGCGGCGATGACGGCAACCACGATTTGAGCCACCGAACCTGCGCGGATGGAAGCCTGCAGAACCTCGGCTTCCTCGACCATCGCAGCGGTAGGAAGATCTGGAGGATCCTTGCCGGCGTTAGTATCCGGCTTTGGCAGGGAGGGTTCCTCGGGCGGAAAAGGTTGAACCTTCTGGTCGGTGGCCGCCGGACTGGATGAAGGGAGCATGGAAAGCTTTCACCTGGAACCTCCCTTTGAGTGCAGGCAGACCTGCGCCGTTGCCCGCTCCGATAAAGTGGCAGTTCTCGATAGGTATGGGTTCGGTACGTGTCCTCCGAACCGCCTCAGCCACCAAGTGCTGTATTTTGCCTGCGAGCGAACCGTGGTGGAATGATTTGCCGGCGCCCAGTTTCACGTGTTAATGAGCACAGAAGTGGTGGATTAGCAGCGATTCTCAATTGCAGTCTGCCGTTGCGAATCGCGGACAGGCGAGTTTGTAGACTTCCATGCCAGGTGGGGGAGGAGTGGCGTAAAACCATCCATCGCCGGGCCGGAGCTGCTGGGAAAAATTCTGGCCACTGGCGACGGGTGAGGTGGGGGTCAGCAAATACTGAGCGCCGCCCGCATCCTGTACTACCACGCGGTCGGATAGCGATTGGAAGCGGAAAATGTAAGTGCCCGCGACCCCGATCGTTCCCGAGTAATCAATGAGAAACTTGCTGGGATCGTGCCGAATCGACGGCCCAAGCTCGTAACTGGTGGGATTGAGGTAGAGGATCATCGGGTCGATTGAGAAATGTTGAACCCAGTAGTCTCCAAAACACTCCGGACAATCCGGCCTGACACTTGCCGTGGTGGCGAACTGAACCGGAATAGAGGCAGGGTTGCCTTGCTCCAGAGCCGCGGCGATCTGGAGGGCACCCATAGGAGGGAGCGACCCCGTCGGATCGATGAACACCATGCCAAAAGTTGCGTCCGCAGCCTGCCAGGCTCCGCGCGCGGGGTTGTGATATCCGACGATCGAGTGCTGGAGAGGTCCCAGGCCAAAAATGGAGTCCCGCCGCCGCGCCACAATGCCCACGTTCTGCAGCTGGGGCGCGAGGTTGTTCGCGAAGTCCGCGCACACGGCGACACCAGTCTCGTCATCCCAATTGTTGAATAGAAACGTGTGCGGCGACGGGACATTGGTTGCATTCGCCATGTTCCTCACCGCGGCGGTAGCGGCAGTGACGGCCGCGTTGAAGCCGTCGGCGGTATGCGGCATCGGTGAAGGCCCGGCTGTGAACTTGATCTGCTGGGTTGTTTGACAAGGCGAGGCGACGCTGCATGGACTTGGGCTTGTGCTAAAGGTCGTAAGGGTCGCGTAGTAGGTGCCTCCCCCGGCTAGCCCGCCAGCCCAGCTGGTGTGAGTGGTCTCCGGAGACCATGCCTGGTTCCGGTCATTCACGCCCAGAGTGGTGCCGTCTCCAAGCAGCAGTATGTAGGAGGAGTTGGCGACAGAACTCCAGACGATGGGCTGCAGCGGATCGACGCCGCTCTGGTTGTCCTGGGGATACAGGAACCTCGCGGCAACAGGGGCTGATTCGTCAGCCGGGCCGGTACTGAAAGCGCTGTCGACGAAGGCGACAGATCCACGCTTTTGTGTCGAAAGCCGTGCGTAGTAGGCTGTCTCGGGAAGAAGTGTTGTTCTGTCCAACCCCACTTGCGTGGCCTGGATCCATCCGCTCGACCAAACGTCAGAGAGTCCGGGGGCTGTGCCCAGGTCCAGCTTGTAAGGGGAGCTGACAACCACGTCGGGAATCCGATTCCAGCTGAATGTCGGTCGAGATCCAACCCCGCCCATTCCGTCGCTCGGGTAGGCCAAGTGAGCTGCCCCAAAACCGGTGGAAAATGTACTGTCTACAAAGAAGACCGTTCCGCGCTTTCTCGTGATCAGCCGAGCAAAGTAGGTTGTGTTGGGGCTGAGCACCGGAGACTTTAAACTGCTTAACCGGCTGTAGTTCTGCGTGTTGGGTAACAGGTCGATGTGGGCCAGGGATGAGATGTTCGGCAGTTCGCCACTGTCATACTGGTCGTCGGCGCCCGGCGTCGAAGTCGAAAGTTGCAACTCAAACATCTCGGCGTCAACCACGCCATTCCAGGCGAATGTGACCGCGGGATCAACACCCGTTGCTCCGTCTGGTGGAGTCGTCAGGTGGGCGAGCCCGGCCCCGGTAGTAAAAGAAGTCTGCGCAACGGTACATTGAGAACCGGTTTGCTCCGCCACTTGAAGATAGTAAGTGGTAAATGGCTGCAATACCGGAATCTGCGCAGAAGTCGCATGGCCCAGGTTGGCACTCCAAACGTCAGTGACGCCGGGCTTGGTGCCTACCGTCAGCAGGTACGAGGAAGCCCCCGGAGTGGGTGGCCAACTGAAGCTGCCGTACGGGTCGACTTGAGACTGATCATCGAGGGGGAAAGTGATAGCGGACGTTCCAGCCGAGCATTGGGAGAGAATAATTGCTCGCGGACCACCGCAGGCAACCAGACAGAGTAATAGGCATAGGGCTGTCCATTTCGTGCCACGGCAACCACTAAGCGAGACAGATTTTGCGCGATCGCTTTCTAGCCGAGTACTTCCCTGGTCCGTTCCCGGGGCGCCCATTTCGTGCTGTAAGGCGACACTTATACCACAAAAACTACACTCGTGGCCGAGACCAGGCCGTGGCCGAGCTATGAACTAGATTGGTTCTGCCCTGGAAACTACTGCTCGCGGAGCACATTTGCTGGATCGATTCGCAGGGCGCGTCTTACGGGACCCGCTACCGAAAGCGATCCTGTGAGCAGCAAAGTTAACGCAACAGCGGCAAGTACCAATGGATCCTGTGCGGACGCCTGGTAAACGATCGCCGAAAGTACTCGGCTGGCGGCGACACCGAGCAGCATCCCAATTACCAACCCGCTGGCCAGCAGGATCAGCATACGACCGAGCGCTGCCGAGAGAACCTGCTTCATCTGTGCACCGAGCGCGACCCGGATACTCAACTCGCGAAGCCGCTTGCTGACCGTATACGAAGCAAGGCCGAAAGTGCCGGTGATCGAGAGCAAGAGTCCAAAGGCACCGAAGAGGCCGAGAGCGGCTGTAGCCACCTGGGATACAAAGAATGTCAGCCCAAGCTGATTTTTCCAGGGACTCGATTCTCGGATAGGAACGGCAGGGTCAAGATCACGAATTACTTTGCGAATCGTAGCTGCGACATCGTTCGTGGTCGCGTCGGAGGAACCCGGCTGGGTGCGAACGATGAAGGATGTGTGGGCAGTTGCATGCTGCGAGATCGGGAAGAACGCCGCCGCTTTCTGATCTTCACTCAGCGAAAAATATTTTCCATCGGCTACGATGCCCACGATCTGCATCGGCTGACCGGAGCTGTTCTTGAAATAGCGGCCAACGGCAGCGTCCGAGTGTCCGTTCGAGTCCGAATGCGAGTCCAAGTGAAACAGGCGCCGGGCAAACTCCCGATTCACCACAGCGACAGACGGGGTCTTCACAGTGTCGGAAAAGCTTACATCGCGTCCCGCGAGCAATGCTGTTTCAGCGGCGGTGAAATATCCCGGTGAGACGTCGTAGGCGAAGGCACCAAATGCTCGGTTTGAAGGCCTGAAATCGGTAGTCTGTTCGGAGAAGATGTCAGGAGTTGACGTATCCAGCGATAGCGGCGTGGTGTTTGCATAGGCTGCCGCTGTCACTCCCGGGAGCTGTGAGACCCGTTCCAGCAGCTGGCGTTGGAAATGCTCGGCAGCCTCGCTCGAATAGCCGGCCTGGCTCAACTCGAATTTCGTCAGGACAGCGTGTTTGGGATTGAAACCCATGTCCATGGTCAGCGCTTTACCCAGCCCACGCAGTGAAACAAAGGCAGCGGTGACGGTGACGCAACACAGCGCGATCTGTGCCGCCAGTAATACATCGCGAAGCGCCCAGCGGCGTCCGGCGGAAGATTGGCTACCACCGCTCTTGATGGCATCGTTGGGATCGGCGTTGAATATCTGCCGCAATGGCATCGCGCCGAACAGTACACCGGCCAGCACCGAGATAAGGAAGGCTATCAGGATCAATGAGGGCTGGGGCAGCATTACATGGAACCCAAGCGGGTATTCGGTAGGTGGATGCCAGTTTGCCAGCCCGGTGAGGGCGATCCAGGCTAAACCACAGGCGCATGCACCCCCGAAAATCGAAATCACAACCGCCTCGACAAGTACCTGGCGGACGACGCGCCAGCGGCTCGACCCAATGGCCATCCGGATAGCGATCTCGCGCGTGCGGTCTGCCGTGCGCGCCGCAAACAGGCCGCCGAGGTTGGCGCAGGCAGCGATCAGCACAATGCCAGCCAGCCCCAGCACCGCAGCCAGAAAACCGCGTGCGGGCGCGCCGAAAAAATCTCCCATGAGGCCGGGACGGGTCAGCTTGAGGGCCAGCTTTTCTTCGTCTTTGGGATACTGCCGCCGCATGCGGGCAGCAATCGTGTTCAGTTCGGCCTGCACCTGGGGCATGGTGACGCCGTCCTTGATGCGCACCACGGAGTAGACCTGCGAATCGCTCCGCGATTCAAGCCAGTTGACTCCGTCCAGCGATGCCTCATTTGCCATCGGAATAAAAATGTCAGGATGGCCCATTTTTTCGGTCCCGTAGAAACCTTCCGGGGTAACGCCGACGATCGTGTAGAGCAGCTTGTTAAGGCGGACCGTCGTTCCCACGATGTTGGGATCGGCACCAAAACTGCTCTTCCATGCCGGCCAGGAAAGCACCGCAGCCTGAGAGGCTCCGGGATGGTCGTCATCGGTGCGCTGCAGCAGACGCCCGAGGAACGGCTTAATACCGACCACCTCGAAGTATTGCCCGCTCACCTCGTATCCCCAGACAGGCCGGGTGGCGCCGTTGGCCTCCAGGCCAAAGCTACTTATGTTAATCGCGGCAACAGCAGAAAACACCGTATTGTCATCGCGGACGTCGCGCACTTCGGGATAGGAAAAAATCGGATAGTCCTGATCTGCGTGCGCGAGTGTCATGACCCGGTCTGCATCAGGCACATCGATCGGCCGCAGGATCAATGCCTGAAGAACACCGAAGACAATGACGGTGGCAGCGATCCCGAGCGCCAGGGTGAAGACCGCGGTAAAGGCAAAGCCGGGAGAGCGACGCATCTGGCGAAGTGCGAAGCGCAGGTCCTGCAGCAGGTTGGTCATAGTCGGCCTCTGGCGACGATCTGGCTACGCGGAATAAGCGCAATTCGAGAGCCAAAGCTCCCCGCGTGCAACTTCGTGAGAATGCAGCGGCTTGGGGCAAAGTGCAAGTGTGGGGAAGCCGAGTCGGGTGTCCGCTTTCAACCGCGGGTGTCCGTGAATGAACAGGGACGGCGGCCATGATAAGCAAAAGAGCGCTCCTGCGGTTTGTTCGCGAAGAGGCGCCATCGCACGAAGAACAGTAGCGCCGTTATTTCCAGGAGTGCGACAATTGTTCGCAACCATGGACGATTTCCCGGTATTCATGAAACATCCGGCCAACCGGATCACAAGGTCTGATCAAGCGACTCCCGGGGTGGAGGGTTATGTCTTCGACGGTGCGAACGGAGTCAAATGGCATTTTGGACCTGCCGTGAGACGGCAGCGTCCGCGGCACACGTTCACGACTACGACGAATACATGATCGTTGTGCAGGGCTGCTATACCTTGATCATTAACGGAGAGCAGATTCCAGTGAAGGCAGGCGAGGAGTATTTCATCCCGCGAGGCGTGCCGCACAGTGGTGAGGTTCTCGCGGGGACCAGAACGATCCACGCATTTGGCGGCCACCGCGCCGACCGCGTCAAGGACTTAGTGACGTAACCCTCTAACTCTCGGGGGACGAACGGACTAACGAAGACAATTCTTGAAGAATCGACCCGGATACTTGGTGAGCGCGGATGGACTCGAACTACCTACCCACAGAGCAATATTGCTCTCAGGGTGCCCACCCACAGAGCAGATTTGCAAAGCCACAGAGCAAATTTGCTCTCTGCAATAAGGAAAGAGTACAGGATATATAAACCCATTCCCTCGCCGCTTCACGGTTCGGGGCCGACGCAGGCTAGTGACTGTGCCGAACAGCTAGACTAGTTTTCGTTTTGGCCCAGGTAGTGGACGACGATATTCACCTCATTCCCGCCTGCGCAATTTGCATCTCCCTGATTCGCAGTAAGTGACAGTCGCGTACCGGCCGCAAAATCGAGCCTCAAAGCCCTACTGGCCGTGTACGAATGAAACGCGGGGCTGCTGAGATTCCGGGGTGTAGTGAGTGTCAACGTAAAATGCTTGGCTCCGCCTTCTAGAGTTAATGACGGATTTGTCGCACATGCCGAAAACGGAACTGTGGAGTTGTTGAGTGGCCCAACGTGGGCATCAATTTCTATTCTTGTCACTGTGATGTCACTCTCAGGTGTGAAGGCGGAAACTTCAGCCGCGTCTGGGTCGCTTGCTGTTGGTGAGTAATTTAGCCACGCATCTACAAACGAACTCCACGTTTTCGGGCTGGCGGCGAATCCTGGCACTGAAACGCTAGCCAGCAAGATAGCGAGAAATATGCTTTTCTTCATGGAAAAGTCCTCCATACAGTCAGTTCGAAAAGTTTTGTCAGGAAGAGAAGAGTTCTCAATGTCAACTCCTGTCTTGGACCACTAGACGTGTTTTTCTGTGGGAGAGCCTTCACCCAAATGCTCGAATCGGGACTCTCGTTGAATGTGTAGCCTGACCCCCAGCTCGCTTAGAGTCTCGTCGCAGCCTGCGATTGTAGCTCAACTAACTGCGGGCTCGGGAGGTTGATTTCACGCCCTTCAGGTTTTCGTTGGGAACGCGTAATTCAGGCAGGGAGAGGCCACGAGGAAGACAGAGCGTTGGGGCATTCGCCGCTGAAATTTCCCTGTTCGGCACAGTCACAAGGCTGCGTCGGCCAATTCACTTCGTCGGCGCTCTGGATTCTCCGGGGTTTGGAATCACTTTCAGCCGGTTCAGACCCATACGTTTGAAAAATGTCGGCCAATAGTTCCTGAACATATTTCCACCAACTTGCCAGGCCAGATCTATGGCATAGCGCTCCGCCGTTTTTCCGGCCGTTTGCTCGGACTGCGGCAAATACACATTAGCCAGCGCCTCCCCGGCCAGCGGCCCCAACAGGCCCGAAGTGTTGAACACATCTTTTCCCGAGTCGTTTCGCGTGATGACAATCCGTTCTGCCGAATATTTCACGCTGCGCCAGAATGTCGGATTGCTCTGCGGAAAGAATCGCGGGTCCTGGCGGAATATGGAGGCGAAAACAAAATCGCCAAAGAAGTTGCTGGATGCAGACCGGGCCAGGCTCGCTCCGAAGCGGCCGCCATACGCATCCCAGCCCTGGCCATAGGCTTCGGGATTGTTACGGGCCTGGCTGTAGGCGGCGCCGATGGCAGATGTGAGGATATTAGCTGGAGAGATACTTTCATTTAAGAATAGTTTGAATTTACCAGGTGGGGTCAAAGCCTCCGGGCTGGTGGCTATGTTGGGAAAGAACCATGACTTGTGCGTCACATAACCGATGTCGGAGGCCACGTCAGCAGCGCTGGACGCCGTTTGTTGCTGTGGCTGCGGGTTTTTCGGCGGCGAATTTGCGGTTCCCCCGCCAGTTGGTTGTTGGGCAACAAGTGCCGTACTCAATGCCACAAAAGCGAAGAAGGCGAGAAATCGCTTTCGTCGCGCACTGAGATCGACCGTAGCTGTTCCGCTGTTGCCCCGAGTCCCTGCCTGTAAATCGGTTGGGATCGACATCGGAAGATTGTATCGAACAATTTGACGAGCCACGTAACGGCGTGCCTACCAAGACTGAAATGCTAGTTGTTATTACAGTTGTCCGCGCTCGAAATCATCCGTTAGATTGCGTTCGTTGAGACACGATCACGTGGCGCTCACTACTCTGGTCAAGTGAGGAGAGACATTCTGGAGGGGAGCGAGCGAGCCCGGGAAGGAGTGGTTGTGAAGAGCCAGAACAACTCTACGGCGATGAACCCCGGTCTGAACAGCACCGTCCGATCAACTACAGACCTTGAGCTCGTGAGGCGCGCCCAGCGAGGCGACTCTGAAGCCTTTGCTGCCCTGTTCCACGCACACAAGGCGAAGATCTACTCCATCTGCCTGCGCATGACCAAAAATACCGCACAAGCTGAGGACCTCACCCAGAATGCGTTCCTGCAGGTGTTCCGTAAGCTCTCGACGTTCCGGGGAAACTCGGCTCTATCCACCTGGCTGTGCCGGATCGCGGTGAATACCGTGCTAATGCATTTCCGCAAGAAAGCTCTGACGCTGGTCTCATTGGACGAAACCTCCGGCCACGACTCAACTCTGGTGCCCCGGGAGTATTGCAGCCGAGACGACAGGCTCGCCGAATCGGTGGATCGCATCACGCTGGCCCGGGCGATCACGGACTTGCCCCCTGGTTGCAGAACCATTTTCCTGCTGCACGAGGTCGAAGGGTATGACCACGGGGAAATCGCCCGGATGCTGGACTTCTCGGTGGGAAACTCCAAGTCGCAACTGCACAAGGCCAAGCGCCACATCCGGGAGTTCCTGAGCCTGTCCGCAGCCGCCCGAACCGTGGCTCGGGAGGCTGATTTCAAGCCTGGCTCGGGAGGCTGATTTCACGCCCTGCAGGGCTTCATCGGGAACACGCAAAAGGGGCGGGCAAAGGCATGTCACTAGCCTGCGTCGGCGCTGTCATTCGGTCCTCCTCCGCTTCTGAAGTTCCGCGGCCTGCATCTTGAGCAACTCTCGCCCATTCGCCTTGGGGTCAAACTGTCGACCAGCCAATTGAGCTAGGAGTTTCCGCGCTTTCTCTGAGATTTCTTGCCATTCAGGCGTGGCCTGCTCCTGTTCGGTTTTGGCGTGATCAATGGGTTGATAATCTCTCGCCCGGTATGCGACCCGTCGCGCCTCAATGATTTCCCTGATGTCGGCTGGCTTAGGAAAGAATTTGCCAGTGCGGAAATATTCACCAAATGCCGCCTTTAGCATTTCAGGTCTTTCCCGTCGGAAGCACTCCAACCAGACTCGCATTTGCCCCGGAAGAATCTCCGACTGATACACCTGTGCCGCTTCTTCCAGCATCATCGCCAAGGGCTTGGAGGATGTTTCTTCGGCTATTGATAACGCGTTGCTCCGCTTTTGTTGGCTCCCTGCCATTTGCCCGCCCTCCTCCGAAGTTGACCGAATTTCTTAGCCAGTTACGCAACGTAGCGTCCCAGTCCTGCTTGATTCCTTTCGGCCCTGAGATTCCAAGGAAGTAGTCGCGGAACTTCTGAAATTCCATTGCACAATTGATTCCCAGTTCTGCCGCTATCGCGTAATGCTCGTCCTTGGGTATGAAGTTTTTAGGTATGCGCGAAGCTTTGTTTTCTCTCTTGCAGTGATTTGCACTGCCACTTGCAGTGCCACTTGCACTGCCATTTGCACTGCCAGGCTCTGACTCTGACTCTGGTTTTGACTTTGGTTCTTTGTAACGCTCGTTCGCGTTTTTTCTGGCGATTTCAGACTTGTGTTTCTCTTGTTCCATGCGGCGGCTGTAGAGCTTCCCATCCCGCAACTCAAAGAACGGTTCACACTGCGGTTTGCATTGCAAAACGTACTGCAGACTGCATTGAGTCTTTCTGGCTAACGTCCCCGGATCGGCTGGACACGATCCCTCGCGATGGCACACGCACCACATGCGGAGCAGGAGAGCTTCTGCTTCCCGCGGCATGGCATCGACTTTCGGATCAAGTAGGTAGTCGGCGGCGTAGAACTTGAACCAGGGTTGCTCGCTAGCCATTGTCGTTATGCCTTTCCTGCCAATCCGGGAACAGGCAATCACTCGGCGCGGCGAGGCGATAAAATCCGCGCCGCTGGCCGTTGACGGTTTCGACTCGGTTTTCGATTCGGAAGCCGCGCCTGCGCAAGCTGTTGACGACCCTGCAGTATTGCAAGGAAATTCTGCTCAATTCCGGGGCTGGGGTCCAAGACTGGCCCCGCGATCTCAGGAGTTCCAAGGTCCTGTTCTCTTGGCTCCGGTCTCTGATAACTGTGGTCACACGCGCACCTCCAGATCCCGCGTGGAACCGGCGCGTGTCATTTGGCTACCGCGCCTCACGGGCCGGGACTACGCTGCGCTCGATGAACGCCTCGGCGTCTTTGCGTCGCAAGAAAACTCTGCGGCCCAACTTCACGTAGGGAATCTTTTTGTTAAGAATCCAACTGCGTACAGTTGACTGCGTGACGTGGTAGGCGTTCGCGCCCTCCGGAACGTCCAGCAACTCGGATGATTCGCTACCCATCTTGCCCTCTCTTTGGGGCACAAGCCCTCCATGTAGGCCGACGGCACCCCACTACCACATCTTGTGGCTAGCAGTCGGTAGTAATTTATGACACAATATTTTGGTGTCATCAGTCGAACTATAGTGACACAATATTTCGGTGTCAAGGGGGAGATTGAGGTGAAAGATTGGAAGAAGCCGGAGCCGATGTGGTGCGACCCAGATTTCCTACGGGGCATACGGGAAAGCCTTGAGATATCGCAGGCTCAGCTTAGTGAAAGGTCTGGAGTATCAAGGGCGCTGATCGCCAATGTCGAAGCAGGCCGTCACCATCTCTCTGCCGTGGATGGCCTGAAAATGTATGGGGCCCTGGCCGTCATGGAGGTGGAACGGACGGGGAAGGCGAAGTACTTCCTGAGGCCCGGCTACAACCCAACTCCTGGAGCGCCGCCACATGAAGCTGATCGGACCATGATGCTTGAAGCTGTGATGGCCATTCATGGGGAGTTTGGCAGGGCGATTTATCGAACAGAGCGCGAAATTGAAACGCTGCAGAAAAAAATCAGCGACTACCGACGTTACCAGGCACAGTACCAGGCCGAGGAGAAGTGGATAAAAAGCATACAGCCGAAAAACGCTGATGCGAAACGCGGAAAGGGAGGCAGCAAGTGAGCGTACATCGTATCGGCAACATCTATCATTACCGTTTCATGCATCGCGGGCGCGTCGTCCGTCGCAGCACCAAGCAGCGCAATTACAAGGTGGCCGTGGAAATGGAGTCCGCGCACCTCACCGCCTTGTCAAAGGGCGATGCGGGGCTGGGAGAGAAACTGAAGGCTCCCACGCTTGCCCGGTTTCTACTGGACCGCGTTAAACCGTGGTCCGCCAAAAAGAAGGCCACAACCGCGACCTGGTACCGCTCCGGCGTCACGCCACTCCTTGCCTATAAGCCGATCGCAAGTCTTGCAATCGACGCCATCACCAGCGAATCCATTGACGATTATGCGGCGCACCGCCAGGGCGAAGGCCGCGCCGTGGGCACCGTCAACCGCGAGTTGCGCGTATTGCGCCGCTCCCTGCGTTTGGCCGTGAAGTGGCGACTGTTGAGAGATTCTCCCGATGTGAGCATGGCAGGACCGGAGACCCGACGCGAACGAGTCGTCGGCGATCAGGAGTTCGCTCGATATCTTGGGTGCGCGTCCCCGTTGCTGGCCGACGTAGCGATCGTGCTATTCGAAACCGGGCTGCGGCCCGACGAATGCCATCGGCTCGAATGGCCCGACGTCAGCTTTTCCAGAGAGGGCCGCGGGAATCTTCTGGTCAGATCTGGGAAGACGCCCGCGGCGCGGCGTCGGCTGCCCCTGACGCATAATGTCCGCGCCGTTTTGGAGGATCGCTGGCGCTCGGCGGGTCAGGCTTTGTCTTTCCTGCTCCGACCCGCAGCGGACACATCGAACATTTCACGTTGAAGAAGCAGCACCGCCGGGCGTTGAAGGAATCTGCCGTCCGCGAGTTTGTCCTGTACTCCCTCCGGCACAGCTTCGCCACGCGCATCGCGCCGCGTGTCGACGCCTGGACCCTATGCAAGATCATGGGTTGGGCTTCGCTGTCGGTCGCGATGACCTACGTTCACGCCAGCGAGGAGCGCGTGCTGGAGGTTTTTAGTGGTCACGAATTTGGTCACATCGGCGGGAAGCAACTTTCGGGGGACAGAAGGGAACTGCGGAAGAAGCGGGAAGTTATTGAAGAGTTAGAGAGTTCCGGGAGTTATTTGGTGAGCGCGGATGGACTCGAACCATCGACCCATGCCTTAAAAGGGCATTGCTCTGCCAGCTGAGCTACGCGCCCACTATCGAATCTGTCTGCGCATTATAAATTATTTGGCGCATGAACGCAGGAACGGTTCATCTCCCGGCAACGATTCAGTGTGCGAATTGACGCGGACTCTGCGCGGGCGAGTCGCCCGCGTCTACACATGAAGGGGTGCCGCTCGGCAATAGCTTTTGCGATTCAAGCTGCCAGCAAGAGTACGCCGCCGGCCACCAGCAGGGCCGCCATCCAGCGACGATGATCGACGCGTTCGTGGAGGAAAATCTTTGCCGCGATTGCGTTGGCCACAAAGGTAAGCGAAGCGGACGCTGGCGCCACCAGGCTCACGTCTCCCCAGGACAGCGCGAAGAGCAGGCTGTAGAACGCCATCGCCATGGCAAGAATGCCCAGCAAGAAACTGGGATTGCGCAGAATTCTGCCGGCCACAGTCAGTAGACCGGCACGGCGCCAGAGTTCGCCGACGTCGCCCACCTGTTTCATGGCCCTCGAGAGCAGCACATCTCCGGTAGTCGAGGCCAGGACGACAGCCAGAACCGCGCCCCAGGTGTAGGCGTGCTTCATGGCTCCATCCTCGTACCCACGGGCCTCGTATTCACGGGACTCGCGCCCACGGGTTCAGCCAGGCGGTCGCCGCTGGCGTCTTTCTGATCGCGAGGATGGCGAGTCAAGGCCGGGCCCTGAGTAACGAATCCCACTCCCGCTGAGATCAACGCAATGCCCAGCCAGCGAGTAGTGGTCACCTGTTCGTGCAGCAGAAATTTGGCGATCAGCGCCAGGAAGACATATCCAAGCGAGGTCGCGGGCAGAACATAGGTCAGATCAGCCCAGGAAAGGGCAGTCATGTAGGCGGCAAAAAATCCCAGCAAAAAAATAATCCCCAGGGCGACCCAGGGATTCAGGACGGTCAAAATGACGTCGGGCAGACGCTGCAATGAGATGTTGCCCACCTGCTTCATGCCACGGGCGAGAAGAGAATCGCCGATGGCCGCAAACAAGGTCACCCCGGCCAGCACCAGATACTTACGAAAAGTCACACTATCTTTCCTGAGAAGATTGCTGACGAACGCGCTGCAGGAGGAATGGCAAACCGCAGCGGCTAAAGCCGGACCTACTCTCAGCGAAATGTGGCACGACTGGAAGTCGTGCCGTTCCCAAACCCAGCTTGGCTGGCGTTCGTGACTGCCAGGTCCGCGAGCGGAAGACAATGCCTTCCAAACCTCATACTGTCCTTCCGCCAGCAGCTAGGCCTTGGCGGGCTCCGCCACGGTCGTCGAGTCTCCCTTTTCGCGCTTTTCCTTGACCCACTTGTTTCGCGAAGCGCGCAGCTTGAGGAAGCTCTTTGCTTCTTTGTAAAGACGCTTGCGTTCGACGCCATCGAACGCCGCTTTCCTGAGAATGCGGTAGACCGCCTTGGGACGGAAGTAGTACTCGTCGTAAAAGCGGTGCACGGCGGACATGATTTCATCCGCAGGCAATCCCGGATATTGAATCTGGGCAAGCTGGTGTCCGCCTTCATCGACCATCTTGGTGTCCGCCACCATGAACCCGTTCTTCACCGCATAGTCGTAAAGCTCAGTGCCGGGATAAGCGTGAGCCACCGAAACCTGGATGGTTTCGACGTCCAGTTCCTTGGCGAAGGCGATCGTATTGTTGATGGTTTCGCGCGTCTCACCAGGCAGGCCCATGATGAAGTCGCCGTGGATGACCAGGCCAAGCTTGTGGCAATCCTTGGTGAACTGGCGGGCGCGCTCCAGAGTCGCGCCTTTCTTGATGTTCTTGAGAATCTGCTGATCGCCGGACTCATAGCCAACAATCAGAAGCCGGCAGCCTGCTTCCTTCATGGCCTTGAGCGTTTCAAAGTCGGTGGTGACGCGTGAAGTGCAGGACCACGTGAGGTTCAGCGGCTTCAACTTGGCGCAGAGCTCTACCGTGCGCGCCTTCTGGATGTTGAAGGTGTCATCATCAAAAAAGAATTCCTTTACCCAGGGCCAGTATTCCTTCGCCTTGGCCATTTCGCGGGCCACATCATCGGAGCTGCGTTTGCGCCAGGCATGGCCGCTGGTGGTCTGGGGCCACAGGCAGAATGTGCACTGCGCCGGGCAGCCTCGCGTGGTGTACAGCGATACGTAGGGATAGAGCAGGAAGGGCACGTTGTAGCGCCGCGGATCCAGATCACGGTAGTAGACATCGGTGACGTGGGGCAGCGCATCCAGATCCTGAATCTGCGGCCGGTCGGGGTTGTGGACTACCGATCCGTTCTTTCGGAAAGAAACGCCGAGGATTTCCTCCAGCGGCTTGCCTTGCGCGAACTCCAGCACGGAGTAGTCAAACTCCTTGCGACAAATGAAGTCGATGGCGGTGCCATCTTTCAACGTTCGATCCGGCAGCACGGTCACATGCGGACCGACGAAGGCAATCTTGATCCGAGGGTTTTCGTCCTTGATCTTGGCCGCCAGCTGGATATCGCCAGGAAAGCCCGGGGTGCTGGTGTAGAGCACGAGGAACTCGTAGTCGCGAGCAATCTTGATGGTCTCTTCCGCTGAGACATGGTGCGCAGGAGCGTCCAGTAGGCGCGCGCCCTCGATCATGCCTGTGGGGTAGGCGAGCCAGACGGGGTACCAGTAGGACTCAATCTCGCGCGTGGCAGGCCACCGCGAACCGGCTCCGCCGTCAAAGTTTTCAAATGATGGCGGGTTCAGGAAAAGTGTTTTCAAAGGCATAATTGTGAATAACTTATCCTAACATCTCCACATCGATTTTGCCGCGAACCTAGGTACAATTCAGGTACATCCGGCAACCTTGTCCGTGAGCCTGGGAGGACACTCCAACTCTCAGTCACACAAGTACTTACATTAATCTCTAGTTTTAGATTACGTGGTTACCGGGATGGGCTCAACGATTTTGGGTTAAACCGCGAATCCGGCGCCCTGGAGAGCGAGAATCAGCAGTCAATATTCATCGGCTACTTGCCCACCCCGAGCCAGCTTTCCAGTTCTCCCGTGGCTCGCAGCAGGGTGATGCGAGCCCGCTGCAGTTCGAAATTTGCGTCCTGTAAAAGACTGTAACGCTCGTTGGACTGCTCTCGCGCATCCTGCAGGTCGTGCCACCCCACGGTTCCCGCATCCAGACGAGTCTCAAGCGATTGCACATTTGATTGCGCGACCTTGTACTCGAGATCGGCGACCTCCTGCGCGGCTGCCATCTGTTCCACCGAACGCTGCAGCCGGAGAGTTTCCTCGGACACCTGGTTTCTGGCCGCTTCCGCATCTTTTTTCGCCTTTAACGCGGTGGCATCGGCGGCCTCGGCGCGAGCACGTTGCGTGGGACTCCAGAAAGGAAAACGAAGCACCACTCCGACCGTGGCATTGTTGCGCTGAAAGGTCTTGAAGAATTCGTCGTAGTTGTTGTAACGGGCCAGCAAGCCGTATTGCGCGGCAAAATCCGCCGACGGTAACATCGCGCGATGCTCTCCCCGAGCCCGGAAACTCTCAGCCGTGGCGCGGCTTTCAGCCGCCTGCACCGCGAGACTTGACCGGACCGCCTGGCCGGGAAGATCGTCCTCCTGCTTCACTTCAGGCATGGCTGGAAGGGAATCGGGCACGGTTTCGATGCCGGAGGCGGGAAGCCCGGTCAAATGCGAAAGCCGGGTGCGAATGACGTCGATGGCGCCTTGCGCCTCGGCCAATCGCAGACGCAGGCGCGCGGTCGTGAGATGCGCTTTGTTCTGCATCAGCGGATTATCCACTCCTTCCTTGATACGTTCGCCGACCAGTTGCTCGGTCTTGAGCGCGGCCGCGTGCTCTTCTTGCAGGTGCGCTACGAGTGTTTCCCACTTGGCCAGTTCGGCGTAACTCAAGACCGTATCCTGGATCACCTGGTTCCTCTGGTCTTTGGTCTGGATCGTAGCCGCGTTCCAATCCGTTTTGGCAGCGCGGACGAAATCGCGAGTTGCGGGATTGAAAATCGTGGATTGAGAATTCACGTTGAGAATCGAAGGCGCTGCACCCTCCAGACTGAGCGGAAAGCCCCACGACTTGCCCAGTCCAGAACCGACCACGAGCTGCGGAATATATTGGTTCCGCGCCTCGCGGTAGGAAGCAAAGACACGTTGCTCGTCGGCACTGGCAGCGGCCGCTGTCGTGCTGTGCGCCAATGCCAGCTCCACCGCGCGCTTGAGCGGCAGGGGCTCGGCAGCAAGGCGGGGCGCGGCGGCCAAAATAAGAATCGCGAGCAAGAGAGGAAGAAGAATCGATGCGCGAGTCGACACAGATCTCATCTGTTCACCTTCGAGAAAAATCCATTGGATAGACAGAGTGATTGTAAATAAGTGCTGAGATTTGGCAGGGTTTCGTAGCGCCCTCACGACAGCCGGCAAGATGCCGGCGCTACGTAAAACCCGCTCAGGAAGGGCTCGGAGCAGGGAGGACGGCACATTACTGATTCAGCCGGTCTAACGCTTCCTGGGCGCTGGAGAAGTCCTTGGCCAGCGAAAGCGCCGCGCGATATTCCTGGGCGGCGGCCTGCTTGTCGCCTTGTTTCTCCAAAGCTGTGCCCAGCAGGTAGTGAGCCTTGAATGCTGGGGCTTCTTCCACTTTCGAGTTCAATGCCAGATAGCGGCGCAAATATTGCACCGCGGCTGGAAAGTTTCGCCCGCTGCGCAGCAGGACTTCTCCCGACTCCATAATAATTTCCGGCCTATCCACCTGCGCCGAAACGGCGTGCTGGATTGCGCCTTCCATATCATCCCAGCGCTGCTGGTGGCGGAAGAATAGTGCGAGATTGAACCAGGTCAAGGCGCTGCCGTGACTGGCTTCAATGGCAGCACGATATTCTTTCTCCGCCGCGGCGGGGTCTTTCTTTTTTTCCGCAATGCGACCGTAGAGATAGTGCGCCTTGGCGGGATCGAGCGCGGCTAGCGCGCGCGCTTGCGCCTCGGATTTATCGCGACCACCGCCGACGATCCCCGGCGCTTCCAGGTAGAACTCTCCCAGATCACTGCGCGCGTCCACGTTATTCGGGTCGAGTCTCACCGCAGCCTCGAACTCGTTGCGCACTTTACCGGCCAGCGATGCGGCCTTGAAAAAGATGACGTCGTTGGCTTTTTCCCCGTAAATTCGGCCCATCCACATGTGATAGCGGCTGTTGCTGGGGTCGAGGGTGATCGCCTTTTCGCAGGCTGAAATGCCGCGGTCCCAGTTGCCCATGGAAAAATACGCGCGGCATAGCAGGTTGTAGGCTTCCGCGTCGCTCGGCGAAGCGATGATCTTCGAACGCAAGGAGGTGATGGCATCGTCCACTCGTCCCGCAGCTAACAGTGCGGGAGCCGAATCATCGGCCAGGGCCAGCGTAACGGTGAGGAACGATGCGAAAATCAGAATTGTTATGCGTAATTTCATGTTTGTTGAATTCAATGAACCACCCTCACCGCCAAACCCTCATGCAGCGGCTTGGAGTTAGTCGAAGCCAGTGCCAGTAGCGCTTTTTCCGTGACTCCACTGGTTACCTCGACCTGGGTCAGGTTCGAAATGGAAGTCTGGATGTCGCGGCGCTGCAGTTCGTCGTTCACGATCTGGTAAACAAAAGTTTTCCCGTCATCCAGACGAACCGCCTCGCGTGGCACCGTGAGTGCATTCTGGTGCTCGGTCGTGACAATCGTCACTCCGACGTTGATGTTGGGCAACAGCTTGAGATCGCTGTTATTCACGACGCAGGTAGCTTCCCCAACGTTTCGTGTCCCCAGCAGCTTCACGGTGGAAGGGACAGAGCTAACTGAGCCCTGCCAGGTTCGGCCAGGTACCGCGTCCCAAGTGAGTTCGATCTTTTGTCCGGGGGACAGGCGGCCCACGTCGGGCTCGTCCACATAAGCGCGCACCAGCACTTTGGAAAGATCGGCCTCCTGCAGGACCAAGTCTCCGGGACTGACGTATGAGCCCTGATGGACGGGAAGGGAATAGACGACGCCGTCGAACGGAGCGCGAATATTTAGCTGCTGGAGAACATTTTCGGCCGCGGCGTAGGCGCTCTGCGCTTCAGTTTTCTGCGCTTCAACTCGAGCGACCTCGGGCGGAGAGTAGCGGTCTTTCTGTTTTTGCTCAACTAATTTGAGATCGGCTTCGGCGGATGCAAGCTGATCTTCGGCCTGCTTTACTTCACCCGGCGAGGCCGCGCCGCTCTGCTGCAAACGCCGCAGAGCTTCGATATTGCGCTGCGCGGTGTCGCGTCCCGCGCGAACCTTGACCAGCTGAGACTCGAGAGTTAGAACTTCTTCGCGATTGCCCCCGCTTTGCATGGCACTGGTGTCAGCCTGGGAGGCTCGCACCTGGGCCAAAGCCCGGGCCGCCAGGCTGCTGGCTTCGGCGTCATCCAACCGCGCCAAAAGTTGGCCTTTCTTTACGCGGTCACCTTCTTTGACCAGCAACTTTTTGACCGTAGTGCCGACCGGGGCATGAGCCTCGAAGCTCTGCAATGGCTCAACTTTTCCGTTGGTTGAAACTACGCTCAGAATAGTGCCGCGCTCGACGGTGGCCGTGCGCACCGGGACGACGTCGCCCCGCGACATGAATGAGCCCAGCAGCACCACGGCGGCAACAATCCCGGCTGCCCACAGCAGCCAGCGGTGGCGGGCGAAAAACGACTCATGATTTGCGGACAACGCCATTATGTTTGAAATGCCGCTAAATAATGTATCACCGCATCCCCGGGCACGTGCTCTTGTCAGGTTAGATGCATTCAATTCCGGAAGAGAACCCGGTATTACACGCTTTCTGGCAGGTCGCCGCTGGTTACAATAGGGGATGCCCAAACCACGTTATACCCGCAGCCATGCTGAAGCGGGCCTTAAATCCAAGTTTCCGGAGATCGAAACCTGGCCCAACCAGTTTCCCGGCTACGAGATCGTCGTGGATGACCCTGAGTTTACCTCGGTCTGTCCCAAAACCGGGCTGCCCGATTTCGGCACGGTAACCATCCGCTACATGCCGGATAAGCACTGCCTGGAATTGAAGTCTTTGAAGGAATATTTGCAGTGCTACCGCAATCTGGGGATCTTCCAGGAGAACATCGTGAATCGGGTACTGGAAGACGTAGTGCGCTGGGCCAGACCGGTGTGGGCGGAAGTGAAGGGCGATTTCCGTCCGCGAGGCGGAATTTCGACGGTGATGGTGGCGCGCTGGCCACGTCCGGAACAAAACACGTAGAGGCGGGTGTCCCCGTCCGCCCGGCGGAACAAAGCTCCGCAGTCTTGCGTGTCCCCGACCCGTTCAGCGTTTCTACACAGCGTGCCATGTTATATTCCTGCACCAAGTGACCGCGGGCAAACTCTATCCCTGGACGGCGCTCGTCATCCTGACGACGCTGAACTTCCTCAACTACATTGACCGGTCAGTACTGTTCGCGGTGCAGCCGCTGGTACAGAGCGAATTTCAACTCACTAACGCGCAGGTCGGATACCTCACCAGCGCCTTTCTGCTGTTTTACATGGTGGCCGCGCCTTTTATCGGCCCTCTCGCCGACCGCTACTCGCGCAAGCTGATCATTGTGCTGGGCGCGGTGTTCTGGAGCGGGCTGACCTTAATGACCGCTGTCACCCACACCTACGGCGAATTGCTGCTCCGGCACACGCTGGTGGGTGTTGGTGAGGCGACCTTCGTCACAATTGCGCCCACTTTTGTCGCTGACTCTTTTCCGGAAAATAAACGCGGACGCATTTTTGGAATTTTCTATCTGGCGATTCCAGTCGGCACCGCCGCAGGTTATCTGTTGGGCGGCCATCTGGGAGCCACCCACGGATGGCGTTTTCCGTTTTACATCGCGGCATTCCCTGGGTTCCTGCTGGCGCTGGCGGTATGGTTCCTTCCGGAACCGCCGCGCGGCCAGTTCGACTCCCAGAAGGAAACTCCGGAGCGGGGAACGTTGCTAGGCCTGGCCCGCAACCCTGCGTTCTGGATGGTCACGCTGGGCATGGCCGCGGGAACATTTTCGCTGGGAGGAATCCAGGTTTGGATGCCGACATTCCTCTCGCAAGCGCGCGGCTACAGTCTGGAATCGGCGAACCTGATTTTCGGCGAGATCGTCGTGGTCGATGGCATCCTGGCATCTCTGGCCGGAGGCTGGTTGGGTGACCGTCTGCTGCCGCGGATGAAGGGTTCCTACTACTTTGTTTCCGCGGTCAGCATGGGCCTGGGCGTGCCAGTCATGATCGTTGCTTTATTTCACAAGGGACCATTCATGGTGCCCGCCATCGCGGTGGCGGCGTTCTTGCTTTTGCTCAACACCTCGCCGCTCAACACCGCATTGGTAAACTCGGTCGGTTCCCACATTCGCGCCACTGCGATCGCGGTGAACATTTTCCTTTTTCATCTTCTCGGAGATGTGCCTTCACCAACCCTCATGGGATATGTTGCCGACAAGCGTTCGCTCCAGGCTGCTTTCATTCTGCCCGTCATCGCCATGGGGATTTCTTCTGCCATACTGTTTTACGGCATGCGCTTTGCTCCGGAAATACGGGTTAGAGTGAATGATAAAGATGAGGCCGGCTCCGCCGGAGTCCCGGCGGAATGAATTATTTTCACTGGATTGCTGGTTGCACCCTGGGGCTGGCGTGGGTTTGGCGTCTGGTGGACGCCACGCTTGGGGTTCCAACTATTGCAGATATCTCCCGACCCGAGTGGGATCGACGGCCTGCCGGCAACCCCAGAGTTAGCATCATCGTTCCGGCGCGCAACGAAGGTGCCGACATCGCGGCGACGCTCACGCAATTGCTCGCTCTCGACTATGACAACTATGAGGTCATCGCGGTAGACGATCGATCCTCTGACCGTACGGGCGAGATCATGGGAGAAATCGCCGCCGCGGCGGCTCCCGGCCGGTTGAAGGTAATCCGCATCTCCGATCTACCTCCGGGCTGGATGGGCAAGCCGCACGCTATGTGGAGCGCCGGCAATCAGGCGACTGGCGACTGGTTGTTGTTTACCGACGCCGACGTGCTGTTCAAACCTGACGCTCTCCGGCGGGCTCTGGCTTATGCGGAATCGGAACGTGCCGACCACCTTGTCCTGTTTCCCCGGATGATCATGAAGAGCCTGGGCGAGAAGATGATGATCGCTTTTTTCCAGACGCTGTTTGTTTTTGGACATCGTCCCTGGAAGGTTGCCGACCCAAAAACCAAAGATCACATGGGGGTTGGTGCATTCAACCTGGTGCGCCGGCAGGTGTACGAAGCGGTGGGAACCTACGCGGCACTGCGCTTCGAAGTGCTGGACGACATGAAGCTGGGCAAAGTGGTGAAGACTGCCGGCTATGCCCAGCGTAATGTCTTTGGCGCCGACTTGATTTCCATTCGCTGGGCTAAAGGCTCGATGGGGGTGGTCGACAATCTGACCAAGAATTTCTTTGCGCTCATGTCGTTCCAGTGGCCGCGGGCTTTGGCCTCTTGCTTCGCCCTGGCATTTCTGAACCTGATGCCGTTTGTCGGAGTTTTCCTGGCGCATGGTTGGCCACGGTTGGGTTATGCCGTAGCCCTGTTCTCAATGTTCGCTATCTATGTAGGAATGTCGACGCAGTCGGATATTCCACCTTACTACTTTCTGATGCATCCGGTGAGCACGGCTTTATTTGTTTACACCATGCTGCGTTCGACATTTCTAACCTTGGGGAAGGGAGGAATCACTTGGCGAGGAACATTTTATCCATTGAAGGAACTACGCAGCGGGATGGTTTAAACACCAGCGATCTAAAATCATTCTGTGGTCCCGCTTGGCTGTGGTTGATCGACTCAACCAGAATTCTCCCATTGTTTGCGTTGCTCGCGCTCACTCCGGTCATAGCGCGGGCGCAGGCGGACTCTGTTCAATCAGCGATCGTAGCGCTGGAGAACTCCTGGAACGAAGCCGAGTTGCATCACGACTCGGTTGCGCTTGGCCGGCTCATGTCGGACGATCTGGTTCTGACTGAGCCCGACGGCAGCGTTATCGGTAAATCAGAAGAGGTGGCCTTTACTGCCGATCCCGAGGCACACTTTGAAAGTCTGGAATCGCATGATCTTAGAGTCCAGGTGCATGGTGACGACACCGCGATCGTCAGCGGCGCATATCACGAGAAGGGAACCTTCCACGGTAAACCCTTCGAGCATCGAGGCCGCTTTACTGACACCTGGGTTCGTCACGGCCACACCTGGCAGTGCGTAGCGGGACATTTCAGCGTGCCGGTGAAGGACTAGGTCGCTTGGGCGATGAGTTACTTGTCGAAGTATGCGTAGACTCGCTGGAGTCGGCGCTCGCCGCCGAGCGAGGCGGAGCACATCGCGTGGAGCTGTGCAGCAGCCTCCTGGAAGGCGGAATAACGCCGAGTGCGGGGCTGATCGCGACTGCACGCCAGAAAATCTCGATTGCCTTGCACGTGATGATTCGCTCGCGCGGCGGCGATTTCTACTACAGCGACGACGAGTTTGCGGCAATGCAGCGCGACGTGCTCATGGCCAAACAACTTGCCGCGGACGGCGTGGTGTTCGGCATGCTCGACCTGGATGGGAAAGTTGACATTACCAGAACGCGTCAACTGGTGGATCTCACGAGGCCGCTCAGGGTCACCTTTCATCGGGCGTTCGACATGTCCGCCGACCTTCGCCAATCGGTTGAGCACATCGTGGAGACCGGCGCCGACCGTATTCTGACGTCCGGTGGGGCGCCAACCGCGCTGGAAGCGGCTGCAACCCTGCGCGATCTGGTCGAGGCAGCGGGTAAGCGGGTCATCATCATGGCCTGTGGTGGAATCGACGATCAGAACATCAGAACTATCGTGACTAAAACCGGAGTCCGCGAGATTCACGTCAGATTGAGATCGCTCATAGCCAGCCCGATGCGTTACCGGAACGAGAATATTTCAATGGGATCCGGCGGTCGTGAGTACAAGCGCTTCATCGTTCTGGAGGACCGGGTGAGGCGACTATTGCAGGCAGCCCAGACATCCGGATCAGGCCGCTGAATCAGAACGTAGTTGGTTGTTGGCGACGACGATGCGAACAATACTCTCGCCCCGCCTCCTCACTCCGAATCCTCCGGCACGGCCAGCGGCAGATTGGCCGGTTGTTTTTTCTTGGCAGCTTTCTTTGCCGGTTTGGCATGGCTGAATGTTCCCGCGCTGTAGCGGCCTTTCTGTTCCACGTCGTAGCTCTTGGGCAAAGGAGGAATTCTGGCGCCGGAGCCGCCGAGCTGGCGGTATTCTTCCAGAACAATTTCTGCGCGGCCGTCATATTCCTTGACCTGCCCGTGGATCTCGATCATCCGGCCGGCCAGCTGTCGGACGTCGCCGACGCTTTTCAGGTCGCCGGGGAAGATTACGACGGTGAAAGGGCAAAGCCGGAAGTCGTCGCAGAAGTCCAGAAAATGGACTCCGCGCCAGCCCTGCTTGACCCGAACTACCTTTCCGGTGACGCACTTGATTTCGCCCACATGTTTCTTGGCTTGGTCGAAGGGGAGACAATCCGGGCGGGCAAAATTGCTCAACAGGAGGATCGCGAAAATCGCCGACCATTTATTGAGGAGCGGCATTTGTACTCACCCTGAGGCCTTGCGAGAGGCAGCAATGCCACCCCAGCGGCTGAAGCCGCCTCCGAGATGGGCCTAAATGCAGCGCTGAAGCGCTGCTCCACCCAAAAGCGTTTCTGCGACTGTGGTGAAATTGTATGGTGGGGAACTACAGGGAAGTTGCCTTCGAGGAAAAGAAATCTGGGGAATTCCCACAACGGAAAACAACCAGGGGCCGGTCATCGGGCCGGCCCCCGCCACAAACGGAAGGAATCTCGGTTGAAAGTAAAGCTTTAGGTGAACGACTTGATCGCGCTCGCCTCGTCGTCTTTCACGTCGAAGACGGTGTACAGCTTGGTGATCTGCAGCAGATCGTGCACTTTCTTGGTCAGGTTGAGCAGTTTGAGTTCGCCGCCCTGGTTGCGCACCGTGGTGAAAGCACTGACCAGCTCGCCAATGCCCGAGCTGTCGATGTAGTTCACGTCTCCAAGGTTCAGCAGGATCTTTTTCTGTCCCTTGGAAAGCAGGTCGCGGACCACATCCTTCAGGGTGACGCTGCCTTCACCCAGGGTGATGCGGCCGCTGCAATCCACGATGGTAACGCCGTTAACCTGACGTGTACTGGTCTTCATGCTCACTGGGAAGCCTCCTTAACGCCCTCGGACGGTCCGGGGACGTGCTTGATGAGTTTAATTTCGGTGCCCGTCTGCGAGGGGCTGATCTGCACCTCATCCATGAACGAGCGAATAAGAAAAATGCCCCGGCCGGAGGTCTTCAAGAGGTTTTCCGGCGCCAGAGGATCGGGAATCTTGTCCGGATCCAGGCCCTTGCCCTGGTCACGGATGGTAATGATCAGGTCCGCGCCAATCCGCTCAAACGCCAGGCTGACCTTCTTACCGGGATCGTAGGCATTGCCATGGAGGACGGCGTTGACCGCGGCTTCGCGGACGGCCATGGCGATCCGCATGACCTCGTCATCGTCGAAGCCCGCCTCGGATGCAATCCGGCTGGCTGCCTGCTCCGCGCTGTCGACGGTCTCCAGCGTCGAATCCAACGTATAGGAGACCCGCTGTTCGGTCATGGTAAAGATTGCGCGAGTACGCGCTCGAACCCTGGAATCTCCACTGTCCAGCGCTCCCGCCGCAGGCCTCAAGTAGACCCCGCAAGAAAGGCGCGGCACAGCGAATGCGGTAGTTTGCCCTTACGCTGTGCAAATGTCAACGCGGGAGTCCAGAACCGGCCCTAAACCACTGCTGTGACCGGCGGACACCGAGGCAGGGCTCAATTCCAAAGCTCAAGTGGATTCTTGCCTCCTAGTTGAGTATTCTCGCAGCATGCCGTCGCTTGCCCTTACCGAACTGCTTGGAACCCCGGTATTTGACACTGCCGGGAGCCGCTGCGGCCGGGTGCGCGAGCTGGCGTTGATCCCTCAGGATGACCGGGCCCGGATCGCCTGCTTTATCGTCAAGACCGGAGCCGGAACCTGGCTGCTGCCTTTCGGTTCCGTGACTTCAATGGATAACGGGATTCGGACGGATTTGCCGACGGCCAACTGGACTAAAACCGACGGCTCGGAAGGAATGCTGCTGCTGTCCCGCGATCTTCTTGACCAGCAGGTGATCGACGTCTTCGGGCGGAAGGTGGTTCGGGTAAACGATCTGGACCTGTCCCAGGAACTGGTCGAGAACAGGCCGGTGCTGCGAGTGGGTTCGGTCGATGTAGGACCACGCGGCGCAATCCGGCGATTGCTGAAGGGCGTGGTTCCGATCGTAGCCTTGCGAGCCCTGCTGCGACAGATCCCGCCGCGCACCATCCCGTGGGATTTCGTCGATCTCATCGAAACCGATCCCGCGCGCCGGGTCAAACTCAAGATTTCCCACGATCGTTTAGCCAAACTGCACCCCGCCGACATTGCCGACATTGTCGAGGATCTGGCTCCTGACGAACGCGAGGCAGTCTTCGAGACCCTCGACGAAGACGTGGCGGCCGGAGCGTTGGAGGAAGTCGAGCCCAAAGTACAGAAGGCCATCGTCGAGTCGCTCGATTCCGACCGGGCCGCGGAAATCGTGGAAGAGATGGAGCCGGATGCGGCCGCTGACCTGCTGGCCGATCTGCCGGAAGAACGCACCTCGGAAATTCTGCTGGAGATGCAACCCGAGGAACGCAAAGAAATGGTCGAGCTCCTGGAGTTCAAGGAGAACACCGCCGCCGGCAAGATGAACCCCGAGTTCCTGGCGGTCCACGTTGCCGCCACGGTGCACGACGCGGTGGAGGCTCTGCGGCGTTTCGAAGGTGGAGTCGAAACTGTGAGCACCATCTACCTGACGGATTCACAAGGCACTCTGGCCGGGGCTGTGCCGTTAGCCAAGCTGGTGCTAGCCAAGTCTGACACTCCCATGCTGTCGCTGACCCAGGAACCCCTAATTTCCACGCATGCCGGAGCCAGCGAAAAAGAAGTTGCCGAACTCTTCGACAAGCACAACCTGCTGACACTGCCAGTGGTGGATGACAACAAAAAATTGACCGGGGTCATCACCTCCGACGACATTATCAGCCTGCTGCGCGCCAAACTGTAGGGTTTCGCAGCGCCGGCGTCCCGCCGGCTGTCCGGAGGGCATCCTGCCCTCTGCTGCGAGGGCGAGACGCCGCCGGCAAAGCCTGCCCTGAGCGAAGTCGAAGGGATGACGGCGCTACGACGATCCGTACCCGATTTCATCTACCCATATTCCTCTCCCGCATTTATGCTGATCGGTCGCTCCCGGCTGCCTCGCGTGCTTCATGTCATTTCTGAAACGCTGGAAAATTCGGATTCTGCTCTTTTTCGCGGTCGTCGGTCCAGGATTCATCACCGCGAACGTAGACAACGATGCTGGAGGCATCTGGGTCTACTCCGCGGCGGGGGCGCAATTCGGGCACATGCTCCTGTGGACCATGATCCCGATTACCCTTGCCCTGATTGTGGTGCAGGAGATCGCCGCCCGCATGGGCGCGGTCACAGGTAAGGGCCTGAGCGACCTGATACGCGAAGAGTTTGGCCTTCGTGTCACCTTCCTCATGATGATCGGACTGATCATCGTCAACTTCGGGAACGTGGTGACGGAATTTGCCGGAATCGCCGGCAGCCTCGAACTCTTCGGCCTCAGCAAGTACTACACCGTGCCGGTGTGTGCGGTCATTGTCTGGCTGATCGTAGTCAAGGGCCAGTACAAAACCGTGGAGAAAGTGTTTCTGGCAGCTTCGTTTTTCTACCTGACCTATATCGTCGCGGGAGTGCTGGCCAAGCCGGCATGGCTGGATGCTCTCGAAGCGACCATCGTTCCGCCGCACAAGGAAATGTTCCTGCACCAGGATTACCTGTACATGGTGATTGGCGTGGTCGGCACCACCATCGCGCCCTGGATGCAGTTTTATCTGCAGGCCTCAATTGTCGAGAAGGGGGTCACCCGGCGCCAGTACAAGGCATCGCGCCTGGATGTGGTGACGGGATGCGTTTTTACCGACATCGTCGCCTGGTTCATTATTGTGGCGTGCGCCGCGACCCTGTATGTGCATGGCTACCACAACATCAGCACGGCGAAAGACGCAGCGCAAGCGCTGCATCCCTTGGCGGGGGACTATGCTTACATCCTTTTTGCGATGGGATTATTCAACGCTTCGCTGTTCGCGGCGTCGATCTTGCCCCTCTCTACCGCTTATGCGGTTTGTGAGGGCCTGGGATTTGAGTCAGGCGTCGACAAGAAATTCAACGAGGCCCCGGTCTTTTACTGGCTCTACACCATCCTGATCGTGGCTGGGGCGGGCGTCATTTTGATGCCAAACATTCCCCTGGTCAAAATCTCCATTCTTTCGCAGGTCGTCAATGGTCTTGTGCTGCCTTTCGTGCTTGTCTTTATGTTGCTGTTGGTGAACAACAAGGAGATTATGGGTGAGTTTGTGAACTCGCGCCTGTACAACGTAGTGGCCTGGGTGACCACAGTCGTGATGGTGGTACTCACCATTGCTTGGTTCTGGACCCTGCGCGGATCGAGTTAGGCGCCGGACAGGATTTTTCCTTCGGACAGGTCTTTCACCAGTTGCAGATCGGCTTCCAGGAAATCGAATGACGGCAGCTCGGAACGCGTCGCCCAGCGCATGTCTTTGAAAATCCGGTTCTCGATTTCGCCTTGGTATTCGCGGACCGCGTAGAAGCGTAATTCTACCGCCGATCCATTCTTGTATTCGTGGCGGATGCGCGCTACTTCTTCGCCGATCATGGCTTCGATGCCGAGCTCTTCTTCGAGTTCGCGGCGCAGGGCGTCGCGCGGTTGTTCGCCTTCTTCGATCTTGCCTCCGGGAAATTCCCATTTCAACGGCATGGTCTGGTAACGGGTACGCTGGCAGACGAGGATCTTCTCGTCCTTGAAAACCAGGGCTGCTACAACTTTTTTCAGGGACGGCAAGAAACCTCTTTAGATAGGGCGCCGCGATTGACTGGCCCGAAACCGGGCCGCCCAAGCCTGCCCTGCGTTTTACCAGATTGATCTTGACTGGCTTTCATGCCTGCGATTTTTCCAGCTGTCTGCCCACCAGCGACGCGCAGTACTCGACCAGTTGCCGGTCCTGATCGCCGAAGGCAGCGGGAAAGTGGCTATCAATATCGAGTTCGCCCACGACTTTGCCACGGACGAACACCGGCACCACGATTTCAGATTTCGTTTCAGTGGAGCAGGCCAGGTAACGATTGTCGATGCTGACGTCGTCCACCACAACAGTCTTGCCCGTGGAAGCGGCAGCACCGCAAATGCCCTGGTTCAGGGGAATGCGCGTGTGTGGAGTCATCGCCCCCTGGAACGGCCCCAAAACTAACATGCGCGGCTGCGCGCTCAAAGGTTTCTCCTCGATCATGTAGAAGCCGACCCAGTTGTACTTCAGCATGCGATCGTGCAGCAGCTTTACCATTTCCCACATCAAGTCTTCCACCGAACCCGCGGCCTGGTCCAGGCGGTCTATCTCGGTCTTAACTTCTGCGAATGAAGAGCTAGTCGGCATGGAATGCCCCGGATCATCTCGGCCGAGGCGCGTGTGCTCAAACCCGCGCTTCCGTGATACATCTTAGACCGTCGGGTTGTGGAAAACACCCGGGATGAATCGCCGCTGCCAATGCCCGCAGGCCGGCGATGAGAGTTGGAGCTGGAGTATTCAGGAGTTCGTCGCGAATACAGTAGACGCGGCCCGCTCTCACTGCCTGCATTTCCTTCCAGCCACGGTCGCGGATAATCTTTTCCAGTGGAACCCGGTCGCCGGCGCCGCACCAGGCAGCAGCCAGGACGTCAGGATCATCGGCCAGAATCGATTCCGGGGAGCGTCGGGCCCCGGGCTCACCCAGAAATTCTCCGCCCGCAGCTTCCACCAACTCTGCGACCCATTTCTGCGACGCAATCAGAGGCTTGCCCCATTCTTCGCAGAAAACGCGCAGACGCCGCTTGCCGCGGAGGGTTGCGGCGTGGCTGCGAACGGTTTCAATCTCGCGCTTCATGTCGGCAACCACTGACCGTGCACGCTCTCCGGCGCCGAGCACTCCGCCAATCGTCGCGATGTCAGTGTAAATATCTGCCAGCGTCCTGGGCGCGAGGCCAAGAAAGCGGATCCCAGCTTTGAGAATTTCGACTACCGCCTTCTCCTGGTAGGGAACGGCAGCGATCACCAGGTCGGGGCGAGCCGCCATGATCTGCTGGCTCCGCGCTGTCCAGGAATCGGCAACAATGATGCGCCCACTATTCGTGACCTCGGGACACACGTCGACGCAGTACTTGGTGCAGGCCACAACGCGATCGAGGCAGCCAATAGCAGCCAGAATCACCGTTGCGCTCGGCTGAAGACAAACAACCCGTTGGGGGGTGAAGTCGGAGAGCACAGGGTCATGTTACAAGCACAGACCACGTGGGGACAGCCGCCCCTGGCTGTCCAGCCGAGCCTGTTCAGCGGCGTCTTTGAAGGCCGCACGGTACAATCGTCCGCGAGTTGCCACAACGCTCCGAGGACATCACTCCAACCATGTACATCCACATGTTTGCTTTTCGCTGGAAGCCGGGAGTTACACAAGAACAGAAGCAGCGCGTTATCGCCGGGATTCGCCAGTTGCAGGGACAGATCCCAGGTCTGGTTGAAACCATCGTGGGAGTGAACCTCTCACCGCGCGGGCAGGGGTACGAGCTGGGAGGCGTAATGAAATTCACCGACAAGGCTTCGCTGGATGCCTATGGGCCGCATCCGGTGCATCAGAGGCTGGTGAGCTGGCTAATGCCGCTGATCGAGCCGATGGAAGTAGATTTCGAGATTTGAAATGTAGCGCCGGCGTCCCGCCCGCCGCTGCCTTGAGCAAAGTCAAAAGCCACGGGCGAGGCTCATTCGACTCGCTCAGGACAGGTCCTTGCCACACGGCGCGATACAATTTCTTGCAATGTACTCTCCTCAGGTTCTCGATCACTTCCAGCATCCCCGCAATGCCGGCGAAGTGGCGAATCCGGACGCCTCTGTCCAGATCGAGAATCCTGCCTGCGGCGATGTTCTTAAACTCACTTTGAAAGTAACGGACGGGCGCATCGACGAAATTCGATTTCTCGCGCAAGGTTGTGTTTCCGCCGTGGCTTGCGCCTCGCTCCTAACCGAGTTGCTGCAGGGAAAGACGATCGCTGCAGCCCGTCAGTTGCGCCGGGAAGAATTGGTGCGATCCATCGGCGGCCTGCCCCAGGCTTCGCTTCACGCCAGCCACCTGGCGATGGACGCCCTTACCGCAGCCATCAGGAATCTATAATGCGGAAACAGAGTTGGGAAAATAGACCGGCCATCGCTTTTCTCGGGCGATGTTCGCCAGTTCCGGCGTGGGATTAATCGCAAAGGGATGACGCGCGATTTCCAGCATATCTGCGTCCCAGATAGAATTTCCGAAGACCACTTCGGGAGTTCGCGCGATCACCTCGCGGATGGCCCGCGGCTTGCCTTTGCCGCTCGGAACCCGAATCATCTTGTCCGTAATCTTGCCGTCCTCGACGGCGACTGCCGCCGCCAGTACCCGGTCCGGAGGAATTCCAAAAGCTTTCATGCCTGCTCGGATGACCCATTCGCTGGTAGAAGAGACGGCCCAGACCTCGCAGCCCATGGCCTGCAGATCGAGCACCAGGGCCTTCATATCAGGAAAAATGTCGCGCGCGATTGTGGCTTCGAAGAACGGCGCCGCCTCGCCCTCAACCTCGGCTTCAGGGAGTCCGCGATTCATGGTCACCATTTCTGCGCACATATCGTCTTCGCTGACCTTGCCGGCCAGATAATCGGCATAGCGGGCACGGGCCCAGCGCACGATCTCATCGGAAACCACGCCGCGACTCAGCTCCCATTCAAAAAAACCTGCCCCTGCATCACCTGACCATAGTGTGCCGTCACAGTCAAAGACCGCCAGCTGCGGCCGGAGTTGTAGAACTGACTTTAGAAAGACTTCGGTCTTGAGTGGGGAATGCAGGTGCGTATTTTCTGGATTCATGCTTTTTGACGGGGTCACCTTGTCTGCGGATTGGTAAGAGCGGCGTACTCGTCCGGTGTGTTCACGTTCATGGCGACGCGCGCATCATCGACTGCCACATACTCCACGTGCTGCCGGTATTGATGTTCCACGTCTCTGGCAGTCGCGGTCTCGGGAGCCTTCAGAAATGCCTCGATCATCTCACGGCCTACCAGGATGGGATGTCCGTGCCTCCCGTTGTATTCCGGAACTACCGCCCAGGTCTCTGAAGGCGCAGCTTCGAATGCCGAACGCAATTTGTCCAGGCCCGCGGCCGTGGCGGGTGGACGGTCTACCAGCGTAATCATAGCGGCGTCCCGGCCCTGGTTCAGGACTTCCTGCAATCCCACTCGCAGAGAACTGAACTGTCCGAGCTCAGGGGCGGGGTTCCGGACCAGTGATGCGCCGGCGGCGTATACCGCAGGGGCGAGGCCGGGCTCATTTTTTCCCACAACAACCACCACCATGTCAGTGAAGGGAATCAGGGCGCGGATCGCGGCGGAGACAAACGTCTCGCCTGACAACGGAACTCCGCTGGCAAGTGGAGGCCACGGCAGCAGTGCCTTGTCCGAACCCATGCGCGTGGACTCGCCCGCCGCCAGAATCACTCCGCACCAGCTCGGGTTCCTGCTCATGGGGGAACGATAGCAAAAATCCGGGATTTGCGAGCGATCATGTAGGGACGGGTGCCCTTGCCCGTCCAGCCGGGCAAAGCCCGATCCCAATCCGTCGTTGGGATGTGTCGAGCTTCGCTCGACCTGGGACGGGGGTGTGGAGCGGGCGCCCTCGCCCGCTGCCTTTGATCTTCAGGGGGTTGGTAGCCCACAAGGGATCCGCACAGAGCAAAGTTAAGAGCGGCGGGCGAGGGCGCCCGCCCCACACAATCAACCGAGACCCGCCTTTCATTGCTCCCACCTACGCGTCTCGTTTAGAGTGTTTGGGCTCATGCCTACTACTGGGGAACGCTTCGAACGGGCGGTTTCGATCATGGCCCGCCTGAGAGGTCCGGGCGGGTGTCCCTGGGACCGCGAACAGACCTTCGATTCGATCAAACCGTACACGCTGGAGGAAACTTACGAGGTTCTGGAGGCAATCGACAATCGCGATTGGGATGAGCTGCCGGGCGAGCTCGGTGATTTGCTCCTCCAGGTGCTGTTCTATGCCGAGATGGCCAAGGACCAGGGGACTTTTTCCATCGATGACGTGCTCGACCGCCTCTCCAAAAAGCTGGTAGACCGACACCCGCACGTTTTTGGCGATGTGAAAGCCGAGACATCGTCCGAGGTGCTGCGGAACTGGCAGGCGCTGAAAGCCGAGGAAAAAAAGAAATCGGCAGGAGCGGTTGAAACCGCACAGGATACAGCCGCATCAGAGTCCCTGCTGGCGGGCGTTTCCTCAGCAATGCCGGCGCTGATGGAAGCCTACAAACTCAGCTCTCGTGCCGCGCACGCGGGATTCGAATGGCCCAACATGGCCGGATTGTTCGAAAAACTGCAGGAAGAAACCGAGGAACTGCAGGAGGATTTGGAAGAGTTTCCAGCTCCGGGCCCTAAACCGCACGGGCAGGGAATTGCAGGAGCCGGCGCGCCCGGGATCCCCGAGAACCTCAGACAACGCCTGGAAGGAGAAGTCGGGGATTTGTTCTTCGTGCTGGTGAACATTGCGCGCTATCTTTCACTCGATCCCGAGTCAGCGCTGCGCAAGACCAATCGCAAGTTCAAACAGCGCTTTCAATGGATGGAAGAGCAGTTGCGCGCCTCGGGACGCGGCCCGCAGCAGGCGTCGATGACGGAATTGGAAACGCTGTGGCAAGAGGCGAAGCTTCGGGAGCCCGGAAACCGGCGGACGAAAGAGCGCGAACAAGAATGACAGCGGGCACGATGGTGATCCGCAAGTGCCACAGCCTGGACGAAATGTCGGCCTGCGTTGCCTTGCAGAAAGAAGTCTGGAATTTCACCGATGTAGAACTCGTACCGCTACGTATATTCGTCGTGGCCGAGAAGATCGGGGGGCAGGTCATCGGCGGTTTTGACGACGGCAAAATGGTGGCCTTCGCTTTCTCCTTGCCTGGCGCGCGGGGCGGACGCTCCTACCTGCACTCCCAGATGCTCGCCGTGCGCCGCGAATATCGCAATTCCGGGCTGGGACGTCAAATCAAACTTTTTCAGCGGCAGGACGCGCTCGCCCAGGGATTCGAGTTGATCGAATGGACATTCGATCCCCTGGAAATCAAGAACTCCTATCTCAACATTGAACGGCTGGGCGCCATCGCCCGCCGCTATAGCGTCAACCAGTATGGGATCACGTCTTCACCGTTGCAGGGCGGCCTGCCTTCGGACCGTCTGGTCGCGGAATGGTGGTTGAAGTCGAAGCGGGTAGAAAACCTGTTGCAGTCGTTGTCTGACGGTTCTGCAGCGGCCACGTGGGGACAGCCGCCCCCGGCTCTCCAGTCGAGCGCAGCTCGGCAGCAAGACTTATTGGCCTCCGGGCGACCTGGCAGCCAGGGGCGGCTATCTCCGCGTGGTTTCGAAACGCTGAAAACAATCTCAGTTCCGGCTGAGATTTACGACTGGAAAGATTCGCCGGCCACGCGGCCACCTGCCGCGGAGGTCCAGGAGTCCAACCGGCGCGAGTTTCTGCAGGCATTTTCCGATGGTTTAGCAGTGCTCGGATACGAACGGGATCAACAGGGAAATGGTAAGTTCCTGCTGGGCCGGTGGGACGAAAACTGGTCGTACACAAATTGAATTCTCATGAAGATTGAAACCATTACGCTGCGCGAAATCCGGATGCCGCTCGTGCATTTTTTCGAAACCAGCTTTGGTCGCACTTATAGCCGTCGCATCCTGCTGCTCACCGTCGATTGTGAGGGAGTGCGGGGATGGGGAGAGTGCGTGGCCGGCGAAGATCCCTATTACAGCTCCGAATGGATCGAGACCGCCTGGTCCACCCTCAGGCACTACCTTGCGCCTGCCGTGGTGGGACGCACCTTGACTGCCGCCCATGAGAGCGCCGGGCTGATGGCCCGAGTGCGCGGTCACCGCATGGCCAAGGCTGCTCTTGAAAACGCTCTGTGGGACGCTGAGGCCCGGCAAAAAAACCAACCGCTTTGGAAGCTGCTGGGGGGAACGACACGTGAGATTCAGTGCGGAGTTTCGATCGGGATTCAGGATTCCGTCGAACAGTTACTCGACAAGGTGGAAAGCGAGTTGGCAGCGGGCTATCGCCGCATCAAAGTGAAAGTAAAGCCGGGATGGGACCTGAATGTGCTCGAGCGGATTCGATCGCGGTGGCCTGACATTCTGCTGAGCTGCGATGCCAACTCCGCGTATGCACTCGACGAGGTCGAGCACCTGCGGAAGTTCGATCGCTTCAAGCTGCTGATGATCGAACAGCCGCTGTGGAATGACGATATCTATTACCATGCTCGCCTGCAACGTGAGCTGCAGACCGCGATCTGCCTGGACGAGTCCATCCGCCATGCCCGCGACGCGGCAGCCGCGGTCGAAACCAAGGCCTGCCGCATCGTCAATGTTAAGGTCGGGCGGGTGGGCGGATTCAGCGAAGCTAGAAAAGTTCACGACGTCTGCCAGGACAATAATGTTCCGGTCTGGTGCGGCGGCATGCTCGAATCGGGAGTCGGTCGCGCCCACAATGTCGCCCTTTCCACTCTGCAGAACTTCCGTCTTCCCGGCGATGTTTCAGCCTCGAAACGCTACTGGAAAGAAGACATCATCGAGCCCGAGGTTACAGTCGGCTCAATGGGAACAATCACAGTCAGCGACGAGCCCGGAACGGGATACCGGATTCGCGAAGACCTGATCGAGAAGCTCACCGTGCGCAAAGAAACCATCGGGTCAGGGAAGTAAGACAGCGTCCCTGTTTTTATCCGAAATCCATCCGCCCCGGAAGCCTTGCTACACGCGCAGCTAGGTTCGAGTGTCGAGGTGAAAAGGCGTCTCGTATCGCTCCACCGGATAGCCTTTCGCCTTCCAGCCCGCCAGTCCACCGTTGAGGAATTTCACTCGCATGAGATGCAGGGCTAGAGCTCGCTCTGACACCTGCCGGCTGGTCTTATCACTCGGGCACGTACAGTAAACGACCGAGTCTTTCTCTTTCGGGATGAGCAATGGATTCTCCAGCAGGTCTTTGGGGGGAATCCTGGTTGCGCCCGCGATGATTTCAGAGTCGGCCAGCAGGTCGAGGGGCTGGCGAACATCAAAAACAAGAACTTCTTGATTCGAGGCCATCAGTGAATGGAGGGCCTCGGGCGTGATGCTATGCTCCTCCATCTCCTTTTGTGCTCTTGTGCGCTTGATCCAGATTGCGATCAACAGACAAAACACCGCGAAGAAGATGGCAATCAGAATCAGAGACATCAGCGTTTCTCCTCAAGACTCTCTCGTAACAGATTCCGCATGGAGGGGGGCGTTGAAGCGGGCGGCCCACTCCGAGTGCTATGTAGATGTTTGTGGTGGGCTTGCTGGCGCAGGGAAATTAATGGCTTTCGTTGCCGTTGCGGATTACTTGCCGTTCTGATTAACCGCCACCGTGGCTTCCTGTTTCTTCAGCAGTTCCACTCCCTGGGCAAAAGTTAAGTCTGGGGGCACGGGGCGAAAATCGCTATAGACCTCGGTAGACTTGAAATTGAGGCTCTTGAACAGAAGCAGCTTGCCGGTGAAAGCCAGGTCCATGCGCGCGATCGCCCAGTTATCGCCGGCGATGTTGGTCTGGTTCACAAGAAAGTGTCCTCCCCGGTCGAGATGGCCCAGGATGCCCCACCCGAAGCCGACTTCTTTAGCGAGCGTGCCGTCGATGGCCGCGATGTGCTGCTTTTGCGGATCGATCAGAACCGTCCCTTCCATGCCGGTGAGGACCTGCTCGACGCGGGTCGGCGGGTAGTACTTGGGATTAGGACGGAATTTGAGGCGGACCAGCTTACTTCCCGGCTCCCCAACCCCGGGCTTGCCGGTTTCGGTTCCGTCGTACTCATAGAGGAAGGCGTCGGGCAGCGCCCTCAGGATGCTTTTCACCCGCTCGGAATTCTCCTTTTCCTGTTTTCGCTTGTGAGCCAGTTCTTCCGGATCACGTAGAAAGTGCTCAAGCCGGTCGTATTCTCCCTGACGCTGTTCCTGGTTGAGTGGCTGATCGTTGTAGGCGACGAGCAGGCCGGCGAGGGCGTCGCGAGTCTCTACCATCAGTCGAGTTTGCGAGCCGCTGGGTGTTTCCTTGCGCTGCCGGAACATGTACTTCACCGGCTGCTCATCGGACTTCATTTCGTTCGCAACGGCGTGCCTGACCAACTCGATCGGGGATACCGCAGGAGGGCCCTCCGCAACGCTTCCGGCGGCAGCGCTGAGCACCAGCGCCGTGCATATTAGAGAAATGGTCCGAAATGGGATCAGTTTCATAAAGAATGAGCCCACACCTAACTAGATTAGACGAAAAGCCCCGATCTCATGTTGTCTAATTGGCCCCGGGCGGACCGCGCTGGAACCGCGAAAGCTACGGGTTTTGCAGCGTTTGTCAGGTTGCCCCGCTGGTCGCCGTAAGATATAGTTCGAGCAAGAGCAAAATAGCATTCTCGACTGTTGGGGCGCGTGTTTCTGTCAGTCTTTTTGTCCCTGGCAGGTCACAGGTTACCTGCAAGTCCCGCGCCAGTTTCAAGTGGGAAATATGCCCGAGGAGGCCGAAATATGGAGACGCCGAAGACGGTTGAGTTTGCGCACATTGGCAAGTCCGTCATCATCAAGGGAGAACTCTCCGGCAGCGAGGACCTGTACGTCGATGGCCAGGTGGAGGGCAGCATCGAACTCTCCGGTAATAAGTTAATCATCGGCCCGCACGGTCAGGTACGCGCCAACGTGAATGCCAAGGGCGTGGTCGTGCAAGGCAAGCTGGAGGGCAACATTCGCGCCAGTGAACGGGCCGAGCTGACCAAATCTGCGATCGCGGTGGGCGATATCGTTACCCAGCGAGTTGCTATCGAAGAAGGGGCTTACTTCAAGGGCAAAGTGGATATCCAGCGCGAGATGTCGAAGACAGATGCGAAGCCGGCCAGCTCACCCGCCGTGACCGGTCCGGGCTCGACGGGCAGCGGTTCCACGGTGGCAAAAGCCGCGGTCGAAGGGAAGTAGTTCTTTCATCCGGTTCTCTGACGACGTAGGGAACGGATCGGATGCGAGGCGATCGACAAGGGCTTCAGCTGCACAAAGCTTCAATGAAACTTTTTCGCAATTCATCCGACAGCGCAACGCAAGATCCCGCAGGCAGTTCGGCATCGCAGCGGCTTACGCGCCGCTCCAGCGGTTTGGCCGAACTGGTGAAGTCACTCGACTCGGAAGAGATGCTGTGCGTGCTGGATCTGGGATCAACCTCTCCCGCCAATATCCGTTATTGCACCGAACGCGGGCACAAGATCTACAGCGAAGATTTGCTGGTATCTTCCACCGACCCATCCCTTGCCACGAAAGATGAGGCCGGCAAACCGGCTTTGGATAGCAAGCGCTTCCTGGAGGAAAACCTGGTATTTCCCGGGGCCCAGTTCGACATCGTGCTGTGCTGGAATCTGGCCGACTATCTGGACGAAAGCCTGGTGAAGCCGGTGGTCGGACGGTTATGGTCGTTGATGAAGCCGGGAGGCGCCCTGCTGGCGTTCTTTCATACCCAGGAAGCGGGACCGGATGCGCCTTGCTACCGCTATCACATCGTAGGCGGTGACACCCTGGAGATGCAGCATATTGACGGCCGCGGTGACGTGAAAAAAGGCTCGCCGCGCGCTACCGCAAGCAAGTTCCGGCTGCAGCGGGTGTTCAACAACCGCCATATAGAGAATCTCTTCCGCGACTTTGGGTCCATCAAATTTTTCCTCGCGCGGGACAATGTCCGCGAAGTCCTGGTGGTGCGTTAGCGATCCAGCGACGGGCGTCCTCGCCCGTCCGGCCTTACCTGGGCGCTGACGAGCGGGGACGCTCGCCCCTACATTGGAACGCGCGCGACGTCCCCCAAAAGCTAACTTCAGCGCTGTTCGTCTCGTGGTAAAAACACTGCATGTCAAAAACCAACTACACGGATCCTGCAGGCAGGATCGTGGCCCAGGCCCCCTGCCGGGCCGATCTGGCCGGTGGGACCGTCGATTTGTGGCCGCTATACCTGTTTCATCCCGGCGCGATCACGGTCAATTTCGCGGTCAACATTCTCACCACCTGCCGCATCACGCCGCAGAAAGGGAAGCGCATCCACCTGCGCTCGCTGGACACCCGCCGGGAAGAGGAATTCCCCAGCTTCGAAGCCTTGCGCACCGCGAGCCGCTTTCGTCTTCCCCTGGCCGCCCGGCTGCTGCAGTTCTTCGCCCCCAAAGAAGGCTTGCTCATGGAGACTGACTCCGAGTCGCCGGCCGGCGCGGGCATTTCCGGATCGTCTGCCCTTATGATCGCCAGCACTGCCGCCCTGGCTCGCTTTACCGGACGTAACGTCACGCTGGAGCAGATGCGGGTTATCGCCCAGAACGTCGAGGCGCAGGTTATCCACGTACCCACCGGCTGTCAGGATTATTATCCTGCGCTCTATGGAGGAGTCAGCGCGATCCATCTCGACGCCGACGGAATTCACCGTGAAGGCGTGACCGTGATGCCGGAAGAGATCGAAGAACGCTTCGTCCTGGCCTATACCGGCGCGCCGCGGCAGTCCGGAATCAACAACTGGGAAGTCTTCAAGGCGCACATTAACGGTGACAAGCGCGTGTTCCGTAACTTCGAGCGCATCGTTTCTATTGCGAGGGCCATGCACCAGGCGTTGCTCGACGCCGACTGGGAGGATGTCGCCCGCCTCCTGCGCGAAGAATGGAAGCTGCGCCGCACCAACGCCCCCGGAATCACCACCCCGCTCATCGACAAACTGGTCAGCGTGGCCGCCAGGCACGGCGGCCGGGCAGCCAAAGCCTGCGGCGCAGGCGGCGGAGGCTGCGTGATCTTCCTGGTAGAAAAAGGCGCCGCCAGCCGGGTCGCCACCGCCATCGGAGACAACGGAGGCCGTGTGCTCCCGCTGCAGGTGGCGAGAAATGGGCTAAGGGTATCGTCGAACTAGATTTTCTGGCCACAAAATCGTGTGGGACCGGGTCTCTGACCCGGTCAGTCGGCCCGAAGGGTCGCGGGTAGATTGCTGAGGACGCATGGCAGCGGTGCTTTGCACCGCATGACCGGACCCCTTCGACCTTGCTCAGGGCAGGGTCCCACATGGATCAAGGTTGCTCCTCGAGAATAGGAAACGCAGTTCGACGCCCCTTACACAAGTAACCGCGGAGGCGGAGCAAACGCTGGTTTAGACAACAGGCTCGGCGACCGCGATGGTATCTTGGTTGTCGGAAAACCCAAAAACATTTCATGGACGTTCTCCAACAACTCTTTGAGCAGCATTTCAGCGTGCCGGTCGAGCAGGTGCAGCGCCTTCAGGGTCAGTTAGGCGGTTCGGGACGTAGCATTATCCGCCTGACCGGTGGCGCTCGCACCGCCATTGGCATCCTGTACGGCGTGCGCGAGGAAAATGCCGCGTTCATCGAATTTTCCCGGCATTTTCGTCGCCACGGTTTGCCGGTACCAGAGATCTACGCCGAAGATTTGAATCAGGGAGTTTATCTCGAAGAGGACCTTGGAGACACCACGCTGTTCGAGTTTCTCTCGAAGAATCGTTCGGGCAAAAGCATTGTTCCCGAGGTGGTCGCAGCGTATCGCAAGGTAGTGGCGATATTGCCGCGCTTTCAAGTCGAAGCCGGACAAGATTTGGATTACAAAATCTGCTATCCCCGACCCAGCTTCGATCGCCAGTCCATCACCTGGGACTTGAATTACTTCAAATATTATTTTCTCCGGCTGGCCGGTATTCCCTTCAACGAGCAAGCTCTGGAGGACGATTTCAGCCGCCTGGCAAAGTTTCTGTTGAGCGCCAAGCGCGATTACTTTCTCTATCGCGATTTCCAGTCCCGCAACATTATGTTGCGCGATGGCAAGCCATTTTTTGTGGATTACCAGGGCGGCCGCAAGGGCGCGCTGCAGTACGACGTCGCATCTCTTCTGTACGACGCCAAGGCTGATCTTCCGCCGGAGTTACGCCAGCAGTTGCTCGATCACTACCTCGAATCTCTGGCGGGCTTCGTCAAGCTCGAGCGCGAAGCGTTCATGCAGTACTACTACGCCTACGTTTACGTCCGCATCATGCAAGCGCTGGGAGCGTACGGTTTCCGCGGCTTTTATGAGCGCAAGGCCCATTTTCTGCAGAGCGTGCCGTACGCGCTGACCAACCTGCGCTGGCTGCTCCACAATGTTGAGCTTCCCATTGCCCTGCCTACCCTGATGGATGCATTCAACAGCATGCTGGGGTCGGAGAAACTCCTGAGCCTGGCATCATCCGGGGAGAATCTGACGGTGCGTATTTTCAGCTTTTCGTTTCACCGGGGCTGGCCGAAGGACGAAACCGGAAACGGCGGAGGTTTTGTTTTCGATGGCCGCAGCCTGCCTAACCCCGGGCGTGAGGAGCGTTTCAAAGCACTCACCGGCAGAGACGCTCCGGTGATTGACTACCTGAACCAGCAGGAAAGCGTTCACCAGTTTCTGGCCAGCGTACTGTCGCTGGTCGATGCCAGCGTGAGTGAGTATCAGCGCCGTGGTTTCAAGAACCTGATGGTGTCCTTCGGCTGCACGGGTGGACAGCATCGCTCCGTTTACCTGGCAGAGCAATTGGCCAAGCGTCTGCGTGGCCGGAATGGCTTAGAGGTCGTTGTACACCATCGCGAGCTTGAGCATCGAGAACTGGAGAAACAGGGCCAATGAAAGCGATGGTTCTGGCGGCCGGCCTCGGCACACGTCTGCGGCCGCTCACTGACGGTCGCCCCAAGGCGCTGGTAGAGGTCGCGGGCCGCACCATGCTGGAGATTACCCTCGCCCGCTTGCGATCGTTTGGAGTCAATGAAGCCGTCATCAACGTGCATCACTTCGCCGACGTGGTCGTGGAGTATCTGAAAGCACACGATAACTTCGGCATGCGGTTGGCAATTTCCCGCGAGCCGGTGCTGCTCGACACCGGTGGCGGCCTGAAAAACGCCGCATGGTTTTTTCGCCAGGGATCCCGCGGCTCTGAGGAGCCTTTCGTTTTGCACAACGTAGATGTCATCAGCACCATCGATCTCCGGCGCATGGTGGACTTTCATTTACAGGCTCAGGCTCTGGCCACTTTGGCGGTACAAGACCGGCAGACCTCCCGATACCTTCTTTTCAACCCCGAGCTTCAGCTTTGCGGCCGGCGATCTGGCCGCGACGGAAAATCTGAGTGGGTGGGAGCAGAACAGCAGGCGCACGCGCTGGCTTTCTCCGGGATCCACGTAATTTCTCCACGGTTTCTCGACCTGATGAGCGAAGAGGGTGTTTTTTCCATCATCACTAGTTATCTTCGGCTTACTCAACCAGGACTCGCTCAGCAAGGAGAGAAAATCCTCGGCTTTCGCGCCGATGAATATTACTGGCGCGACCTGGGAACGCCGGAGAATCTGCGCCTGGCCGCGGAGGATTTGCAGCAGAAGTGATTGTGCAATAGGTCGATGAGGTGGGGCAGTGGCGGCGGATTTACCTAAACTTCCTTCCGACAATCATCTTCTCCCACCCTTAAATCGCGCTATAATCGGGGCAATCACAGGCTCGGGGTGTCGTATGAAGCCACGCCGCGTTACTGCTTTGCTGCCCATCCTGCTTTTCTGCGTGGCCGTGGTCAATGCCGACGATCAGAAAACCCCTCCCGCCCATATTTCCAAACAAACCCGCATGGATCTGATTCGCGCCTTCAACGCCGAACTGGTCTATATTCGTTCGCCCTTTCCCATGGGTAAGACCGGCCTGACTTTGAGACAGGACGGACAGGTGACACCCAACGGTGAAGAACTGCAGCGGATGCTTTCCATGTGGGGACCCGCAGCCAAGCCCGGCGACCAGGCCCGCATCAGCCAGATATTGGTGAAGAACGATCGCATCCATTTCGAGATCAACGGCGGTCCGGTCAAGAAAGAAAAGTGGTACCAGCACATCCAGTTTGGTGGTGGCGGGGGCATGACCACGGTTGGGCCCAGCGATGCCAATGCGAACCCCCGCGGATCGTATGTGGATCTGGTCTTTAACGGCTATGTGCCCGAACTGGAGCCGCAGCAGTTGAAGGATTTGCTGCGTCCGGTGTTCGATTTCAACGCCAAGTCCGCGGTGGAAGCCTACCTCGACACTCTGCCGCCCAAGCTCAGGGATGCCATCAAGAGTCACCAGGTGCTGGTGGGCATGAATCGCGAGATGGTCATTGCATCCAAAGGCCGACCGGGCAAGAAAGTCCGCGAAAAAGATGGCGAGACCGAATATGAAGAATGGATCTATGGCGATCCACCGCAGGATGTGGACTTCGTGCGGCTCTCCGGTGACGAAGTAGTCCGTCTCGAGATCATGAAAGTGAACGGCGAAAAAATCATTCGCAGCGACAAGGAGGTGGACCTGGAACAACCTACCGTGGCCAAAGGCTCCGAGCCTCCGGTGCGTCCGCCCAATGCGCCGTCGCTGCGCCGGCCGGGCGAAGAAGCCGATCCTACCTCTCCCGCCGCAGGAAGAGCGCCCGCGCCCTTACCACCCCCGGACCCGCTAGGTCAGGATGGTCCGGCACCTCCGCCGAATTAGAAAGATTATGTAGGGCGGGCGTCCCGCCCGTCCAGGCCGAGCGATGCTCGGCAGTTTTTCTGCCGTGGAGCTTGCGCCTTGCGCTTCCGAGGGCAAGATGCCCTCGGGACAGCCGGTGGGACGCCCGCGCTACCAAAAACGCGCTACGAAACTTGCGAGCGCTGCTTTCAATCACGCACTAGCAAACCACGTACCATCCCCCTGACTTGGCTGCCACGCACTCCCGCTTTACACTGGAAGTGTGAAGATTGCGCTGGGACAAATTAATCCTACGGTGGGAGATTTCTCCGGGAACGCCGCCAAGATCATCAGCTTCGCGCATCAGGCGCGTGCGGGTGGGGCAGGCCTGATTTTGTTTCCCGAGCTTTCGGTGTGCGGATACCCGCCCCGCGACCTGGTCGAGCGACCCTCGTTCGTGGCGCGTAATCGCGAGACTGCGGAACAGATTGCCGCGGAAACTCGCGGCATCGCCGTGATCTGCGGGCTGGTGACTCCGGCTCATGCCGAGACCGGGAAGTCGGTCATGAATTCCGCCGCATTGTTGCGAGACGGCAGCATTGCCTTCCTCCAATCGAAGATGCTTTTGCCGACCTATGACGTCTTCGACGAGATGCGCAACTTCGCTCCCGCCAAGACCCAGTCCCTGTTTCCTTTTTGCGGCAAAAAGATGGCGCTCACCATCTGTGAGGACGCGTGGAACGACAAGCATTTCTGGCCCAAACGCCTGTACACCGTGGATCCTGTTGAAGCGCTGGTGCAGGCGGGCGGCAACTTCGTGCTGAACATTTCCGCATCTCCGTTCTGGATCGGCAAGCGTGAATTCCGCCGCGAGATGCTGGCCACCATCGCCCGCCAGGACCATGTGCCGGTGGCGCTGGTCAATCAGGTGGGCGGCAACGACAGCCTGGTCTTCGACGGTTCCAGCCTGGTGCTGAATTGTACGGGCGAAGTGATCGCGCAGGGCAAATCGTTTGAGGAGGATCTGATCTATTTCGATTCCGATCGCCTGACGGGAGAAATCCACGAGCAGATGCAGGGAGAAGAAGCCAGCGCGTATGCTGCGCTGGTGCTGGGCACGCGAGATTATGTCCGCAAATGCGATTTCAAGAAAGTGATTATCGGGTTGAGCGGAGGCATCGACTCGGCATTGACCGCATGCATCGCCGCGGACGCTGTGGGGCCGGAAAACGTGATCGGCGTGGGCATGCCCGGGCCGTATTCATCTTCGGGTTCGATTGAAGATGCGCGCACACTGGCCCACAATCTCGGCATTCGTTTTGAGCTGCTCTCGATCACCGAGATTTTCCAGAGCTATCGCCATGTGCTGCAAAATGTTTTCGCGGGATGCAAGGAAGACGCGACGGAGGAAAACATCCAGGCGCGGAACCGGGGGGCGCTGCTGATGGCACTCTCCAACAAGTTTGGCGCGATCGTACTCAGCACCGGCAACAAGAGTGAGCTGGGGGTGGGATACTGCACGCTCTACGGGGACATGGTAGGAGGCCTGGCGGTGATCTCGGACGTTCCCAAGACCCTGGTCTATCGCCTGAGCCGGTACGTGAATTCGCGCCGCGCGGTGATTCCCGAAGCTAGCCTGGAGAAGCCGCCATCGGCCGAGCTGCGCCCCGACCAGAAGGACAGTGACACCTTGCCACCTTACGAAATTCTGGACGCGATCCTGGAAGATTACGTCGAGGACTCGCACGCGGCGGAGCAGATTGCCGCCGATCGTGGTTTTGATTTGGCGCTGGTGCAGCGCGTGATCCGCATGGTCGATCGCGCGGAATACAAGCGCCAGCAAGCCGCTCCCGGATTAAAAATTTCACCGAAAGCGTTCGGCACCGGCCGCCGTCTTCCCATCGCCGCCAAAACCGGCGTGTGATCATTGATGATTGCTGCTACTTCGGACGCGAAGGGTAACAGGAATCCGCTCCCAGGAAAGGAACTATGCGCCGTTTTTTGCTCTGCTGCTCCGTTGTCATCCTTCTGGCCTCGTTTGGAATTGCACAGTCGAGCGCTCGATCGGGCGATAAGTCCGCTGATAAATCCAAAGACTCGACCCCGCCGGTTCCCACCTTCAGCACCCGTTTGCCGTCAGAGGAAACCGTCAATGCCTTCATGAAGCAAATGTTTGGTTACGATCCCTCGGTGTCATGGAAGATCGTGGCGATCCGGCCCACTGAGGCCCAGGGGCTGGCGGAGGTAATGGTCGTCCTCAGCAATGCTCAGGGACAGCAGAATAACCGGCTCTACGTCACATCCGATGGCCATCATGCCGTCGTCGGCGACATTATTCCCTTCGGAGCCCATCCCTTCACCGCGGCCCAGGAAGAATTGAGCAAGAAGATAGACGGCCCATCACGTGGTGCCGCAGACGCTCCGGTCACGATTGTTGAGTTCAGCGACCTGCAATGCCCGCACTGCAAAGATGCGCAGCCAACCATCGACAAATTAATGTCGGAAGAGAAAAATGCGCGCCTGGTATTCCAGAATTTTCCGCTGCCTTCGCACGATTGGGCGGCCAAGGCAGCGAACTACGCGGACTGCATCGGACGCGAGTCGAGCGATGCAGCGTGGAAATTCATATCAAGCATCTACGACGCGCAAAAGGACATTACTGCTGCCAACGCTGACGAGAAGCTGACCGCGCTCGCCGACCAGGCCGGCGTCAAAGGCGCACAGACGGCAGCCTGCGCCGCCAAGCCGGAAACCACTGGACGGGTACAGCGTTCAATCGCCTTGGGCGCGTCGCTCGAAGTGAACGGCACACCGACGTTGTTCATCAATGGAAGGAAAATCAGCAACGTGGGCGGGCTTCCGTACGATGTACTGAAAAGCCTGACAGAATACGCTGCCAAGGGCGCGAACTAGAAGCGCGCTCGCTTAACAGTAGTGGCTCAATTCAGCCACTACCCGCTTAACGCTGTCATTCTTTCCACGCTGTGATCATTTTACGGTGTCATGCTGAGGAAGCGGCTCCTTCGTTTACGAAGGAGTCGCGCCCGAAGGACCTGTGCATTTCCCGCGGCGTCCGCAATACACAGGTCGGTGGCTCGGCGGATGCTTTGCTTTTGGCGAAGCATCCTCTCCACTCAGGAGCACAACTACTTCAGCATCCAGACTTCTGCGTTCTCATTCTGATTGCGGCTGATGACTCGCGGCGTGATTATCAGCAACAACTCGTCATCGTCAACCTGCTTGCTATTGCTGGTCATCACCTGATTCAATCCGGGCACGGCTCCGAGCCCCGGAATCCCGGTCAGACTCCGTGTCTCGTTGTGCGAAACCGATCCCGCCACCACGGCAGGCTCACCGTTCATGAGAGTGATGCTGCCTTTGTACTCGCGGTTTGAAATCACTGGGACCGCATTGATCGACTGCCCGGTCAAAGTGCGGAACTGTATTTCAAGTTGCAGGTTCACGTCCGAGTTTCCGTTCACCAGGGGTTTTGCTTTCACTGACAAACCAATATCTTCGTAATTGAAGGAAGGGAAGGGGGTCTGGAAAGTGTTGTTCTGAATTACCGACGCGATCGCCGGCGTATTGAAAATAGGCGCGAAACTGGCGTTCAGGATGGGAACCTTACTGCCCACTCGAAAGGTCGCCTCATTGCCTTGGGCCACGCGCAATGTGGCATGCTCCAGCGTCTTCACGTTGCTTTCGTTCAAAGACAGCGTTCCTCCCGCTGTCCCCAGACTCAACCCACTCAGTGTCAGGCCGCCACCAAATGTGGCGAGCGGCTGGCTGAAGATTGAATTCTGTTGACCCTGAAGCTGCGCCAGAAGCCCGGAGATGGCTTGCGAGTTGGCCTGGTTGATGCCGCCGCCGGAGATGAGCTGGTTGATCAGGTCCTGGATGTTCCGTCCTCCCAGCGCCGCCAGTGCGCCCACTGGAATATTGAACAACTGAAAGTTGTTGGGGATCTGCAATCCCATGTTGCGAGTCAGGCTGTGGGTGATTTCGTAGACATGCACATCCAGCATGACTTGGGGACGTGAGTCCCCGAGCCCGTCCAGAATCCGTGTAGCGGCGTCGAGAATGTCGCGCGGAGCCCGGACTATGATCGTGTTGCTCTGGGGTTGGGGATTCACCAGCCGCACCTCAAAAAGATTGCGCAGCAGGTTCACCACGTCGGTCAGATCCTGAGGACTGGCCACGCCGGGCAGGTAAAAGGTGCGCAAGGCCATGCGGTCGAACTGGCGATGGTTTTGTGCCGATTCGGCAGCCAGCAAAATCTGCTTGTCACTTAGAGGCGACCAAAAAGTGTGGGTCATTTGGCAAGCGGTGGCCATCGCCCTGTAGAAATCCGCCTGACCCAGGTCGAAACGAACTGGTCGGGAAGTCACTGAATCGTCAAAGCTGGCGGTGATTCCGAACGCCGCAGCCACCTGGGTCAGCAGGCCGCGGCCATCGCCCCGATAGTGAATATCGGCGCGAACCGGGTTGGGGGCGGCTCGCAATTCGACCGACTCCGTGAGGGCCTGCGGCACGGCTGTCGATTCGGGCGCCCATTCTCCCAGAGCGTCGCGCAGACGCTGCTGGGCAAATTCATTTTGTGGATCCAGGTGCAGCGCGCTGCGGAATTCCGCCAAAGCCTCGATCTGGCGTCCCTTGAGCATCTCGGCATTGCCGCGCTCCAGGTGGTTGAAGACGATCTGTTGCCGGGCCATTTCCCGCGCGGTCAGATATCCGAAATTCCTGGGAGCCAATCGGGCCGCAGTCTCGAATTGGTCGAAAGCCTCATCCAACCGCTTTCCCCGCTGCAGCCGCACTCCTTTTGCGTATGCGTCGTCAGCTTCTTTAAGTTCCCTCTTCGATGGATTGCAGGAGACCGCTCCGGGAGAGTCTTCAGCACAAGGCAAGAGCGGCAGGTTCGATGGCTGTTCGGTGCAGAAAGCCATCCCAGCTAATGCCCAAGCCATCAGGATGAACCTTCCCCACCGCATTGCCAGATTGTAACCGGGAAGCGGGCCTCCGCCTCTGGGTTTAAAGAGAGCCAGTGTACCTTCGTGTATTCGTCGTGGAGAACGATACGTTGATGCAGTGACGGGCGTCCCCGCCCGTCCATAGTTAGACCGTGCCAAGGTCAGATTGAGAAGGAGGGCCCGTGCTGGACGGGCGGGGACGCCCGTCACCCGTCGACGAGCGGACATTTCTCTGCGGACGCACGGTTTTTCCTCGGCGTCCTCTGCGGTTAAAGTCTTTGGTAGCTTGTTGACCGCAAACCCGCACGCCCATAGAATCAAAGCGGATCGTTTTTCCACCATCTCACCAAGAGTTGCCCCCTCGTTCAATGGTAGGACAGCAGATTCTGGATCTGCTTATCGGGGTTCGAATCCCTGGGGGGCAACCAAAAATCTGGGTCAGTCTGATGATGGCTTATTGATGGAAGGCCACGAGTCTGCCTGGTCGAATCGCTATCTCCGCCGAGTTGGGATCGGTCTTGCCTGGTTGCTGCTGGCGGTGGCGTCGCTTTGGGCGACGGCAGCCCTGTACTTCGACCTTTCTTTTTCAAAGTTTCGCCTTCTGACTCCGATCATCTACCTCATCGTGGTAGGCGTCCTGACTTACTTTGCCAGGCGACGCCTGCGTCGAATGGCGGTCTGCCTGGCGGGATTCTTGATTGTTTTGGTGTGCTGGCTTTCGCTCAAACCCTCCAACAATCGCAACTGGCAAGCTGACGACGCTCAAACCCCGTGGGCTGAAATCGACGGCGACCAGGTGACCATTCATAATTTTCGCAACTGCGACTATCGCACGGAACTCGACTACACCTGCGCGTGGCTGACCAAGACTGTTTTCTTAGGTCAACTTCGCGGTATTGATCTGTTCGTCACGTACTGGGGTTCGCCGTGGATCGCACACCCGATCGTCAGCTTCCAGTTTGGTGACAATGATCACGTTGCGGCGTCCATTGAGACACGGGACGAGGTTGGCGAAGGTTATTCGGCGATACGCGGCTTCTTCCGGCAGTACGAACTGCTTTATGTTCTGGCCGATGAGCGCGACTTGGTCCGGCTTCGCTCCAATTATCGAACTGGTGAAGACGTGTACCTGTTTCACACGACCGCGGGGCCAGAATGGTCGCGGCGGCTCTTCCTCGAGTATCTCCAGCGCGCCAACGAATTGCGGCAGCATCCTCAGTGGTACAACGCTGCCACCGACAACTGTACGACCAACATCTTCACCCAGATGGCCGCTACCGGGCAGCTTCCCGCTGGGAGCTCGCTGCACGGCTGGTGGATTCTTCTCAATGGCCGCGGGCCGGAAATTCTCTACAACCACGGAAATTTTGCGGGCGACCTGCCTTTTCCGGAACTGATGAAGCGAGCGTATATCAATCCCGTGGCGCGCACAGCCAATGATGCCCCCGACTTTTCGCAGCGGATCCGCGCCGGCCGCCCCGGCTTCAACTAACTAGGAACCACGTAGGGCGGTCGCTCACGCCCGCCCAGCCGGGCAAAGCCCCGCAGTCTTCCGCGGGCAAGAAAAAACTTGCGAGCTTCGCTCGCCTGCCCGGACGGGTCGTCCGGGCCTACGTCGGCTGTGGCGCGCTGTTCGTTAGGGGTAAACTCAATCGAAGACCACCGTCTTGTTCCCGTAAGTCAGGACCCGGTGAGCCAGGTGCAGGCGTACCGCGCGACCGAGCACATTCCGCTCCAGATCCCGTCCTTTTCGGATCATGTCATCGATCGAATCGCGATGAGACACGCGGACCACCTCCTGCTCGATGATCGGACCCTCGTCCAGATTCATGGTCACGTAATGCCCCGTGGCTCCAATCAGCTTTACTCCGCGCAGCGAGGCCTGATGATAGGGCTTGGCGCCCACGAATGCAGGCAGAAAAGAATGGTGAATATTGATAATGCGATCGGGATAGGCGGCGATGAAATCTTCGGTCAGGACCTGCATGTAACGGGCGAGCACTATCAGCTCAACCCCCCTCGACTTCAGTTCGCGCAATTCTTCAGCTTCCTGCTGCTTCTTATTTTCGGGGGTAATCGGAAAATGCAGGAATGGCGCGTTATACCGGCTTGCGATCAGGCGGGCATCTTCATGGTTGCTGATGACGAGAGCAATCTCGGCGTTGAATTCTCCAGCTAACTGGCGCTGCAGCAGGTCCTCCAGACAATGCGGCAAGCGCGAAGCGAACAGCGCGATCTTCGGGATGTGGTCGCTGAAGTGGATTTCGAACTTCATCGCAAACTCCTGCGCCAGCGGGTGAAAGCGGTCAGCAATCTCGTCCCGGGGAATCTGGAATCCGTCACGGTGAAACTCGAAGCGGGCCAGGAAAATGCCGGCTTCTACGTCGGTGTACTGATCCGACTGCAGGATGTTGCCGCCATGCCGGAAGATGAAGCCGGAGATTCCAGAAACCAGGCCCTTCTGGTCCGGGCAGGACACCAGTAATGTGGCCGTTTCAGGCATGAAGAAGGGGAAAGCTAGCAGACCCCCTGGTGAAGACGCAAGTTGCAGCCCGACCCACGTAGGCCCGGACGCCCCGTCCGGGGCAGGCGAGCGAAGCTCGCGCGTTTTTTGCGGACGGCTGAAACCTGCCGGGCTTCGCCCGGCTAGGGCGGGCGGGGGCGCCCGCCCCTACGTGGCGCGGAGTGTGATGCCGAGCTGTTGGCGAACCGCGGAATTGGCCAGGCCGTTGGCCTCCATGTTGCGCTCGCGCGGTACGTGAGTGATGGAAAACTTCAGAGAGCGGGTCAGCTTGCGGCAGATCCAGTGCAAGGAATAGAGACGCGGGCTGCGGCAATCGTACTCGCCGCGCATCTGCCTGACGATTACCTGGGAGTCGGAATAGACGTGCAAGGCTCTGGCCTTAAGCGCCACCGCGTATTGCAGGGCCTCAAGAAGAGCTACATATTCGGCAACGTTGTTGTCCTGGCGCCCGATCCACTTGGCGATGCGGACGGTGCCGCCAGCGCAGCCCTCGATTACTACGCCAATGCCCGACGGTCCCGGATTCCCGAGAGAACCGCCATCAACGTAGGCTACGAGATTCGACATCCTGCCGCTTTGCTCTCCTCAACATGCTTCAGAACGATTCCGGCGTCAAGTTGTTTATTCCGTGCCCTTGCAACGTGAATTGCACGCTGTGGAATAGTTTGTGGAAAACGCGGATTTCGCAATCGCCAAAACCGATAAGCATCGTTGCTTCAACAAACTACAATTTTGAATTTGCACAGGACAAAAAAACGTGCTTGCACCTAAAAGCGGCGTTGACATTTCACGTCAATGCATTTAACTTCGGCAACGTCGACGGTCGAAAGGGTTGGCCCAAATAAAACTTGGCCACTCCGAAGTAGGCCGGGTGATCAGTCCGGCGAGGCGACTTGACGGACGACTGAACCCGAAAAAACCGACAGCTCTGCGAGGGGCGGTTGGGGTTTGGAACTGCGAAAGCAGCGATCACATCAGGGGCCGTGATGGTGCATGCCTCCACGTTGTTACGCTCCCTCGCAGGAGCTGGCAGCTAGAGCATAACCAAAGTCACGGCCTTTTCTTTTTCCCCCACCTGCAGTTCCTGATTCCAGCTCCTACTGTCCAAGTACGGCGCCGCTCGTGTATATTTCCGCGCGTGGCCGAGGCCCTGCGAACGCGGTGCTGCATCGTGGGAGGCGGACCAGCGGGCATGATGCTGGGTTTCCTTCTGGCGCGCATGGCTGTCGACGTCGTCGTCCTCGAGAAGCACGCCGACTTTCTCCGCGACTTCCGCGGCGACACGATTCATCCCTCAACTCTCGAAATCATGTACGAGCTGGACATTCTGGATAAATTTCTGAAGCGTCCCCATCAGGAAATACGCCAGCTGGCCGGCCAGATCGGCAGCGAAACCGTAACTATCGCGGATTTCACTCATTTGCCGACGCATTGCAAATTTATGGGGCTGATGCCGCAGTGGGAGTTTCTGAACTTCCTTTCCGAGCAAGCCGGACAGTATCCCGGATTTCACTTGAAGATGCAGGCGGAAGCCACTGATCTATTGGAGGAGAAGGGCAAAGTCGTGGGGGTACGCGCCAAGACACCCGCGGGAAAGTTGGAGGTCCGGGCCGACCTGACCGTAGGAGCGGATGGCCGTCATTCCCTGGTTCGCGAACACGCCGGCCTCGAAGGGGTCAACCTGGGTGCACCCATGGACGTGTTGTGGATGCGGCTGAGCCGCCGCGCCACCGATCCCGGACAAACGCTGGGGCGGTTCGACGCCGGCAGAATCCTGGTTCTCCTCAATCGCGAGGATTATTGGCAGGTCGCCTATGTAATCCCCAAAGGAACGGCCGACGAACTTCGAGGGCGAGGACTGGCGGTCTTGCGCGAGGAACTCGTCCGGCTGGCCCCGTTCTTGCGAGACAGCGTGGCTGAACTGAACAATTGGGACGACCAGATCAAGCTGCTTACGGTCGTGGTAGATCGTTTGAAGCAATGGTCTCGACCCGGGCTATTGTGCATTGGAGACGCAGCCCATGCCATGTCGCCGATCGGTGGCGTGGGGATCAATCTCGCGATTCAGGATGCGGTGGCAACCGCGAACCTTCTGGGAGAAAAATTGCGGCAAGCTACTATGACCGAAGACGCCTTGAAGACGGTCCAGCAGAGGAGAACATTTCCAACTCGCGCCACCCAACGATTTCAACTGTTCGCCCAAAACAATGTGATCAGGAATGTGTTAAGCAGCAGTAAGCCGCTTTCGCCTCCCTGGCCAGTGAAGCTCCTAGGACGCTGGACATTTCTGCAGCGAATTCCGGCACGTCTGCTCGGCCTCGGTTTCCGTCCAGAGCATGTAAAGACCCCGGAACTGCGGACATCACCACCAGCCACGTAGGCCCGGGCGCCCCGTCCGGGTGGGCGAGCGAAACTCGCCAAGACAGTTTCCAGTTTCTGGGTTCTGGTTTCCAGTCAGGCATTCTCAGGAGAGCACAAGTCCAGAAGCAAGAAACGAGAAACTGGAAACGGAAAATGGAAACCAGAAACTGGAGTTACGAACGCGTGGCAGAACGGCCGGGC
>CAZGSU010000052.1:0-88054 GCA_964528615.1 uncultured Acidobacteriaceae bacterium | reverse complement strand
CTGGGGCGTAGTCAATGAAAAAGACCCCCGAGGTTGAAGTCGGAGGTCCGAAGTCTGACGCCTGAGGCCCGAATTTAGGAGTTGCCGGCAACCATTCGGAGCTTGCCGGGCAGGAAGTGATAAGGCGGCCAGGGGCCGCTGATCGCCAGTTCGCAGTTCTTCAGCTGCTTGGCGGCGCTGCTATAGCGGTTCTGGTATTTTTCCACCGACTTCGAATCAATCAGGTGGGCAATGTCGATCAGCATTCCGTCCGAATCTACTCTCTTACAACTGATCTCTTCCTCCAGCGGATTGAACAACTTGTGGACTTGTACCGAGAGTGCCCGCGCCTTGGTCCGGCGCTCACGATCCTTCGAGGCCTTTTCCCGTAGTTTGATCAGGTACTCGCCGCCCACAGTGTCCGGCAGAATCACTTCGGCCATGGCGGCGCGCAGTGAACCGTCGCGCACGCGAAGCTTCAAATGCATCTCCGCCTTGCCGCGCAGGCGGGCTACACTCTGGCCAAAAGTCCGACGATTCGACCGCACCGCCTGGCGCAGCGCTTCGTCGGTGTCGAAAATTGTTCCAAAGCGGAAGGGCAACACCGTCCCGGTGCGGAAACAGGCGCTGACGACTCGCGCATGCTCCAGAACGTTCTTCTCGCCGAACTGCTCGTTATCGCGCTCGTACTCGCTAACCATTATGTTGAATTCGCCGCTGGGATACGACAGAACAGTAGCCCCGTTCACGCCTTGAACCCCTTCCAGCAAGGAAGGACGACGAGAACGCGTACCGTTGGTAAGGGTCTGTTGTTCAGTGATGCAATAAGCGTACCACGCCATATGGTTTCTCCGAACCTGGTGCGAGGCGAGATAGGGTCACCCCACGCATACGATTGACCACATTTTTGAACCGTTTGGAAGAAAGGGCTTACTGCGACGAGATTGAACGCTTACTGCCGCGTCCAGTGTGCATCTTACCTCGGTACGTACTAAAAATGCAACCTTTTCGTGGCAGTGGGCATCCGGCAGTCTCCGAAAATCCCAAACTCGTGCTGTGACAGAGGCTTCCCCAGATCCAAACCTCCCTGTTAGGTGAAGAAATAAGCAACCTCGGGAACGGAGCGGAGCTATACTCTTCGGCAAAAGCGGGGTCCAAATCAAAGCAACGCTGAAGACGGCCTTCGCCTTCCTCCTGAGCAACATCGAAGCGCTCCGGCGTGCTGCAATTTGCCTGAGGCAAAGAGGTTCGCCGACCTGATGTTCCCAGGCCTGCGGGAACCCTGCACAGCGGCTGAAGTAGGCCCGACACGCGGATCAAGCAGCCAGGCCATTTTTCGAATCGCGGAAAAGCTTCAGGAGGAAAAGTGTATGGTCCTGGAACGGTACGTTCGCCCTCTGACCCGCTGCGTGCTCTTGCCAATCGTCACCCTGCTGCTTCTGACTGGCACATTATTCGGCGACGACAAATTCACCCCAGCCTGCACGCTTGAGGATATCAAGCAGAAACGTCCCATTGATGAGCAATGCGGTCCCGACGGCATGGCCGGTGAGAGCCCGGCGACCACTGCCCAGAATTCGGCCAAGAATAATTTATGCGCGGCCGGCCCGGCGGTTCCGGTCAGGGTCGGTATCTTTGATGACCTGCAGCAAGCCGCAGAGGAGAAAGAAATTTCCTTCGGAAATCAGCACATTGCCCACCCCGTACCGTTGCCTGATGATCGTTCGACGCTGAAGGATCTGGCTCAGACCAGCGACGGTACCAAGGTGGGGGAAGGCACGGAAGTGGTCTTCGTCGGCTTTGTGCTCAAGACCAAGCTGGGCGGCGCCGAGAGCGTCAATTGCAACGCCGCCGGCAAGGCCGCAAACGACATTCACATCGTACTGACGACCAAATTCAACGATGCCGAGTGCAACAGCGTCACCGCTGAGATGATTCCGCACTTCCGGCCCGTTGCCTGGGACAAGATCACATTGCAAACGTCGATGACCAAATTGGTCAAGCATCCGGTAAGAACCAAGGGCCAGATGTTCTTTGACGCGAGCCACTCGCCGTGCGGTCACCCGGACTTTCTGCCCTCGGGAGATCCCAGCCGCCGGTCTCTTTGGGAGATCCACCCCGTATATGCCATCGATGTCTGCAAGAACAAAACGCTGGCTGGCTGCAAGATCGACAAGGAGTCGGTGTGGACGCCGTTCGACGTCTGGGTGAAGAATCCGCAGTGAGGGCTAGCCGAATACTGTTCACCCTGGGACTCGGAGCGCCAAACCGTCGAGCTTTTCCGCGGACGGCCCTTCGACTGCGATAGGGCATACTCCAACGCGGGCCTACATGTTCGGCACGGATTGATTCGGCGCTGCTCGCCCTCCGCCTGAGCGGTGGTAACCTTGCGTCATGCCTGACCCTGCCCACGCAGACCGGCACCCTGCCAGGTCGCCCGCGTCCGTTGTGCTTGCCCTCATCGCCGGCCTGTTTCTGGGGACGTTGCTGCTTGGTGCGGCTGGTCTTTGGACGCTGTCGCGGAATTCCGGGCCGGCGCTGTTGAGCCGCTGGTGGTCGGCGGTCACGGGGAGAAGCCTCACCATTGACGTGAGCCAGCCCACGGTGGTCAATCGCATTCAGCAGCTGCAGCGGCTGGAGACGGTCGTGTACACCATGGACAAGGTAGTCAGCGGAGCCAAGGAAAATCCCATATTTCCGGATTTTCTGGCAGGCGACCGGCTGCTGATGCTGGTCCATGGCGAAGTCGTAGCAGGAATTGACTTCTCAAGCCTCAAGCCGGGAGATGTCCGAGTGGACGGCAAGCGGGTGCACTTGCGGCTGCCTGCGTCGCAGGTGTTCAGCACGCGGATCGACAGCAGCAAGACGCGGGTATATTCGCGGCAGACCGGCCTGCTGGTCCCCACCGATCCGAATCTCGAAACTCAGGTGCGTCAGGAGGGGGAGCGTCAGCTATTGGGGGCTGCCCTGGCTGACGGCATCCTGCGGACGGCGCAGCAGAACGCCGCTTCGACGATCACCAGCCTGTTACAGGGGCTGGGATTCGAGACGATCGACTTCGACTAGGTGGCCGGGTTCAGGGACCACATGATCATCAGGGATGTTCCCCAAAAAACCTGCAGAGCCATGCTCGGCCTGGGCGGGTCTGAGACCCGTTCCTACATGGGCGGTGGTGATTCCAAGTACCGACCCAAGACCCGAACCCCTCGACGCAGCAGCCTATGCCTTGGGTCGTTCCATTTCCGGGCGATGAACTTCAGGCCGCTTGAGCTCGAAGCGCGGGGTCGTGCGGGAGTATTGCATGCCACCCATTCTTCCGATCAGGTCTAACGAATCGGGGTCGAGGCGGCCTTCTTTCAGCACTTCTTCTTCGAAAATGCACGCACACGATCTCGCCGATGACCAGACTTCCGCTGGGAGGTTCGGTCCCAAAATCGACGATCCGGTTCAGTTTGCATTCGAAACTGAGTGGCGATTCCGCGACCTGGGGAGGATGCACAATCTGGGATGGCCGGGTGGCCAACTTTGCCAGTTCAAATTCGTTGACTGAGCTCTCATAGTCTCCGCTGGTGAGGTTCATGGCCTCGGCCACGGCGAAAGTCACCACGTTGACTACAAATTCACCGGTTTCGCGGATGTTGCGCAGCGTGTCCTTGGGAGCCGGCCGGCCGTCGACCAGCCGCAGCGAAGGGCAAAATCCCAGAAGCGGGGGCTTGGCCGACATCGCATTGAAGAAGGAAAACGGCGCGAGGTTCAGGCGTCTATCACTCAGCGTAGAAACCCATGCAATGGGGCGCGGAGCGACAGCGCTGATCAGAATGCGATAGAACTCGCGATGTGGAAGTTCGTCGGGGCGGACGTTCATGCATTCAGTGTAACCGGGCGAGAATGTGTGGGGTCCGCCAGAGGTTGCGTGGGGACAGCCGCCCCCGGCTGTCCGGCGGAGCGAAGCTCCGCAATTCTCGTCCAGAAAAAAGCTGTCGAGCTTCGCTCGACTGAACAGCCGGGGGCGGCTGTCCCCACGCAGGCTCCCTACACCTGCCTTACTTTGAGGCGGAAGTGCCCTTCTGCAACTCATCCAGAGCGGCCAGGACTTCCTGGCTGTGCTTGTTTGGATCCACGCTGGTGTAAGCGCGCTGGATCTTGCCCTGCGGATCGATGATGAACGTGTTGCGGGCGGCAATTTCCACCCCGGCATAAGTCATGGTCGAGTCGTACAGCTTCACGACTTTATGGTCGGTGTCGGCCAGCAGCTTGAAGTTCAGCCCTTCCTTGGAACAGAACGCTTTGTGGGAATCGGTACTATCCACGCTGACGCCGACGACCATCGCGTTACGTTGCGCGTATTGCGCCTGGTCGCGCTGGAAGTTGTGGGCTTCGATGGTGCATCCCGGTGTCCCGTCCTTGGGATAGAAATACAGTACCACCCACTTCCCGTGCAGGTCCTTCAAACTGACTTGTGTGCCATCTTGTGAAGGCAGCGTGAAGTCGGGCGCAGCGCTTCCCACCGCGGGCATGGCAGCGAGCGCAAACTGTAAGCCGGTTGCAAGAACGAATGCGAGCAGTAAAACCGTCCATAAGCGCATGGCGAGGTCCTTCGAGCAGCTAGGTTATATCGTGGCGATGAACGCTGTCCATTCGGAGAGTGTAAAATCTCTGCAAATTTCGGGATCAATTCTGGAGCCAGTTTCCAGTTTTCGGTTCCCAGTTCCCAGCGGGGTCCGAAACTTTATACTCACTTTTTCTGGTCAGACTCATCCAACATTCTTATGAAATCCGATCACGACCGTTCCCTGCGCCAGCACCTGATAGAATTACTCAAAGGTGGCAGCGCCCATGCGCAATTCGACGAGGTCATCGAAGGCATTCCGGCAAAGCTGCGTGGCGAGAAACCAGCGGGTATGCCGCATTCCCCATGGATGCTGCTCGAGCACATGCGCATCGCCCAGAAAGACATTGTGGAATTCAGCCGCAACCCGAGACACGTCTCACCGGACTGGCCACAAGGCTATTGGCCGGGCACAAATGTTCAGCCCGGCTCCGCCGCCTGGACTTCCAGTATCAGAAACTTCCGCAAAGACCTCAAGTCGATGCAGGACCTGGTTGCGAATCCAAAGACGCATTTGTATGCGCGCATCCCCTGGGGAGACGGGCAAACCATACTGCGCGAAGCCTTGCTGGTGGCCGACCACAACGCATATCACCTGGCCCAACTGGTGGATGTGCGACGTCTGCTGGGAGCCTGGCCTGCAAAATGACGATTAGCCGGCCTTCGGGAAATCGGTTTTTTCTGTGCTCTTCGGAGGTTGGCCTGGCCGCTTGCGGAACACTACCCTGACTCCGTTTCGCCATCTCTCATCCAGGCCCACCAGCGTCCACTGAATCTCAGGCGAAATGTAGCGCAACAGGGTATCTGTCGCGGGATGCACCCGCAGCGATGGCGCCACCAGAAACAGTAGCGGCAATTCAGCCGACAGTGGTCGCCCGGGAAAATATCCAAAGCGCCGACTCGCCTCGCGCGTGATGCCAGGCCACACGCGACCAATAGTCCAGGCCTTGTAGCGGCAGGTGGATGTCTTCATCGGCTTTGAGTTCCACCACTGCCAGTCTGCCTTCGCGGGTGGTGGTCAGAACGTCAATCATCGCGCGGTCGGACGCGAAAAACGCCGGTACCTGGGAATAGAGGCAGCCGTTATCCAGCCGTTCGTCCAGCGCGCCGACGTCCTGCGCCACCAGCGATTCCAGCCAGCGCTCCGGATGCAGCCGCCACAAGACATGATCACGTGGACCCTCCGCGTGGCGCACCTCACCCACGCTGTGTACGAGCTGCCGGAAGATTGCTGCGTTCTTTTCTTCCAGCACTCTCTCTTCCGCACCCACTCCAAAGACGATCTCCGTCGTGCTGCGAAATGATTCCGACTGGTGTGCGAGACGTGCCCGGGCAAACTCCAATCCATGACAGCGAAATGCGATCTCTGCCGGCGAAAGCAGTGCAATCTCTGTTTCCGGCATCACTTCCCGGACAGTGCGGATGGCTTCTGCGAACCGCTCCCGGGCCGAGGCTTCATCGGTCCAGTGCATCAGTCGAGTCCTCACGTTGCCGCCATCGGAGACGTCGATTTCCTTCAAGTGGTCTTCGCGATTTTCCAGTTCGTAGAGCTGCCATATGGCTGCATCGGGATGCAAGTGCGCCATGCGCTCGCGCGTGAGAGCCGAAGCGCCCAAGGGCACTCAGGCCGGCAACCACCATCTTTCTCGCCTGGGCCTCTCGGCACACATCGAGCCACAGGATTGCAAAGGTCAGAGCCGCGTCAATCGAGGACTGTGTCTCCTGCGGGTTGACCCCGAGGACAGCAAGACCGGACTGCCCCCGGCGCAGCAGGCCGCGGGCATAGATCGGTCCGAAGGATCGCTCGAGGTCGATTGACGTGGTGAGCCGGGACGCAACATGGTCAGGGAACCGGCGCTGCAATGTCCGTTGCAAGCTGCGCTGATAGGCCAGCCGCACGGCCCGCTTTGCTGTAGGAGTGCGCCGGTCCCGCTGCCGGCAGATTTCCAGCTTGCTGGGACGGGTTTGTCCCAGCCGCTGCACCGCCAGCCGCAACACTTCATTCTTGATCTCGATGTCGAGCACTCGCCGGACCACATTCCGTTCCGCCGACCATAGATGTAGCAGGCACTTGTTGCGTTCACCCGAAATGGAATACCTGGCTTGCGCCAAATCGAACAATACGGCGCCCTCATCCAGCACCACAGCATCTCGCGCACCAGCCAGGAAGTCTTCCAGGGTTCGGGTCAGAGCTTCGGGGGTCATGATGAGAATGCTTTCATTTATCGAGTCTGTTGTCTGTGACGGATGACCATCACCTGAGATCACGTGGGGACAGCCGCCCCCGGCTGTCCGGTCGAGCGCAGCTCGACAGTCCTCTACTACTAAACCTGTGAAACCTGCGGAGCTTGGCTCCGATGGACAGCCGAGGGCGGCTGTCCCCACGTGGCCGCAAGTGGCCAGAAGCTATGTCAGTCCCCATCAACCCTTATGGGATAATGAAAGCCACCCGGGAGTCTTTCCTGGCCCTAGGACATCTAATTACCGTGGACAAAAACAGATTTTTTTTCCAGCACTACGGTCTCACCGAACATGACTTGCAGCGCTACCTGTCAGCAGCCCTCTCCGCGGGTGGCGAATATGCCGACCTTTATTTCGAATATCTATCGTCCACCTCGCTCATGGTGGACGAGTCCATGGTGAAATCAGCGTCCCAGGGAATCTCGGCGGGATGTGGAGTGCGCGTGGTGGTTGGCGAGCGCACCGGTTACGCCTACACCGATGATCTCTCGTCGGAGCGCATCCTGCACGCGGCCCGCACCGCGGCCCTGATCGCGAGTGGTCCGGCCAAGACTGCGTCAGTAGGCTTTCAGGAGAAGGCCGCGCGCAGCCTGTATCCGGTTACGCTTCCGTCGGTCGACGCCGAAATTACGGCCAAGGTCGAACTCGTAATGCGCGCCGACCAGTCAGCCCGCTCTTATGACCCGCGCATCCAGGAAGTGCGCGCCAGCTATGCCGACGAATTACGCAACATTCTGGTAGTCGGTTCCGACGGCACATTTGCCGAGGACTCACAGCCTTTGGCTCGCATGAACGTCTCCTGCATCGCCAAGACTGAAGGCAACTCCGCTCGTGGCAGCTCCGGCGGCGGCGGACGTGTTGCCCTGGACTTTTTCTTCGGGGAGAAAACTCCCGAGTATTTCGCCAAGGAAGCCGCGCGTCAGGCCATCCTGCAACTCGACGCCCGCGAGGCTCCGGCCGGCGAAATGGAAGTAGTGTTAGGCCCAGGCTGGCCGGGCGTTTTGCTGCACGAAGCCGTAGGCCACGGGCTTGAGGCCGACTTCAACCGCAAGCAGACATCGGCGTTCGCCGGCCTCATCGGCAAGCGCGTAGCCAGCGAAAAATGTACGGTGGTAGATAACGGCACCATGCCGTGGCGCCGGGGCTCGCTGAACGTCGACGACGAAGGTCAGCCCACACAGAACACCGTGCTCATCGAGAACGGTATCCTGAAGGGGTACTTGAGCGACAAGCTGTCCTCTCGCCTGATGGGTATGGCCGACACCGGCAACGGGCGTCGCGAAAGCTACGAACACATTCCCATGCCGCGCATGACCAACACCTACATGCTGGCCGGGCAGGACGATCCGGAAGACATCATCCGCTCGGTGAAGAATGGCGTGTACGCGGTAAATTTTGGCGGTGGCCAGGTGGACATAACGAGCGGAAAATTTGTCTTCTCCGCATCCGAAGCCTACCTGATCGAAGACGGCCGCGTTACCGCGCCGATCAAAGGCGCAACCTTGATCGGCAACGGCCCCGACGTGCTCACCCGCGTCTCCATGGTGGGCAACGATCTGAAGCTCGATGAAGGCGTCGGAACCTGCGGCAAAGATGGGCAAGCCGTCCCCGTAGGAGTCGGCATTCCCACCCTGAAGGTGGACCGTCTGACCGTGGGTGGAACCGCAAAGAAGGATCCCGGTGGTTTCATGCAGTAAGGGCATTTTCACCACGAAGACACAGAGTCACTGAGAAATTCTTATTTCTCGCTTTCCTCGGTGACTCCGTGTCTCCGTGGTCGATTAATTTTCTATGACTCAAACTCAACTGGAAACTGGAAACCAGAAACTGGAAACTGATCTTCGCGAAGTTGCCCAGGACATCGTCCGCCGCGCCATGGCTGGCGGCGCAACCGCCGCCGAATGTGTAGTGCGCGAAGGCGACGAATTTTCTACCCTCGTTCGCCTCGGCCAGGTCGAAACTTTAAAGGAAGCCGGCTCACGCTCCATTGGCGTGCGCGTGTTTCACGGCCAGCGTTCTGCCAGCACTTATTCAACCGACCTCTCCCGCGACGCGCTCGACCGCATGCTGAAGTCGGCGCTGGAACTGGCCAGAATCACTTCCGAGGACCCGTTCAGTGGTATTCCGGAGGCGTCACAACTCGGGGCTCTCACCGGCGATCTTGATCTCTACTTCGCGGACGTGTATTCCCTTCCCGGCGAAGAGCGTATCAACTATGCACGCCGGGCCGAGAAAGCCGCGCTCGACTACGATCCGCGCATCAAGAATTCCGAAGGCGGCTCGTTCGACGCTGCCACCGGTCACAAAGTCCTGGCCAACTCGCATGGGTTTGTTGGCGAGTACCGCCGGTCGTATTGTTCGGTGGCAGCCGTTCCCATCGCCCAGACGGAAACCGGTGCCATGCAGCGCGACTATTGGTTCTCGGTGGCGCGCAATCTGGGACGCCTGGAATCTCCCGAGGATGTAGGAAAGATCGCCGCCCAGCGCACCCTGAGGCGACTGGGCGGGCGGAAGGTGAAGACGGCGCGAGTTCCCATCGTTCTTGACCCCATGGTCGCCACTTCCATCCTGGGTCACATTTTTGAAGGTATCAACGGAGATTCGGTCTACCGCGGCGCTTCATTTCTCGCGGGCAAGCTGGGCCAGAAAATTGCCGGCGAGCAGGTAACCGTGATCGACGACGGAACCATGGTGGGAGGCTTTGGCACTGCGCCATTCGACGGCGAAGGCATCCCCACGCGGCGCACGGTGGTGATCGAAAACGGGGTGCTGAAGTCGTATCTGTTGAATTCCTACACCGCGAAGAAACTCGGCCTCCAGACCACGGCTAACGCCGCGCGCGGGCTCGCCGGCACCCCAGGGATCGGTCCCGGAAACTACTTCCTACAGCCGGGCGCGAAAACAGCCAAAGAAATTATTGCTGCCATCCCCGACGGCCTTTACGTGACGGAATTTCTCGGGCATGGTGCGAATCTGGTGACCGGCGACTATTCTCGCGGAGCCTCAGGTTTGTGGATCTCCGGGGGCGAGTTGGCGTATCCCGTCGAAGAAATCACGGTGGCAGGAAATCTGAAGGAGCTTTTCTTCAACATCTCCGAGATCGGAAGCGACCTGGTATTCCGCGGCTCGACGGCCTGCCCAACCATCCGCATCGACGGACTGACAGTGGGCGGGGAGTAAGACGAGCAAGACAATCTCAGATTGATGATTCCAGATTGTAGATTTAAGACTCTCGGTAGAGGTGCGAAAATCTGCAATCTGAAATCATCAATCTGAAATCCCCAGCGTACAATCTTCCCATGGGAAGTCTGCTCCAGCCGTCTCCGGTAAGTGAAGAGCCGAAGTCGAACGTTCTTCCCATTCTCTTGGGCGTGGTCCTCGTGGTGGTGGTGGTCAGCACAGGCGCTTTCCTGTTGCGCACGGATTCGAAAATCGCGAATCCTCCGCATCCCTACGCCGCCAATCTCAAACTCTCGGACATGAAGATGAGCGCTGCGGAGAACTTTATCGGCTCCACGGTCACTTATCTTGACGGCAAGGTCACCAACGCCGGGGGCAAAACTGTCAGCCATGCCGTGGTGCACGTTAACTTCAAAGACTCACTCGGCCAGGTCGCCCAGGCCGAGGACGTTCCCCTCCACGTTCTTCAGACCACCGGCCCCTATGCGGACGCGGTTGACCTGAGCATATTGCCGCTTGCACCCGGCCAGAGCCGGCAGTTCCGGCTCACCTTCGAGCACGTCACCGCCGACTGGAATCACGAGTATCCGGAGCTGAAAGTTACAGATGTGTCCGTGAAGTAGTAAAGCAGATTGAGGAATTGGGTTACTCAATTACTTTCTCAATTCCCCAATTCTTCTACAATGTCCCTATGCCTGAAGTAAAAGTCCGCCTCACTGAAACCGTCAAGGCCGGCGGTTGCGCCTCCAAACTGAGCCCCGCGGTGCTCGACAAAGTATTGGGCAAGCTGCCGCAACAGCACGACCCCAACGTTCTGGTTGGCTTCGATCACGCCGACGATGCCGGCGTCTACAAAATCTCCCCTGGCGTGGCGCTGGTGCAGACGGTTGATTTCTTCACTCCCATTGTGGACGACCCCTACACCTTCGGCCAGATTGCGGCCACCAATGCTCTAAGCGACGTCTACGCCATGGGCGGCCGCCCTATCACCGCGCTGGCTCACGTTTGCTTCCCGGCCAGCGGTGATCTCGAAGTGCTGGAGCAGATTCTGGCAGGTGGCCTCTCAAAAATGATAGAAGCAAGTTGCACGGTGGTCGGCGGCCACAGCATTCGCGACGAAGAAACGAAGTTCGGCTATTCCGTAACCGGGCTCATCGACCCTCGCCGCATCTTCACCAACGGCGGCGCCCAACCCGGCGACCGCCTGCTGTTTACCAAGTCTCTCGGCACAGGCGTAATCTCTACCGCGATCAAACAAGGCACGGCAAGACAGCCGTGGATCGACGCCGCCACCCGCTCCATGACCACACTGAACAAGGCTGCGAGTGAGGTCATCACGGCATTCTGCACAAACCACGTAGGAGCAGGTGTCCCACCTGCCCAGGCCGAGCGAAGCTCGGCAGCGCCTTCACTCCCCATTCACTCGCTTACCGACGTCACCGGCTTCGGCCTCATCGGCCACGCGCGCGAAATGGCCCTGGCATCGCATGTTTCGCTGCGTTTCTGTATCCACCGCATTCCGCGGCTCGAAGGCGCTCTCGACTGCATCCGCGCCGGCAACATCCCCGGTGGCTTGAAAAACAATCGCGACTTTGCGGAATGCGTAGTCGGATATGAAGAGGGAATTCCTGAGGAACTCAGGACGATTCTTTTTGATCCCCAGACCGCGGGTGGATTGCTTATCGCCGTCGCGCCGGAAAGTTCGGTAGATTTGATCCGGGACCTCAAGGCCGCCGCAGTGCCCGCCGTCGAAATCGGCGAAGTGCTGCAGCAGAGCAAGCCGTTGATTGCAGTGACCGCGGGAGGAATTGGCCTGGATGTGCTGAAACCCGTGTAGGGACGGGACTCCGACCCGTCCAGGCCGAGCGCAGCTCGGCAGTTTTTAACGCGGCAGCTCGTTCCGGCGTGAGGGGAACGAACAAACCTGCCGCGCAAGCGCGGCCTGTCCGGGTCAGAGACCCGGACCCACACAAATCCGGAACCCGCCGGTGCTCTGCGCTGATTCGGGCTGATCCGATTACCCAAAAAACAAAGGGCGGCTGTAAGCCGCCCAATGTTTTGCTGAAGACCGAAGACTGACGACCGACGACTGATTACGCTGGTGCCGGTCTTTCTCCACCCTTGGCCCTTCCCGGTTGCAGATCCGGCTTGATCACCTGCTGAACACCATCGTCCGGTTTCGGCGGCGGGACGATCTTGGGCAATTCCTGGCCTTCGATGATCATCTTGATCTGCGCTGCATCGAGCACTTCACGCTCGATCAGGGCGTGCGCGATTCTTACCAGCACGTCACGGTTCGCGGCCAAAAGCTCCTTGGCAGTGTCGTAACCTCGCTTGACCAACTTCTGCACTTCCGCGTCGATCTTGACCGCAGTGGCTTCGCTGTAGTCACGATGCTGCGCAATCTCGCGGCCCAGGAAAATCTGCTCTTCTTTCTTACCGAAGGTCAGCGGGCCCAGGTCGCTCATGCCCCACTCGCAGACCATCTTGCGCGCCATTTCTGTGGCCCGCTCGATGTCGTTTCCTGCGCCGGTGCTCATCGAATCCAGGAACATCTCTTCCGCCAGACGGCCGCCCATCAGGATGGCGATCGCGGTCTCGAGATAATTCTTGTAATAGTTGTGGCGGTCATCGATGGGCAGTTGCATGGTTACGCCCAACGCCATTCCGCGCGGAATGATCGTGACCTTGTGCAAAGGATCGGAGTGCGGCAGCTTCGCCGCCACCAGCGCGTGGCCGGCTTCGTGATAGGCCGTGTTCCGCTTTTCCTCATCGGAGAGCAGCATGGACTTGCGCTCCACGCCCATGAGGACCTTGTCCTTGGCCAGTTCGAAGTCATACATCAGGACGGCTTTGCGATTCTGCCGCGCCGCCGCCAGTGCCGCTTCGTTCACCATGTTTGCCAGATCGGCTCCGGAGAAACCCGGTGTCCCGCGAGCCAGGACGGAAAGATCTACATCGTCAGCCAAAGGAATCTTGCGGGTGTGGACACGCAGAATTTCTTCGCGTCCGCGCACATCGGGACGACTCACGACCACACGGCGGTCGAAGCGTCCGGGCCGGAGCAGCGCCGGATCCAGCACGTCGGGGCGATTGGTGGCGGCCATTAGGATGACGCCTTCGTTGGACTCGAAACCGTCCATTTCAACCAGCAGTTGATTCAGGGTCTGCTCGCGCTCGTCGTGACCGCCGCCCAGGCCGGCGCCGCGATGGCGCCCGACCGCATCGATTTCGTCGATGAAAATGATGCAGGGGGCATTCTTCTTGCCCTGCTCGAACAGGTCGCGAACCCGGCTGGCGCCCACGCCTACGAACATTTCCACGAAATCAGAGCCAGAGATGGAGAAGAACGGGACGTTGGCTTCTCCCGCTACGGCTCGTGCCAGCAGGGTTTTGCCCGTTCCCGGAGGTCCTACCAACAAGACTCCCTTGGGGATGCGTCCGCCAAGCTTCTGGAACTTTTGCGCCTCGCGCAGGAATTCGATGATTTCCTTCAGCTCTTCCTTGGCCTCATCTACGCCGGCCACGTCCTTGAAGGTGACCTTCTTCTGCTGCATGGAGAGCAGCCGGGCCCGGCTCTTGCCAAACGAAAGTGCCTTGTTCCCCCCGGTCTGCATCTGCCGGATCATGAAAAACCACAAAGCTGCGAGCAGGATCAGCGGGGCCCAGGTTCCCAACAACTGCAGAGGCCAACTGCCGCTGGTGATGTCCCGGATATTCATGGTGACGCCCTTATCCCGCAGCATCTTGTAGATGTCGGGATAGTTCACCGGGGCGGTGGTATGAAAGGCGGAATTGTCGTTGCGGTACTTGCCCCGCACTTCCATGCCGGTGATGGTGACCTCTTTCACATTTCCCTGGTCGATGTCCGACAGGAATTGCGAAAAGTTCACTTCTTTCTCTTTTTGCCCCGCGCTTCCGGCTTTCATTACCTGCCATAGCAGGAAAGCCGAAAGCACGATCACCAACCAGAAAATCACCGTCTTAACTGTAGAATTCACCGAAGACTCCTGAAAAAAGAACGGCTTTACTCCAAGACGCGACGAAAAGAACCTGATGCATCTTGTTTAGATGCCAGTCGCGTGTTTTGGATGGGACAAATTGCTAAAGCGCTATTCTAACCGTTCTGGAGAAAAAAAGGACGGAGTTCTGCGGGTGACTTAAGTCACGAAGTGGCTTCAGCTTGCAGCGCCAATATAGGGCAAATTGCGGTTGGTCTGCTCAGGAGAGCCTAACCCGTAACCTACCAGGAAGGCGTCATCCACCAAAAAGCCGAAATAATCGGGTTGCAACTGCACCCTTCGGGCCGACTGCCGGTCCAGCAGGGTGGCCAGCTTCACCGAGGCCGCTCCCCGGGCCCGCAGATCGCTCATTAGAAACTCGGTGGTAATTCCAGAATGAACGAGGCCCTCCAGAACCAGCACATGATGGCCCCGAATGTCGGGCTCATGGCTGAAGAAAATCTCCAGCACACCGCCCCCTGAGCCATCCGTTCCCTGGACCTTGTACCTGGGTTTGATGAACTGGCAGATCACCGGAACTTCCAGCGCCCGCACCAGGTCAGCCATGAAGATGAATCCGTTTTCGAGCAGGGCCAGCAGGTGGATGGACTGTCCGCGGTAGTCGTCGGAGATTTGCCGTCCCATCTCCCGCACCCGCTTCTGAATCTGTTCGGCGGAGATTACGGTGCGCAGTTGCCCGGGTCTTACCGTCTCAGTCATGAGTTTGGGTGCTCCCGACCTCGCGAATCACCAGGGCCTGTTTCGAGCCGTCCTCCGGACGCAATTGCAGGGGCGCCAGAAACCCCCGAACCCACACGATCTGCTCTCCGCTGGCCACCACCGGCCAAAGCTTGCGTTCGGTCCCAGTCACCTTTCGTTCCTGCAGTAGCTCTTTGATCTTTTTGGCCGACTTGCGGTGGGCTGGCCAGAAACGGTCTCCCGGACGCCAGTTCCGGACCGTCAACTCACTTCGCAGCAAACCTGGATCAAACATGTGGTCGGGATTATAACCCGGCGATCCGCTCCCCGGAACCAGGACCGCTTCGAACCATGTCTTCGCTTCAGCCACCCGGACTCGCCCCGGTACCGCCAAAGCATACTCATAGTTGCAGACGATAGCCGCCTCTTTGCCGGGTGGATCAAATCGCAAGTCGTCCTTAGATATTGAGATAGTCCAGCCTTTGTACAACATCCCGGTTTTGGCGGTTACCGGAGCCAACGCAAGAATCTCCTCAACATGCCGGAACTCGAGCCGCAGACCCAGAGACTCTGCCACCGCTCTAATCACGCGCCGCCGCAGGGCCAAGGGCAACTTGGACAGTTGGGCCAGCCTTAGGGTGCGTTTCTCCATTCCACAAACTTCCGGAAGCACGCGCGCAACTTCCTTTTGCCAATACTCTTCCTCCGATCGCGCAATCTCGGCCGTCTCAGCCAGCGTTTCTCGCACTGACGGGTTCAGACCACGCTCCAGCCGGGGGAGAATTCCATGCCGCACCCGGTTGCGGGCATGGCGCAAGTCGCGGTTACTGGAATCCTCGCGCCAGTCCTGCCCGATTTCCGCGAGATAGCATTCCAGTTGTTTCCTCCTGGTTCCTAACAGAGGCCGAATTACTGAGAACCGGGAACCCTTGACTGACAACCGGGGGTAAATTCCAGCCAGCCCACGTGTGCCCGCGCCACGAACCAGTCTCAGTAGGACAGTCTCGGCCTGGTCATCCAGAGTATGGCCAGTGGCAATGCGGTTCAGGCGATCCTCCTCCATCAACCGTCGAAAGAACCGGTAGCGAAGTTGCCGCGCAGCCGCTTCGATGCTCAGGTGCTGGTCTGCAGCATGCGCATTAACGTCGGCGCGGTCGCAATGCAGTTCCAACTTGTGCCGTTGGGACAATTTCACGACGAACTGCTCGTCAGCATCCGATTCGACCCCACGCAGATTGTGATTGAAGTGGACTACGGAAAGCACAATGCCGAGTTCCTGCCGCAATTCGAGGAGCAATCGCAGAAGCGCGACTGAATCGGCTCCGCCTGAGACCGCGACCCCGACCCGATCCCCGGCGTTGAGAAGGCCCTGGTGGCGGATGTAGTCACGCACGCTCTGCGCCAGCGTTTCCACGGATCCATGGTACATCTGCGCAAGCCGATGTGAGGCGGGCCCCCGCCAATGTGGCCAGGACGATTCGGCGAGCGGTGATTCTGCAAACCAGTCGCTGGAAACTTCGGGTTACGCTATTCCATCATCCGGTTCACATCCGCAAACGCGATTGCACCTTCAAGTGCCGCGTAGGTTCCCGTGTTCTTGAGTTCTTCCGCTATCCGTTTCACCAGGCCAAGAGTCGCTCGCATTGCGCTGGAGCCGACGCTGACCCTGGCCACGCCCAGTCGATGCAGCTCCGGCACGGATGGAAATCCCGGTCCGACCAGGATATTTACCGGGCACTGCAAGTCCTTCACCAGGCGTGCGATGGTTGCGGCATCTCCCAGACCCGGAACAAATACGCAGTCGGCGCCGGCGTCGCGATAGGCTGCCAGACGACGCAGGGTGGCATCGTAGCGCTTTTCCGGCGTTTCCAGTTGCAGCAGATAAACATCGGTCCGGGCATTCAGGACCATCGGCACTTCTTGCGCCGCTTCCAGCACCGCTTTCACTCTTTCGACCTGAAGTGTCAGGTCGAACAAGGGATGCAGTGGATCGTGGCTGGCGTCCTCGAGGTTCATTCCGACCGCTCCGGCGCTGGCGACTTCTCGTGCAGTGCGGGCAGCATCTTCCGGACGATTGCCATATCCCGCCTCCACGTCCGCCGTCACCGGAACTGGGACGGCTGCCGCAATCCGCCGGACAACCCCCAGCATTTCCTCGCGCGAGATCCGCTGCCCGTCGGGATATCCCAAGCTGAACGCGATACCAGCGGAGGTCGTGGCGATGGCCCCGACGCCGCTTTCGGCAAACACGCGAGCGCTGGCTGCATCCCAGGCATTGGGCAGCAGAAGGATACGTGCGCCTCGATGCATGGCGCGAAACGCTTCTGCCTTTGCTTTTTGTGTTTCCATATCCATGACAAATCTCATGCGGCCGACGACTGACGACCGATGACTAATCACTGTCTTCCTTCAGCTTTTGCAGGAATTGTCCCACGCTGACCACGGCTCGCCCGACTGTGCCTCGCCCGATCTCACGTTTGTTATCGTGTGCGGTCACTCGCAGGGTGTAGAACCTTCCGTCAAACGACTCCAGCACACTCTCCGCCCGGACCAGCGCACCAATCCGGCTGGCGGCACGGTGCTCGATGTTGATCGCGGTCCCCACCGTGATCTCGTCGCCTTCGCAGTAGGGCTGCAAGGCGCGGAACGCCGCGACCTCCATCAACCGGATCATGTCCGGAGTGGAATAGATGGGAGGAAGATTTGGGTTGTGGCCTGCCAGCGTATGCTTCAACTCCACGGTCTGTTCCACTTCGCCCCGGGCCCCGATGGGCATTGTTTTTGCCATAGCTTGAAGAGTCCTGTTCAAAAGGGAAGAGCCATTGACCTTAAAATCATCGATCGCAAAATCAACGACAGCAGAATCAATGATTCTAAAATCAGCGGCTCTTTATTAGAGAGATTAGAGAGCTATTAGCGATCCATTACGAACGCTCGCATCCTCGAAACTGCTTACGCGGCCTGTGCCGTGCGTCGCGCCTCGATGCCATCGAGCGCACGCCACAAAGCTTTCGCGGCAGCTTCTCCCGCAGCCAGCGCTTTTTCCGCGGCTTCAGGATTTGCTTTCAAGCGGGACTCCAGTTGCTCCCGCCAGACCCGCGCATGAGATACATCCGCGGTTGAGTGGAGGTCGAAGTACGCGCGAGTTTTTTCATCCGCGCTATACATGTCCCGGAGCCCTCGGGCTTTCTCCCTGGCCACTCGCGGAACCTGGGATTCGTAGGCATAAAATGCCGCCAGCGCTTCTTCCGGCAATCCCTCAGCGGCCAGATCGTCAAAGAAAGAAACCAATCGCCTGACCTCGGGCAGGGGAACATGTGAACCCAAATTGCGTCTGCTTCCCATTCCTTCAGCAAAATCCAGCCAAAGTTCCGCGTGCTCCGGCGTGGCCGGGTCGGGGCCGCCCTTTTCGTCGAGCAGGTTGCTCAGGACAGCGCGGCGCAATTCGCCATCCTCAAGACGCACGCTGAGTTCCGCCAGGTAGGCGGGAAAGGCCTTCACATGACGGTAGTACTCGCGTGCATATTCCCCCAGATCTTCGCGCGAGAGCTTGCCTGCACTCCAGGCTTTGTAGAAAGGGTGGCAAAGCAGATCGAACTGTGCGATGCGCGCGTCCAGTTGCAGGAAAAAGTCTTCGCTCGTCACAATAGCCTCGCTTTCCAGTGTGCCTACCAATATACGAGCGGCCGACTCGGGTCGCAACCGAAGGAAAGTGTACGGCTGATTACATCGGCGAAGTTCAAGATAAACGGGTACGTCTCAACTGGATTAGCGCGTACACCGATGCGGCGAGCAGGAGTGGCGACGAATAGAATCCGGGCGCCGGGCGCGGGAAACGCACCGAACTCACCGTTCTTCCAAAGATTGTCGCCGCGGTGTGACCCAGCCCGTTGGCAATCATCAGGAAGGCAAAAAAGTAGAACAGCGGCCGAACCCACCGGGATCCGTGGAAGACGACCGGAGACAGAGCCAGAAGAACGACAACGGCCACAATCAGCCCGGTCAACCAGTCCTGGAATTCGAACGTCGGCATCGGCCAGTACCCCAGCCTGGCCCGCAGCGCCGTAACCGTGGGGTTGTATACGGCGAGGAAACCAGTGGTGGCTTCATCGGTGACGTGCGCGGCCAAGGCCAGACAAAGCAGCACCCACGCTACTCCCAGCTTGAAGCTGCTTCGGTCGCCGACGGTTGGCTCAGAAATCCTGACAACGCTCATCACAGGCCTGCTTACCGACAATTATCCTCCGGCCTGTCAATGCCTGAGTTGTTAGAATAGGAATTCGCGCATTGCGAAGCTGATCGCCGCCCATCATGCCGCAATTCACCGAACAATTCGACGTTGTAGTGGTCGGGGCCGGACACGCCGGATGCGAAGCCGCCATGGCCGCAGCCCGCATGGGCCTGAAAACTGCCCTCTACACTCTGAACGTCGATCTTATCGCCCAGATGTCCTGCAACCCGGCAATCGGTGGAATCGCGAAGGGACACCTGGTCCGCGAAGTGGACGCGCTGGGTGGCATCATGGGCGAAATCACCGATGCGGTCGGCATCCAATTCCGCCTGCTCAACACCTCGCGTGGCCCGGCGGTGTGGTCTCCTCGTGCACAGTGCGACAAGCAGGCCTATCGCCTGAAGATGCGCGAGGTGCTGGAATCGCAGCCCAACCTGAAAATCAAGCAGGCTGAAGTCGCGGATCTGATTGTGGAGCCGTCGTCGGTCGTCGGTCCTTGGTCGTTGGCCAATTCCACTTCTGATTGTGGTTCCGAGGAGCGCAGCGACGAGGAATCTGTTCTTGCCAACGACCAACGATCAGAGGCCAACGACGGCGAGCGCGGGCGAGCAACAGGCATCCGGCTGCGCGACGGCCGCACTGTTGGCGCTGGCGCGGTCATCATCACGACCGGGACTTTTCTCAATGGCCTGATCCACTGCGGTGAACAGCAATATCCTGCCGGGCGCTCCGGCGAACCGGCCGCCGTCCTGCTGGGCGAGGCCCTCAAGCGGCTCGGCCTGCGTGGTTGCCGGCTGAAGACTGGGACCCCGCCGCGTCTCGATGGCCGCACTATCGACTGGTCTCGCTTCCAGGTGCAGCCCGGCGACGACGACCCGACTCCCTTCAGCTTTCGCACCCGGCGCGTAGCTCATCATGATTCGCAGGTACCGTGCTACATCGCGTGGACCACGGCCGAAACGCAGCGCATCATCCGGGAGAACGTCCACCGTTCGCCGATGTACAGCGGACAGATCCACTCCATCGGTCCGCGCTACTGTCCTTCGATTGAGGACAAGATCGTCAAGTTTCCCGACAAGATCACGCACCAGCTCTTTCTCGAGCCCGAGGGCCTGAACACCCACGAGATTTACGTCAATGGCATGAGCACCTCGCTGCCGGTAGAGGTCCAGTTGGAGATTTTGAAGTCCATCCCCGGCCTTGAGAACGCCGAGATGCTGCGGCCCGGTTATGCCATCGAATACGATTCGATTGACCCAACGGAACTGGAACGCACTCTTGAAACCAAAAAAATTGCCGGGCTGTTTCTCGGCGGACAGATCAACGGAACCAGCGGCTACGAAGAAGCCGCCTGCCAGGGGCTGATGGCCGGTATCAACGCAGCGCTGCAGGTAAAGAACGAGCCGCCGCTGATCCTCGATCGCACCGAGGCCTACACCGCGATCCTGATTGACGACCTGATTTCCAAAGGCACCAACGAGCCTTACCGCATGTTCACTTCGCGGGCGGAGTTCAGGCTGCATTTGCGAATCGACAACGCGGACCGGCGGCTCACTCCGCATGGACGCCGGGTCGGCCTGATCTCCGACGCGGCCTGGGGCGATTTTCTGGCGAAGCAGGAACGTCATGAATCGATCAAGCAGTTGCTGGAGCTGACCAGGCTGACAAACGCAATGCTCCAGCACATAAAGGACCACGTGGGAACAGCCGCCCCCGGCTGTCCAGCCGAGCAAAGCTCGGCAGCCAACGACTTCGCTTCAGCCCCAGGCCAGAGCCTTGCCCAACTGCTCAAGCGTCCGGAGGTCTCAATTGGGCACCTGCTCCCAGTGCTTCGCGAACTAGCTCCAGAGTTTTTCGAGTCAGAAGAAAATCCGCGTGAATCCGTAGCCGGTCTTTCTTCATCTCTCCGCAACGAGCTCAAGTCGGTGGAGACCGAAATCAAATACGCGGGCTATCTTCTGCAACAGCAGCGCGCCATCGGACGGCTAAAGAGAGCCGAGCAGCACACCATTCCGCAGTGGTTCGACTATGGTTCGGTCAGCGGCCTCTCGCGCGAGATGCAGGAAAAGCTAATCAAGATCCGTCCACGTACCCTCGGTCACGCCTCTCGCATCCCCGGCGTGACACCCGCCGCGGTCTCGTTGGTGCATGTGTACATCGAGATCCAGGCAAAACGGCGGGAGCAGGCTGCGGCTATCTAAAGTTACTTCTTGCCCATGCCGTTCGGAGGTCTCGGAGGGACCGGTGATTGTAGCCCGCCACTTCAGTGGCGGGTGAGCAGAGACAGGATTGGCGTGCCGTCGGCACGCTTGCAACAAACCCGGGGCGCCGTGCATTTCAGCCGTCCCACCGGGACGGGAAACATCTTGCCGACTTACCGGCGTTGAAACGCCGGGCTACTCTCAGCCGTCCCTCGCGGGACGAAAATACAGGACCGGCAGGCAGGACGGGACCGGTGTGACACGACTCCGTATGATGCGACCCCGCATGACGCGACCCGGTGGGATTGGCGGGCTGGCGACAATTTGGAACAGGGCTTTTTCTGCGGGCCCGCTGAACTCTGTGGTTAAATCTTGGCTCCATGCTTTCCGCTCGCCAGCACTTCCCCGGTCTTCTCGATAAAGTTTTTCTGGATGCAGCCTGCGTCTCGCTCGCGCCGGGTCCGGCAGTCGAAGCCATCAGCAAGTTTCTCGATCTGGCGATGGTATGTCCGCTTGACTCGTCCACCAATCACCACATTTTTATGGACCAGATGCGTTCCGCCGCTCGGCCAGCAATCGCGCGCCTCATCAACGCCCAGGAAGACGAAATCGCCCTGGTGGAGAGCACTTCCCATGGCCTGGCTTTGGCCGCAAACTCCATTCCTCTGGTTTCTGGTGATCGCGTTTTGCTTTCTGACCTGGAATTTCTCGAGGTCGCCATACCGTGGACGCAGAAAAGAAAGGACGGCATCGAGATCGATGTCGTTCCGAATCGCGCCGGCGAGGTGCGCGCCGAGGACTTCGCGGATCGAATCACGCCCCGTACCCGCGTGATCATGCTTAGCGCGGTGCAGTGGACCAATGGCTATCGCTGTGATCTCGCGGCTTTCGGCAGCCTTTGCCGGAATCGCAATGTCTGGCTGGTGGTGGATGCCATTCAGCAGATTGGAGCCATCCCGCTTGATGTCGCTAACACTCCCGTTGACATCCTTGCCTGTGGCGGGCACAAATGGCTCAACTCACCGTTCGGCTGCGGCTTCCTGTACGTCGACCGTGACGCGCTGCCTCGCCTCACTCCGCCGCTGGCGGGTTATCTCTCGGTGCAGGATCCGCCCGGCGGTTGGGGCGAATATTTTCAGACGCCCGGCATAACTCCAGTTTGCGACTACCAGTTCGTGCCCAGCGCGCGGCGCTTTGAAAACGGCGGAACCGCCAACTACCCGGGCGCGGTCGGCCTGGCAGCTTCGCTCGAACTCATGAACCATGTGGGTCACGAGAACATTGCCGCTCATATTTACTCCCTTACCGATCAACTAGTGGCCGGTTTGGACAATTTGCCGGTAAGCATCGTCACGCCCAGGGCTCGCGACAACCGTTCCGGCATCATTACTTTCTCGGTGGGATCGGCGGAAGAAAATATCAAGCTGATGAACCGCCTGCTGGAGAAGAGAATCCTGGTCTCCGTCCGTTACACTTCCAGTGTCGGCGGTATCCGGGTCTCCTGCCACTTTTATAATTCGCCGGAGGATATCGCGGCCCTGCTGAGTGAAGTGCGGAACTTTTTCAGATCGCAACCAGTTTAGGTCGCGTTCAGATCAGGTTAGGTGCGTAAAAAATGACGGCTGCAACTCTGGCGGTAAACATTGCGAGCTACACTCAGATTGACAGTCCCCTGGGACCGCTGTTGCTGGCTGCTGACGCCGCCGGCCTGCGTTTCATCGAGTTCGTGAACGGAAGACGGACTGCCCGCCCCGATTCCACCTGGCGCGAGGATCCGGCGGCACTGCACGAACCAATCCGGCAGCTTACTGCCTACTTCGCCGGAGAACTCGAAACCTTCGATCTGCCGCTCGCGCCGGAAGGCACTCCGTTTCAGCGGGCGGTGTGGCGCCTCCTGTGCGAAATTCCGTACGGAGAAACGATTTCCTATAGTGAGCTGGCTCGCCGCGTGGGTAACCCCAACGCATCACGCGCGGTGGGACTGGCGAATGGCGCGAACCCAATTCCAATCGTGATTCCGTGTCATCGCGTGATCGGCAGCAACGGAAAACTTACGGGCTACGGTGGCGGCCTGCCCATCAAGGAAAAGCTGCTGGCCCTGGAACGGCGCCAGCTTCGCCTGCTGTAGCCTTGATCTTTGTATAACGGCCCCCCCGCTTTAGCGGTGTGCCTGGCGGGTTCCTTCAGTTACCATGTTTGGTAGGAAAGAAGTCAGGTACACGTGCATCTAAACAAATATGAACAACCACTACGCTGCTCTCGTCCTCGGATTCCTGCTGGTCGCTTCGCTGGCTTCGGCCCAGACCGTTGAAGCCGCTCTACGGCCGCCAAAAGGCGCCCAGGTCGCCCTGGTGGTTTTTGAAGACCTCCAATGCCCTGACTGCCGGCGCGCCGCGCCTCTGGTCGAGGAAGCCGCCAGAACCTACAAAATCCCGGTGGTCCGCCACGACTTCCCGCTGCCCATGCACAACTGGTCTTACGACGCGGCCATCATCGCACGCTATTTCGATACCCGTTCCAAACAACTGGGTAATGACTTCCGCGACTACATCTTCGAGCATCAACCCGAGATCACGCCGCCAACCCTGCGTTCGTTCGCGGAAAAATTTGCCGCTGACCACAAAGTGGATTTGCCCTTTGTCGTGGATCCGCAAGGCAAGCTTGCCGAAGGAATCAATCAGGATAAAAATCTTGGGCAGCGGGTTGGTATCAACCACACACCTACGATTTATGTGGTCAGCAACAAGACCCAGGGTAAGCCCTTTGTAGAAGTCGTGGACCGCACCCAGCTTTTCCAGTTGATCGACGCGATGAAGAACGAGTAGGAAGGAAAATTCCTGGACCACGGATTTACGCGGATCAACACGGATCTGATTCAAATATCTGAACCAAGTCTCCCCGACACGCCCATCCTCGATGACAATTTTAAAGATTTATCCGTGGTAATCCGCGTAAATCCGTGGCCAAGAATTTTCTAGCCAAGCTGCCAGACCGTATCCAGCACCGTTCCGTCGACCCACTTCACTACTGCCACCGGACGCTCTCCGGGCTTGGGACGCGCCGATTTGCCACCGCAGATGCGTTCCACTTCCGCCTTGATGTCCTGGATCGGACGAATTGGCAGACTCGATCCTTTCACAGCATCGAGCAAGTCCTGGCGCTGCGGGTTGATGGCGATTCCGCGCTCCGTCACCACCACGTCGATCAGCTCGCCGGGCCCGGTGAGCGTGGTGACTTCGTCCACGATCACCGGAATGCGATCGCGGAATGATGGCACCGCCAGGACGGTGCACCCTGCCTGCAGGCAATTCTGCCAGCCGCCAATACCATGCAGTAGCCTGCCATCAGAATGGGTGACCACGTTGCCATTGAAATTCACGTCCACTTCGGTCGCGCCCAGCACCACGGCATCCACCATGGAAGCGAACGAACCTTTGCCGTGATAGTTGTAAGAAGTGAACGGCGAGGTCGCAACGTGCCGGGGATCGCTGGCGATCGATTTCACCGCATCAAGGTCAAACGTTTGCCCGTCCATGATGTAGTCGGTTAATCCCTCCCGCAGCATCTCCACCAGGTAGCGCGTCGATCCACCGCGAACGAATCGTGCTTTTACGCCATCTTCTTTCATCATGCGGCGCAGGTAGTCGACGAATGCCAGCGCGATGCCGCCCGCTCCGGCCTGGAAGGAGAATCCATTGCGCATGATTCCCGCGTCGCGCAGGAAGCGCGCCACATACTCAGCCACTCGCAACCGGTCCGGCGAACGAGTGATCTGCGTGGTGCCGGAAACAATCTTGGCCGGATCGCCGATGGATTCCACCTCGACTACGCAGTCCACATTGTTGCCCTGGATCTGCCAAGGAATACAGGGAAACGGAACCGGGTTGTCGGTGACTACGATGACCTGATCGGCATATATCGAATCGGCAAGCGCGAATCCCAGCGATCCGCACGCCGACTTTCCATGCGATCCATCCGCATTCCCGAACGCGTCCGCGGTGGGCGCAGCGATCACCGCGACGTCAATGTGCACTTCGCCGTCCTGGATGGCTTGCCAGCGCCCGCCATGGGAGCGAAGAACACCCAGGCCGTTCATCTTTCCCTGGGTGCAGTAGTCGCCGAGCGGACCGTTCATCGAACCTTCAATATGATGGACCACGCCCGACTGCATCAAATCAATAACGCTCTTCTGTGAAGGAAAAGAGGCGCTGGGAAACCAGGTAAGATTCTTGACACCCATCCGGGCCGCGGTTTCCAGCATCAACAGCGCCACCCGGTCGCCGTCCCGCAGGTGATGATGATTGGAAATCACCATGCCGTCGCGCAACCCGCATTTGCGCAGGGCGGTTTCCAGGTCCGCGACCCGCTTGTCTCCATTGTCGGGATAATCTTTACTCGAGCGCACCGGGGGAGCGGCCTTGCGGCCACGTGGCTGGTACTTGGCCATGCCCAGGTACGGAATCTGGGGCTTGCCATTGACCATGGCTGGAACCATGCGCCCGGCAGCGTTCTGCACCAGCTCTACGCGTTCAGCCATTCTGTTCCCCGCGATGCCTGTGTGGGACCGGGTCTCAGGCCCGGTCAGGCCGAGCAAGGCTCGGCAGGTTGTCTGCGGACGGGGCAATTGCTGTACGTCAGACTGTCGACCTCTAAACTGTCGAGCTTCGCTCGACTCGACCGGCTCAGAGAGCCGGTCCCACACCGTCTTTTCTTGCTCACGCCTTCCCCATCTTTTTTGCCCGCTCAACCAGCTTCTGTGCGCGCTCGACCACCGGCGGATCAATCATCTTCGATCCCAGGCTGACTACGCCGACGCCCCGCTGCTGAGCTTCTTCGAATGCCGCCACGATCTTCAACGCCTTCTCGATCTCGGCCTGCGAAGGCGCGAACGCCTCATGGATCACCGGAATCTGCGCGGGATGAATGCAGCCCATGCCGTCAAACCCGAGTGCGCGGGAATTTTGCGCCCAGTGGAGCAAGCCGTCCATGTCACCCACGTCGCCATAGACCGAATCGATTGCCTGGATGCCTGCCGCCTTCGCGACATTCACCAGACGCATCCGGGCATAGAGCGATTCGCGGCCTTCCGCCGTTTTGGCCACGCCCAGATCCGCGGTGTAGTCTTCCAGGCCAATCGACAGGGCGATCACATGTTTGCTGGCGGTCGCGATGACGGATGCGTTCTCGATGCCGAGTGCGGTCTCCAGAATTGGCATCAACCAGATCGGACGCGTAATCCCGTAACGGCTCTTCAACTCGCCAACCATGCGGTCGGTTTCCGCGATCTGCTCCGGCCGCTCGGCTTTGGGGAGAAGGACCAGGTCCGGCGCTTCGGGAACAATCTCAGCCAGGTCTTCCAGTCCCATGGGCAACTGGTTGATGCGCACCATGCGCTCGCATTTTCCGAAGTCCACCGCGCGCAATGCGTTGCGTACCAGAATCCGGGCGGCATCTTTTTCGGCGTGATGGACGGAATCTTCGAGGTCGAGAATGATCGCGTCCGGGCCGTGCAGCGCGGCATTAATGAAGTATTTGGGCTCTGAACCCGGAAGATACAGGCGCGAGCGGCGCAAACGATCTCTCGCCGACGGTTCCGGCAGCGAGACCTGTTCCGGCGAAGCCTTGCGCCCCAGACCTAGTCCAGCACGCTTCGCGGCGGTCTCGATCCGCGCCGAAATAACGAAAGGGAGCGCGCCCTCGTCGTCGATGGCGACACGGGCATTTTTCACCCCGAGCGTCTCCAGCAGCTGGCGCGCCTGGGTCAGGATGGAGTCGCCATAGTAGGGCGCAACCCGCGACCGCATCGTGATCTCAAGCCCGCCACTGTCCTTCGGCTCGATGGCGACGTGCACGTCCGACCGAACATCTTTACCAAAATGCCCGGCTTCTCCCATCCCCGCCGACTTTTCTCCCACAGAACCTGTCATAGCGTCACTTCATGACAACCAAATGTCATCCTGAGCGCGCCGCTGTTGCGCGCGAAGGACCCAGGTGAGCTCCCGCGCCGTTCGAGTCGCTCCGCGACTCAAACAATAAACGCCCTTATCAGATTCCTACTTCAACTTCTCCAGAATCGCATCCCCCATCTGCACCGTGCTCGCGGCGCCTTGCGCAATCGACCTCGCTCCCCCGGAAATTCGCATCATGTCGTACGTCCGGACTTTACCTTCCTTCACCACATCAGCGATCGCGGTCCGGATGCGCTCCGCCTTGGCTCCCTCGCCGATATGATCCAGCATCATGGCTGCGGAAAGAATCATGGCAATTGGGTTCACGATCGGCGGGTTCAGCTCGGCATATTTGGGGGCCGATCCGTGGGTAGGCTCAAATACCGCGACCTCATCCCCGATATTGCCCGAGGCGGCAAAGCCCAGTCCGCCCACCAGTCCGGCGAAAGCGTCGGACAGAATGTCGCCAAACAGGTTGGAGGCGACGATCACGTTGTAGTCTTCGGGATTCTTGTTCAGCCACATCAACTGCGCGTCAATGTTTGTTGACCACAGCGCAATCCCCGGATAATTCTTCGCCACTTCCCTGGCTGTCTCTTCCATCATCCCCGATGTTTCACGCACCACGTTAGGCTTCTCGCAGATGGTAACGCCCTTGAAGCCGCGCTTCTTCGCATACTCGAAAGCGGCCGTGACAATGCGCCGCGCCGCTGCCCGCGTAATGATGCGCACGCTTACTGCCAGGTCCGGTCCGGGCACGCTGTTGAAAGCCTTGAAACGCGGATGCGTATTCAGCGCGGCGCGCACGTTCTCCGGCGGGTTCGTCCATTCCACGCCTACGTACATGCCCTCGGTTCCCTGGCGAAAGACTGTGGTATCTATTTTCGGCTCGTCGAAGCCGCTGGCAACTGTCTTGCGAATGAAATTCAGCGGGTTGCCGGTGAAACCGATACACGGGCGCATGCAGATGTCGAGGTTGAAGGTCTGCCGCATGGTCACAATCGGACTGTAGTAAACCAGGCCCTTGGCACGCAGTTCGGGTTTCAACTCCGCCTGGGCTTCTTTATTCGGCTTCGAGGTGATAGCTCCAAACAGGCCGAGCTTATGTTTCTTCAGAAGGTCGAGGGTGCGGTCAGGCAGAGCATTGCCTTCCTTGCACCAGATCTCCCAACCGATATCGGCGTGGATATATTCCGCGTCAAATCCGACCGCCTGCAAGACTCGCAACGCCTCGGGCAGGACCTGGTTCCCGATCCCGTCCCCGGGCATGGTCACAACCGTACGTTTCGCCATTCCGTCCTCTCTAGAACTCTTTCGCGACAGAAACCGTTTTCACCACGGAGGCACAGAGACGCAGAGAATTATTACTCGATTGTTTCCCCAGTATTTTCTCCGTGTCTCCGTGGTTGGCTTATCCCAGTCCCAATCGCTTCGCCACCAGATTCTCCACGCCCTGCGCGATCACCAGCGATTGCGGCACGCTGCCCAACGGCGGAAACGCAAACTTCTCGCCCCGCCACGCGATCACGCCCGAGGTGAAATCGATATCGATCTCGTCCCCGGGAATGATGGTTTTTTTCTGCGCGCCGATTTCTTTTGCGAACTGGCTTCGCAGGCTCTTCACCAGTTCCGGTACCTCGATGCACAAAAAGCCGTTGTTATAAGCGTTGCGAAGATAAGTCTGCGAAAAACTTGCCGCGATCAACAGCGGAATCCCTTTGGCCTTCAAACAAGTGACCGCCTGCTCCCGGCTCGATCCGGTTCCAAAGTTAAAGCCGCTCACGATCACATCACCCTGATGGACTCGCCCGGAAAACTGCGGATCATAATTTTCCATTGCGACCTTGGCCATCGTCTCCAACGTGACATCGTCGCGGTAAGTGTAGTCCTTTCCGTAAATGGCGTCGGTGTTTACGTTATCCTGCGGCATAAAGATCAGCCGTCCCCGTACCCGTTCGGGAAAGCCGGGAAGGATGTCGACTTTCTCAGTGACAGCGCTTCCAGGAAATTCCTTGTAAGCCCGCACCGGGGTTCGGTCGGCCATCTTGAACGGCCCGCGAATATATCCGGCCAGGGCGGATGCAGCCACAACTTCCGGGCTGGCCAGATAGCATTTGGCATCGCGCGATCCCATGCGGCCCTTGAAATTGCGATTGGTGGCGGAAATCCCCACCTCGCCCGGCTCCAATAGCCCGACGCCTAGGCCGATGCATGGCCCGCATCCCGCCGGCAACGGATGCGCCCCGGCGTCGAGCAGAGTCTTCCAGATGCCACGCCTCTCGGCTTCTTCCTGCACCCATTTGCTAGCCGCGCCCAGGTACAGTTTTACGCCCGTCGCCACCTGCTTGCCTTGGAGCACACTCGCTGCTGCCGCCAGATCCTCGATCCGCGAGTTCACGCACGAAAGCAGGTATGCCTTCTGGATGGCAACCTTGTTTTTTTCCATCTCCGCCAGCGAAGACATTTTTTGTACCGTGTCAGGCCCGGACACATGCGGAGTAACCTGGGAGAGATCCAACACGATGCGTGCGGCATAGACGGCATCGGCATCAGGCTGCGGGGGCTTCCGCACCCAGCGCTGGATATCCTCATCGGTGAAGCGCTCGATACGCTGCGCCGCCAGCCGCTGCTTCATCTGGGCGAGATACTTGATAGTGACCTCATCCACGGGGAACCAACCCACCAGCGGCCCCCACTCAGTGGACATGTTGGAAATGGAAAATCGAGCGTCCATGGAAAGGCCGGCCACGCCCGGGCCGCTGAATTCGACAGCGGCGTTTAATACTTCGTCGTGGTTGTAAAGCCCGCACAGCGTAATGATGACGTCTTTGCCGGTGGTGCCCGCGGGCAGCGTGCCTTCCAGCACCACCTGGATGGAACGTGGAATCTGCCACCAGAAATCGCCGGTCGCCCACGCCGCCGCCGCATCGGTGCGCACGATCGGCGTTCCCACGGCGCCCAGCGCGCCGTACATATTCGAGTGCGAATCGGATGCAACCACAAAAGACCCCGGTACTACATATCCGCGCTCCACCATGATCTGGTGCCCGATGCCCGAGCCCGCTGGATAAAAATCCACGCCATGATATTTGGCAAAACCTTCTATGGCCTGGTACTTGTGCAGGTTCGATTCGTCCTGGTTCTGGATGTCGTGGTCGAGAGCAAACACCAGCTGCCGGGGGTCGTGAATCTTCTTCACGCCGATGGTCTGAAATTTCTTCATCACCGCCGAGGTGTTGTCATGCGTCATGACGCGGTGGGGGCGGATGGCCACGAAGTCACCCGTCCGCAGCGGCCGCTTCGGCCCTTCGGCCAGATGTGCCTGCGCGATTTTCTCGACAATAGTCTGACCCATAACATCGCCCCCTGCCTGTGTGGGACCGGGTCTCAGACCCGGTCAGGCCGAGCCAAGCTCGGCAGGCGCCGGAAAATCAAAACCCAGATTCCTCGCTCCGCGAGGAATGACAATTTCTGTTTAGAATGCTTGAGTGCCAGAAACTGGAAACCGGAAACTGGAAACCAGAAACTCTCCCCAACTACCGCCGCTTCCCAGCCTTCTTCCCGCCACTCTTCTTCCCCCCAGCCTTGTCCTGCGCCTTAACATCTGCCTTCATCAACGCCATCAGCTTGCTTACCGATCCTGCTTTTTCCAGGTTCCAGATCGCATTTTTTAGTTTCTTCTGGGCGCCCTCTGACAGCACGCCTTCCGCCAAGGCCGCAAATTTTTCTTCTACCTCGGCATCAGAAAGCGGATTGCGCGGATCGCCTTTGGGATAGTCCAACTGCTCGGTAAACGTCCGACCATCGGTGGTGGTTAGGTTCACGATCACACGCTGGAGCGCCGGAAACACTTTCTCGATCTCAGGATCGGCCACTACCTCGACCTTCTTCAACTGGGCCCGGATGGTCGGATCCATAATCTTGTTCATCTCAAACTGTACCGGCGTCACCTGCCGTTCGGCCAGTGCTGCGGCAATCACATAGGGCAGCGAGTGGTCGGCGGTTTCTTTCGAGCGCGGATCATACTTGCTGGGATCGGAAAGAATATCGGCCGCACGCGCCAGAGAACGAACTTGTACCTTCTCCACTTCACCCGGCTTCAGATCGTTCGTCTTGACGATGTCGAGCACCGCGGAAATAGGCGTGTGGGTAAGGGCTTCCGTGGGAAACGCCTTCATGCCGCACTGAGTGATTCGCCAGGATTCACCCAGGCCATCGGTCAGCACGTTCAGTTTCCACTCCCGTCCGAAGCAGTGGGCCAGACCTTCCTTGCCGTCGATCACGTGTTCCGGCCCGGTGTAGCCCTTCTCCGCCATCAGGGCGGCGAGAACTCCGCTTTGTGTCGCCATGGGGTCGACCGTGTTCTTCATCATGGTCAGCTTGCCTGCAGTGACCGCACCCAGCGTGGCATGACGGCTGGCCGAGATACCGACCGCGTGCTGAATCTGTTCCCATCCCAGATGCAGGGCGCGACCGGCGACGATGGGTGAGACAAACGCCGTCAGCGTGGCGTGATGCCATCCGCGCTCACGGATCCCGGGAAATGCCGCCTCGCAGAAGCGCATCTCGAACTCGTGTCCGAGCGCGAGTCCAACGATCAACTCTTTGCCATCGCTTTTCGCGCGCTCGCAGCACGCCAGCGCCGCGGGGAAAATGTCCGACGGATGTGACGGGTCCTGCTTCCAGTAAATATCGTTGTAGTCCATGCAGCGGATCATCAACGCGTTGGCCAGCGAGGCTGAGACTGCGTCGATGCGTTTGCCGGTGCCAATGACGGTGGCTGGTCCGCTGCCCGCGATCTCGTCGAGCACCTGTAACGCGATCTTCACATCGTGCTGCTGGTACCCGCCCAGCGCGCAGCCGATGGAATCGAGCAGGAAGCGCTTGGCCTGATACACCGCTTCCTGGGAGAGCTGCGGGTAGGTGAGTCCAGCGGCCCAGCGCGACATCCGGGCAGTGATCGTCTCTTTGATGGGGGCTCCTTTCGTAGCGGACACGAACTCTCCTATTTCACCCTGATGTTTTTGGGGTTCTTAAAAGGCAAGAATGCCATGAAATCGGCGTGGTGCACGATGTAAGCCTCGGTGGTGCGCTTCACGAGGTCGCCCTCAGCAGCGTGGGCCGCGATGATATGGCAAACCGCATCCGGCACCCCACACTCCAACGCCAGCGCAACCCCGGTAAAGGGATGGCGCAGCGCCTCTCCCCGCTCGCTTTGGCGGCTCTTGCCATCAGGGCCAAGCTCATATTCCAGCAGCTTGCCCACGTCGGCCAGAATCGCGCCTGCGATCACGGTGTCGATATCGATGGGCAGGGCGCGTCCCATGAATTGTTGCATGGCCTGGGCGCTCTGGCGCGCAATGTGGACCACGCAGCGCTTGTGCTCCATGAAAGTGATTGGGCAGTTGGGCACCAGCAGCGTGAAGGGAATGCGATTCATGTCGTCGGGCTTCAGCGGGCTGCGCTGCAAAGCCTTTACCCAGGTCTGTGTGACCTGGTCGCGCAGCGTCTTACTTTCGATCCACTGGATCTCAGGCCAAAGTTTGGCCACTTCTTCCTGCATCGGTTTCGCCCCCAAGCTCAAAACTATTCAGCTTACCGTGGAGAAGCTGTAGGAGTCGAGTGGGGGATGCCCATGTGGTCGCGGGCGACTCGCCCGCACTGGCAAACCTAGGGGCAGAGCCTGTCCTGAGCGAAGTCGAAGGATGTCTCACCTGCCCGGCGGAAGGCTCCGAGGTTCTGGTCGTCTCGCATACAAAAGTCTGGCGAGCTTTGCTCGCCCGCCCAGACGGGGACGTCTGGGCCTACGCAGCCTTTGGTGATTCCATGCGTTCGTGATCACACCGGCTTTGTGGTTTGCCGCTCTTTGTGCGACAATCTGTCGCCGAATTGGAGGAAGATCAATGTACAAGCGCGTTTTGACCGTTCTGGTCTGTGTTCTCGCACTCAGTCTTTGCAGTTTTGCCGCGTCCAAAAAGAAAAAGGCCGCGCCGTCCAGCGCCCCGGACAAGGCCTACCTGGAGAAACTTATGGCGGGCTGGAGCGCGGGCAATCCCGCCAACATGGCCCAATACTACGATCAGGGCGACTATGTTTTCTTCGACATCGCACCTCTGAAATACAACAACTGGGCGGAATACCAGAAAGGCGTAACCGACCTGCTGAAGAACTATAAGAGTGTGAAGCTGACGGTGAATGATGACGCTCAGATCCACACTGACGGCAACCTGACCTGGGCCGCCGCCACCGTCAAGGAAGACGCGATCACGGCAGCCGGCAAACACGAAATGGCCACCTGGCGCTGGACTGTGATCTTCGAAAAGCAGGCCGGCAAGTGGACGATCGTGCACGAGCACACCTCCGCGCCGTTGCCGTAGCGGGGAATTGCGGACGGGGCAAGGCCCCGTCCGTGCTGCCGATGATCCCCCCAAGACTCTCTGCTAACATGTTGCTCCCATGCCCGATGCGCAATCTATTGTTAGGCAAACGGTTTCCCACTATCGCATTGTCGACAAGTTGGGCGGCGGTGGCATGGGTGTGGTCTACCGCGCCGAAGACACCAGCCTGGGCCGCTTCGTTGCCCTGAAGTTTCTGCCCGACGACATCGCGCACGATCCCCAGTCCCTGGAGCGTTTCCGCCGCGAAGCTCGCGCCGCCTCAGCTCTGAACCATCCCAACATCTGCACTATCTACGAAATCGGGGAGCACGGCGGCCTGCGCTTCATCGTGATGGAGTATCTGGAAGGCAAGACTCTGCGGGAAGTAATACTGGGCCGCCCGCTCGAAACCGACCGCCTGGTTGACCTGGGCATCGAAATCGCGGACGCGCTTGATGCCGCGCACGCCAAAGGCATCGTGCATCGCGACATCAAACCCGCGAATATTTTTGTTACCGATCGTGGACACGCCAAGATCCTCGACTTCGGCCTGGCCAAGATCAACGCGCCCGCCGGTTCGAAGTCGAGTGAAACGCCGACGATAACCGAAGAGCATCTCACCAGTCCGGGCAGCGCCCTCGGCACTGTCGCCTATATGTCGCCCGAGCAGGCTTTGGGGAAGGACCTGGACGCCCGCAGCGATTTGTTTTCCTTCGGCGCCGTGCTTTACGAGATGTCCACTGGAACGCTTCCCTTTCGAGGTGACACCTCCGCCGCCCTGTTCAACTCGATTCTCAACAAGGAGCCGGCATCGGCACTGCGCGCGAATCCCGATCTGCCTGCGGAAGTGGAACGGATTATCAGAAAGGCTCTCGACAAGGACCGGGACGTCCGCTACCAGAGTGCGGCGGACATGCGCGCGGATCTGACACGTCTTAAACGGGACGCGACTTCGGGAAAAACAGGTGCCGCGATTGCTCCCGCGGCCACGGGCAAGTCCTGGCTCTGGGGAGCGGGTGGACTCCTGATTGCCATCATAGCGGTCGCCCTCTGGCGGCTTCTTTCGCCAGCCCAGCCGCCCAAGGTCACGGGCATTTCCCAGGTTACCCATGATGGCCTCGGGAAATTTAATCCGCTGACCGATGGGGTCCGCATTTACTTCGGGGAAAGCGCCGACGCCCATTTCCAGATCTTCCAGGTGTCTGTTAACGGTGGGGAGGCAGCACCGATTCCGACTCCATTCTCGAATGTTTTTCCTGCCGACATTTCGCCCGATCATTCCTCGCTGCTGATCGCCAACTCCCTATCGGAGGGTGTTAATGGATTTTCGATCTTGCCTCTGCCGGCGGGATCTCCCCGACAGCTGCCCTTCACGGCTCAAGATGCGACGTGGTCGCCCGACAGTCAAAACCTCGTCGTCGGCAAGGGTTCTGACCTGTATCTTGCCAAATCTGACGGTACGAACATCCACAAGCTTTTGTCCCTCCAGGGTGCCGTGGCCAACGTAAGGTTTTCGCCTGACGGAACCCGTATCCGATTCACACTCGTAGACGCGATCAACGCCACTTCTTCTTTGTGGGAGGTAGGCGCCGACGGTACAGGGTTGCGCCCCCTGCTGCCGGGCTGGAACAAACCTCCCCAGGAGTGTTGTGGCAAGTGGACCCACGACGGGGCCTACTACATTTTTCAGAGCAACAACACGGCCGGAACCAACATTTGGGCCATACCGGATCGGACCCGTCTTTTCGGCCGGAACACTCGTCTGCCCGTTCAACTTACTTCTGGACCTATCAACTACGGCAGCGCTGAGGTTAGTAACGATGGCCGCAAGTTGTTCGTCGTCGGTACACAGCCCCGCGCCGAACTGGTTCGTTACGACGCTCGGTCCAAGCTGTTTGCCCCGTTTCTTGGAGGGATCTCCGCCGGCGATCTGGAGTTCAGCCGGGACGGTCAATGGGTCGCATATATCACTTATCCAGACGGTGTTCTTTGGCGCAGCCGCACGGACGGAAGCGAGCGGAGGCAACTGTCGTACCCGCCGCAATTCGCGGCGCTTCCCCGCTGGTCGCCGGACGGAAAACAGATTGCTTACAGTGTCACCCAGCCCGGCATGCCCTGGAAGATTCTTGTAGTCTCTGCTCAGGGGGGCCCCGCTCAGGAACTCCTGCAAGAGAAGTTCAACGAACTCGACCCCTCATGGTCTCCCGATGGGGGTCGCCTGGTTTTCGCGCGTCTAAGCGCGCCTTCAGGTTCCGAGCCTCAGGCCATCTTCATGATGGACATGAACACGCGCCAGGTTTCAACCGTACCCGGCTCCGAAGGCCTGTTCAGCCCACGTTGGTCGCCGGATGGCCGCTTTCTCGCCGCGGTTGTCGGTGCCGATCAGACGAAACTCAAGATCTTTGATTTTCAGACCCAGCGCTGGTCCGACTGGGCAAAGATTCCGGCCGTGACCGGTTTCCTTTCCTGGTCGCAGGATGGAAAATACCTTTATTTCGATACCCTGTTTACGGACAAGCCCGTTTTCGGGCGACTCAAGGTTGGCCAGGCTCAGTTTGAGCCCATCGTTGACTTGAAGGGGCTCAATCGTTACTTTGGGCCGTTTGGCTTGTGGAGTGGCATCGCTCCAGACGGGTCTCCGATCCTGGATCGCGACATCAGCACCCAGGAGATCTACGCCCTCGAGGTGCAGTTCCCTTAATCGGGCCTGTCATCCTGAGCGCAGCGAAGGACCTATGCATTGCTCGGTGCTGCTAGTTTGTGGAATAAGGCGTTCGGCGCGGATTTCGACTGACGGGCACAAGCGCAGGTCCTTCGCTTGCGCCCAGGATGAAAGTTTTGAAACGAACTCCAACGATCAATAGGCTTTCACGAAGAAGTACGCCGTCATCCCCGCCCCCACCAGGATTACGAAACCGCGCACCCAGGCCTGCGGCAGTTTCTGCGCGTAGTGTGCCCCGAAATATCCGCCCACCAGGGCGCCCGCGATCATGACTACCCCCTGCGGCCAGTAGATCGCGCCCTTGGCGATGAATACCAGCACCGCGACGCCATTAATCGCCATTCCCAGAATGCTCTTCAAGGCGTTCATGGCATGAATGTCGGTCATGCCAACGGCGGCCAGCATGGCCAGGTTGACGATGCCCACGCCACCGCCGAAATAACCGCCGTAGACAGCGACTCCGAGTTCGAAGATGGAGGCTCCCACGATAGCCGCCGTGGTGGCGTCGTGTCCTACGCTGGAAGCGCGGTTTCCCGCCAGCCTTTTGCCAAATATGAAGAGGAGAGTCGCCCCCAGCATCAGCCAGGGCAGCACGCGCATAAAAGTGTGAGCTGGAGTTCTGAGAAGAAGAAACGCGCCAGCGATTCCGCCGCCGAAGCTCGTGATCAGCAGCGGAAGCATGACGCGCCGGGGCACGTCCAGCCGGTTGCGATAGGCGCCTCCGCTCGCCGTGACACCGGTCCACAGGGCGAGTGTGTTGGTGGCGTTGGCCGGAATTGGCGGCACGCCGGTGAACAGTAGCGCGGGAAACGCCACAAAGCTGCCGCCGCCGGCGACCGCGTTCAAAGCTCCGCCCAGGATGCCGGCGACGAACAGGAAGATGGCGTGTGCGGGAACCAAGGCTAAAGGTTTATCACAAGGGGTGAAAACCGTCGCCACGAACCACGTGGGGACAGCCGCCCCCGGCTGTCCCCACGTGGTTCGTGGCGTCATCCAGTGTTTCGTGCTTGCTATCGTTTTCCCTGAAGCGTCGTCTGATGCCAAGGACATTCGCGGAGAAACATTGATGCGGATCTGGAAAACCTGTCGGTTGGTCTTTGTCATCCTGGCCTTGGCTTGCATGAGCGCAGCCCGGCAGAACAGCGCCGCGGCCCAACCCAAGCCCTGTTCAGAACCCGAACAAAAGCAACTCGAATTCTGGGTGGGCGAATGGGACCTCACCTGGCCGGGCAGTAACGCAGGAGAGACGGCGCACGGCACCAATAGCATCCGGCGCATCCTGGACGGCTGCATCGTCGAGGAAAATTTTTCCGGCGGCGACGCCATGCACCTGCGCGGCCGGAGCGTTTCGATCTTCGACACCACCGTGGGTAAATGGAAACAGACCTGGGTAGACAACGAGGGTGGCTATCTCGATTTTGTCGGCGAGTTCAAAGACGGACAGATGATCCTGGCGCGCGAAGCCATCCAAGCCGACGGCAGCAAGCGATTGCAACGCATGGTGTTCAAGAACATCAGTCACGACGAGTTCGACTGGAGTTGGGAAGGATCGAAGGACGGCGGCAATAGCTGGACCGTGGCCTGGCCCATTCATTACAAGAGGAAGCGGTAACACGGACGTCGGGCGTCAGACCTCGGACTTCATACTTCCAACCTGGGAGTTTTCACACGATTAGCGGTTCGCGGTGTGAAACCGGAGGTCTGGCGCCTGAGGTCCGACGCCCGACGTCCGATGCCGTCCTTAAACTCCGTACGTCCCGGTTGCGCCTTCACGCGCGGAAACCCGCTCACGGATGTTGCGAGCTTTTTCGATGATGTTGTTGCGGGTCTCTTCTCCGCTGGCGGGAGCTAGCAGCAGCCCGATGCCGACGCCAATCCCCAGCCCGAGAAGTGCGATCCCCGCGGTGCCGAGAAAATTGCTGTCTTCCCCACGGATGACATCGGTGGCGCGGCTGACGCGGTCGGAAGCGGTTTCGTAGGTGTCCTGCGCCCTGGACTTCAGGTCGTCGACTGTGCCCGCCATGCGGCTGCGCATCGTATCAAGCAGATAGATTCCGGTACCGAGTAACAGGTTATAAAGAACTTTCTCTTTGCGTGACTTCATTTGTCGCCTCTCTCCGGACGGGGTAGACCCGCCACTACCAAGATGCAAGAATCAGGCTACCAGTTGGCGCGATTTTTTTACAGGGATGGTGTGGCGCGGGCGCCCTCGCCCGCGCTCTTGCGTCGCCATTGCCCATGTAGGGGCGCGATTTCGAGCCGCCACGTTGGCGGCCATTTTCTTGCGATGCTTAACGTTGCCTGTTGTATAGTTCCGATTACTTACTCTTGCTTTCGTTTCAATTACGGCCGGAGGTCAGCATGAGTTTGACGGCGAAATGCGTTCTGGCGTTTCTGGCTTGCATCCTGGCGGCTCAGGCGCAAACCGCGAATCCATCTGCGCCCCAGATCGGATACAAGTCAGCCGCGGACGCCGAGCAGAAGAAAACTTTGCTGCTGAGAGATTTTCATCCTGTGTCCATGCTTCACGTTCCCGTCCACGACGTTCCCCGGGCAAAGTTCTATGTCATCGACGTCCACAACCACATCAACGACGCCGCTCGCATTGAAGACCATATGGCTCCCGAACGGGTCATCGAGGTCATGAACAACACCAACGTGAAAACGGTGGTCATTCTGACGGGCATGTGGGGGGACAAGCTGCAGCATGTGATCGACGAGATGGTGAAGCCTTATCCCGGGCGGTTCATGGTCTTCACCCAACTCGACTGGAGCAAGATTGACGATCCGGATTTCAGCGGGGAAATGGTACGTCAACTGGACGACGCCGTCGCCCGGGGAGCTCGCGGGCTCAAGCTGCTCAAGGACCTGGGCCTGGGCGTTCGCGATAAGACCGGTAAACTGATCACAATCGACGATCCGCGCCTGGATCCGGTCTGGCACGAATGCGGGCGGCTGGGCATTCCGGTTTCCATTCACACCGGCGATCCGGAAGCGTTTTTTCATCCTACGGACGGCCGCAATGAGCGCTACGAGGAATTGACCGAGCATCCGGACTGGAGCTTCTACGGCCCGCAGTTTCCCAGGCTGGAAGAATTGCTGGAAGCGCGCAACCGTGTTTTTGCCCGGCATCCCGAAACGCTTTTCGTCTCGCTGCACATGGGCTGGCCCGAGAATCTCGACTGGGTATCGCATATGCTGGATCAGTACCCCAACGTAATGGTCGAATTCGGCGCGCGCGAAGCGGAACTGGGACGGCAACCCCGGCGCACTCGCGAGTTCTTTCTGAAATATCAGGACCGGGTTATGTTTGGAACTGACAATGGCATGGATGAGGCGATGTATCGCAACCAATTTCGCTGGCTGGAAACTGCCGATGAATCCTTCGACTATTGGGGCTATCCGGCTCAGGGACGTTGGGAAATTTATGGACTGGAGTTGCCCGATCCGGTGCTGGAAAAGATCTACCACCTGAATGCCGAGCGGATGTTTCAGCAGTTCAAAGGCGCGGGCTTCAAAGGTCTGGGCTTCACTGGTCTACCCAAGGGAGGAACGCAATGAACACGGGGCGGTCAAAATCGGTTTTCTTTTGCCCGACTGAAAAGGCGAGAACGATGCTGCTGGCATTGTTGTGCTGCTTCGGCGTGAGCTGCACGACTCCGCCAGTCAAGACCGAATCCGCGCCAACGCCAGCGCAACGCTCCAATATCAGGGTAGATGTGCGACTTGGGGGTCCGGTCATCGTGACCACAAGTACTGCCGAGTTTCAGATCTTGCGTTCCGGACACGTGCAGGCGTCCCTGCTCAAGGGCGATCACAGGTTCACGCTGGACGATTCGGGTGGTAGCAACAGTGATTTTCTAGTGCGCGATGGCAGGGAAATTCCATTTGCCCTGGACCTGGGCCAGGTGAGGATTCAGGACAGCGTGGGCAAACTGGGCCGGGGCAAGCGGCTGGAAATTCCCTCCCACCCGCTGGATGCATCCGTGACCGACATCCAGCGTACGGTGTTGGTCCAGGTCTACGACGATTTTCCGAACATGCTGCTATCGAGTGCCGAATACAAAAATACCGGCAAGGAAGATTTGCGTATCGATCGCGTGGTCGAGCAGCAGCGCAGGTTGAACGCCAGTATGGCGGACGCGAACGCCCGGCCCTATGACCTGTGGAGTTTTCATGGCTCGAGCTATGACTGGGGAAAAGACGATGTCATTAAGTTGAGCCGCACCTTCACCCAACCAAATCTCATGGGCGCGGAGGTGAGGGGTGGCTACGGCGGCGGCATTCCGGTGGTGGCGTTCTGGACGGGTTCTGTGGGCGAAGCCATTGGCCACGTCGAAACTCTGCCCCTGACGCTTTCGCTGCCGGTCAAGGTCGATGCCGATGGCATGGTCAACGCTGCCGTGGACATTGCCGCAGACGCCGTGCTCAAACCGGGAGAAACTTATTCCACTCCCCGCAGTTTTGTCGAGGTCTATGCCGGCGATTTTTACGAGCCGCTGCACGACTGGTCCAGGGCGTTGCAGAAGGAAGGCTGGGAGATTCCCAAACCTTCCGGCGAAGCCTACAACGTGAGCTGGTGCGGATGGGGCTACGAGTTCAATGTCACTCCGGCGCAGATGCTGGGCACGATTCCGAAGTTGAAAGAGCTCAACATCAAGTGGGCGACCCTCGACGATCGCTGGTTCGACACTTACGGTGACTGGAATCCGCGCAAGGATACTTTTCCCGGAGATTCCATCAAGAAAATGGTGGACGATTTCCACAAACAGGGGATCCTGGTGCAGCTCTGGTGGCTGCCGTTGGGCGTGGAAGATGGCCGGGGCAAATGGGAGTCGCACAAGTACATCGTGTCGAAGGTCGCACAGGAGCATCCGGAGTGGCTCCTGCTCAATAAAGACGGGAAGCACGCGCGCATGACCCGCGACCTGGCGGCGCTCTGCCCGGCGGTGCCCGAGGTCCAGGCGTACTACAAAAAACTTACCGAGAAGTTCATCGGCGACTGGGGATTCGACGGCTCGAAGCTGGACAACATTTACAGCGTCCCCATGTGCTACAACCCGGCGCACCACCACAAGTCTCCGCAGGATTCGGTCAACGCAATGGCCGACGTTTACAAAACGATTTTTCAGACCAGCCGAGCCATCAAGCCGGAGAGCGTGACCCAGAGTTGTCCCTGTGGCACGCCGCCATCGCTTGCCTGGCTGCCATTTATCGATCAGGCGGTCACGGCTGATCCGGTGGGCGCGGTCCAGGTTCGCCGCCGCATCAAGATGTACAAGGCGCTGCTGGGGCCGGAGTCGGCGGTGTACGGCGACCACGTGGAACTCTCAGCCATGGATCGAATTGGCAAAAACTGGCGGGAACACGGAGACGATTTTGCGTCGACGATCGGGCCTGGGGGCGTGGTGGGAACAAAATTCGTCTGGCCCGATCCCGGTCCGAAATTCAAACCGGTCACGCTTACCCAGAGTAAGGAAGAACACTGGAAGAAGTGGATCGACATCTACAACCAGAAGATGCTGTCCAAGGGCACATTCAGGAATCTTTATGTCTATGGCTATGACGTTCCTGAGGGTTACGCGATCGAGAAAGATGGCAAGATGTATTACGCATTTTTTGCTCCGTCGTCAAAACCGTGGAAAGGTGAGGTTGAATTGCGCGGGCTGCAGGCGGGCAGCTATCACGTGCTGAATTATCCGGAAGGCAAGGACCTGGGGACAATCGAATCAACGGCAGGAGCCGTTCCCAAGCTCAAAACAGAATTCCGGGACCATCTGTTACTGGAAGTGAGCAAGTAGGATTTTCGTAGCGCCGGCATCCCTTCGACTTCGCTCAGGGCAGGCTCTGCCGGCTGTCCGGCCGGCGAGACGCCCGCCCCTACATCGCGCCGTGCTCGCGCAGAAAGTGCTCGCGATACTCCTTGTTGCGGAAGGCTTCGGTTCCCCCCGGCCGCGTAACGGACAACGCTCCCGCCCGGTTGCCACTGGCCAGGCAGGTCGTGAGATCGGAGCCGCGCAGATACTCATGCAGAAAGCCGGCGTCGAAACTGTCTCCGGCTCCCACGGCATCGACGGCCGTGACCTTTAATGAAGGACTGGTGAATCGGTCCGTCCCTCGTTGAGCCAGCGCTCCCTCGTGCCCCAGCTTCACTACCACCAGCGGAACCATTTCCGCCAGTTGTTTGATCGCAATCTCGGGATCGTCCGTTCCTGTGATCCGCGTGGCTTCGCGTGAATTGGGGAGCAGCACATCAACATACTTCAGGATGCCCTCCAAGCCGCCACCCCAGCGGTCTTCGGGATCATCGTTGGTATCCAATGAAATGCTGAGGCCGGCAGACTTTAACCGGCGAAAAAGTTCGCCGAGGTCTGGTTGCAGACCGCGCTGCAGGTAGAGAGACGACAGATGAAAATGGCGCGAATCAGCTAGGTAATCGAAATCCAAATCTTTCAGCGAAAGTTCAGCGATGGTTCCGGCGTAGGTCAACATATTGCGCCAGCCAGTGCGCTGCAGGATAACTGTCAGTCCAGTCTTGGTGGGCCCGTGAACGAGTTTCACCTGAGAGACATCGACGCCGCCTTCGGCCAGACGATCCAGCGCGATCTGCCCCAGCGAGTCGTCTCCCAGAAGCGACTGGAAGCCCACCCGGCTGCCCAGCGCAGCAAGATTGTGGGCGACGATGGCGGAAGAACTGCCCAAGGTGAGCATCATGCGGTCAGCGAGCAATTCCCGCTCCGGCGGAAGTTCGTCGGGAAGGCCGTACAGGATCAGGTCGAGGTTCAGTTCTCCGGCGGAAGTAACGTCAAAGCGCGGCATGTTCGGAATGGGCCCTGTGGAAATGGGCGCTCAGACTAGCAGCGGTCCAAAGCAGTGTCAATCGGTGGGGCGGTGGGGCGGATGATCGGCCAGAGAAGACTACAGACATCCCCGGCTTTGCCTACAGGTTCAGTCCGATTGCGGGGTTGGAGTGACCACTCTAGTCTTCAGTAGCACTCCGGAGCATTTGCTCCCGTTGACAGCGCCGGTGTTGTCAGCAATTAAACTATCTTTCTGGAGGACCAAGTGGAATCGAATACATTGAAAGACCTTTACGTTGACGAGCTCAAAGATCTTTACGACGCGGAACATCAGATCATCAAGGCTCTCCCCAAGATGATCGAGGCAGCCTCATCGGAGGAACTGCAGAACGCATTGGCCGAGCACCTGGAAATCACCAAAACGCAGGCCGAGCGCATCGAACAGATCTTCGAAAACATGGGCGAGAAGGCGAAGCCCAAGAAGTGCAAGGGCATGGAAGGCGTTATCAAAGAGGGCAGCGAGGTAATTGAAGAGAACGACGACGAGCAGGTGCGCGATGCAGGCATCATCGCAGCCGCGCAACGCGTCGAGCACTACGAGATGGCGGGTTACGGCACAGTACGCACCTACGCCACCCTTCTCGGCGAAGACGAAGCGGCCGAATTGCTGCAGCAGACCCTGAACGAGGAGAAAGAGGCGGACGAAAAGCTTTCCGAACTCGCCGAACAGATCAACGTGGAAGCCGCCAAGGGCGAGGCAGCCGCCGGAAAAGCTCCCACGAAGAAACCTGTGAGCAAAGGAAGGCGAGTAGCGTAGGCCTTCTTCACGGGGGTGGGGGAACCTGATATCCGCCCCCTCGTGCTTTTCAGCGCTCTCTGCGTTTTCGGATTTTCGGAGCTGCAGAGGGCGCTGGAAAAGCAATCCCAGAGCAACGCAATCACTGCAGCACCGCAGACCGCCTTCAAATCGAATGGCGGACCCGGAGAGACTTGAACTCCCAACCCCTGCGTTCGAAGCGCAGTGCTCTATCCAGTTGAGCTACGGGTCCGATTTCTTCACACCGGCTGAATCGTCTACATTGTAATCCCGTAGTCCTCAGTTCGCCCACTGACCGGGGAGGTGAGCGATGTCTCAGAGCGAAGCACCTGAGCCTTGGTTGCGAGGTACGTTGACGGAAGTTCCAGCGGTACAGCGGGCCGTCTTGCATGCCTTGGAGCTGGCTCGCGAGGATTTGACACGCTGGTGCGGCGACTTGACCGATGCACAGCTGAACGCTCGTCCAGCCGGGCTGGCGTCGGTTGCATTTCATCTGCGTCACATCGCGAGGAGTCTTGACCGCTTGTTGACCTACGCGGAGGGGCACTCTCTCAGCAGCGAGCAGGTGGGTACCATGAAGGCGGAGATGAGCCCGGGAGCAACCCGGAACGAAGTGTTTCCAGAGTTGAACTTGGCCTTTGACGAGAGTGCCAGGCGGGTACGGGCATTCGATGTAAGTGCGATGGAAGAGGCCAGGAATGTAGGCAAGAAACGATTGCCCACGACCGTGGCGGGTTTATTAGTTCATGTCGCGGACCACACGCAACGCCACGTGGGGCAGGCCATAACCACTGCCAAAATTCTCATGACGCTGCACTAAAAAACCGGAGCGCCCGGCCCATTCCTAATTTAGGCCGGGCGCATGCGTTAAGCAATCCGGTATCTCACTAGCGCAGCGGTTGCAGGTTCAGTATGAGGGACAAAACGTTGCCCAGAACCCCATACGACCCATTTGAATAGTAGCCGTATTGATAGCGGTCGCTGTAGCCGTCCTCATAGCCGCGGCGGAATCCTTCACGAAAATAGTATCTGTAATCTTCAGGATCGACGTAGTAGCCGTTGTAGCCGTAGGTCGCGTCCTGGTAGGCAAAACTGTCCCGGTAGTCGGCACGCCAACGATCCTCACGGTCGGCCGCTCCGGCGCGAAAGCCTTCCTGATAGCCCTCGTTCACCGCCTGCCGCAGCAAATCGGCGCCGTATTGATTGGTTTCATAGTAGGCGCCGCCGCGATTGTAGCGATAAATCGGAGCGGTATAGAAATAGGGATCGTGGTCGAAGTCGTGACGCTCCTCCCGAAGTCTCCGGTCCTGCTCCCGCAAACGTTCCAGATACTCTTGTTGAAAGCGGTATTGCGCCATTCGCCTTTGCTGCTGCAAGGCCGCCGTTTGCTGTTCCATCCGGCGCTGCTGCTCGTCCAGGCGTCCGCGATACTCGGCCAGGCGCTGTTGCTGCTGCTGAATGAGTTGCTGCTGGCGCTGCTGTGAAAGCCGTTCCTGTTGATCATGCTGCCTCTGCTGTGCCTGCCACTGCTGCTGCGCCCGCTCCTGTTGCTCTCGATTCCATTGTTGCTGACGGTCCTGCTGTATCCGCCCTTGCTGCTGCTGATTGAGCTCTTGCTGGCTCAGTTCCTGGTGTTGCTGTTGTATGCGTTCCTGCTGTTGCCGACTCAGCTGTTGTTGCTGAATGTGTTCTTGCTGCTGGCTTAACTGCTGCTGCCGCAAGCGCTCCTGCTGTTGATTCACCTGTTGCTGCTGATGAATGTGTTCCTGCTGTTGCTGGTTCAGTTGTCTCTGGCGTTCTTCCCCCATGCGTTCCCGTTGCTGTTCCTGCACGTGTTCTTGCTGCTGATTCTGCTGCAGCCGTTGTTGCTGCGCTCGGTCTTGCGCTTGTGGTTCGGGCTTGGCCTGCTTTTCCGGCTTCGCCTGTTTCGGGTCCGGCTGCCCTTGTTGTGCGTTGGCCAGAACACTGCCTGCCAGGACTAACGACAGAATGGCCAAAAAGAATACTCTGATTCGTTTCATGCACGCCTCCATTCCCCATGATTCCTTAGATGCGAAATTACAGTGTGGCTGTATTTGTGGCGCAAGTCGGGCAGGTCAAAAAATCACTGAGAGCGCCGCCCTCAGGGCTCGAGAAACCTTCCGAGCATACAGGATTTACTTTAGGAGCAGAAGGATGCTGGCACTCGATGAGACGATGTTTTACTCGTGCCGTTCGCTCAATGGTCGCGGTTTTCCGGAAAGGTAATCGATTACGCTGTTTTTGCCTCTGCGATGGTATGATGCTCGCGAATCAGCATGATCCGGGGCGAGAATTTCCGCAATCAGCAAGCGAAAGCTAAAAACCGATGGCAATTGTAAACGTGCAAACTTCTGCCGGTGCAGTTGGCTCGGCGGCGTCCAGCAACAAAGTAGCACTCTCGGTCGTAACCACGCTGTTTTTCATGTGGGGTTTCGTCACCGTGCTGAACGATGTGCTGGTGCCGCACCTGAAGTCCATCTTCGACCTGAATTATGCCCGAGTGATGCTGATCCAGTTCGCCTTTTTTTCGGCCTACTTCCTGTTCTCGATCCCCTCCGCCAAGGTGATTGACTGGATCGGATACAAGAAGACCATGGTGGTGGGTCTGTTCACCATGGGTTTGGGAGCGCTGTTGTTCATTCCAGCCGCGAGCGTTCCTTCCTATCCGCTCTTTCTCGGCGCGCTCATGGTTCTTGCCGCGGGCATCACTGCGCTGCAGGTCGCCGCCAATCCCTACGTGGCTGTGCTGGGACCGCCGGAGACTGCCTCCAGCCGCCTGAATCTTGCGCAAGCCTTCAATTCTCTGGGGACCACGATCGGACCCTACCTAGGCGGCATGCTCATTCTGGATGCGACCCGCCAGAACATGGACACGGTGCGGCAGATGTCTGCCGACACCCTCCAGGCCTACCGCGTTCATGAGGCAGCGTCGGTGAAATTGCCCTATTGGACCATCGGCCTTGCGCTCATGGCTCTGGGCGTGGCCATTGCGATGTTCAAGCTGCCGGCGATGCCGGAAGCGGAACGTCACGGAGCGACCGGCGCGAAGGTGAGCATGTGGAAGTATCGTCACCTGGTGCTTGCGGTAGTGGGGATTTTCGTATACGTGGGAGCCGAAGTTTCAATCGGCAGTTTTCTGATCAACTACTTTACCCAAACCAATATCGGAAACGTTTCCGAGGTCGTCGCCGCCGGATACGTGTCCTACTACTGGGGCGGGGCCATGATCGGCCGGTTTATCGGCTCGGGGATTCTGCAGAAAGTCAGCACTGGCAAGGTGCTGGGAGTCGCGGCCCTAACCGCGTGCCTGTTAGTCGTGATCTCGATGCTTACTTTTGGCCACGTCGCCATGTGGACCATCATTTTTGTAGGCCTGTTCAACTCGGTCATGTTCCCCAGCATCTTCACCCTGGGAATTGCCAAGCTCGGCCCCCTGACCGGCGACGGCTCCGGCCTGCTGGTGATGGCGATTGTTGGCGGCGCGATCATTCCACTGCTGCAGGGTGTCCTGGCCGACAGGATCGGGATTCACCACGCCTTTATCCTTCCCGCGATCTGCTATCTCTACATCGCCTATTTTGCCTTCAAGGGATCGCGGCCGGTGGTGCCGGCGTAACAGCCCGCATGGCTCGAACCGCGTTTGCCGCGTCCGAAGCCGGGTTCTGTCACTGACCTTCTCACAGCGGATCATCCTTACGGCAATCATCGGTAAATGATATGCTTCCCGACCATGGCAGTCACCATGCTGGACATTGCCCGGGGCCTGAACGTTTCCGTGGTGACGGTGTCCAAAGTTCTGCGCAACAAGGGCGAAATCAGCCTCGCGACCCGGAACCGGGTTTTGCGGCGGGCGAAAAAACTCAACTACCAGACTAACTGGATCGCGCGCAGCCTGGTCACCCGGCGCACTTTTACCATCGGATTGCTCCTCCCGGATTTTACCCACCCATTCTTTGCTGAGATCGCCAAAGCAATCGCGGAGACCGTCCGGCCGCACGGTTATCACGTCGTCATTTCGTACTTCGAAGAAAATCCCCAGTTGGAACGAAGTGAAGCTGAATCACTATTGGCTCGACAGGTGGACGGGTTGATCCTGGCGTCGGCGCAGTCGGGAGCCAGCGCCTTCGAACAAATTCTGAAGCGGAAGGTTCCCCTGGTATTGATTGATCGCCCTATCACGGGCGTCCAGGCCAGTTTCGTCGGGGTCGACAACGAAGCTATCGGCCAGTTGGCCACGACTCATCTCATCGAGCGCGGGTGCGAGCGAATCGCCCACCTGCGCGGTCCTGGAATCGGCATCGCCGCCGGACGCATGGAGGGCTACCGGCGGGCGCTAGTAAAGCGCGGGCTGATCGTGTCTGCGCGTCACATCCTGGAAGCTGGTTACCAGGATCAGACGGGCCATAAAGCCATGCGCCGGTTGCTGAAAACCCAGCCCGCGCCGGATGGAGTGTTCTGCTATAACGACCCGGTTGCGATTGGCGCCATGCGAGCCATCGCCGAAGCTGGGCTCCGAGTCCCAGAAGATATCGCCGTGGTCGGAGCCGGAAATGTCCATTATTCTGATTGTCTGGCAGTTCCGCTCACCACCGTCGATCAGGGAACCTTCGAGATCGGCAAGCGCGCTGCCGACCTTTTGCTGGAGCGAATCGGTTCGAAGCGCGTGCTGCGACCTAAGAAAGTTTTGATCGAACCCCGGCTGATCACGCGACAATCGACCGCACGCTCGAGCCCGGAATCGGTCTTGGCTTCTTCCACGGGGAACTCCGACCACAACAACTCACGGCGAAGGAATGCAAAACCATCCGGTCCAAACGGTCAAGCGGAGAGAGCATAGACGCATGTTGCGAAGAGTCCCAATCATTGACGCAATCGTTGGCCTCTCGATATTCGGTCTGCTGTTATTTCCTTCGCTGCTGGCCGCCCAGGACCAGGGATTGGCCCTGACTCCGCCAATGGGATGGAATAGCTGGAACAAGTTCGGATGCAATGTGAGCGAAGACCTGATCCGGCAAATGGCCGACGCCATGGTCAAGTCGGGCATGAAGGATGCCGGCTATCAATACATCGTGATCGACGACTGCTGGCAGGTGGAACGCGACCAGGCCGGCAACATTGTGCCCGATCCCAAACATTTTGCTTCCGGGATCAAGGCGTTGGCCGACTACGTTCATTCCCGCGGTCTCAAATTCGGGATTTATTCCGATGCCGGCAGCATGACTTGCGCGAAACGTCCCGGCAGCCTGGGGCATGAATATCAGGACGCGCTGCAGTATGCGGCGTGGGGCGTAGATTATCTGAAATACGACTGGTGCCACACCACGACACAGGACGCCCGGGCCGCCTACGCCCTGATTCGCAACGCACTCAACGCCACAGGCCGGCCGATCGTACTCAGCATGTGTGAGTGGGGCACCGCCAAACCATGGTTCTGGGGCAAGTGGGTCGGCGGAAATCTCTGGCGCACTACCGGCGACATTAGCGACGTCTGGCAGAGTAAAGACAAGAATCGCCTCGGCATGCTCGACATCCTTGATCTACAAGATGGGCTGGAGAGCTACGCGGGGCCGGGGCACTGGAACGATCCCGACATGCTCGAGGTCGGCAATGGCGGCATGACCACGGACGAGTATCGCGCCCATTTCAGCCTGTGGTCCCTGCTCGCCGCTCCACTGATCGCGGGCAACGATCTGCGTGACATGAAACCGGAAATCCACGACATCCTCACCAACAAGGAAGTGATCGCGGTGAACCAGGACCCGCTGGGAAGTGAGGGCCGCCGGGTGCGCCAGGACGGAGGTCTGGAAGTCTGGTCCAAGCAAATGCAGGACGGAAGCCGGAGCGTCGTCCTTCTCAACCGCGATGCCAGCCAAAAGGAAATTACGGTGTCATGGCAGGACATCGGCTATCCCGCTCACCTTAGCGCCGGCGTTCGCGATCTCTGGCAAGAAAAAGATCTCGGCCAATACAAAGATAAATTCTCCGCATCAGTCGCGCCGCATTCCGTGATGATGGTCAAAGTGGCGCCGTAACAGTCTGTTCTGGACAAGTAGCGCCTCCGTCCCGGCGGCTGTCCGGCGGGCGTCTCGCCCGCCGCGCTGACGCAAGGCTTGTCCTGAGCGAAGTTGAAGGATTTCCTCAGGACAGCCGGCAAGATGCCGGCGCTGCAAAAACCCCTACAGTTCATTCCCTATACGACTACACGCTCTTGCCGATACATCGCCTCGACCTCATGAGCTAAGTTGGTAGCTGACGTTCAATCACGCATGGCGGAGGAATCATAATGGATAAAGATAGAGTGGAAGGAAAGACCAAGGACATCGCGGGCCGAGTACAACGTCAGGTTGGAGAATGGACTGGCAATACCAAAGACCAGGCCGAAGGCGCTGCCAAGCAGGTGGAAGGCAAAGTACAGAACGCATGGGGCAAAGCGAAAGATGCAGTGAAGAAGCCCAGCAGCGACGAAACCGACGCGGACCGAGAAGCCACGCGCCGGGATCGTGCGGCCAACGAGTAATTAAGAATCAGGCCACGGATCTCTCAGGATCAGGATTTCACGGATTTGCACGAATCAGACTCTTGTTGTCTGTCGCGGTGATCTGTGTTGATCCGTGTCCATCCGTGGCTTCGCGTTTCTTCGTAGTACCAACGGCTTTCGCCAGCGCCGCACTCAACTCATCCGGAAGAAATCCAAATGGACCGGGTTTGCTCTTGTAGACCACGTGGCCTTGCGCATCGATCAGGTAAATGCGGTCGGGCCAGCCGGTGTATGCCCGCTCGGTAGAGTTGCCAAACTCGTCCAGCACGCTGGGAAACTTTATGCCCAGCTTGCGGACGCACGCCCCCGCAATAAAAGCTCGCTCCTCTTCATTTTTCGGGCTGGCAAATACGACGTTGTCTTTGATATTGCTCTGCATCTGCCACACGTCACTGGGATGTGCCTCGGTAATGTAAACCACAAGAAAAGCGACGCGGTTTCCATACTGATCGTAGAGTTTGTTGAGAGCGGGAACCTCCCGCCGGAATGGCGGTCAGGTATAGCTGCCGAAAACCAGCACCACGGGTTGCTCTTTGTTCAAGACCGAAAGCTGCACACGCTCGGTCTTGTCCAGTTTCAGCAGTGAGAAGTCCGGCGCCGCGTTGCCAACCTGCAGACTTCCAGCGCGCGCTTTCATCCAAAACGTCTCAAAGGGGAAAAGGAGAAAGGGCACCGGTCCGGGCATTTTGGCCATGACACGGCCAAACGTTTCCGGGGGCTGATTCATCGCCCACCAGACCAGACTTCCGAAAGCCAGGTAAGCCACCACCAGAACCACGGCAACCACGCTCAGCCACTTGCGTGCGGGCGGGCTCAGCTTGATCCGGAGTTTGGACTTGTCCCACTTCATCGGAGCGAACACTTTAAGCGCCAGTAACAATATGGGCAATAGTAGGTAAATACTACAGACGCCGGTGGTCTGGTGTATCGGTAGTCGCGTACAGGTCAGGCAGCGGTCAGTAGATCAGCTTTAACGAGAACTGAATCTGCCGTGAAGTCCCGGCGGTCTTGCTGATGATTCCGAATCCGCTTCCGCGCAGGATGTTGGACGGCAACCCGAAATTCACAATATTGAACACGTTAAAGAACTCCGCCCGAAATTCCACCGTGCCCAGTTCCCCATTCCCCCTGCGACCGAAAGGAGTGTCCTTGATCAGGGCCACGTCAAAGTTCTTGAAAGCCGGTCCCCGGAAGGTGTCGCGGCCCAGTGTACCAAAGCGGCCGTGGTTGGGCCCGGTCCCGCCGGGAACGTCAAGCGGAATGGAAAAGAAAGAGGCGTTGTTCGTGCCCAACCCGAAGTAATCTTCGCGCACCGCCCCACTGGTCGAAAAATGGGGTTGCTTCACCAGGTCGGGACGGTCCGCTCCGGCCGACCCGACGCCGGTCTGCTGGACTCCAGAGTACACGGTAAAGGGCGACCCACTGGTCAAGGTGGTGATATTCAAGAATTGCCAGCCTCGAGTGAGCGTTCTTCCCAGCGGCCGAACAAATCTTGCGCGGTCGAGCGGCAGTACCTGGATCAGGCTGACGGTGAACGAGTGGGTCGCATCGAAAGTCGAAGGTCCTTTTTCAGCGCCTGGATCCCAGGGATTCTGCGGCAAGGTTTGCAACACCACTCCGGCGCTGCCAATGAGTCCGCCCAGCACCGAACTGGTGTCATCGAGGGATTTGGAATAGGTATAGCTGGCCTGCAGTCCCAGGCCGGCGCGCGCGGAATTCTTGCTGACACTGGTCTGCAGAGAATGATACGTCGAGTGCGATTCAGTGCTCATAATGCTCTCCGGACCAAAGCCTCCGATAGCTCGTCCAGAGGAATCAAATTGCGTGAAGGGCGCGAAGGCGGGATCCGCGCCGCCATAGCTATTCGGCGAATAAACACTGGCCAGGTGAATGCCCGCTGTCGCCACGTACGCGGCACTGAACTTAACATCCCCGAAATCGTGGTCGATGCCCGCGGTATAGCTTCCGATATAACCGTTGCGGAAGTTCTTGGCCAGACCGACCATCGAAAGCAGTTGTACCTGGTTTCCCGGCGTGAGCGCGGTCAGATCATTCTGATAACGCTGCAAGTCTACTTGTGTGTTCGGAGCCACGTGGCTTGCGTCGCCACCGGGAAAGAGAAGTTGCCCGCCGATGGTATACGGAGGCGGCAGATTCACCGGCACCGCCATACTCTGGAACGGCAAGGGAAAGTTTGGTAAGGCACTGACATACAGGCTGGTCGCCAGCGGAATCGCGCCAGTTAAGAAATTGTCCTGCCACAAATTCGGCAGAATCGTTGTGATCGCACCGCCCGCGTGCAGGACAGTGTGGCTGGTCAGCGCGTAATCAACCGAGAGGCGCGGACCCCATCCCTTCCAGTCCTGATCATAGGGAGGCTGCGGATTGTATAGAAAAATCTGCTTCGCGCTGTGGTCCCAGTAGCGCACATCCTTACCATCGGCTCCGATAAATCTGGGCAGCGAGGTGCGATTTTCCGCCTCATGAATGCGGCTGTTCACTTCGTAGCGCAACCCGTAATTGAGGGTCAGACGGGAAGTGGCTTTCCATGTGTCCTGAAAGTAGAAGTTATAGGCCTCGCGGCGGACAGCGGCTTCATCGAAGCGGTCTCCGGTTGGGGTCACATTGGCGGCCGCGATCACGTTGTAGGAATACGGAGTTGCAGTGAGCAATCCGGTCAGAGAATCCGGCAGCGGACCTCCCGCCGGAATGTCATGAGTGCCGCTGGCCGATTTGATCAGCACCGGAGAGTAAGCCGTTCCACCGCCGAAGCTGTAAAGCCCGTTGGGATTGGTCCCAAAAATCGTGGCATCACGATTGAGCCGTACTTCCACGCCCCACTTGAAGTTGTGGGCGGAATGCACATAGCTCATGTCCTGTTTGATCTGGAAGAGATTGCCAAAGGATCCGAATATCGAGCCCCCCGCCGTATTGAAGCCTTGAAAAAGTCCATCACCGAACTCGATGGCCGGCTGGGTGTGATTGACCGCGGGAAAAAACGGCGTGCTGCGAATGTAGCCGAAGGAAGTGTCGGAGGTGAAATGCGGAGAAATCGTCCGGGTATATCTCACGCCCGCGTTGCGCTGATGATCGAAAAATCGAACCTCGAAGCTGGGATCGATCGCGGTCTGATCTGGGTTGGTCAGCGGCCCCGTGACCTGGTTCAGGCTGAAGCGCGTCAACAGCGATGCTTTATCGGAAATACGGTGGTCGATGCGTACCGAAAACTGATCCGTCCGGGTATAAATCTTGGAAGAAGCCGCGTAGGTTCGATTGCCGAACGCGCCTTGAGGATCGTTCGGCAAAGGATAACGCGCCAGGATCGGAGCCACCGCCGGGTTCACCGGTACCGTCAGCGTATCACCCGGAAAAGTCAGTGTGTCAATCCCCTGACGTTCGTCCGCCGTAGGCACGGGGAAAACCTGCGTAGTCCCCAGGACCTGGCGAAAGCCCTGGTACTGGCCGAAATAGAAGGTGCGGTTGCGCCCGTCATAAATTTTGGGAAGCACCACCGGACCGCCATTCGTAAATCCAAACTCATTCCGCACAAAAGGGGGGATGCGCCGCTCATCCGCCACGCTCTTGTGATCAAAATAATTCCGGGCATCGAACGCCGCGTTGCGGACAAATTCGAAGACACTGCCGTGTACCTGGTTTACCCCGGATTTGCTCACGACGTTGGTGAAACTCGCCGCTCCGTGTCCGATCTCCGCCGGCATCACTCCTGAGTTGCCCTGCACTTCCTGGATCGCATCCACGTTGAAGTTGGAAAAAGTAGCGCCGCCCAATTCCGGATCAGTGGTGTCAAAGCCATCCAGGGCAAACACCGTGGCCGCCCCGCGTTGACCGTTCACAGCGAACTGCTGGGTGAAATTAGCGGCGCCATTCGAGTCGGTCATGGTGCCTGCGGCGAGCAACAGCAGCTTGCTGAAATCGCGGGCGTTCAAGGGCAGGCTGGAAACTTCTCCGCTGGAAAGGTGTTCGCCGCCACTCGCCTGCGCCGAGGACTGCTTACCGGACGCCACCACCTGTAGTTGCCCCGGCTGGGTAAGTTGCAGCGTCGAGGTGAGCGCGACCCCATCTTTCATAGTGACGGGATCGGTCGCCTTCCAAGTTTTCCCGTCGGTCTCTGCCGAGAGTCTGTAGTCCCCGGCAACCACCCCGGTAATTGCAAATCTGCCATCTGCCGACGTTCTAGCTGTGTAGTTCCGGTCCCCCGACATCCCGCGCAGCCTGACGGTGGCTTCGGCTACCGGTTGTCCGGCTTCGTCGCGCAGCACGCCGCTCCAGGAAGCTGCCGAAGCGACGGCCAGAGAGGCTGCCGCCACAGTCGCAACGAGACACAGCCCGCGAGCTAAAACGCCGACACGGAAAAGCATCGCAGGGAATTATAATTGCAATCGGTAGGGCGACCGGAAGATCGCGAAGACAAACTCGAATCGGTGACACAAGCCGGAGGAAGTACATCATGCGCGGGCAGCGAATCAATCGCATCAGCGAGCGAGTCATGATTGTCCTGTCGCTTGTAGCGTTGCTTACGGTACTTAGCGGGTACACTCAGCCGCCCCAACCGGACGAAGGTACAGGGGCGCATATCTTCCAGCTTTCCGTCGTGCTCCTGCTGCCGGTGATCCTGCTCTTCCTTACGACCTCGGACTGGAAGCAGCCATTGCGTAGCGCGCGACCATTGGCATTTTCGGCCGCCATTCTGGTTCTCGCGTTTGGAGCGCTATATCATCTTGAACACTACCGGTAAGCGACACAACCCTGAACCAGACTGACTCCTTGCCCGCGCCTGCCCTCGATTACGGGTCACCCCACTGGATCGATCCAGTTCTTCGGCTTATGATGATCAGGTCTTCACAAGACAAATCATGCGGCAAGGACATACCGAAGTGTTAGAAGCGGCCCACGAGACCATGCCAGTCTCTCCGTACCGTTACTTTGTCTACGGCATGAGCCTGCATAGCGGGATCCCGCTCGTTCTGCCCGAGCATGGATATGGTGGGTTGGGACAGATCGAACTTCGCGCCGCGCCCGCTTCGTGTTTTTCTGAAGCCGTGCGCAGCCTGCGAGCGCAGCCGCCTTCCGACTCGTTCTACCAGTTCGCGGGCACGCGGGATGGCTCGAGCTATGTGCGATGGGAGGGCGTGGGAGAGTTTCTCATTTCCCCGGATGGCGGCCGCATCGCCAGCCGTCAGTTCGATGCAGCGGATGCAGAATCGTTCCAGGTTTACTTGCTGGGTCAGGCGCTCTCCTTCGCGCTGGTCAAGAAAGGGTTCGAACCTTTGCATGCCACGACAGTGGTGGTGAATGGAGAGGCGGTCGTCCTTCTGGGCAACAGCGGCTTCGGCAAGTCCAGCCTGGCCGCCTGTTTCCTGGCTGCGGGCCACAGAGTCCTGACTGACGACCTGCTGGTTTGCAATCGGCGGGCAACGGATTCCGGGCCCACCCCGGTCCGCCGCGGATCAGAACTTTTCCCCAGGCTGGCCCGCAGGTTCCTTGGCCATGCCGCGAACGGAGTCGCAATGAACTCCGGGACAAAGAAGCTTATCCTGCCGCTTGAGCCCGTCCACAGTTGTGCAGTCCCGGTTCCGCTCAGAGCGATCTACGCATTGATTGCACCCCGCGAGGTGTCTCGCAAGCAGTCGATTCGTATTGCAGCCTTGCCGCCCCGGGAAAGTTTCATGGCGGTGGTGCAAAATACGTTCAACTCGCGCATCGTTCACTCGGCCCGGCTGGAGCGCCAGTTCAGACAAACTGCGCGCGTGGTCGGCACCATGCCGGTAAAAAAAGTTTCGTATCCGCGGGTGTTGGGCCAACTCCCCGCAGTTCGAGACGCGATCCTGGCAGACTTGAACCTGAGCGGCAGGCAGGCAGCATGCGCCGATTGAAGCGTTTCGCCCAACTTACCGCGCCCGAGCGGCGCCTTCTGATACGCGCTCTTTTCGCGGTCGGCGTTGCCCGGACCTCACTCTGGGTCATGCCCGTAGAGGCCGTGCGCAGAGCGGTCTCCAGGGCAGCCGCTGGTGCAGCAAGTAACTCTGTGGAGCAAGTGGTGTGGGCGGTGAAGGCGGCGAGCCGCAGCCTGCCCGGCACTACCTGTCTTACCCAGGCGATTGCCGCTCAGGCCTTGCTCACCCATTCCGGTTTTCCGAAAGGCGAAGGCATTCTGTGCGTCCTCCGCAGGAACACGCAAATACGGGAAGATCCGCACTCCCTCAGGCAGGGAAACTGAAGAATAATATGCCGGCAGCACTGGTGCCCAGCAGGTGAGAGCACGCTGCCAGAGTTTGCCGGACCGCCAGGTCGACTTCGAACTCATCAGCTTTCTTCGTCGCACTTTGCCAATCAACCCGTCCGCTCGAAGCTATCTCATGGACATCCCCCAGCCACTTCAGGCTCCGCCATTCATGGTCGGTGGCATGGATGCAGAGGTAAAGGAATTCCCATTCGGGACTCATGGAAAACGCGGGCACTCCGAAGAGAGCTTGGGGACAAGACCCGGCCCAAAGATCCTGCACGGCGTCCGTGTCTCGGGAGGAATGCTGTACCAGTTTCCAATGCAGTTCGAGCAGGAAGGAGATGCCCCGAGTCTCGCGGACGGCATCGTAATGCCTGCCGTGGCGCCGCACGACCTGCGAGAAAAAACAGTCGTTGAAATCGCTTCGGTAGCCAGCGGCCGGGATCAGGTCCATCGCCTGAGCCACCTTTTCCGGCGGCACCAGAATATCGATGTCGGAACAAACCCGGGCAGCGGGATCGCCATAGAGCGATTGCGCAGGGTGACGCCCTTCAGCGGGATTACTGGGATCCCGGCCTCAGCCAGTAACTTGAGCAGCCGCGCTAATTCTTCCGCGAATAACTGGTTGCGCAGCGCATTTGCCAGGTACGCGCGCTTCAGCTCGGCTTGAATCGCCGGCGGGACGCCGGGAAAGCCAAGCTCGCACAGATTGCGATACAGCAGCGGATAAACCTGGTGAGGGTAGGCACGCTCCAGAACCAGCGGCCACTGCAGAGGCGATGCGAGATATTCCAGAAGCCGCTTTTGCAACTCGGAGGAGAGGCGTCCGCGCGCCAGCAGCAGGCACAGCTTGTCCTCAGGAGTCAGGACTAGAGTCGTTTCCTCGCCCGTGATTTCCCGGAAGGCGGTAAGCGTCGCTGCAGCCTCGGCCATCGTACACTCAGGGTATACGATAAGATATGGCAGCAGACGCCCTGGTCGTAGAGGAAATACAAAAGTATTTCCCGGTGCCCCAAACCGGTGTGCGGGCGTTTCTCAACCCTTTTTCGCCTCTTACCCATCCCGCGCTGCTGGGAGTCTCTTTTCAGGCGCGGCCCGGCGAAGTGGTTGCCCTGATCGGTGCCAACGGTTCGGGCAAGTCAACCCTGTTGCGCATCCTGGCCACACTGCTGGTGCCCTCACGGGGCCGCGCCAGCGTAACCGGATATGACGTGGAGCGGCAGGCGTCACAGGTTCGCGCGCGGCTCGGATTTCACTCCGCCACCGACGGCGGCTTCTACAGCCGGCTGACCGCGCGCGAGAATCTGGAATTCTTCGCCGCCATGAACAATTTGTTCGACGCGGAGGCGGCCCGGCGTCTTGAGGAACTCACCGAACTGATGGGCATGGGCACATTCATCGACAGTCAGGTGCGGACGCTTTCCACCGGCCAGGTGCATCGCCTGGGGTTGGCGCGCGCCATGATCCACCGACCCAGCGTGTTGCTGCTCGATGAGCCCACGCGGAGTCTGGATCCCATGGCCGCTTCAGAATTCCGCCGGTTTCTTAAGACCGAAGTGGTTGTGCGTCACGGAACCACGGTCCTGTTCGCTTCCCACACCCTGGCCGAAGTGGAGCAGTTGGCCGATCGCGTCGCTCTACTGGACAAGGGAAAACTTGTGGCGTGCGATTCACCGCGCGGCCTGCGCTCTGCGACTGGGGCGGCCACCCTTGAGGACGCCCTCGAACGGCTGACTCCACGAGCGTTTCTGGCCGAGGTGTCCTCGTGAGTGCACATATCGTGAGTGCACATGGCACGCTGCGTAAGGCTCTGGCGTTTTTCAAACGCGATCTGGCCATCGCCCGCAGTTACCGGATGACGTTCGTGCTCGAGATCCTGGAAGCTTTTTTTGGCGTTGCCACTTTTTACTATCTCTCGCGATTTGTCTCCAACGATCAGCTTGCCCACACGCTTCCGGCGGGGCGCGATTATTTCGCCTTCGCACTGGTGGGCTTTGCGTTTTTCGACTATCTCACCGTCTCCTTGAGCGCTTTCGACAGCAGCATCGTGGAAGCCCAGCAAAACGGCACTCTCGAGGCCATGCTGGTCACGGAGACTCCGCTGACCATGATCCTGGTCGCTTCCGCCGCATATCCATTTGTGCTGCTGGCGGTGCGGACGGTCATCTACCTTGCCTGGGGCGCACTGCTTTTCCGTTTCCCAATTCGTGAAGCCAACTGGCTGGGCGCAATAGTTATTCTGGCAGTATCAATTCTGGCGTTTGCCGGGCTGGGAGTGATTTCAACCAGCTATCTTTTGCTGTTCAAGCGCGGCAATCCCGCGCGGTGGCTGATCGTGGGCGCATCCAGTCTGCTGGGTGGCATGATGTATCCCGTGTCCGTGCTTCCGCTGCCGTTGCAGTGGCTGGCACGGCTGCTTCCGGTGACCTATTCGCTTGAGGGAATGCGGAGTGCGCTGCTCGAGGGCGCAGGCTTTGCACAACTCTGGCCGTCGGTCCGCGCGCTGCTGCTGTTTTCCGTAATCCTGCTGCCACTGGCGAGCGCAGTCTTCGCCTGGGCCCTGCGCCAGACCAAAATCACAGGCACCCTCGCACATTTATAGAATTTTATTTCGAATACGCCGGCACCGGAAGCCCCGCCCAGGCATTCACCAGACCCAGCATTTCTCGCACCACCGAAAGGATATCCCGGGTATTCCGCCACCAGTGGTCGACGTTAAATGGATCTTCACGGGCCGCGCGCATTGCGGCTTTCGGATTATCCCCCGTAAGCTTCCGCCACAAGAGCTTGACCCGCCGGGTATGTTGCGGCGAGGTGACCAGGATTACCTTGTGCTTTCCCGCCCGCTGGATTTCCCGTCCCGCTTCCTCCACTTCCTCCTCCGTGTTCACAACCGTGTCCGGAAGGAGGTGAATGGCGGCATCTGGCACGCCTTGGTGGATAAGAATGTCGCGGTTGTACTCCTCCTCCCCCACGAAGTGGATCCCAAGCTTCTGCAGTTTGTCGGCAGGACTGTCTGGCCGGCTTAGCCAGACCTCGGGAGCATAGCCCAAGGCAAAAACTTTGGCAGCTTCTTCGGCGCGGTAGGGCATGCTGCCGCTCAAGACGAAAATTGCGTCTGCCTGGGTGAGAGGATCCTCGCGGGTAAGCCACCGTCCCGCGCCTCGAAATGCCACCACCGCGGCGATCACGATCAACAAGGCCAGCAAGCCAAGTCTGACTCTATTCATGCTGGCATCTTAACCCGCACGAGCCACGTGGGGACAGCCGAGGGCGGCTGTCCCCACGTGGTCTTTGGTGGTCCACCGTCCTCACCTGCCCGGCCGGGCAATGCCCGGCTACTCGAGCAGCGCGCGTTCTCCTAGAAGTGAAACCCGATCTCCGCCGTCAACGCCCGCGGCGTGACGTAATGCGTCCCGCTGAACGTTGACAGGAAATTGTAGAGTGCGACCCGGTTCGTCAGATTGATCGCGGTGAGCTGCAGGCTCCACTTGTATTTCTCCCCGTGAAACAGGTTGTCATCTCCCACCGAAAGATCAAAGAGATTGCGGGGAGCGATGCGCTGCGGGTTCTTGTCATCATTCTGAGTGCCGGTAGCCGGAATAGTGACCAGGGTCGATCCATATTGCGCCGCCGGGCAGAAGCCAGTTGGCGACATCGGAACGCCCAGCGGATTTGCCGGACTCGGCGGCGCCGCATGCACCGAGCCGCAGAATAATCCCGCCTGGAACTGCTGGTCTGGCGTCAGGCCGGAAACGTCCACTTGCGTCAAATCCGCGCTTCCGCAAGTGTCGGTCAACGCCACGCACGGAACCGCTCCTGCCACCAGTCCGCTGTCATAACGCCAGTTGAAGCCGACCCACGGACCTGTTTTCCATGGTTGGTATTGAATGTGGGTGGTCTGGTTGAATTTCTCGTCGTGATCAATGCGAAATGGAGAGAATCCCGTCGTGCTGACGCCCGGAGGAACCGCGCCTGCTCCGCCCAGTTGCGGGTTGAAGAACCGCGCCGCGACGCTGGAGAACACAAACAGCGCCGAGAATCCGTGGATGTCAGGCACGCTTACGCGACCAGCCACCGCCGGGATTTTGGAGTTCGCCCATTCGATGGGAAAGGTGATCGGAGTGCTGCCCAGCACGCTGAAATCGTAAGCGTTGTGCGTGTACTTCCAGATGTACTCGCCGGAAAACACCAGATACTTCCCGAAGGCCTGCTGCAGTCCCGCGTGGAACTCATTGCGCCAGCCCGGACTGAACGGGGTTGCTCCCGGTGCCGAACAGGCTAGCAGCGGGTTCAAGACAGCATCGGCACAGCCGATGCTGGAGAGCACCAGGTTTTCATTGAATGGAGTTTCCAGAACTCGCGCATAGGAAACCCGGAGAACGGTGTTGCTCTTCTTGATGTTATAGGCGATGCCCACGCGGGGCTCGGCTTCCCGATGGGTAGTCAGGGCATTGTAAAAGTCTCCACGCAAGCCAAGGTTCAGAGCCCAGTTTCCTTTGGTGATCGAGTCCTGTACGTACAGAGCGAGCTCCTTCACGTCGGTATGGCCGTGAAATGGAAATAGTCCTCCTCCACGCGTCAGGTCAAAGGGAAGGAGGAGGCTGTTGAAATCCGGATTAGCGCTGCCGCCCGGATTCTGCGCTCCGCCGCATTGCCCTGGATCGGTAACAGTCGGACTGGTGTTGGGGCTTCCATCCGCATTGAAACATACGAAGTTGAAGGTCGGGTCCACGATGCCCAACTTGTTGTTCTCGTCCAGGAAGGTCTGCTGGTAGGTGGCTCCCGCTTTAATGTTGTGGATGCCTTTCACGTAGGAGATGTTCGAACGAATGCCGGCGTTGGTCAGGGTTCGATCCTGGCCAACAGTTTGCGACTGAAGGTCGGGAGCGAGATCGGCGAAGGGATTATTGCTGGGATAATAATTGTACTGGTCTCGCCGCACGAAAGCTCCCAAGGTGAACACGGCATTGTTGCTGACCGCCCGCGTCCATGACGGGGCGATGTTGAAGGTCTTGATCTGAGAACGCTGGTCCGACGGACCAACCACATTGCCATTCGGATCGAGGCCGCCATTGTCTACAGTGAGCCCTTTCCAGCCGGTCGCGAACTGTGCGTCGAAAGAATTGGGCGTCTGGAACCAGGAACGCGTGAACCCCAGGTTGAGATGGATGGAATCCCGATGGGAAAGTTGAAAGTCCAGGCGATCGAATATGTTTTCCTCGTTGCCCTTGTCGTGGAAGACGGTGAATTCCGGCGGATCGAGAAAGCGGCCGCTGTTCAGCCCGTTCGCCGAGATGAAGTTGCCCCACTTCTGGCCGCCGTATCCGAAGTTGATCCCCACGCCGGATGTGCCGAAACTGCCGTAGGAAGCTGTGACCGAGCCGTGGGGCGTGGTCATGCCCTGGCCCGAGAGCGTGGTCACGTTGATTACCACACTGGTCTTGTCGCCGTACTCGGCGGGCGGTGCTCCCGCGATGACTTCCATCGACTCAATCGAATCGAGGGGAATCTGGTTGGAAAAGACTTTGCTCTGCTGGTCGGTGATCGGTTGGCCATCCACGGAAAACGAGTTTTCCGCGTGGTCTCCCAATCCGTGGAAAAGGCCGTTGGAATCGGCGGCAATTCCTGGAGAAGACAGCGTAACCAGCGAACTCACCGAGGATGACTGGCTTTCCAGAGGCAGTTTGTCGAATAGTTCCTTCGACACATCGGTATGAAAGGTGGGATCGTTCTCCAACAGATCCTCTCCCGTAGCTTCAACCGTTACGGATTCGGATGACCCTTTGATCTGCAGAGTAACGTTGACGTTGATGGGAACAATCGATCGAACGTCCACGTCCTGGGCGTAAGTAGAGAAGCCCCGGTCCGTGACAGTGAGGTGATAGGGATTGAAAGGAATATTCGGGATGGTGAACTTTCCGGCACTGTCAGTAGTGGCGGTTCGCTCAAAATGGCTGACCGGATTTTGAATCTCCACGGTTGCGTTGGGAACCACGGCACCCGTCGGATCAACCACGGTGCCGGTGATCGAGGTCGAACTTCCTCCGGACTGTGCGTAAGCATGTATACCCAAAGCCAAATAGAAAACAGCCATAACGGCCGCAAATAGCGGCTTTTTGTAAGAAGCCAGCATGATTCCTCCAAAGAAAGTCTTAGAAAATGGCGGACGCAGCGCGCGCAAGGCGCACGGCGCTAATTCGATTCTCTGAATTCGATTTCTAGACTGCTGGCGGGGGACGAACGCTAAGAGCAAAGGCTACGAGGCGTTGCTTGGCGGAAACTGCCTCCGGACGAATGGTGGAAATCCGAACGAACGTCCGGGTCGGCAGCGGGGAAACAGCTTTGGGAGACGCCGAATGAGCAGTGACGCAAAGCGTGCACTTCAATGCATCGGTGGCGCTCGAATGGTGATGCGCCACCAGGGTTGCAGCTGAAAAGAACGTCAGCAGCAAGCAAAGCAACGCTATCTTTTTCGAGATCGACTGCATCACGGCTGCACCAAATTAAGAGGGTTCTTAAAATCTACACTGGAAAGGTAATCGAGACAACCTATCAAGAAATCGAATGCGGCCGATCACCGCACCCAAAGTTCGATCACTCAAGTAACCGCTGGTGCATCCGAGGCCGTTTTTGCCTTCAGTCTCTGCGGCCTTTGCAGTTAAGTCCTCCCCGCTTACGGTCGTTTGAGATGAATCTTGCCGCTAAATGAGCGCAATTCAAAACGTGATCCGCGCACCATCCCGGGTTTCAACAGCAGATTGCCCGGACCTGTCGTGGAAGCACCGCTTGCCTCGGGAAATCCAGGATCAGCCTGACCTTTGATGGAGCGCGCCTTGAGGTCGACCGGGGCATTGGACGGGATGGAAACATCCAGGTCTCCGGAATGACTGGTCAACAGATACTCGCCGAGCGGGCCAGGATCTCCGACGTACGTGATCCGACCGCTCCCGGAATTCACCTCGATCGAAGGTCCGGTCACATTACGCAGGTTAACGTCGCCGCTCACCGAGTGGATGTCCAGGTGGCTGTTGCGAATGTCAGTCAAGCTAATCGGCCCGCTTAGAGTTCTCACATGCAGATGGGCATCCCCGATGTCGGTCACCTCAACCGACGCGGTCGCGGCCTCCAGAATGACATCCCCCCGCAGGCCCTGCGCGCGAAGGGTTCCGTCAGAGGATCGCAGGCGGACGAACGCAGCCGCAGGCACCAGCACGGTGTAATCCACGAGGTTCGTGCCCGGAGTGCTGGAGATGGCCCGCAACTCGATGCGGTCGCCATGCTGTTCATTCATCAGGCTAACCGTATCGGAATGGGATACCGTCTCCACCAGCACTTGCGTGCTTCCGGATGGCTTGACCGTGATGGGCCCGTAGTTGTTGGTGATGGAAATAACCGCTCCGGGACCGACTGTGTAGCTTAAGTCCTGCTTTTCCTGAGCTTTCGCCATTATCGAGACGAGGGAAATGGCAACCAGTAGACCCGCAGGAACTCCGACCATGTTTTTGCGAATATGCATACTCTAGCCCCAGCCGGAAGCACACCTTAAGGGAACGTTAAATAACTAGATGCATAGCTATACCCAAGAAGAGGTCTCACTTACCAGCAAATTCTACAGTCCTTTACACGGCCGGAGGATGCGACAAGTAACCCGGGGGCAACCAACTGAATTAAGCTGGCAACTAAATAATTAGTTGACCTCCCGGCGCCGGTTGCGTCTAATATCACAAGGAGAAATGGTTCGTGCCGCCAAGAAAGTCTGAGACCCTGACGGAAGCTGAACTTCGCCTGATGGAAGTTTTGTGGCAGAAGGGTTCGGCCACCGTCCAGCAGGTACTGGACGCGCTTCCGGAAAAGCCGGCACTGGCCTATAACTCCGTTCTTACCACCATTCGGGTCCTGGAAAATAAGGGCTACGTTGAGCACACCAAAGACGGTCGGGCCCACGTTTACGTCCCCACCATGGAACGTCAGGAGGCTTCTCGATCCGAAATCCGACACCTGGTCACCCGATTTTTCAAGGATTCTCACGAGTTGCTGGTTCTGAATATTCTCGAGGACCGGGGCATCGACACCAACGAAATCAGGCGTCTGCGGCAGCTGCTGCAACAGAGAGAGGCTTCCGAGGTAGCGACCAGCGAAGTTACGGAAAATGAGAGTGTAGACAAGGCTGGAGGCGCGAAATGACCGAGGCCGCCTTCAACCTGCAATCTCTGGCCCAGTTTTCCTCCGAGCGCATCCTCAACTGCGCCATCGAGGGTCTGGGAATCGCCCTCCTGGCCTGGATCCTGCTGCGTGTGATCGGACGGCAGAACTCGGGTACCCGCTTTGCCGTCTGGTTCTCGGCTTTGCTAGGAATTGCCGTGCTTCCCCTTTTCGGCAAACTGGCTTCAAGCGGCACCGAGCTGACCCGTCAGTCCGAGATCACCATGCCCGCTTCATGGGCGCTTTACATTTTCGCCGGCTGGGCCGTGGTCGCGGCAGCGGGCCTGGTCAGAGTAGGCGCGGGCTTCTGGCACCTGCACCGGCTGCGGAAAACCTGTGTTCCGCTTGACGTCGCAACCGTTGATCCAGTTCTCCAGAAGACTCTGCAAGAGTCCAGCTCGCCGAGGACGGTGAAGGTCTGCGTATCCGATCAATTGCGAGTGCCAACCGCGATCGGATTTGTGCGGCCGCGGGTGGTCCTGCCGTCATGGACAATGCGGGAGCTTTCAGCAACCGAATTGAATGCGATTCTGCTGCATGAACTGGCTCATCTGCGTCGCTGGGATGACTGGACAAACCTGGTCCAGAAAGTGTTGGGCGCGCTGTTTTTCTTCCATCCGGCGGTGTGGTGGATCGAGAAGAATCTGGCGCTCGAACGCGAGATGGCTTGCGATGACCTGGTGCTCGCCGAGACCGCCAGCCCGCGTGCGTATGCCGAATGCCTGGTCTCTTTGGCGGAGAAGAGTCTTCTGCGACGCGGATTGACCCTGGCGCAGGCCGCTGTAGACCGCATGCGGCAGGTCTCGCTCCGGGTAACGCAGATTCTGGATGTAAATCGCCCCAGCGCCACTCGCATATGGAGGCCGGCCCCAGTTCTGTTGGCTGGAGTGTCTGCCGTCTGCCTCATGGTTTTTTCCAGTACGCCCCGGTTGATTTCTTTTCAGGATGGAGCCAGAGACGGATCCGCCGGTTCAATGGCGGCGACGACAGCAGCAGCAATCGCGTCCGGCAACATTGAGGCAAGCGAGGCTTTGCCGATGCCTCCTCAGGTCATTCCCGCCCGGTTTGAGACAAAGCCCGGCGTGGCTTCGCTCTCTGCGGCGATAGAGAAAACAAACAGAAAAACGGAGCCTGACCGGCCCGTCTTCGCTCCGGCGAATGCTAAGCAGCGGACATCGAGCCCCGCATTCGTTCGGGCCCGCGCCTCCAACCAGGCTGTCGCCGTTCGGGCCCTGGTCTTCATAGTTGAAACCCCCGCGCTGCAGTCCACTGCGGACGAAGCATCCGGCGCTGTGGTCTGGCACCTCTCTGTGTGGCAGGTAACCGTGTTCAGGCCGGCAAGGCAACAAGCGGAGCAGGGAATTATCGCGAAGTCGACTTAGATTTTTTTTGCTATCAACAACTAAATAATTAGTTACCAACAAAGCAGATTGAACAGGAGAGGAAGAGAAATGAAGAACTGGAAAGCAATATTCGGCCGCCATCTGATCGTCCCGTTTCTAACGATCGCGATGGTGGGCTCGTTCGTAACCTACGACGTCATCAAGGCCATGCCGGCCAAGGCGGCGATGACTGCACCGACGCAGACGCCGCTCGACAACAACAGTGTGGGTGCCTTGCTCTCGCTTGACCAGGCCATGGAAACACTGGCCGCGCGCGTTACCCCCGCAATCGTCAACGTCACCGTGACCTCACGGGCCAAGGTGAATGTCTCCGATGGCGACGCCGACGACATGCAGCAATTTTTTGAACAGCAATTTGGTCCGCAGTTCGGCAGGCAATTCGGCCCCTTTGGCCGTTCCTTCGGGCAGCATTCCCAGCCCCGCGTCGAGCACGGTCTGGGCAGCGGCGTGATCATCTCGCCTGACGGCTACATCGTCACCAACAACCACGTGGTGGATGGCGCTACCGACGTTCGCGTCACCATGAGCGATCGCCGAATCCTGGCTGCAAAGGTGGTGGGCACCGATCCCTTGACCGACCTCGCGGTCATCAAGGTGGACGGCCACAACCTGCCCAACGCTCCCTGGGGGGACTCCACGAAACTGCATCCGGGACAGACCGTTCTGGCGTTCGGCAACCCGTTCGGATTCCGCTTCACCGTAACTCGCGGAATCGTCAGCGCCCTGAACCGTCCTAATCCGTCTTCTGACGACGCCCGCAAACCGGGCCAGTTCATCCAGACGGATGCGGCCATCAACCCAGGCAACTCCGGCGGTCCGCTGGTGAACGCGCACGGCGAAGTGATCGGGATCAACACTTTCCTGATCTCGCCTTCAGGTTCGTTCTCCGGCATGGGATTCGCTATCCCCACCCAGATTGTGCGCCCCACGGTGGAAAAGCTGATTCAGTTCGGCAAGGTGACGCACGGCTACATGGGGATCGGAATCGCCGACGTCACTCCTGACAACTCGAAGTTCTTCCACATGACCAACGCAATTGGCGCGGTCGTGACTCAGGTTGAGCCCGATTCTCCCGGAGCGAAAGCCGGCCTGAAAGTCGGCGATGTGATCACCCGGATTGAAGGCAACGAAGTCAGCGACGCAGGTGAATTGCAGGTCGAAGTGGGACAGAAGAACCCCGGCACGACCGTCCATCTGCAGGTGATGCGCGATGGCAAGAACGTCGAGGTTCCCGTAACTCTCGAGGCCATGGGAAGCCGCGACCGGTCAGGCAAGGAAACCTCTGACGCCGGGCACGGCAAACCGCGTTGGGGAATTGGGCTGGCCGACATCACTCCGGAAATGCGCGAGCAACTGCAGGCGCCCGGCGACCTGCACGGAGCGGTGATCCAACAAGTGCAGCCCGGCAGCCCCGCCGACAACGCGGGATTGCAGTCCGGTGACGTGATCGTAGAAGTGGATCGCAAGCCGGTGCAGAACGCAGCCGACGTTCAGAAGGCGCTGAGCAGCGTACCCCAAGGACAGGACGCGCTGGTGCTGGTGTGGTCCAATGGCGGGAACACTTTCCGGGTGTTGCACTCGGCCGAAGCCAACAACAACAGCGGCATGTAATCAGTCACGCGAAGCAGTTCTCCCCTATTGGAGGCGGGCGTTATGTCCCGCCTCCCAATTTTTCTCAGCCACTCAGTCTTCGACGAACGCCTTTAGCCTGGCCAGCGCCTGGTCCCACTGCCGGGAGACGAAATCGAGGTATTCTTTCATTTTCTCAATCGATTTCTGCTCGAATTCGAACCGGCTCTCGCGACCTGCGTGGACGCACCGCACAATCCCGGCACGCTCCAGCACCCGAAGATGCTTGGTGACTGCCTGCCGGGTCAGCTTCGAACCCTGGGTTAGCTGGGAGATCGAACGTGGCTCTCCAGCACAGAGTTTCGCAACCAGAGCTAGACGGGTCTCGTCGCCCAACGCGGCAAAAGTAGCAACAGGCGCTTGAGCCTGTCGGCTGCGGGCCTGCCGGCTACGGAGTTTGTGCGACATAGGCCTCGATCTTCTGCAGTTGCTGCGTCCAACCGCCATCATTTCTGCTGAATGCTTCGAGGCGGCGGTTGCTGGGGATCTTGTCAAAGCCCGACTCGGTGAGCAAAAGCAGGGTGCCAGTCGGGATCTCCTCCAGCCTGAATTCGACCAGCGTTGGCGTCTCCTTGGAATAATCTATTTTGGGATCGACCGCATAAGGATGCCAGGTGAAAGAAAAGAGCCGCTCGGGCTCCATTTTCTGCACCACAGCCTCCCATTTGAGGTGCTCTTTTCCGGGAAACGTAAGCCGGCCAGTCGACAGCTGGCCGGGAACGAATGGGCCATCCAGCTTCACGCGAAACCATTGACCAAATTCACGATAGTCGGTCAGGGCACGCCAGACCCGCGAAACCGGGGCTTTGAGTTCAATCTGCTTCTCAATACGATCATTCATATTATGCAACCTCGCGGTTGCATAATAGTATAAGCAGGCCTTTAATGCAACCTATTGGTTGCATTACATGCAGGTCTGCCCTGGACATTCATTTCCGCAACCTAGGGATGAATCCGCGCGGCCCAGCCGCCTCCCGGCGCCAGCGTGATCTTCAGCTTCTGGCCATTGCTGACCTGAGTTTTGGTCTTCTTGTAGTCGCTGGCAAAGCGATCAGCATTCACGCCGTCCTGGTATGCATCCATCGAGAAAGTTCCCGAAGGCAGGAAGGACAGATCGACTTCCAGGTCGCGGCCAGTCCAGTTCGTCATCGCGCCCACATACCAGTCGCGGCCGCTTCTTCGCGCCACCAGGACATATTCGCCGATCTTAGCGTCCAGCACTTTGGTTTCATCCCACACCGAGGGCACCAGGGACAGGAATTCCATCGCCTCCGGCTCCCGCATGTAGTTCGTGGGACTGTCGGACAGCATCTGCAGCGGGCTTTCGAAAACTACATACATCGCCAACTGGTGACAGCGCGTGCCCAGCGCCATGGGGTGCTCGAAGATGGGCGCAAAGGTCTTCTTCGTGGCGTTCAGCATCGCCCCCGGCGTGTAGTCCATCGGTCCGAGAAACATGCGGGTGAAGGGCAGGGTGACGTTATGCTGCGGCTCGGAGTCGGCGCTCCACTTGCTCCACTCCATGCCACGTACGCCTTCGCCGCTGATCATGTTGGGCCAGGTCCGGGTCATGGTGATCTGGCTCTGTCCCCCGTGAAAATCCACCAGCATGTGGCGCTTGGCGGTCTCGCGGCAGGTCTTGTAATAGAAATCGATCAGCTTCTGATCATCGCGTTGCATGAAATCGATCTTGATGCCCTTGATTCCCCACTTCTGGAACTGATCAAGCGCCCCGTCAAACTGGTCATCGAAACTCTTCCACACCACCCATAAGATGACGCCGACATTCTTCTGTTTGGCATACGCGGTCAGCTCTTCCATGTTGATTTCAGGAACAACTTCCATCACGTTGCCGAGTTTGTACCAGCCTTCATCCAGGATGATGTACTGCAAGCCGTTCTTCGCGGCAAAGTCGATGTAGTACTTGTAGGTCTGGGTGTTAACGCCAGTCTTGAAATCCACGTTGCTGAGGTTGAGCGCGTTCCACCAGTCCCAGGCCACCTTGCCGGGCTTGATCCAGGAAGTGTCCTCCACCTGCGACGGCTTGGCCAGCAACCAGACCAGCTGATTGGTGATCAGGTCTCCATCTTTTTCGGCAATTCCCAACAATCGCCAGGGATACGTGCGCGTGCCCCGGGTTACGGCAATGTAGTCGGCGGTTTCGGTGACCCGGAAATCGCGGTCGCGTTCCAGCACTTCCTTGAGCGGATAGGGCGGAAAGGTTGCCGCCAAGCCGTTACTGCTCGTGCCCTTCAGCCAAAGTCCGGGATAGTTCTCAATATCCGCTTCGGCCACCGCCACTTTCACTCCGTTCACGGTGTCTACCACAGCGGGCAAGCTGGCGATGGAAGACGGCGGGATCTCTTTCAACTTGAATGGGAGGTATTTTCTTTCGTTATGCGAAAAAAAGCTTTCCTCCAGCGGATAGTAAGCCGTGTAGTCGCCGGCGAAATGAAGGCTCATCTCTTCGCCGTAGACTTTCACCTCGCTCTGCGGTAGGGAGGTCTCGAAGCGGTAGGCTGTGCCTTCGTTGTAGGCCCTGAAGACCACGGCGTAGTTGCCCTCCATCTCTAGCCGCAGTTCGTTGTAGTTCTCGCGAACCCTGGCGAATTTCTGCCGGACTGGAGGTTCGAGCACGCCGTCGTGACTCCGCTGCTTCGTGTCCTTGACCCGGGGTTGGATGCCCAAAGTATTGTGGTCGATGTCGATGGAGAAAGTTGAATTCTGCAGCAATGCGTTGCCTTTAAAGAGGACATCGTATTGAATGCGGTCGCCGGTCCGGATCCTCAGTTCGATCTGCTTGTTGGGCGAGACCAGCGTGTAACTGCCCTGTGCGGCGGCACGTCCGGCCAGGAAAACCAGCGGGACCAGCATCAAAGCTGCCTTGCAGAAAATCTTCATCGACATGCCCCCTCGTGAAAAGGTTTTAGTTCGGGACCGTTTCAAGGTTCGAGAGTCGTTCCTTGAATATCTCCAAGGTTTTTTGGGTTCGCGCGTACACATCGACAAATTCATCGTTGCTGGTAACAATTACTGTATCCCAATCCTTCCAAAGAAGAATCGAGTCCCAGAAGAAGTACAGACTCATATGAAGCAGGCTTTCTAGCGTGGTCCGCTCTTCTGCGTTGAAGGTGTGGCCTGGGACCTCAATGAGTAGGCGATTCTCCCCGAGATATTTCCTGTATCCATAAAAGAGTTCCATGTTCCCAAGGTTCGGATACGCTCCCCAGTCTGTGATCCAGAACAGTCCGTCCCCGCGATGTATATCTAGCAGTTGCCGTCCAAGACCGTCTTCGAACCTGTATCTTTTGGCAGACGATAACAAAGCCGCCGTAGGAACTGTCGCTTCCAACCTTGCTCATTCAAGTATTCCCACCCGTTCTCTGACAACCATCCGCTTTTGTAAGAAACTCCATCGACTCTCCTACGCTAACTCGTCAGGCGGGGATTCGCCTTATTGGTGCTGACTGACGGAGAGTACGTTTCCGTCTGCATCCTTGAACCAGGCGACCTTGTCGCCGCCCGGTGTAGTCCAGATCCCAAGTTCGCGATCCTGCACGAACGGATATTTTTCGAAGACTACTCCCCGCTGCGTGAGCCAGCGGACAATGGTCTCGATGTCGCGCACTTCCCACCCCAGAACGGTATACGAAGCGGGAGTAAAATCCTGCGCCTTTGCGATCCGGATCATGGTCTCGCCCGCTCTCATCACCAGGGCAAACTGGTCGTCGCTGACAAACTGGAATCCCAGCTTGCCCTCGTAAAAAGCTCGCGCCTTCAGGGAATCTTTGGTGGGAACAAAGCCCACGAGTTTGCTTGAAGACAACATTCCGCCTCCAGGGGATGGTTCTGGCGCACATAAAAATACCACTTGCGGAGGCAATTCCACCTGTTTTGGGTGGAAAATTGTCCGACAATGCGGATTGGAGCTGGGACGATTCACACAAGTGGATCGCAGGCCTTGTAGCGCAAACGTCCCGAGGACTGTTCCGACAGGAATAGCTTCCGATTTGTATCGCGAAGTGCTCGCTGAACTGGCGCGCGGGATCGCCGATGGAGCCCGGGTTCGCCCCTTTCATGCCTGGACCCTTCTCGATAACTTCCAATGGGCGGAGGGTTATACCGAGCGCTATGGGCTGATTTATACGGACTTTCGCAACCAGAAGCGCACGATAAAGGATTCGGGTCTTTGGTACGGTCGAGTTGCTGCCTCCAATCGGCTCAATGTGTGACCAGTTCGGGACGCGGATCCGCCGCTCTTGTCTGGATATCCAGATTCTCCACGCTAAGGCCTGGAGCCGTAGCGGTCAGATGAATCAGGCCGCTCTGTCTCGAGGTGCGCACTACGACCAAGGCCCGTCCCTGGAAAAGCTTACGCCGGTCGCCCTGGTAGGTTGCGGGGTCTTTGCCGTCTCCGTTTCCCACCGCCGCAATCACGCCATGCCCGTTGATCGCGAACTGCACGTCCTGTTCCGCATCCGGTTGGAACCGGCCATCCGCATCCAGAGCCTCCACGGTGATAAACGATAAGTCCTGACCGTCCGCCTGAAGCACCGTGCGGTCCGCGGTCAGTCGCAATCGCACGGGGTTGCCGGCAGTAGTAAGGATGCTTTCCGCAACCGCGCGATCGCCGCGTACTCCTACTGCCTTCAACGTGCCCGGCGCGTATGGGATGCTGAACAGCGCCTTGAATTGCTGTTCGCGGCCAGTGGGCTTCTCGCCGATCAGTTTGTCATTGAGGAAGAGTCGCACTTTTTCGGCGCCGGAGTAGACTTCCACTTGCATGTCCTTGCCTTCTTGCCCCGGCCAGTTCCAGCTCGGCAATGTTGGATAAGTCGCCCACCCCACCGCGATGATCTTCTTTCCTTCCGGTTCGGGGAAACGGACAGTCGCGTACACGCGATCGCCACCGTTCCACAAGATGTCCCGATAGTAAGACTGCGGCTTCCGAAATCCGGTCAAATCAAGGTCTCCGCACACCGCAGCGTGCCACGGATACCCGTGAAACAGAACCTCCATCGCGGCTTTCATGGCTGGATCAGCCGCCCCTTGGGCCATCGCAGCCGTCATATCTACTCCATTGGCCATTCCCAGGAACATCGTGTCCACGGTGGCTGTCATGCCGCCCATGATTTGGGCTGCCATCTGTGCCTGCTCCGGGGTGCCATAAGACCACGCGCCGATACCGGACTCACCCAGATAGTCCATGGCAGTCCATGTAAAATCGCCGATCACATACGGATTGTCCTGTGAGATCTCCCACAACGGAAAAACCTTTGCTGGAAACGACTCGGTTGTCAGCATGATCCGCGTTGGCAACTGGCGATGGTCCTCCGCATAGGTCGGAATAAGGTTGTAGTTGTAACCGGTAATGTCCAGCAGCGAAAATACGGCTTCCGCGTTCGGCGTCGTGGTGGTTCCCGGAAACGCCAGCGTAAGCGGGCGAGTATTGTCGAGCGATCGCACCAGATCGGCCAACTGCTTGCCCATGGCACCGCCGCGTTCAACCTCCAACTCGGGGATCTCGTTGCCGATTCCCCAGATCACAATGGAGGGATGATTACGATCGCGCAGCACCATAGCCGAGACATCCCGCTTCCACCATTCCTCGAAGTCGCCGCCATAATCGAACTTGACCTTGTTCGCCTTCCACGTGTCGAAGGGCTCATCCAGGACAAGTAATCCAAGCCGATCGCAGGCATCGAGGAACGCAGGTGACGGCGGGTTGTGGGCCGTTCGTACGGCATTGTGCCCGGCACCTTTGAGCAACTGTACCTTGCGCTCCTCGGCCCGATCGAAGGCCGCCGCTCCAAGCGGTCCGTTGTCGTGGTGAACGCTGCCGCCGGTAAGCTTGATGCTCTTGCCGTTCAGCAGGAGTCCCTTTTCCGCAGACCATGAGAGCGACCGGATACCGAAGGGGGTCACGACTTCGTCCACTACTTTGCCGTTCTTCAGCACTTGCGTAGTTGCCCGGTACAAGGCAGGCGAATCCGGTGACCACAGCGCCGGATTGGCGACGACGATCTCCTCGCTTACTTCGACGTCACTCTCGGGCGCGACGGTCACGCTTGACTGCGCGCTTCCGACCTGCTTACCCGCGCGGTCCGCGAGCGTGGTCTTCACCGTTACTTTCGTCGGTTCGGCTGACTCGTTTGCCACTTGAGTGCGCAGCGAAACTTTCGCCGCGCTACGGGAGACTTCGGGCGTGGTGACAAAGACTCCCCAGCGAGCCACGTGCGTGGAATCGGTCACAACCACCCGCACATGCCGATAGATCCCAGACCCGCTGTACCATCGGCTGTTCGGTTGTGCCGAATTGTCCACCCGCACTGCCAGGACGTTGGGCCCCGAGAAATCCAGGTTCGACGTAAGGTCAAAACTGAAACTGGTATATCCGTACGGATGGGTCCCCAGCTTGTGGGCGTTCAGATACACGGTTGCGTCCCTGTACACGCCATCAAACTCAACGCTCACCCGCTTTCCTTTCCACTCAACGGGTGCGGTAAACGTCTTGCGATACCAGCCGGTACCTGCAGGGAAGAAGCCACCTCCGGCAGCGGTTGGGTTGTTCTTGTCCGGCACTCCTTCAATGCTCCAGTCATGCGGGAGATTTACCGTGCGCCAGGATCCGTCCGCGAATTGACGCGCCTGCGCACCGCTCGGATCACCAGCCAGGAATCGCCAGTCGGAGTCCGCATCCAACTCCAGCCTGGACATCTTTGGTTGTGCTGCGTTCACTGGAATGGTCCCAAACGAAGCCAGGGTGGCCCAGATCGCGACTACTCGGCTGAAGATCGGTTTCACGTGAGGCGCCTTCGCTGTCTCGTAAAGTTCGCTCTCGCGGCCGATTTTCTCTGCGACCGGGTTCTCAGATTACGCGCAAGCCCCAGCTCGTGAGCGAGAGCACAAAGAGGGGCTCGCCGGCCGGCTCTAGTTATGATTCATCACGGTTTCCACCAGGTCACTCAATTGTTGCGCCGTGAACTGGTTGCCCTCCAGGTTCGCGGCCAGCTTTCCGCGTCGATCGATGATGACGGTATGCAGCGAATGGATCATTAAGCCTTCATCGGCCCAGGCGTCTACGCCAAACCTGCCGCACAACTGCCTGACGTCGGGCAGCGGCCCGGTGAGAAAGTGCCAGGTTCGAGCATCCGCCTTCCACGTTTTCGCAGCCTCCGCCAGAATTTCCGGCTGATCGTGCACCGGATCGAAACTAACTGTCAGCAGCACCAAATCGCGTCCCATGCGATCGGAAAAATGTTTTTGCAGGTTGGCGAAATTGTTGGCCAGTCGAAAACAAAATTGCGGCAAAGCGCAGCGAGTGTAAATAAAGTTGACTGCCACAACCTTGCCGGCAAACTGGCGCAAAGTGACCGGCTGCCGGTTCTGGTCGACCAATTTGAAATCCGGCACCAGGTCCCCGACCGACAGGGCCTTTGTTGAGGAAGATCCCGGCGCAACCAGCCCCTGCAGGTTTTTCAATTGATGTGCGGTAAACGGGTCTTGCTCCGCGCTCTCGAAGTTGTGAACGCGAATATTTTCGGCGTACGCCGAATCCGGATCTGCTACCAGCGTAAAGTCGACCATCATTCCTGGTCGCAGGCTTGACAGGACTTGGGCATCGCGAACAGAAAACGGCATCACCATGGCATCCATGTAACCGGGAATCGTCTGGCAGGAAATGGTCAGAGTCTGATGAGGCAAGTCGACGTCGACAACCAGACCGCTAGCGGAATATCGCTGCGCGGCCAGCCCATCACTCGCCACGAGCAGAGTTGTGGTGACTGCCAGCCACGCAATCAGCAATGTCGCAAGACGTCTCATTGTTGTTCTTGTCCCAGTTTCTTTTCCGCGCCAGCCTCAGCTTCCCGCTTCGTCCCTCCCAGCCGGAAGGACTTCCGATCGAGCCTAGTGTAGTCTTTGGCCAACTCCTTGACCTCGATGAACTGGTTTTTGCCTACGTTCAGGAAAGTCTGGCGCGTGTTGCTGGTTGGCCACCAGACTTCCAGGTTCGCGATTCGCGCGGATTTGCCCAACCCGATGTGCTGCTCGAGCGGAGAGGCACCAAAGGAGCCGCCACTGCTCACGGTGCGGTAAATCGAGCGCGTCGCCTGACCTTCACTTTCCACCGTCACCGTGATGTGCGCACCGATTGCGGCCCGGTTTGTCTTCACGCCAACCAGGCGGACGTTGATCCAGTCGTTACCGTTCCCGCCGCCCGGGTTTTCGAAGAAGCGGAATGCGTGACTGTCGCCCGGTGTAGCACCTCCGACGACAGTCAGAATGTCCTCGTCACCGTCGCGATCCATATCTGCGAAGGCAACGCCGTGTCCTTTGTGCAGTTCACCGGTGCCGGCGGACTCGGTAACATCGACGAAAGATTTCCCTTCGCGGTTGCGAAGCAGGACGCTGGGCACGACGGCGGTGTATGGAGAGGCACCGGAACCCAGGTAAATATCGAGGAAACCGTCATTGTCTATATCCCCAAAATTGGAACCCATGGGCATGAAGATGCGATCGAGGCCGACTTCCTTCGACACATCCTTGAAAGATCCGTTGCGCAGGTTCTTATACAGCTTCAGGTTTTCCGCGTTTGGCGGAAGCCCAAGATAGCTGCGCATGACTTCGTCGCTCGAACCGGCATAGCTGCTGACGAACAGGTCGGGCCAGCCGTCATTGTCGTAGTCGAAAAACCATGCCGGGAAGCTGGCCCACGGATCCTGGACGCCGGCGGGGCCTCCGACCTCGGTGAATGTGCGATTGTGATTGTTGTGATAAAGAAAGTTGTTACTGTTGTAGTTGGACAGATAAAAGTCCACGTAGCCGTCGTTGTCGTAGTCACCGGCAACCACCGCCTTGGTAAAAGCAGTCCGGTCTACTCCCGCGGAATGTGCGATGTCCTCAAACGTCCCGTCGCCCTTGTTGCGGAAGAGCTGGGCTGGACCACTCTCACTGCCGACGAACAGATCGACGAAGCCATCGTTGTCAAAGTCGGCCCAGGTTCCAGCCTGGGTCGCGTCGGCCGTGGCAGCGAGACCGCTCTCACGCGTGACGTCGGTAAAAGTTCCGTCGCAGTGACCTTGCAGGAGCGACATGCGCTGGGGGAATTCCCATCCGCCGCGGAGCACAAGAATATCCAGGCAGCCGTCATTGTTGTAGTCGGCCTGGATCAGGTTTAGTCCGCCGAGCTGATCGGCGAGTCCGGATTTTACGGACTGGTCCGTGAATGTTCCGTCTCCATTGTTGCGGAAATAGTGCATGGGTTCGCATACTCCCACGCTCGACGTGACCACGTCCAGCAAACCGTTGTTTTCGAAATCATCCACGATGATTCCGCCCGCCATGGAAAACGTATTCATTCCCAGCAGAGGGGCCACATCCACAAACCGCGCGATTCTTTCTTTGGATTCGAAGGCTGCAACCGGGACTAAGTATTTCTGCGGAACCCCTGCGGGATAGATTCCCAAAGTCAGATACGCCATGTTGAGCAGCCACTTTACTTCGAGGTCATCCGGTTTCTGCTCAAGATATTTCTCGAAATATTGAATTGCTTTTTGCGAATCGGCAGTGTCCTGGTATTTCGAACTGGCACGTGGCGGAAAGATGCATCGGTCGCCGGGATTGCGGTAAGCGTCATTCTCCATTTCGGATTTGTGCAAGTAAGCGATTCCCAACGCCTCCAGAAACTTGGGGACTGCCGCGGGGACGGCATCGGTTGCGATCTGGTACGCCGCTTGCCATTGCTCGATCGCCTTATCCATGTGTCCCTGGTAGGCCTCGAGTTGTGCCAGCGAATGATGCTCTCCCATCACATCGTAAGGATGCAGTTCCGCATCGGCGGCAGACAAGCGTTTCCCCAACTGCTCGGTGGCGACCGAGAGCGACTGCTTCCTGGCCTCGCAGATGGCATGCAAGTCCTGCTGCCAACCGCCGGGCTTGGGCAGAGCGTTGAAGACAGCGTCCGCATCGTTGAGGCCACCCACATTGAGCGCGTAGCGCACGCTGCCCCGGGCGGCGGTGGACAGGGTCGGACGCGAACTTTGGCTGTTCGCCGCCTCCGATGGCGACAGCACTTTGAGGATGGCATAGCCTTCGGAACTCTTGACGACGCCGGAGGTTTGGCCAGGGCCAAGTTTTCTCAATGCGTCCCGCAACTCCGTCCGGAGGGTTGCCGGATCCAGCGTGCCCATGTAGCCGCCGATGGCCGCGGTTGGGTCAATTGATTTTTGCTTTGCCAGCATCGCAAAATCCGCTCCGTTACGGAGCTGTTGCAGAATCGTTTCCGCTTGGCTTGCAGATTCCACCACGATGACTTGCACGTTGATCTCGCCGGATTTGCCTGCCTGCCAGGCCTGGGCGAACGGAGAGATGAACAGTGCGCAAAGGAGGGCCGACATTACTTGCTGTCGCCATTTGTCCGAGCGGATCATCAAAATGAAAAACATCCTGCTATTTCCGCTTACCTTGACCTTCGACAATCGTGATGTAGCGGTCGCTCGGTAAATCAGTGAAGCGTTCCTTCGCACCGCTGGGCTGCGGCCATGCTACTTCCAGCCAGTCGAGTTTGGCTCTCTTGCCGATTCCCAACACCAGGCGAGGATCGTGAGACGAAAGGTAGCTTCCACCGCCAACCTTGACCCGAGTTCGGTTGAGATCTCCGGCCTGATAGGTGACGCGGGCGCCGATTCCGTCCGGATTGGATTTCTTTCCTACCAGGCTCAGCCCGAGCCAATGGTTCTGAGCTCCGACCTGATTGCGAAGCAGTAAAGGTGCAGCGTCATTCACGGACACGAGGACGTCCAGAGCGCCATCGTTATCGAAGTCGCCGATAGCCATGCCCCGCGCCGAAAAAGGCGTGGCAAAGACCGGACCGCTTTGCCCGCTTACGTTCAGAAATTCCTTCCCGGTGTTGCGGAAAAGCATCAGGGGCTCGCGGTAGGTCACGCCCGGGTGTAGAGACTCGATAAGATCATCTGGATTCCCGTTCGCGAGGAACAGATCCAGGTTGCCATCGTTGTCATAGTCAAAAAACTTCAAGCCCCAGCCGCTCATCATCTTGGTTGCTTTCGCGATTCCGGTGGGCAAGGCCATATCGTCGAATGTTTCGTCATGGTTATTCTGATAGATGGAATACATTTCGCCGTCGATGTTGGCGACGAAGAGGTCCATCCACCCGTCCTGGTTGAAGTCAGCGGCGTCCACGCCCATGCCCGAGCGGGCCCGGCCTTCCGCGCTGTAAGCCACTCCGGCCTGGTCCGCAATCTGGTCGAAATGGCCGCCGCCCCGGTTGACGAACAGGAAGTTGGCCACGGTGTCGTTGGCGACAAACAGATCCATGCGGCCGTCGTTGTTGATGTCGGCAGCGACCACCCCCCAAGCCTTGCCGGGATACTTCGCAATGCCGGATGACTTGCTCACGTCGCTGAACGTGCCATCGCCATTGTTGTGAAAGAGCCAACTGGACATCGGCCCATAGAGGCGCGGAATGCAATACTCAGGTTTGCCTCCCGCACCGCAGGGACGATTTTTGCTCTTATCGAAATCCACGAACCGGCAGACGAAGAGATCGAGGCGGCCGTCGTTGTCAGAGTCGAACCAGACTGCGCTCGAGGCCCATCCCGGAGCGGCGACTCCGGCCGTCTCGGTGACGTCGGTGAAAGTGCCATTGCCATTGTTGTGATACAGGATGCTCCGGCCATATTGGGTGACGTACAGATCAGGGAAACCATCGCCGTCATAGTCGCCGACTGCCACTCCCTGCCCGTACCCGCCGCCAGCGACTCCGGCTTTGCCGGTAACGTCGGTGAAGGTCCCATCGCGATTGTTGTGGTACAGCGCATTGCGCAGAGGCGGATTAGGATTCAGGAAATCACACGAGCCGCTGTTGACCAGATAAATGTCCATCCAACCGTCGTTGTCGTAGTCGAAGAATGCACATCCCGCGCCGGTGGTTTCAGGCAGATACTTTTCGGCCGATTTTCCGGCGGTGTGAGTCCAGAGGATGCCACTGGCGGAAGGCGGGACCTCTGCGAACGGATAGGTCGCGTCGGGCGAGGCGCCGGCGAAGCGAGACAATCCGGTGTATACCAAACTCCCGGCCATGCTCCGGAGAAACCGGCGGCGGGAAGAACCGAGTGGGGCGCGGGTTTGATGCGAGACCAGCTTGTTCAAATCTGTGAACCGTGTCCCCATGAAGAATGGCAAATGACGATTGCCGAAAAAGGATCGAAGACCCGCTCGCCCTCCCGGACGAGGCGTCCGGGCCTACGTGAGCCGTCTGGATACCCACCGCCCGACGCGTGCCTAGTTCGGATTCTCCTGCGGAGACCCTGGCTGCGGCTCTGCTCCCGGTCCGTTTTGCTCTGTCATCTTCCGGTGAATGGCGAATTCCCGGTCGGCATCGGTTTGGCGCCCGCCACGCCGGTAGGCTACCGCGAGACTGTAATGTGCCGTGGGATTCATCGGTTCCAGCTTGACCGCAGTCTCGAGCGGCGGGATCGCTTCCGAATATTTCTTGACCGACACCAGCGAGGTGCCTAGATCCAGAAAGGCATCGCCAAAACCGGCATCGAGCTTCGCTGCCCGGGAAAAATGCTGGATAGCCTCGTCCCATCGCTGGTTCTGCCGCGCCAGTGCGCCCAGCACATACTCCGCCCCGGCATTGGAAGGATCGATGTCCAGTTCCTGCTGGAACTCACCCTTGGCCTGCTCCGCAACTGCCGGACTGAAATCAGGTTTGGAAAGCAGAATCCGCCCCAGCTTGTAGTGAATGCCGGGCATACGCGGGTTTTCATTCAATATCTGGCGATATTCTTTCTCGGCTTCGTCCCACTTTCCCTGTACTTCGAGCGCTTCGGCGTTCAACTGGTGTGCCTGTGGAGAAACCGGGGCCGTAGTGGCCAATTCGAGCGAGGCCCGCGTCGAAAGGTCAGAGTAAGTGTGGACTGCAAGATAAAGCACGTCGGGGTCGCGGGGGAATTCACGGTTCAGAAAACGCAGGAAATCGACCGCAACTTCACTCTCGCCACTAGCCATCGCACAACGCACACCTGCGAAGCCCGCGTCACGTTTCGATGCCGGATCCGCTCCCTGCTGGATGGCTTTTTTCAGCCCCGGAAGCGCCTCCTTGCAGTGCCCTGTCTTAGCCAGAGTTACTGCTTGCTTGGCCGACGATGCCGCGCCCGGCGCGGGCGTCGCTTTTTTGACAATCGTCTTTTCGGAAACCTGGGCGGAGGCTATGCAAAGGAACCCGCCGAGAAGGAGAAGAAGAGGAACGAGAGCCGGATGGAAGTATCTGGGCATAAAAAACAGGCAGGCACCGAAGTGGCGCCTGCCCAATCATACAACGGTCAAAAGTGGAATTTCAGAGCGAACTGAATGTTTCGTTCTCCCTGTCCGGTAGTGATCTGGCCAAATGTCTGGCCCAACAACATGTTTGGCGCATTCAAGATCGGATGGTTGAACAGATTGATGAACTCCGAGCGGAACTCGAAGCCCTTGGTTTCACTGATGGCGAATTCCTTGTGAACACCCAGGTCAACCTGGGCCAGGGTAGGTCCGCGGACAGAACCATTGTGGCAGTCGCCGAAGGTGTTCAACGCAGGCACGGTGAATGCGCTGGGGTCGACCCATTGAATGCCGGTCTGTGATCCGGTGAGATGAGTCTTGGGATAACTTGGTGCGCCGCCGCAGTCCGGTCGAGCGAACCCGAAGGGACCGGCACCACCCGTACCAGAGTTGTCAAAGAACGCCAGACCTGCGGTCATAGCGTTGCCGCTGTGCAAGGTAATGATCGGGCTGACTTCCCAACCGCCCACCACTGCATTCGCGACCCGATTCATGTTCGCGCCCATCTTCCTGCCGTGGCCGAAGGGGAGCTGGTAGTTTGCGTAAGCAGAGAGGATATGGGTTTGATCGAAATAGCAGGGTCCCCATTCCGCCTTGCGATCGTAGATGTTCTGCCAGAACGACGCCGGCAAGCTGGTTTGCGTGCCACCCCAGCCGCCACCAAAGTATCCGGTCGCGTCGGTCATACACTTCGAGTAGGTGTATGCCACCTGGCCCTGCAGACCGTTGGAGAAACGCTTTTGCAGCACTGCCTGCAGTGCGTTGTAGGCCTGGTTGGCGCCGGAGAAGGTCGCCAGAGCCGCCGGCAAACCGGTGAAGGTTCCCGTGCCTCCAGATATTTCGTCTCTCAGCGCAGGGTTTCCCGCGAAATATGGTCCCGGAGTCCCGACGCAGGGCGAGGGCGGAGTCGTGGGCGGGCAAGAACCCGGGGCCGCCAGAATGCGCTGGGTAATGATCTCCGGCACCACCAGGTGAGCACCGCGCTGGCCGACGTATCCGACCTGTAGAGTCGTTTCCTGCGTCAGCTGTTGCTGGTACGAAAGATTCCATTGCTGGACGCTGGCCGGCCTGAGGTTTGGATCCCAGGGGAAGATTCTCACGCCCTTGTAGCAGGCCAGGTCAGCTCCGCCGCAGAGAGGAGCAGGCGGCCCAAAGCCTGTCGTGGCATTGGTGTCGGTGACTGAAGAGACAGCCGGAACAAAGGGCCGGTTCTGGCTCATGCGAAGGTTGCTACCCATCCCTTCCATATAGGAAGAAACGGAGTAAGCGGCACGAACCACGCCTTTTCCGCCCATAAATCCAGGGGTCCAGGCGAAACCAATTCGCGGCTGGTAGTTGCCGATTCCGTTGTAGGAGTTGACCAGCGCCCGGCTATTGCCGTCCTGCCCGGCCACTTCGATCGCTCCGGTGAACAATCCAAAATTCACCATCCGATTGTGAATTTCTGTCCAGGGAGTGTGATCTTCGTAACGCAGGCCGATATTGACGGTCAGGTTGCTGGTGACGCGCCAGTCGTCCTGAACGTAGGCAGCATAGGTATCGCCGCGCATTCCCCATTCCTGACCAGCGCCCTGGCGTGCTCCCGTGGAAACCAGGCCCAGCCAGAAGTTGGCGGCATCCGACAACGTTTGATCGTTGGCGAAGTTCAAATGTCCAAGCACTCCGTCGTTCCCTGAGTACGCCGAGTTTTCACGCATACGCCAGTACTGGAAGCCGAGGTGAATGATGTGCCGGCCGCGGGTCCAGATCACGCCTTCTGAAAGTTGCAAGGTGCCGTCCCCGAAATGCTGCTCGACGTCGGGTGTACCCAGGTCGAGAGCGGCGTTCGCGAAGTTGAGACCCAAAATCCCGGGCGCTTGAGCGTTGCCTCCGGCGATACCAAGGCTCTCGGAGAAGTTCCCCAGCCCCAGATCGGTATAACCAGAACTGAAGCGCACGTGGTTAATGCCAACCCGCAGGTCATTCAGCAGACTCGGGTTGAAGCTATGCGTCCAGGCGATGGAGACGTTTTCGCCGGGCTGCTCGGAGACGTCCGGATTGGCTCGCGCCCCCAGCAGAAACGTCTGAGTGAAAGGGTTGGACACGTGGAACTGGGAGTAGCGGCCAAACACGTGATCGTTTTGCGAAAGGTTGTAATCGATCTTAACGTCGCCCTGATTGTTGTTGAGCTGGTTCCCGACCCCGCCACTAAGGTTGGCGCCGACGGCTGTATCTACCTGTGCGTGCGGATACTGAGGTGAGGCGAATAGAGCAGCCGCCACCGGATTGATGGTGAATCCCGCGTTGGCCAGATTGTTGAAGGGAATGATCGCGTTGGTGGTCGGGTTATGCAGCTGTGTAGTCCCCGTTCCGCCCGTGCAAGTTCCAGTGCCATCGAAGGCGCCGCCCGCCTCAGTGCAAAGCTGACCGAAGTCCCCGGCGCGTTCGCTGTCGGTAAACACCTGATAGCGGGTGGTGGTTTGGGGATGGTCGAAGCGCTGCCCCTGATAGTCGGCGAAGAAGAACAGCTTGTCCTTAACGATGGGGCCACCAATAGTGGCGCCAAACATGTTCCAGCGCAGCTGTGGCTTTTTGCCGACGCCGTTGGGCTCCTGCACCAGCGGGTTCGGGTTCGCGGCTCCGATAGTCAAGCCGTTTTGCCAGGTATTCGCATTCAGGATGTCATTGCGGAAGAATTCGAAGGCCGAGCCGTGAAACTTGTTTGATCCGGACTTGATGGTGGTGTTGACGATGCCACCCTGGTACTGGCCGAATTCGGCCGAAGCGTTCTGGGTAATGAGATTGAATTCCTGAATCGCATCCACGCTGGGCTGGTAGGCAACCTCATTATTGATATTTTCCTGGTTGTCCACGCCGTCCAGAAGAAACGAGTTGGCCTGCTCGCGGTTGCCGTTGATGTAGGGGCGGCCGGAACTGGTCATGGACAGGGCCTGCGTCAGCCCCTGAGGATTGACCGTCGTGACCCCGGGCGCCAGCAGCGTCAATTGAATATAGTTGCGCGAGGCCAGCGGCAAGCTTTCGTTGGTCTTGGCATCGATGATGGTGCTGATCTCGGTGCTCTGAGTCTGAAGGAGTGGCGCGGCACTGGTAACCTCAACCGTCTCCGAGACCTGGCCCACCTTCATCTGGACGTCGATGCGCGCAGTCTGGTTGAGCACCAGCGTAAAGGCGGGAATCGCCGCCGTCTGGAAGCCATTAGCTGCGACCTTGACTTCGTATCTCCCGACCGGAACCCGGGGCAAGGTGTAAGCGCCGGTGTCGTTGGTGGTGGCAACCCACTGCGTTCCACGGTCGACGTCGTTAGCGGTAACTGAAGCCCCAGCGATAGGAGCGCCGCTGGGATCGTTCACCGTTCCTACGATGGCGGCCGTCACTTCCTGGCTCCAGGCGGCTTCCGCCACGATACCCACAACTACCATCAGCAGCAAAAGCCCCAGTCCAACTCTGACTGAATGTCGCATCACAAAACCTCCTGGAAGGCGCTTCGATCGATCCATCCCCTCAACTGACCGAATCTGAAAAAAGGCAATGCAGATGCTATATAGCAGGCAAATTAACGAAGTCAAGAAAAAAATGCGACGACCTCCATTTATTTGCAGATCGCTCGCGAAACACTCTATAGCAAAGAGCCGGAAATCTGGATCCGAGGGGTTATGAAAAATGGAAAGCGGTTGAACCAAATCTCCATGATTTCGTATATCGAATTTATCGATGGCGGGCCGATTCCGCTTGGCATAGCCGAGGGTGAGTAAGTTTTTTCACGAAAATACTGCGCAATCAACTGGACTCCCTGCGCGACCGATGGCATACTGACGCTATATAGCGGTATGACCGGGAAAAATCAGTGCGGCGACTAGGGCTCGTAAGAATATTGTTTTCTGTAATGTCCACTACGCTCTATAGCAGTGATTGACAGTTTGTTTGCTCGTGCACGGGATACCCTCATGCCAACGAATCACAGCAACGGAACGCCGGCCTACAAGAGGATTCGGGCTGCAATTCTGAAACGCATCGATGCGGGACAGTTGAAAGCCGGGGACCCGGTTGATTCCGAGCGTGAACTGGCCAGAATTCACAAAGTGAGTCTGATGACAGCCCGGCATGCACTGGCGACGCTGGAAAAGGAAGGAACGGTGGAACGCCGCCGCGGTGCCGGAACCTTTGTTGCGCCCCCCAAAATCCATTTCAACAAGTTGATGAGTTATACCGAGCAGATGGCCAGCCGTGGCCTGGCAGCCTGCTCGCGCCTTCTCTGCAATAAGGTGGTGGACGATGCGCCGGATATCGCGGCGCGGCTGGCTCTGCCACTCAACAGCCGCATGATCAAGGTGGAACGCCTGCGGCATGCAGCCAATGAACCGTTCGCGCTGGAGGCTTGCTATCTTTCCGCCGACGATTTCGCCGGGCTAATCCGGGCCCCTCTGGAACGTGGTTCCCTGTTTTCCATTCTGGCGCGCGACTACGGTTTGGAAGTCGCTCACGCGGATGAAGAAGTGGATGCCACGGCTGCCGATTCCAGAACCGGAGAACTGCTGGCACTACAGCGCGGGGCTCCACTGCTACGGATCCGGCAAGTTATTTACGCAACTAACGGCCGGCCGACAGTCTACATGCTTGGTCTGTATCGCTCCGATCGTCACACGCTTCTGATCCGCCGATTCCGCAACGGAATATGATGAGTTCGGACCTCGGGCGTCGGACTTCGGACGTCAGCAAATTCCTTGTCGAGGTCTGAGGTCTGACGCCCGACGTCCACCTGTATATGTTTGCCATCAGAACCATCCTCGCCATCGCATTGACCGCGGTAGCACCAGCGCCATCTGCCGTTCGCTCTGGCCACGTGGGCGATGCTGCATGCGCCGCATGCCATCAGGAAGAGGTGGATGCATTTCTGCGCACCGCTCACCACCACACCTCACAGACGGCGGACAGGAATTCCATAGCCGGCAAATTCAACGATGGCGAAAATGTTCTGAAGACGGCGAACCCGGAACTGTTTTTCAGGATGGAGACCAATGACCTCGGCTTTTTTCAGACGGCCGTGAGCGGAATACCGCCGGACACGACTTCACGAAGTGAGCGCTTCGACCTTGTGATTGGTTCCGGAGGCAAGGGACAAACTTATCTGTACTGGAAGGGCGACCAGTTGTTCCAACTTCCGGTTACCTACTGGACTGAACTGGGGCAATGGGTGAACAGCCCTGGATACAGAGACGGTGTCGCAGATTTCAGCCGCCGGGTTCCGCCTCGATGCCTGGACTGCCACGCCAGCTACTTCGAGTCGCTCGCACCTCCACTGAACCGCTACCGCAATACCGGATTTACTCTGGGTATTTCCTGCGAGAAGTGCCATGGTCCGGGCCAAGAGCACATCGCGCGTCAAACTTCCAAGACCCTATCTTCTTCCGGACAGCTCATTGTCAATCCAGCAAAATTGTCGCGCGACCGGCAGATCGATCTATGCGCGCTGTGCCACGCCGGCATTGGAGAGCTGAGGGCTCCACCGTTTTCCTATATTCCAGGAGAAGCGTTGGACGAGTATCTTGAACTACCGCACCTCGACCCGAGCGCTAACATCGATGTTCACGGCAGCCAGGTGGAGTTGTTGAAGAAGAGCCGCTGCTACCAATCCGCCGCAAGCATGACTTGTTCCACCTGCCATAATGTCCACGTGGCCCAGCATGATTTGACAGCATTCTCGGAGCGATGTCTGTCGTGCCACAAGGTTGAGAGTTGCGGCCTATATCCGAAGCTGGGTCGCGAAACGGCCCGCAACTGTATCGATTGCCACATGCCCAACCAGCAAACCAATCTCATTGTTTCTGACTCGAACGGCAGGAAAGTGAAACCGCAAGTACGCAATCACTGGATCAAAGTTTACCCGGGAAACTAGCGTAGCGAAAAAGCTTGTCATCCCGAGCGCCGCCCGAGCCGCGCTTGCGCGGTAAGGACAAGCCGAGGAACCTCGGTTCTTGGCACGCGCCACCGGTGACGGCGCCGGCAAACACCCGGGTCCCTCGACAATCTTCCTTCGCGCACAGCGAGAAGAAAGATTGCTCGGGATGCCAAGCTGCTTGTTGACGGGATGCAAACGCTAGCGGAATCGGCGGATCAACAACGTGTGCCGGTCGGAGCGGTAAAAACCCAGCACATAGATAGTGGCTTTCCCTTTGGTGGAATAAATAACCTGGCGAATCCGCAACAAGGGAGCACCGCGCGGTACGGCGAGTAATTCCGCGGTTCTTGGATCCGCGGCGGTCGCGTCCACCTCTTCATCCGCGTGCGCCAGTTCGACGCCGAAGTCGTGCTCCAGGGTGGAAAACAGCGAACTCCGTCCCAGCGGCGCGGAAACCAGGCCGCCAAACTCGTCCGCCGACAGGTAGCAGGCCTCCAGCGCGAAAGGTTCATTGGCGGCATGGCGGAGGCGCTCCACCTTAACCAGGCGGCTATTGGGAGGCACCGCCAGCCGAGCTGCAATCTCCGGCTCGTAGTCGATGACCTTGCAGCATAGAAGCTGGGACGCGGCGACCAGGCCCCGGCTGGCCATCTGCTCGGAGTAGCTCATCAGCTTGTTGAAATGGATTTTCGGAGGCGCTACGAACGTGCCCGCGCCGCGCCGCCGCTCCACCACACCTTCGCGCTCCAGCGAAGTCAGGGCGTGCCGTGCGGTCATCAGGCTGACCCGATGAATGCGAGCCAGCTCTCTTTCAGAATCGACCACGTCTCCTGGCTTCAGCTGTCCGGTCTCGATGCGCTTCCAGATGACACTCCTGATCCGCTTGTACGCCGGAGTGCCATTTCGACCGTTCTGTGCCATGAGTTCTCCGGCGTCAGTATATAACGCAGGAACCAGGCGAAGGCG
>CAZGSU010000051.1:0-35113 GCA_964528615.1 uncultured Acidobacteriaceae bacterium | reverse complement strand
GAGTGCCAAGTTACAAAAGGAGCACACGTTTGGTCATGAATTCAAATGTCTTAAAGCGCAGAACGACGCGTCTTTCGAGAGACTCCAGGGGATGTCTTTCTTAGCGCTCTTTGCGTCCTTTGCGGTTAAAGCTTTAACCGCTCCCCTATTGCCTCAATTCTGCGATTGTGAGATAAAGGCGTCCCCGTACGGAGATACTTTATGAAAAGTCTGCTTGCCGTTCTTCTCGTATGTGCCTTCACTTTCCCCGTTTTTGCCGCGGACGACGAAAAAGAAACCGATCGAGTCAAGGAAGCCGGCGTGGTTCTCAAAGAGATTCTTGATATCCCGGAGGACGTTCCTCAAGACTTGCTGGACCGAGCCAATTGCGTAGTGGTTCTGCCGTCGGTGAAAAAGGGCGCAATCGGGATCGGTGGCAGCTACGGCCGCGGAATCATGATCTGCCGCGGTGGCCCGCACTACACCGGACGCTGGGGAGCGCCCGCCATGTATGCTCTCGAAGGTATCAGCATCGGTTTCCAGCTAGGCGGCCAGGCCACTGATTTTGTGCTGCTGGTGATGAATGAGGGCGGAGCAAAATCGCTGCTGAGCAGCAAGGTGAAGCTGGGTGCCGACGCGTCCGCCGCCGCAGGCCCTGTCGGACGCACCGCCGAGGCCGCGACCGACGTCGTGCTGACAGCCCAGATTCTCTCCTACTCCCGTGCCAAAGGCCTGTTCGCCGGTGTCTCGCTGGAAGGGTCGACGCTGCGCTCCGATGGGAGCGCCAACGAGAAACTCTATGGGCAGAAGCTGAGTGCGGCAGACATCATTAACGGCGGCAAGGTAAAAGCCCCGCCCTCAGCCCAGGGACTGATCGCAGTCCTGACGCGCAAGTCCCCAAGATACAAAGCCCCGGCCAAGGCACCAGCCAAGCCGCAGAAGAAGTAGATTTTGTTTTTGAGGGAAGGTATAGAGGGGGCCCTCGCCCGCTTCACCGCCGGGACGACACCAACTGTGAGGGTAGACGGAGCACGACCCGACTGTGTGGGGCCGGGTCGGAGCCTGTCCTGAGCGGAGCCGAAGGGACCCGGCCATGCCGAGCAAAGCTCGGCAGTCCAAGCTCACGCCATCCATGAACCCAAAATCCCGCAATCTCATTCGCTGCGCCTGGGCCGGCAACCCGCTCTCCATCCGCTACCACGACGAAGAATGGGGCGTCCCCCAACACGACGACCGCACGCTCTTCGAATTTCTCATCCTCGAAGGCGCGCAAGCCGGCCTGAGCTGGGACACGATTCTGCAAAAACGCGGGAACTACCGCGCCGCCTTCGACCAGTTCGATCCCGAGCTCATTGCCCGCTACGACCGCCGCAAGCAACAAACCCTGCTGCGCAATCCCGGCATAATTCGCAACCGGCTCAAGATCGCCTCCGCGGTGCGGAATGCAAAAGCTTTTCTGGAAGTCCAGAAAGAATTTGGCTCTTTCGACCGCTACATCTGGCAGTTCGTCAGGGGAAAACCACGCGTGAACAGGTGGCGTCCAGGCCTGAAACTTCCGGCAAGCACTCCCGAGTCCGACGCCATGAGCAAAGACCTGAAAAAACGCGGCTTCAACTTCGTCGGCTCGACCATCTGCTACGCCTTCATGCAGGCGGTCGGCATGGTGAACGACCACTGGGTGAAGTGCTTTCGCTATAAACAGGTCAGCCGGGGGACGACGGCGCGCCTAATCAACTTCTACTTTCAGCATACCAATCGGCGCACGGTAAATGGGACACGCCGGGCAAGAATATATCGCCCGTAAGCAGAATGAGCTAGCAGGATTCCAACGATTTCCGGTCCTTGACAACATCCGGCACCGGGCACTTCATTCCCCGCGCCACGGCCTCAAGTGCGGTATCCAGCGCGGAACGTTGGCGCAGAATCTCTCGTATTCTTCGCCAAAAGTTCTGCGCAAGGTGGGTTCCTCATACCCAACCACGAAAAGAAAAAAAGCCAGCCAGACTACCGCGCCGTAGCGCAGCACTCGCGCGTCTCCTAAAAGCAGGCCCTGGCCAAGAATTACCGACAGCACTCCGACGTACATTGGATTGCGTACAAAACGATAAAGGCCGGTAACTACGAGATGTTCTGTCGGCAGAACCGGTGCGGGAGTGCCGCGCCCCTCCAGCGCGAATCGCACAAACGAGTCCAGAAGCGCCGGCGTCCCCAGAGCGATCAACACTACACCCACTACGCGAAGCGAATACCAACCGAGAAACGGGGACCGCATCTGCCCGCCGGAAAGCCACCACGGCACCAGCCCGGCAACGACTCCCGGCGCCACCAGGAAAAACAGGAACGTTCCCAAGCTCGCGCCCAGGCGCTGCATCTTATGAACCTCGCAAACTTATGAACCTCGGAACCTGGCCCTACCCCAGTGTCACCCAGCCGTCACCTGTAGACAACCCATCAGATCGCCAAGCAGCAGTTAGTGGATCAGTTTCAACTTTGAAATCCTGCCACCCTGAGGAAGCTGAGTCCTTTGCAAGGCAAAGGGCTCTCGACGAAGGACCTGTGTATTGCGGGACGTCGCAGGGTCAAGCCCCGCCGGGATCCGGTGGTGCGCCTTCGCGCTGGTACGTGAAGACGGCGCGGAATGCACAGGTCCTTCACTTGCGTACCAACCAGCTCCCACTAGATTACTTGACTCAGTCAACTATATAATTACTTCATCACACAACCGAGCACACCCGACATGGCCACTCCATCTGCAACTTCAATCGCCCCCAACATCAACGCCGTCCGCAGCTTCAACCGCTTTTATACCCGCCGCATCGGCGTGCTGCGCGAAGGCCTGCTCAAGAGCCCTTTCTCACTCACCGAAGTGCGCGTTCTTTACGAGATGGCTCACCGGGACAAGCCCACCGCTACTGAACTCTGCCGCGATCTGGGACTCGATCCCGGATATCTCAGCCGCATCCTGAGCAAATTTGAAAAGCGCGGCCTGGTTTCGAAATCTGCCTCGCAATCCGACGGCCGCCAAAGCCTTCTTGGCCTGACGGCTCGCGGCAGAAGAACCTTCGCCACGCTCGACTCTCGCCAAAGTGCGGAAGTCGCGTCTATGCTGCGCCCGGTCCCGCCCGCCGGACAAACCCGACTGGTACAGGCCATGCGCTCCATCGAGACAGAGCTGGGTGCTCACCCCGAATCCAGGACACCCTACATTTTGCGATCCTACCAACCCGGCGACATGGGTTGGGTAGTCCATCGCCACGGCGTCCTCTATGCACAAGAGTACGGATACGACGAACACTTCGAAGCCCTGGTGGCGGAGATCGTGGCCAATTTCATCAAACACTTCGATGCCAGGCGCGAACGCTGCTGGATCGCGGAGAAAGACGGCGAGATCGTGGGTTCAGTATTTGTGGTGAAAAAATCGAAGACAGTCGCCAAACTGCGCCTGCTGCTGGTGGAACCGTCGGCCCGCGGACTGGGGATCGGCAAGCGCCTGGTCGATGAATGCCTGCGTTTTGCCCGCCATGCGGGTTACAAGAAAATGGTCTTGTGGACGCAAAGCGAGCTTCCCGCCGCGCGGCACATCTACCAGCACGCGGGGTTCAGTCTGGTACAGGAAATGCCGCACCGCGACTGGGGACGCGACGATCTGGTATCGCAGATCTGGGAACGAAAGCTATAGACCGTTCTCTCGCTCCACAAACGCGGGCGAGGGCACCCGCGCCACACGCATTAAGCCGGCGCGAGCGGAAGCGCGATTCGCAGATTCGTGCCCGCGTAGCCATTAGCCTCCAACTTCATCTCGCCGCCCAACTCCCGCACCCGCTCCCGCATGCCGCTGAGCCCGACGCCCATTCCGGCTCCGGTTTGCTCAAAATGCGCCAGCAAATCCGATGAGATCCCGCGCCCGTTGTCTCTCACTTCCAGGACCATCTGCTTGGGCTCCCGCCGGATCACGACTTCCGCTACTGAGGCCGCGGAGTGCCGGTGCACATTGGTCAGTGCTTCCTGCAGGCAGCGAAACAGAACCAATTCGATCACAATGGGCAAACGTGGCAGGCTGCGCGGAGCATCCAGGGTCACGCGAATTCCAGTCCGCTGGCTCAGGCCGTCAACAAACCAGTGGGCGGAGGACGCCAGTCCCAGTTCCTCAATCATTGGCGGATGAAGCAGACAGGAGAGCGTCCGCACCTCAGACACACACTGTTCCAGGATCTCTCCCGCGTGAGACCACAAATCTGCCTGTCCAGGCGACTGCCTGAGGACATCAAGATTCAGCTTCAACCCCACCAGGTACTGGCCGAGACTGTCGTGCAGCTCACGCGCGATGCGCCGGCGCTCGTCGTCCTGCAAGGTCAAAATGCGCGAAGACAGATGCCGCAATGCGGCGGTGCGCTGCTCCACCAGGGACTCCAGCCTGTCATTGGCCCGGCGCAGATTCGCCTCGCTCTCCCGCAGCGCCTGCTCCGTCCGTTTCTGCTCGGTAACGTCGCGCATGAAAACCCGGGTATGGACAAACTTGCCATCCTCCCAAAGCCCGTTGGCGTGAATCAGGACAAACTTGACCGATCCGTCCCTGCATCGGAGCTCGGCGGCAAAGTCATAGAGTTCTTCGCCCCGCATCAAACTCTGCCAATACGCCTCGAACACCTTCGGGTCGGCGAAGAAATCTCCGAAGGAACGGCCGATATATTCCCCAGGCGCATATCCCAGCAACTTCAACAGGGCCTGGTTGGCCCAGATAATCTTTTGGTCCGGGCCCGACTGTTGTGCGCCTTCCACGGCGTTTTCGAGCAGATCGGCCAATTCAGACTCTGTGCGCCGCAGCGAACGCTGCACCTGCTCGTGGTCCGCCTTTTCGGTCTGCAGCGCCCGCGCCTTCTGCTGCAAGTGAGTAATGCTGCGCAGACGCTCCGCTTCGCTGGGCAACGAGGTGTAACTCTCGTCGGGGATCACGCCCCCATGGGCAGCACAGATTTTCGCGAACGGCTCGCTATCCTGCTCCCGGTTAAAACCGGCGATGGGATAGGCACAGCGCAGCCAGAAGGAATGGGTTTGCGCCAGATCATTCCAGAGTTGTTCCAGCTGAAGTGCGGCCTCAGGCTTGCCTTGTCCCCACAACAGAGCAACCATTTCTCCGAATGCTACGACCCGCCCCGGCTTTGCGCCTGAGGCTGCGCGGGCCCGATCAAACACGCCTCCCACAATCTCGGCAAAGGCCTGGGAAACGGGCGCGCCGTCGCGCATGAACTTTGACAGGGTCTCGGCTGCATCCAGCAAGAAGAACTTGTGGCGTCGAATGGCTCCCTCGACATCCACGCCCCACGCCGTCAGACGCTGCTCAAGTCCCTCTCGGTGACTCTGTGTGGCAATCGCCACGGCAGCGTCGCCTGCTTTCAGAGCAGTCGCGATGAAACTGGCGATCGAATCCAGAAGGGCCGCATCTTGCGTATAAAATTGGACCACGTGGCCGTGGTCGTCGTGATCAGACCACTGCACTACAGGTGCCAGAGGCGCGACATCGTAGCCCTGGGGATTGATCGTACTCATAATGAAGGTTCTTACTTACTGCAGCAGCGACGCGAATATGGGGAGAGTGCATTTCCATTCTCCCATCCCCTACGGTTCCACCCAATACAGTGAACCCTGTAGGCAGAAAAGCGCAGCGCTTCAGGCGGTGCGGCCTCCGGAAACCACTTATTGCCGCAATAAATTTCTCGCCAGAAATAACGCATTGGCAGGACGTTCCGCCAGACGACGCATGAAATACGGATACCACTCCGTGCCAAAGGGTATGTAGACGCGGACCCGCCATCCTTCGCGCACCAACCGCCGTTGCAGGTCACGGCGAATACCATACAGCATTTGAAATTCAAAGGCGTCCCGGGAAATATTTTCCTGAGCAGCAAAAGCTTCCGCCAGATTGATGATTTTCTCGTCATGCGTCGCCAGTCCGTGGTAGACGCCGCTGGTCATCAAGATCTTCATCAGCTTCACGTAGTTGGCGTCGACTTCGGATTTTTGCTGGAAAGCGATCTCTTCCGGCTCTTTGTAGGCTCCCTTACATAACCGCATGCGGATGCCTTCGGCCAGCAGCCTGGCAATGTCATCTTCTGCCCGCCGCATATAGGACTGGATCACCGCACCCACAGCCCCTTCATGACCGGGCACGCGGTGCAACTCGTGGACAAAGTCCAGGGTTCGCTGGGTGTAGGTGGAGCCTTCCATATCCACGCGCACAAAATTGCGCGGCCGAATGGACGCCGCCTTCGCCACCAGTCCGGAGACCAGTTCGTGAGCCAGTTTCTCGTCCACATCCAGGCCCATGTGAGTAAGTTTCAAGCTGATGTTTGCGTTGAGCTGACGAATCGCGATCTGGTCGAGCAACTGGTGGTAAAGCTGGGCGCTGGCGCGCGCTTCTTCGGGGTTGGTGACATTTTCGCCGAGATTGTCCACCGAGACGCTCAACCCCTTCTGGTTGACCTTTTGGGCGACTCTCAGCGCGTCTTCTACCAGCGTGCCCGCCACAAAGCGACTGGACAACCGTTGACCCACGGCAGACCGCTCGGCCATCCCGCGCAGCAAGCGATTCTCCGACAGCGAGATAAAAAGCGCTCTTAGCACGCGGTTCCTTCAAAGCGGGGGTGAGGACAGCGGGCGCCTTGCGCGCGCAGGAAGATCACAGAAATCTTGTATCACATTCCGTGGAGAACTTAAGACAGGCTAACTCTGTGGCAATGCGGGGGTGTCACTCCGGGTTAAACTTGACTTCGATCGCCTCCGTGGTCTCATGGGTGGCAGGCGCCCATTTCCACTTGTAGATCGCGTCCTGCGCCGCCCGCACCAGAACCGGATGTCCGCCCTTCACCTCAACTGATTTTGCCGTGCCATTGGGCGCCACCAGAACTTCGGCCTTCACGGTTCCACTTAGAAGCATGTTGCGAGCAATCTCGGGATAATGCGGTATCACCCGGTTGACGATCTTGCGATTTTCGAGGTTGACCTGCTGCGCAAACGAAGCTGGAACCGAGGACGGAACGAAAACCAGGGCCCAAAGTAGAACTGAGAGTATGGCTGCCAATAATCGGTACATGAGGGTCGGTTACCATCTGCAGCTTATTGATCTTCCTCGAACGTGGGAAGATGACCCTCGTAACCAAGGCCTGGTTCCGTCCGGCTAATCGAGAAATACTTCATCTACGTAGCACCAGCGCCAGTTCTCACCCGGCTCGACGGACTGGATGATGGGATGTTTGCTCTGGCGGAAGTGTTTGGTGGCATGTTTGTTTTTCGAGGAATCGCAGCACCCGATATGACCGCAACTGAGGCATTCCCGCAGATGGACCCAGGTATCGCCCATCTCCAGACATTCCTTGCAACCGGTGCCGCTAGGTTTAACCGGCCGGATTTCTCCCATGTGCGAACAACCCGCCTGTGCACGTGCCATCAGATTCATCTCCGGAATAATGCAAAACTGACAACCGAGAACTAAGAACTGTCTACTGACCTTCCTTTTCCAGAAACCTCTCCGCCTCCAGCGCTGCCATACAACCGGTACCAGCGGCTGTTATCGCCTGGCGATAGCGTCGGTCCTGCACGTCGCCGCAGGCATAAACTCCAGGCACGCGCGTGAACACGTTGTTGGTGGTCACCAGGTATCCGTCTTCGTCGGTTTCGAGTTGGCCCTCGAACATCCGGGTGTTGGGTATGTGGCCGATGCCCAGGAACATGGCACTGGTGGGGAAGTCCCGGACCTTGTCAGTATTCAGGTCGCGCAGCTTCAGGCCGGTGACTTCCTTCTTTGAGACATCAAGCACATCTTCCACTACGGTGTTGGTGAGAAAGTCGATTTTCTTATTTCGTCGGGCGCGGTCGAGCATGATTTTTGACGCGCGAAACTGATCGCGGCGATGAATGAGCGTCACCTTGTTAGCAAAGCGGGTGAGGAAGTTCGCTTCTTCCATGGCAGAATCGCCACCGCCGATGACTGCAATTTCTTTTCCGGAAAAGAAAAAGCCGTCGCAGGTGGCGCAAGAAGAGACCCCGTGCCCGATCAATGCCTGTTCACTGGGCAACCCCAGCCAGCGCGCCGATGCGCCGCTGGCGATGATCAGGGTGCGGGCATGAATTGTTTCCTTGCCGAGATTGATTGCGAACGGACGCTTGTTGAGGTCCGTGCTGACGACGTGCCCCAGTTGATACTGGGCGCCAAACCGTCCCGCCTGTTTGCGCATGTTCTCGATCAGCTCGGGCCCCTGAATGCCCTCAGGGAACCCCGGGAAATTTTCTACCAGGGTCGTAAGCGAGAGTTGCCCTCCGGCTTCATGGCCTTCAATCACCAGAGGCTTGAGGTTGGCGCGAGCGGTGTAAAGTGCCGCGGTGTGACCCGCGCAACCGGAACCGATGATAACCACGTCGCGAATAGTTTCCATAAAGAGCTGCGTCAAGCTTTAGATTGCGGAAGTGAGATTTGGATGCAACCACCAGCCCCCGACCGTAGCGCCGGCGTCCCGCCGGCTGTCCGGAGGGCATCCCGTCCTCCGCCGGCTCAGACCGCACCAAACCAGTGCGGAACCCTACTTCTTCTTGACTACAGGTTTTTTCGCTGAGGGCGATTTCGGCTTCGACTGAGAATCCGCCCCACCGCCGATTCGCGCCAACTCGTCTGGCACGGTAGTTCTCGCGGCCAGCAAGCCGCGATAGTTTGAAAGAATAGCCGACGCGCTCTGAAACAGCGGCTCGTACGCGCTTTGGTCCGGTGCTGGACCCGCTTCCGATGCGGAACACCGGGCCAGTACCACGGACGCTTTGCCAAAGCGTTCCAGCTTGATCCGGCTGGCAGGCGTGCTGGCTGACAGCATAGTTGACGGGCTGGTCACCGCCGAAGCGCTGTCTTCGATCGAAACCTGCATCAGGTCTTTGGGGTCGCGCACCCGGAAAACCAGGGTCTCCACCATATTCTTTGGATCGGTGCTGAATGAGTACTGCACCGTGGAGAACAGCGCCTGCACAGAGAACTCGCGACGAATGCGCACCCAGTTGGCCACTCCGGGATCGGAAGACACCTGCGACCCGGATCCGGGTTGCAGGAATCCGGGCCCTACCTCGAGGCTGGACCTTCCACGGTCAATCTCGAAGTCAGCGCCGAACAGCGGCTGCCTGGGAACTTTAGCTAGTGCAGCGGAAATCTCGTGCTGCTCGTCGGCCGAAGGTGTACACACGTTGAGAACGTTGACCTTGACCTGGGGCGGCGACGGTTGCTGCGCACTCGCCAGTAAACCCAGGCTCAGACAAACGGACATGACAAAGATGTTTCGAAGCACAAGGGATTTTAACAGGCGGGGCACGCACTGCGGACGCCGGGCGTCAGACTCCAGACTAGACACGTAGCGCCGGCGTCCCGCCGGCTGTCTCGGGGTCGTCTCGCCCCCGGGCGGTGGGTGGGATGCCCGCCAGACGTCCTGCAGTCCTGCCCTGAGCGCAGTCTGAATTGATGCCGGCGCTACGCCTGAGGTCAGACGCCCGACGCCAGGGCTTCAAGAGCTCCGCTAGAATGAATCTCATGGCAAACCTGACCCTGGTCTACGGAATGCGCCTCCTGCCCTCGGAAGAAGTTGCGGAAGTGGGAGACGCCACGCTCAAGCTAAAAAACGGACGCGAAGCCCACGTCACCATGCACGTGCTGGAAGGCAGCAAGGAAGAAATCGAGAAGCAATTGAAGACCAGTCTGGAAGCCTTCTTCGATTTCTATCCGGAGATTTGAAATTAGTCGTCGGAAGCCGTGCGGTCACCCGGCGCTGTTTTTCAACCAACGCACTCTAACTTCCCGCACCTTATGTTTCGATGGCTGGGATCGAATAGCTTCGTTTTCCGAATCGCCAATAACCAGGGCCGAGCGACCAACACCGGAATCCTGGCTGACGACCGAAGACTGACGACTGACGACTGCGTCCCCGATCTATAATCCATTCTTTGCCATGGAGCTTTCGCTTCGCACACTACTTTTCCGATTGCGGGCAGCGGGCTTGCTGCCGACGACCCGGCTGGCGCGCGCCGCCTGCTATTTGTTGGGACTCGATCTGCTGCTTTTTGCGCTGCAGCGGCTGTTCGGCCTGCTGAAGGTTTCCTGGGGGCAGGCTTTAGGCGGGTGGGTTGGCGTGCTGAGCTTTCTCGCCGCTTTACTGTTTGCCGTTCTCCTCTACCGTTGGCTCAAGTCAAAACTTCTTTGGCGTTTGCGAAACCGGCTGATCGTTACTTATGTTTTTATCGGAGTGATCCCGGTGGTGTTGGTGATGTCCATGGCCTCCATCACCATTTATCTGTTCGCCGGCCAGTTTGCCAACTTCGTGGTGACCTCCGACCTGGCTTCCCGGCTGCGCAGCCTGCAATCGGTGAACACGGCCATAGCTCATGAACTGGCGGCAAAGTTGGAACATGGGCAACCGGCAATCGCGGAGTCGCTGGAAGGGTTGAAACGGCACGATCCTGCGTGGGCGTCGCGTCAGATTTGTGCCTGGAAAGGCGGTAAAGCCCTCGCCGTATGTAACGGCGCCGCGCCGGGCGAAGCTCCGTTTGCGCTGCCCGCTTCCTTGAATCTTAAATCCGGGGCCATCGTACGCGATAACGACAAGCTTTACTTGCGGGCCGCAACCGAGATCGGCTCCGAGTCGCAGAAGTTGACCGTGGTCTCGAGCGAACTGCTGGACCGGAAATTGCTGGAACAGGTTGCCGCCGACCTGGGCGAGATCACGCTCTATACCCAGGGCTTCGATCTCAAGGCCAGCCCGTTATCATCATCGTCAGACAATCGGCGGCAGGAACTTCGTCTCACTTTCACAGCGGGTGTGTTGCCACCGGCCAGCAACGGGCTTGACCGTGTGATCACCTTTGGAACCCCGCTCCCCTTCATCGATTGGACCACCGGCGAACATGCCAAAGCCGGCGCGCTGCTGCGGGTACAGACCCGTCCATCGGTGCTCTATGGCCGCCTGTTCGCCGCCCTGGGCGACTTCGCGACCGGCATCGAGTACATGCTGCTGTTCGCTGCAATTGTTTTTGCTCTCATCGAGTTATTTGCGCTGATCATCGGGACCCGGCTTACCCGCACCGTTACCGGGGCCGTAGCCCAACTCTACGACGCCACTACTCACATCAATCGCGGAGATTTCAGCCATCGCATTTCGGTCAAGTCAAACGATCAATTGGCTACCCTGGCCAATTCTTTCAATTCCATGACCGCGTCCATCGAGAATCTCATCGAGGAGCAGAAAGAAAAGCAGCGCCTGCAGAACGAATTGACCATCGCTCAGGAAGTGCAGGAGCAACTGTATCCCCAGCATATTTCGCAGCTGGCTTCGCTGGAGGTTTACGGTTTCTGCCGCCCCGCGCGCACCGTAAGCGGCGACTACTACGATTTCGTGACCGTAGACTCCAAAAAGCTCATCCTGGCCGTGGGTGACGTGAGCGGAAAGGGAATCTCCGCTGCCCTGCTGATGGCGACCATTCACTCCGCCGTCCGCGCCTATAGCCTGGAGGGCACGCCCAGCCTGCGGGAGCCTCTGTCTGTGGGTGCCGCGCGTTCCAGTCCCAGGCTGGCTTCCACCGCGCCTGGCGCGGAGACCTCTTCAGGCGCCATGCTGTCACTGCTCAATCATCAGCTCTACCACAGCACACCCGCCGAAAAATACGCGACTCTCTTTCTGGGAATCTACGATGGTCAGGAACGCAGGCTCACCTACAGTAATGGCGGGCACTTGCCGCCGATCATCCTGGGAGGAGATGGATCCGTGCGCAGGCTGGAGTGCGGAGGAACGGTGATCGGCCTGTTCGATCGCCGCAGTTACGAGGAAGACTCGGTCGCGCTTCGAGGCGGCGACCTGTTTCTGGCCTACAGCGACGGTGTCACTGAACCGGAAAACGATTTTGGGGAATTCGGCGAGTCGCGGCTGATCGATCTGGTGTGGAAAAATCGCGATCTGCCTTTAGCCAGGATCAGCGAGATCGTGACCTCTGCCGTGGATGACTGGATCGGCGCCAAAGAGCAACCCGACGACATAACCCTGGTCCTGGCTCGAGGACGATAGTCCGAGAAGGGTAGAGACGGGCGTCCGGAAATTGAGAGATTAGTCCGCTTGACTCCGGGGAAGCAAAGTGCAATCCTTCAAATTGAAATGACATCATCATGGCAAATGGACACAGGGCATCTAGTATGTCGTTGGTCCCTGGGCAAGCAAGATCAGTACAACCCGCCTTGGATGCGGGAGGCGTCTAATGTTCAAGGTAGTTATGTGGAACCGCTTCCAGATTTTGCGAGCCACAGTCCATTCGGCGGAGCCACTTGGTTCGACCGCTATACGCATCGCCAAGATTCCGAATGAGAGGCGATCCGGTACGCCTGTGCTAAATCTGTGCTAGTGATGTACCCATCTGCGGGAAACGTGGGAATCGGCCCATTATAGAGTCAACAAGCTACGTGTTTTCAATCGCCCTTGGAGTCGGATTCGAACCGCCGTCTCCGGGTTGGATCCCGCGGCGCATTGCCCAGGCTAGGCTACTCCCGCGCGCGTGAAGCTCTCACACAACTTCGTGTGTTCGGAGGCAGCGACCGTCGACTGGCCAGGTTCCTTTTCCTTTCAAGGCCCCTGCGCCCCCCAATCTGGGCCACCGCCTCCGAAGCTCCGCGCACCCGTAAGACAGCACAGGCACGCCCCGCGCGGAGCAAACCTTTCTGGAACGTTAACGAACAAGGAGACGGTGAGGATTTAACAGATCAGAACGCAAAGTCGCGAAAGACGGGAATGAAGCGCCAGCGGAGAAACGGTATCCAGAACTTCACTGAGTATCCGAACGGTTGGAAACGAATGCAATATCTTCGACAGAACGACAATCGCGTGCCCGGGCGAAGACTGACACACTCGCGCATGCGCTGCGACCGGAGCGTTCCCGGCCTGGAAGGTGAACTCGGGCAAGTCCACCTGAGGCAGAATGAGAATGATGGCGAATAGAGCCAATTCGAAAATGAGTAGCGACAACCGCCAGTGCTTCATGGAGGCCAACACAAACCAGCTCAGAAATTACTAGCTGGGATTGCCCTGTGTCAATCAAAGGTTGTGGCCGACAGGCAGTCTGTTCGAAGCGCCCGCAGGCGGTACCTGTCACAGGGTGGGGCAAGCCTTCGGGCCTGCTTGCGACTGCCCCCGCACCTCGAAGTATCAGCTCGGCGCTGCCAGGAAAGACAGTTGCTGTAAACGCGGTTACAACACATATCCGCGCAGGTCTCGTGCTTCCATTGGATTTTTGCCCTAAAGGTGGCTACGATATGCTTCCTCAAGTGAATGATTCCGACCCGCCAAATTCTTTGTAGTCTGTTCGTCATTCTGGCGTTTCTCTGTCGCCTGACCGCTCAGCAGGAGGACGGAGTCTCTCTGGCGGACGGGCAAATCCTCTCCGAGATCGATCAACACAACGAACTCTTGGCAAATCTCGAATACCTCTCGGATGTGATTGGGCCGAGATTGACAGGATCGGTGCAGCAGAATATGGCGAGCGAGTGGGCAGAACGCGAGTTCCGGCGATACAACCTGACTAACGTCCATCAGGAAAAATGGACAATTGCTCGTTCTTGGACAAGGGGGACCGCAGAGGCTCGTGTGATTGCCCCCGTCTCACGCCGTCTTGCGATTGTTTCGGCCGGGTGGTCTCCGGGCACGAACGGTGAGGTGGAAGGGTCAGTCGTGTACGTCAGCGCCCAGTCCGCTTCTGACCTTGATAGATACAAAACGAAGCTGACTGGCGCTATCGTGATTTTGGACGAACCCCATCCTGTTACTCCTCCTTATGAAGTGGGCCATCCCTCACCGCAATTCCAGCTTCAGCCACCGTATGCAGAGCATGGAACAGACGTTTCTTCGGCCAGGGCCTTCTATCAAACCCGGACAAACTTCTTCGAGGCTCAGGGAGTTCGTGCCATCCTGAGAGATTCCGCGAATCCCTATAACCTGATGCGGATGTCCAACGCCTCCAAAGGCAACTACGAGCCTGGTGTGATACCGGCTGCCTTTCTTTCTCACGAGGATTACACCCTCATCTGGCGACTACTGAAGCGTGGAGAGGTACGTTTGCAATTGGCAATCACAAATACTTTTAGTACCGCCCCGGTCGAGACCTCGAACACAGTCGCCGAACTCCGAGGAGCCGAAAAACCCGACGAGGTCGTTATTTTGGGTGCCCACATTGATTCGTGGGACTTGGCTTCGGGCTCAACCGACAACGGAACTGGTGTCGTCACGATCCTAGAAGTTGCGAGGGCTCTGCATAAGCTCAAACTGACGCCAAAAAGGACGATCCGGTTTGTGTTGTTTTCCGGAGAGGAACAAGGCGAGGCCGGCTCCAAACTCTATGTGTCCGAACACAAGCAAGAGCTTCCCGGAATCTCCGCAATTCTCGTGAACGACACTGGAACCGGACGGATCGTTACGGTGGGGGTACATGAGAACTACAACGATATCGGACCCTTACAAGAAATTCTTGCCCCTGTCGCGTCGCAGCTTCGACTCTTGGAACCGAAGCTCTCTCGTACCTTCGGAAGTGATTACGCGCCCTTCAACGCGGCGGGCGTTCCAGGATTCTCGTGCATTGGAGACGCACCGGAATATTCTGAAACGCAACACACTCAATCCGATACTTTCGACAAGGCTTCCGAACCAGGTCTTATAGAGTCTGCACAGCTTATGGCCGTCTGGGCGTTCAACACCGCACAGTATCCAAGCCTTCTTCCACGCAGGGCGGGGAAATAGAAACAGACCGGTTCCACCATCGGTTCCATGGATCACTGTGTAAGATCGCCGTTACACTTAGAACTCCTGTCTGGCCAGCGATCAGCCCTACAGGCGTTTACTTCTCCTTCGGCTGCTTGGACAGGACCGCCACCTTTGACGTCACCTGCTGTCCCTTCTCCATCCCTCCCGCAATCACCAGGCCCTCCGATATCACCAGCAGCCCGCGATGATCCATGGTCGGAGTCGGCGTGTTGGCGTTGATGGTTTCCCACTTCCCGCTGCGCAAGTTGAAAGCAAAGGTCACGGGAGACGGCTCCGAGGGCACGCCGTTGTATCCGATGCCGTTGTAGTTGTAGGGATTGTCGGTTCCGCCGGAGAAGTAAATCATGCGATCTTTCTCTGAGCCTCCCGCAGCGATACGGTAGCGCGCGTTTCCGGGGTGGCCAGGCAACTTGCTCCACTGAATTTTCGCGGGATCGTGGTGGTCGATCTTGCCCATCCAGCATTCGTCGGAAGCGACATACCTGGGCTCATTTCCGGCCGGATTCTTGTATGCGCCGTCCACGTACACAATCGTGTCCCCTACCACGGCCCCGGCATGGCCGAACACGGGCGTTCCGGGAATAGGCGTGGCCCTGGACCAGACATTTTTTTGCGCATCGTACAGCTGGACGTCGCGCACCGCTTCATTCTTTGACCATCCGCTGACCAGGTAGATGTAACGGTCGCGATAGACCCCGGCAACGGAATCGTCTACCGGCACGGGTATGTCTTCCGCCCGGAACCAGCGATCGCCGAGCGGTTCGTACACATTGACGTCGGGGACAGTGGTTTCGCCACCCTGCGGGTCCAGGACATACCCTCCGAAAAGAAAGATATGTTCCCGCGCCCCTGCTGCCGCCGCGGCGATTCGTCCAGCCGTCCCCGGAACCGAACGCACCTGCGACCATTTCCCGGTGTCCGTATCCAGCGAGTAGGCGGCATTGGAAGCCACATCCCAGGTCTTCTTTGCCCCGATCCCCATCATGGAAAACAGCAAAAAAGACCCGCGAGTCTTTACGCTGGCGACTGCATTGTTAGAGACTGGAGCCGGCAGCGGTTCGTATTTCGGCAACGGCACGGCCAGGAGAATTCCGGCGAAAGCGAGCAGGAGAACAAATCCAAGGGACTTTTTCATCGCCGACGATTCTAGAACCCATCTGGCAAACTAGCTACTAAGCACTGCTGGTGAAACAGAATTATTGCCGCCGGCCTGGAGCAGTAAGCTCAAGCCGTGATCTTAGTCACCGCGATGCGTATCCGGCGTCACTGCATTTCCAATCCGGCGAGCCTAACGTACTGCAGATGATACCGGCTCGATAGGTCCTCCACCGCCAAAGACGGAGCACTGCCGGGCCTCTCCCCCATCTATTATCGATACCGAAAAGGAGAATTCGTATGTTTGCCCGTACTGTTGAATTTATTGCGAATCTGGAGAAGAAAGAGGAACTGGTAAGAGTATTTCGCAACGAAGTTGTTCCCGTTCTGAAGAAGCAGACCGGATTCATGGAGATCTTGCCCTTCTTCCCCGAGACCAAAAATGAAAAGGTGATCGCCATCACCCTCTGGACAGAGAAGAGGTATGCGGAGCGCTATGAGCGCGAGGCGTTTCCAAAGGTCGAGGAAGTTCTGCAGCCCTATCTGGTCACTCCGATTACGTTCAAAGCGTACAACGTCGAGACCACCCTGTGTGAGCACTTCGTGCATGCGCTGACCGCCTAGGTGGTCATGCCCAACACACTGGGCCGGAGCCGAAGCAGAACGCACTGCTTCGGCTTTTTAAGTCTTGAGCTCATCCCGGGTGCGCGGCGAAGTCACGGACTGCCGTGATCGCGATCACAGAAAAACCCGATCCTGCAAACTAACTTAACATTTTGCGCCAGACTGGGAACTCAGAGGAGAAAGATGGTCACCGTTCAATCGCCTTTGGCCACGATGAATGCCCGGCGTTACGACTTCACCCGGAATCCAATGCTGGTGTACTGGGAAATGACCCAGGCCTGCGTGCTGGCATGCAAGCACTGTCGCGCCGAAGCGATGCCGAGTGCGCATCCGCTGGAACTTACGCCGGTAGAGAGCCTGGGACTCCTGTCCCAGATCACGAGATTCGGCGACCCCCTGCCGCACCTGATTCTTACCGGGGGTGACCCTCTCAGTCGCAAAGACCTGTTCCGAGTGATCGACACTGCCCGCGCGCTGGGTCTGCAGGTTTCGATCACTCCGAGTGCCACTCCGGCCCTTACCGCCGCTGCCCTTGGCCGGCTGCAGTCGCACGGCATTCAAAGCCTTGGTTTGAGCCTCGATGGATCCAACGCCGCCCGGCACGACGCGATACGTGCCATCCCGGGATGTTTCGACAAAACGCTGCAAGTGGCGGCCGAAGCGGGGCGCCTGGGGCTTCCGATTCAGGTCAATACCCTCGTTGCACAGGAAACCGCGGACGACTTGCCCGCAATTTATGAGCTGCTGAAGACCTTCCCGGTCATGCGCTGGAGCTTGTTCTTCCTGATTTCCGTGGGCCGCGGCCGGGCTTTGCAGGAGGTCTCGCCCGAGCACACAGAAGAAATCATGGACTGGGTTCTCGACCTTGTGCCGGAAGCGCCGTTCGCAGTCAAGACGACCGAAGCACCCTCATACCGGCGCCTCGCCCTCAACCGAATGCGCACTCGCGGTAAGACAGCTTCCGAAATCAAGCAGAGCTCGGTTTATCGAGGTTTCCAGGTTCGCGACGGCCACGGCATCGTCTTCGTTTCCAGCCAGGGCGACATCTATCCTTCGGGTTTCTTACCTGTGCGCTGCGGAAATGTGCGGACCAACTCGCTCGTGGACGTCTACCGGCAGTCACCGCTCTTTCAGGCGCTGCACTCGCCAGAGCAATTCCGGGGAAGATGTGGGCAGTGCGAATTCAGCTATGTCTGTGGTGGTTCGCGCGCACGGGCCTTCGCGCGCACCGGCGATGCGCTGGAGAGCGATCCGTTGTGTCTTTATGGCGGGCAAGACCGTGGTCAAGGCAACGAAAAGCTCCCACCAGGATCTTGTAACGGGGATCAGACCGCCAGGTTTGGTGTCACTAAACAGTGACGCTTTCAATTCGACGAGGTGCGTGTTCCTTGTGAGGAATCGCACGCGTCTTCTGGAACTCCTGCCATTGCAATACGACGTCCGCGGCAAGGATTGAAAACGCAAGGCAGACCCACACGATGGTTTCGTCTGCTGAAGGACCAAGATTTTCCCACCCGGTCACGCCGGCGACCACACGCACCTCGAGAAAGACCAGGGCGACAGCGAAACTACGGGTCATCCACTGGCGGTGCAGCTGGACTTTTCCTCGAAGAATGAATGCAAGCGCGATGCCCGTCGTGATCATCCACAAAGTTGCATCCACCGCCGCCGCGATGCTGAAGGAACGCGTCGCTCCCATCCGCTCTTCGAAGAACTGTATGTAGAATCCCAGCGGACCGGCCACAAATACGCCACCAATGTAGATTCGACCTATCACGCGATGAAGCTTCGTGAAGCGCTGACGAAGGCGGTCAGAGAACTGCATGGGTCCCAGCAGGAGCGCGCAGGCTCCGGCGATGGCATGCGGCAAGAGCCACCACCGGAATGGATGGTAGTGCTGCCATACCGGATCCTGGGGATGAACCAGAAAGCTTTCGTTGTGTTGTAGAACGTAGGCCAGCATCAGGCCAATGAAGGCAAACAGAAGATATTTTGGACGCAACCAGGTACTGCGCAGAAATGGTGCAGTTGCAGTAGACATGGGTGGCCCTCCACAGGGCTCAACGGCGGCAATAATATACACCGGAAATAAACTTCCACTAGACTTCCACTGAGGCGATTGACTCAATCCATTCGCGGATTGCGCTATGCCCTGACCAGACGTTAGCATTTGAAGTTGTGGTTCGTATGCGGCCAACATCCAGGCGACTCGCAACCCGAGTGATTGTGAGCTCGGTGCTCTTAGCCGCATGCATCATCGCCCGGGCGCAATCGGCGTCGGTTCAGGCCTTGCTTCAAAGCGGCCAGGCTGCCCTCGATGCCGACGACTACGCCCGCGCCGCCACCAGTTTCGAACGCGCCCGGCAAATCGCTCCCGATAGTCTGCAGGCCAGCCGGGGCCTGGTGCTGAGCTATCTCCAGTTGGGACGTCTGAGCGATGCTGCGCGAATCGGCGAGGAATCCGTCGCGCGCTGGCCGGGCGATGCCCAACTGCAACATTGGCTCGGGCTCGCCTACTTCAAAGCCGGACAAACCACGCCCGCGCTGGAGGCCCTGCAACGTTCCGCAGCGCTCGACGGAGCGCCTTTCGACATCCACTTTGATCTCGCGCTGGTGCTGCTCCAGAAAGATCGGTCCGGACTCGCCGCCGATGAACTGGAAAAAGCCGTCAAGCTGCAGCCCTCGCACGCTCTCGCTCACCTGCTGTTGGGGCGGGCGTATCAAAACACCAACCGTACCCTGCAGGCAATCGAGCAGTTTCAGACCGCCCTACGCCTCGATCCCAACACCCCGCTCGGGCACTATCACCTGGGTTTTGCCTACGCCAGCCTGGGACGAAACCAGGAAGCGATCGTCGAATATCGTAAAGAACTCGTCCATTCGCCGGACAATCCGCAGCTCCGCTACCAGCTCGGACACTGCCTGCTGGATTCCGGCGAATTAAAGGAAGCGCTCAACCATTTGAAGCGCGCCACGGAACTCGACCCCGCCAATCCCGACTGTGCTTACGACCTGGGCAAAGCGCTGCTGCTCGACGGCAACGCCGAAGCGGCCACGCCCGCGCTACAGCGCGCAATTGACCTGAAGCCCAGCGACCCCAGCCCGCACTACCAGCTGGCACGAGCGCTTCAGAAAATGGGAAAGACTGACCAGGCACACCAGGAATGGCTACGCTTCGCGGAACTGAAAAAAGCCCAACCGGAAGTCGGAGGCATGGCCACGGGCCGAACTCAGTGACGCCGACTTCTGGCTTCTTCCCGCGACGAATCGCGGCTGCACGGGCTGCGGAAAAACTCATTCCCACTGGACGCTTGGAAGGGCACGACTTCGAGTCGTGCCACAAATCGGGGGAGCTAGTTTTGGCTTTAGTCGCCGGGGTGCGCATTTTCATCCGTTTGCGCCATTTTTGGTCCGTACTAGGTGTCATTGCAGCCAGCTTCCTATGCGTCCCTGCATTCGCCCAGCGTCAGCCAGCACGGACCGCAACCGCCAGTCCCGTGTCCTTCGCTGACGTCACCCGCGCCTCTGGCATCGACTTCCATCTCACCTGCGGAAGCGCGGAGAAGCGCTACATCATGGAATCCATGTGTGGCGGCGTCGCTGTCTTTGACTACGACAATGACGGCTGGATGGACATCTTCCTGGTCAATGGCTCGACTCTCGAAGACGTGCGCGCCGGCAAATGCCATCCCGGCAAGCTCTACCGCAACAATCACGACGGCACCTTCACCGACGTGAGCGCCAAGGCAGGAATCACGCATTGCGGCTGGGGCTTCGGCGTCGCCGTAGGCGATTACGACAACGACGGATGGGAAGACCTCTACATCACCTATCTCGAAGGCGCCGTGCTCTACCACAACAATGGCAATGGATCGTTCACCGACGTCACCGCCAAGGCCGGCGTCGGCAATGCAGGCCGATGGGGCACCACTGCGGCCTTCGGCGATTATGACAACGACGGCAATCTGGATCTTTATGTGGCCAACTACGTTGATCTCGACTTGAATAACCTGCCTCAATTTGGACAAGGTCCCTTCTGCACTTATCGCGGGATTGCTGTTTCCTGCGGCCCGCGTGGACTTAAGGGTGGTCGCGACCGCCTCTACCACAACAATGGAGATGGGACCTTCACCGACGTCACGGAAAAGCTGAACATCGATTCCGAAAGCTATTACGGACTGGGTGTCCTGTGGCTGGACTATGACCTCGACGGATGTCTCGATCTATACGTGGCCAACGACTCTACGCCGAGTCTGCTTTATCACAACGACTGCAATGGCAACTTTACGGAAGTCGGCGCGGAATCAGGAATGGCCTATAGCGCCGACGGACGCGAACAGGCCGGCATGGGCATCGATTCTGCCGACTACGACCACGACGGCTGGCCCGATATCGTCAAGACCAACTTCTCCGACGACACCAACAACCTCTATCACAATGACCACAACGGCCAATTCACCGATCTCCAGGGCAGCAGCGGGCTTGGGTCGGTCAGCGTCCCTTTCCTGGGCTTCGGGGTCAAGTTTCTGGATTTCGACAACGACGGCTGGGTGGACGTGTTCGTCGCCAACGGGCACGTCAATCCGCAAGTAGACCAGCATTCGTTCGGCGTGACCTATGCCGAGCGGCCGCTGCTGTTTCGTAACCTGCAGGACGGAAAGTTTGCCGAGATCGGACTCACCGCCGGAACGCCCCTGGCGCGGCGCTATGTGGCCCGTGGAGCCGCCACGGCGGACTTCCTGAACCATGGCGCCGAAGATCTGTTGTTCACCGTCCTGGACGGCTCTCCGGTTCTTTTACGCAACCAATCAGCCAGGAAGGGCCACTGGGTGGCCATCAAGACGGAAGGAAAGAAATCCAATCGCGACGGATTCGGCGCACGCGTCGAGGTCAAAGCTGGCGGCCTGAAGCAAAGTGCTGAAGTACGCGCCAACAGCGGTTTCGAGTCCGCCAGCGACCCCCGCCTGCACTTCGGCCTGGGGTCCGCCACCCGAATCGATTCCATCACGGTCCACTGGCCCTCGGGTCGGATCGATAGTGTGGGCGGTCAGGCCGTCGACCAGGAACTGGTGATCGAAGAAGGAACCGGTTTGGTACCATATCCCGGCCCCCGCCCGATATTGCCAGCCTCTACACCATAAGTAGACAATGGTCCACTGACAATATTCCAAATTCCGTAGTGTTGTTGTGCCCTGTCTATTGTTCATCATAGTCATAATCCCGTGATCGCTCCTAAGCCATTGATGGCGTTGTACAAGCGCTTTGGAGAGCTAAGTGCGATTGACTGTCTAGGTTCCACTCCCGGCCGGGAACAACCCGGTCCGGCAACGGCTGGGGAAACTCCAGGGATAGCAAGCAGATCCAACAGGCCTTGACAGTACTGATCGATAAGTGCAGAATGCACCGCGCCTTCACAGTATGCCTGTTATTCGCGCCTCGACGCCGAAGTGGCTCTATCGTTTCCGTTGAAAAACATCTCCGTAACACGAGAGGGTAGGTAAATGAAGAAACTGAGGTTCTATCTCGGCTATTTCTCATTGCTGGTACTGGTTCTGAGCGCTGCAGCGCAGGTACAAAACGGCCAGTTTACCGGCACGGTCGCTGACCCATCGGGTGCGGCCATCGCCAATGCGAGAGTGACCGTCACCAACGAGGGCACGAACCTCTCGGTCACCAGCACGTCCAACGAGACCGGTTTGTACACGATCAAGGAACTTCCGGTCGGCACCTATAGGATCACGGCCGAAGCCAAGGGCTTCAAGACTTCGACGAATGCAAACGTGACCTTGAACGCCGGAACTATCGCGCGCGTTGATTTCAGGATGGAACTGGGACAGGCCCGCGAAGTGGTGGAAGTAACCGGCGAAGCGGCAGCGGTGAATACCGAGGATTCGAAGCTGGCATCCACTGTCACCTCGACCCAGATCGCCAATCTGCCTCTGAACGGCCGCAACGTTTACGACTTGATGCAGATGGCCCCCGGCGCCGTGAATGTGAACGGTATCGACTTTGAAAACGGCCACGGCACGGTGGTAAACGGGCTGCGCGAAGATTTCAATGGCTTCCTGATTAACGGCGTCTCCAACAAAGGACTGAGCGGTGGCGTTATCAACACCCCGATTCAGGACACCGTGCAGGAATTTCAGCAGTTGCAGTTGAACATGTCGGCACAGTACGGAAACAGCGCCGGCGCCATTAACAACCTGGTGACGAAGTCCGGCACCAACTCATACCACGGCAGCGTTTGGGAGTACTTCCGCAATGACGCTCTGGACGCCAACGAGTATTTCCTGAACCAGCCGGGAATCAACCCCGTGACCGGTGGGGGATTCAAACCGCCACTCCGTTTCAATCAGTTTGGTGGCACTATCGGCGGTCCCATCATCAAGGATAAGCTCTTCTTCTTCGCCTCCTACCAAGGCGACCGGTTTAAGACGACCGGTACTCCATCCAGTATTGTCGAGGAGTCGCCCGAGTGGCGGGCCGCTGTCCAAGCCGCAGACACAGCGACCGGCACCCAATCCACGGCTGGACTGCTATACAAGAATTTCGCGCCCACCTTGTCGGGAACCCCGCTCTTCACCCTCGACGACTTCGTCAACGGCGGAGGGTCACCCTCCGGATTGGTTGGATACAGTCAATTCCTGTGCGCAGACAATACGAGTCCCGCGATTGCCGCCCGCTGGGCGTCGATTATGGGTGTGACCGCAGCCGACCAGACGGCGATGGCGACAGCGGGATGCAGCAGCATCCCGGCGCTTCGCGCGGGCACCATGAATCGCTCCGATCCCTTCGAACTGAGCAGCGTTGCCATCTTCGGTTCCCAGACCCAGACGCTTGGCAACCTGTTTAATGGCAACGAAGCTTCCGCCCGACTGGACTTCAACCCGAGCGCCAACAACCGCTTTTTCATGCAGTTCAACTGGCTGAAGACAACCGATATCTTTGGCCCCTGCAGTACCGCATGCACCCGCGGATTCGCCAACCCCGCCCGGGACATCTTCCCCACGGGAAGTTTCAGCTTTGTACACACCTTCTCGCCCACGATCCTGAACGAATTCCGTACCGGTTACACCCAGAACAACACCGGAGTTAACGTCAGCATTCCTGGCGTGCCCGAGGTCGGCAACCCGAACTTTGACGATGGCACGGCTGGATTTGGCTCCTATGCCGGTTATCCGCAGTTCTTTAAGGAGCACATCTACACCTACTCGGACATGGTTTCCATCAGCCACGGCAACCACAACCTCAAGATCGGCGTGGATTTGCGCCGAAACCTGGAGAACAGCGAGTTCAGCGTCGCACGCCCGTCGTACGAGATGTTCGATCCCCTGTTCTTCGCGGCCGATGCGCCAGCCGAAGAAGACGCTGGCGTGAATCCCGGGATCTGTGCCCCACCCTGCAGCAGCTTTAACCAGGCTCCGCAAGCGGCGTTGCAGTCCAACGTGCGCCACTGGCGGAACCTCGAAGTGGGCGCCTATTTCCAGGATGACTGGAAGGTAAGCAAACGGCTGACCCTGAACCTGGGCTTGCGTTACGACCTGTTCACCCGCCACAACGAAGAAGACAATTTGGCCACTACGTTCATTCCCGGCCCCGGAGCGGGATCAAACACGCTGTTGGCGGTGGTCAATGCCAATAGTCCGGCGAACTGCCTCACGCCGTCGCAAGTGGCACTGGCCCAATTGGCCGGCGTCTGCGGACCGGGTGGCTTTGCGCCGTCCAAGAGCCTGGGTAAAGGCGATCACAATAATCTGGGGCCACGGGTTGGCTTCGCATACGACGTTTTCGGCGACGGCAAAACCTCCGTTCGTGGCGGATTCGGCATTTCGTATGAGGGCACTCTGTATAACCCGCTCTCCAACTCGCGCTGGAACCTTCCCTACTATTCGTTCAACTTTGCCGATAATTTCCTGAACGGCGACGTTAACACTGTGATCTACGGTCCCACCACTTGCACTACGACCGCCTGCTCACCCAGCGGTGCGACGCCGACCTACACCGGGCCGCCTACTAACCCCGGACAGGGTGTCGGCGCGCAGGCTACCGGCAATCTGACGGGTTGGGCTCCGTTCAACCCGAACGTTGCCATCCTGACGGGAATTATCTTCCCCGATGGTGTCCGCGATCCCTACGTTTACAACTACTTCCTGGGCACACAACGGCAGCTCGCTGCCAAGTGGGTGCTCGAAGTCAACTACGTCGGCACCACCGGACACAAGCTGTTCCGCGCTGAAAACATCAACCGTTATCCTGGATCGGTATTGCCGGTGGGCTCGACCATCACCGACAATTTCGGCCGAGCCTGGCAGGGCAACGGCGGATTTGCCAACAACAACTATGGCAACCTGCGCGCATGGGAGAACTCAGTAAACTCGAACTACAACGCCCTGCAAGCATCGCTCAGGAAGCAGGTGAGCCGTGGCTTCCTGTTCAACGTCAACTACACCTATAGCCACGCCATAGACGACGGTTCCACCTGGCATAGCGGGGCCACCACGGCGAACGGTGCGGCTGCCGGAGAGGGCTACACCACCGACCAGACTCTGCCCAGTCTGGACCGCGGCAATTCTCTCTTCGACATTCGCGAACGCCTGGTCTTCAACTATGTATGGGAATTGCCCGGCAAGAATCTGCACGGCTTCCTCGGTGCGGTGCTGGGAGGCTGGTCCTACAACGGCATCTGGTCGCTCCAGAAGGGCCCGCACTGGGAGCCGTACCGGTCAACCGCGGCGAAGTTGAGGGAGATTTCTAGCCCCTCGACGCCTTGCAGCGCTGCTGACGTTAACACCGGAAACTGCCAGAACCTGGGTGGTGACTACAACCTGGATCACGGCCGCAACGACCGTCCCGACTCAACCCTGACCCAATTCTCTCCCAGCCGTGATCAGTGGAAGAATGGATGGGGAGCCGCTTTGGTTGGTTCAACTTTCTCATCGCCCTGCCTGGCTTGCACCGGCAACCTTGGCCGCAACACTTTCGAAGGGCCTGGGTTGTTTTCGGCTGACATGACGCTGGGCAAGACCTTCAAGTTCACCGAACGAGTCAACATGAAGTTCGACGCTCAGGCCTTCAACGTCTTTAACCGGGCTAACTTCCTCCTGGCAACCCAAGGTGGTGGGGCTCACAACACGATCACCAGCGGTAATTTCGGACAGGCTGCCGGCACTCTGAACGCCCGCAACCTCCAGCTCGGATTGAAGATAAGCTTCTAGGAAAGTTTCTTCGATCGGGGGCTTGTTCTTGTATCATAGGAGCAAGCCCCTTATTTTTTTCTTCGGTGAACCCTGTGGCCCGTCGCGGCTCCAGCCCGCTGCTTCTGCTTGTCCTCGGGTTCGCTCTATTCTGCGTTTCCCCCTTGTCAGCTCAAGTGCAGATGGGAAGAATCATCGGCCAGTTGCGCGTTACCAAGGGCGACTTTCCTCCCCACTCGATCCTGATCGAACTTCAGCTCCACGGGTCGACGATTACCAGCTTGTATGCGGATGAACAGGGGCGATTCGGTTTTTACAATCTGGAGGCAAATACTTACCATGTCGTGATCAACGACCCGGACTTTCGCCAGGTGGACGAACAGGCCAACGTGAATCCGCTGGTCTCGCCATTCAATATGGTGCAAATTCGTTTGGACCCGAGGGACGACGTGAAGCGGGCTCCCATGTCTAACCGCACCGCTGGGAGCAATCCCAACCTGGTCGATCCAGCGGACTACAACCGCCGTTTCCCGAAGAACGCAGTGAAGGAGTTTGATCGCGGCGTGCAGGCGGACCGCGAGGGCAAACACGAGGATGCCATCCAGCATTACCAAAAAGCCGTGAAGATTGCCCCTGCTTTTTATATGGCCCACAATAACCTGGGCTCGGACTATTTGAGCAAGTCCGATTTCTCCGCCGCGCGAAGCGAATTCCAGCAAGCCAGCCAGTTAAACCAGAGCGATGGCGCGGCCTACTTCAACCTCAGCAATGTTTGCATCCTGACCGGCGAGTTAACCCAGGCCCAGCTCTACCTCGACCAGGGAATGCAGCGCCAGCCGGACTCCGCCCTGGGACATTTTCTGCAGGGAACGCTCGCGATTCGTCACGGAATGCTTCCCCAAGCCGAGGGGGCGTTGCGCCAGGCCATCCAACTCGACCCCATGATGGCGCAGGCTCGTTTGCAGTTGGTGAATCTGCTGTTGCAGCAAGGCCGCAAGGACGACGCGGTGGCACAGTTGCACGACTTTGTGGGCTCCTTTCCGGACAGCCCCTTTTCCGGCAAGGCCAAGGATCTGCTCAAGCGCCTGCAAGACGCAACATCTGATTCGCAGCCGGTCTCCAAGTAAAGCCCCCGTCCGGGCGGACGCTACTACCGGGCGGGCCTCAGCGCCCGAGGTCCGAAGCCGGGAATGTCATACCCACGCAGCTACTGATCTTTGACGAAGCGACAGAAATCCGCCCGCAGGCGACAGGCTTCCCGGTACTCATGGAGTGCCTGCGGTGCCTGATGAACCTGTTCGTAGGCATAGGCAAGATTCAAGTGCGCTTCCGCCATTTGCGGATCCACCTGCAGAGCCCTCCGGTAGGTTTCGATCGCCTGTTTCTGCCTGCTGGTGCGGCTGTAAGCGATGCCCAGGAAGTTGAACAGCTTCGCATCGCCGAGGCCTAGCTCCACGGCTTTGGACAAGCTCTTCGCAGCGTCCTGGTAATTGCGTTGCTGGGCCTGAAGCAGTCCCAATTCGCGCCAGCCGGCAGCGAAGCTCGGCTGAATGCTCACTGACTTCGCGTATGCGGTGGCTGCGCCTGCTTTGTCGTTTTTCGCCCGCAGAGAACCCAGTTCGTACCATGCGCGATAGTTCTGCGGATTGTATTCCAGGGCTTTTTCCATCCACCCGGTCGCCGCTTCCACTTCTCCCTGGCTAAAAAGGGCACGAGAGAGCCCGGTCATGGCCTGATCAAAATTGGGATTCAATTGCAGGCACTTCTGGAATGCCGCAGCGGCTTCTTCCCATTTCTGCTCCCGCGCCGCGCCCTCTCCCAGCATAAAAGGAACGATATACATCTGCGGATCCTTTTCCTGCACTCGGCCGAGCAGCGCCGCCCCGGCGGAAAAGTCGCCGGCACGAAATGCGTCTCCGGCTTCCAGGATCGCCATGAATTCCCACAGTTTGCTCTTGGGATCGGGCAGGCCCGCCGCCAGCGCTTCCGGAGAAACCGGTGAGCGATAGGCAACGTAACCCAGCGCGCGCAGCTTTTCCAAAGCGTCGGGGCTTAGTCCGGTGCTGCCGCCTTCCGCCGGCTTGAATGGATTCTGCCGCTGCAGCGATTGCAACTTGTCTTCCAGCACCGCGACCGTGGCAGTCTGCTGCGGAGCCAGATTGTTTTTCTCCTGCGGATCAGCGAGCACATCGTAGAGTTCCGGCACAGGCGCTTCGATGTAGTGGTATCGCGTGGTCTGCAAGGCGTGCAACGGGCTCCAGCCGAATGTGCTGAAGGAATAAAAACTCTCGCTATAGGCCGCGTCTTCGTTCCGCCCGTCTTTATTTCCCGCATTCTCATTTTCCGGATTGCCGCCCAAAAGGGCCGGCGCCTGAAACTGTTTTTCAGTCGCGACTTTCATTCCAGCCAGGCCGAGCAGCGTGGGAGCGACGGCGACGGTCTCCACCGGCCTGGTCACGCGGCCTGGCCGAAATCCGCTTCCAGCAGGCGGTTTCACGATCAACGGGATATGGACGGTGGAGTTGTAGACGAAAAATCCATGCTCCTTTTCGCCGTGGTCCCCCAGCGATTCCCCATGATCGCTGAGTACGACGATCAGGCTGCGGTCGTAGAGGCGGTTCCGTTTCAGCCAGGCCATAAGGCGGCCCAGTTCGTGGTCCGCGTAGGCGATTTCTCCGTCATAAAGATGGCCGCGATACTGTGTTCGAAAGGGTTCCGGCGGATCGTATGGGCTGTGCGGATCGTACAAGTGCAGCCAGAAGAAGAACGGCCTTGCCGGAGTCTTCTGCATCCGACCATTCAGCCATCTCAGCGCGCGTGTGACGCTCTCGCCGGCTTTGCGGTCCACCAGTCCGATATCTTTCTGCTGAAAAGCTTCCGGAGCGAAGGCATCGTCGTAGAAATCGAAGCCGCGCGCCAGTCCCCAGCTGCGGTCCAGCACGAAGGCGCTGACTACTGCGCCGGTAGCATAACCTTGCTGCTTGAAGACCTGGGCCACGGAGCGAAATCGAGGATCGAGCGGCTGCCCGGTGAAATCCTGCACTCCATTCTGAAACGGATAAGTACCGGTCAGAATGGTCGCGTGGGACGGCCATGTCAGCGGCACCTGCGAAATGGCACGCTCGAACACGATGCCGTCGTGAGCCAGAGCGTCCAGGGTTGGCGTCTGCACGTTGGTGGCCCCGTAGCACCCGAGATGGTCGGCGCGCACGGTGTCAATCGTGATGAGGATTACATTCAGTTTCGTCCGGTTCGGCGGCACCGTAGCAGCCCGGCCGCAACCAGGCAAGACCGCCAAGAGCGCGAGAAGTTGGAGAATGTGTTTCAACTGAAAGTTCGGCTAACCGGCCGGCTATTGAGGACGCCCCTGCTGAGCTTTCCGCATTTCTTCCTGGGCCTCGTCGTTCAGTCCTTTCGCAGACAACGCCTTCGCCAGGGCGACATGATTTCCGGGATCCTGGGGAGCCAGTTCGACCGCGCGCCGCAATTCGGTGAGCGCGTCATCAACATGGCCCTGGTACAGAAGGACTTCTCCCAGACCGCGATGGCCGAGAGCATAGTCCGGCGCGATGCTCAGCGACTGACGAAATGCCGCGGTCGCCTCCGCCGTCATCTGCTTCTGCTGATAGGCAACCCCCAGATTGTAGGCGGCTGAGAAATTGGTTGCGTCCAACTCTAGTGCCCGCTTCAGAGCCTGGACCGCGTGATCGTAGTCTCCCGCCCGCGCGTAAGCCAAGCCCAGTTGGAACGCGGCCAGCGAATATTCCGGGCTGAGTTGCAATACGCGCTCGAGTTGCTCCGCCGCACGTGAAAATTCGTGCATGCGGTAATAGTTCAGTCCCAGCAAATAGTGGACAGGCACAGAATCCGGATCCGTTTCGAGCACCCGGGTCAGCTTTTCCGTCGACTCCCGATAATCGCCGTGCTGGCTCTCAGCCATCGCGTCCGATATCAGTTCATACGCCTGGATCCGATCTTTAGGATCAGGCAGGGACCGGTCGGTAATAGTCGGGCTGCCGCCCCCGGAGAACCCGGCATATCCGAGGGACTTCAGCCTCTCCATCAGCGCCGGATCCAGGCCTGTTTTCTCCGCCAGTTCCGGACCGGCGCTATATTGCCGGATCAGCGTTGTCAAACGCGCCCGCATCTCTTCCCCCACTGCTTTCTTTTCCGAATACAGATTCTGAGTTTCGCCCGGATCTTTGGCCAGGTCGTAAAGCTCGGGCTTGGGGGCATCAATGAAGTGGTAATTCTCGGTCTCGACCCCACGCAGTTCGCTCCAATTGAAGTGCAGGCGGGGCAGAAATGTCTCTGCATACAGGCTGCGGGCTTCATCTTCCTTTTTCGACGTGATGAGCGGTAACAGATTGCGGCCCTGCACCTGTGCCGGAACGTTCACTTTCAACACCTGAAGCACGGTCGGCATCAGATCGGCCAGGTTCACCAGATCGGACACCGTTTTCCCCGCGGGCCCGCTGTGCGCGCCGGGAAGGTGGATCATGAAAGGAACATGCAAAGTCGCGTTGTAGATGAAAAAGCCGTGTGTTTTTTCTCCGTGTTCTCCCAGACTTTCCCCGTGATCGCCGCTAAGCACGATCAGAGTGTTTGCATACAACCCCTTGGATTTAAGAAAGCGGATCAGCCGTCCCACTTGTGCGTCCGCGAACGCAATCTCCCCGTCGTACGGACGGTCTTTATATTCGTCGGCGTACGGAGCCGGCGGATGATATGGATAGTGGGGATCATACAAGTGCATCCACAGGAAAAACTTCTTCTGATAGTTCTTGCTCAGCCAATCCAGCGTGAAATCGGCGACCAAGTTTCCGGGACGCTCCATTTCTTCCAGGTTGGATTCCTGCAGGCGATTGAAATCAAAGTGGTCGTAGTAAAAATCGAATCCGCGATTCAATCCAAAGCGCGAGTCCAGCACTGCCGAGCCGACGACGGCGGCCGTGGCATATCCGTGCTCCTTGAGGACAGAGGCCAACGTCGGCTGGGTAGCGTTCAGCTTGTTGGCTGCGAAATCGTGCATGCCGCTGAGCATGGGATAGGTACCAGTAAACATCACGGTGTGTGAGGGCAGCGTGACCGGCACCGCAGTATAGGCGCGCTCAAAGCGCGTGCCATCGGCTGCGAGCGCGTCGATGTTGGGAGTGCGAATCTGCTTGTAGCCGTAGCACCCAAGATGATCCGCACGCAACGTGTCAATGGTGATCACTACGACATTGGGAGCCACAGCCGGCGCGGCGAACGCAAGATGCGCCCAAGGCAGCAGGATGGCGGTCAGCAAGAGCGCAACAGACCGGGAGAAAATCATCGGGTAGGAAAATTATATCCCAGCAAAGCGGCAGATACGTTGGCCGGAAGAGCCGTTGTCTGCGTCCTTTGTGGGTTAACTCTGCGATCTTTGCGGTTAAGTTCTTTGCAGTTAAAGCCTCGTGATCCGAACCTCGTAAAGGCCACGCTATGGTAGTCTGAATTCCATGAAGGCGGCCCGGATCCTGGTCTGCTGGCTGGTGTCCAGCACGGCTTTCATGGGCGCAGAGATACCCAAGAAGTCGCCCCCTCCCGACGTTTTTCTGGTTACCATCGATACGCTGCGCGCCGACCACGTGCATTGCTACGGTTACGAATCCATCCAGACCCCGACCCTCGATGGCCTGGCCAAGGACGGCATTCGTTTTGCCCAAGCCTTCACTCCAAGCCCCATCACTAATACTTCGCACACCAGCATTCTGACCGGGCTGTTGCCCAGCACCCACGGCGTCACCGATTTCGCCGTTCCACTGGCTCCAGCGCATACGACCCTGGCAGAGTTGCTGAAGAACAAGGGCTATCACACCGCGGCATTTATCGGGGCGGTCATCCTCGATAGCAAAACCCTGGCTCCGGGTCTGGATCGCGGCTTCGATTTCTATGATAACTTCCCTGCCCATCCGCAGACGAAATCGCGCTGGGGGCGGGTGGAACGGCGAGGCATGGAAGTCGTACAGCATGCGGAAACCTGGATGACCGCACATCCCGCCGGTGCCCATTTTGTCTGGATCCATCTTTACGACCCTCACGATCCCTACGAACCGCCGCCGCCTTACTCCCAAACCTACAAGGACCGTTTGTACGACGGCGAAATCGCATACGCCGACTCGGCCCTGGCCAACTTTGTGGCGTATTTGAAGAAAGCTGGACGTTATGAAAATGCGCTGATCGTTGTGGTCGGAGATCACGGCGAAGGCCTGGGCGAGCACCATGAAGACACGCATGGGATTTTTCTATACGACTCCACCACGCATGTGCCGCTGATTCTTAAAATGCCTCTGAAAATGTCTACTCAAGGCAACGCAGGAAAAGTGATTGACGCCCAGGTGCGGACGACAGATATCCTGCCCACGGTCACAGACTTTCTGCATGTGCCGCCTCCCGCGCAACTGGATGGGGAATCGCTGAAGCCTTACTTCGCGAGTGCGGAAACCCGGGACCGCATTGCCTTCGGGGCAACCGACTACCCGCTCCGCTTCGGCTGGGCGCCGTTGCGCTCGATACGGTCGGAGGGATTCAAATTCATCGAAGCGCCTCGTCCTGAACTCTACGATCTGCATGCCGATCCGAAGGAGTTAGCCAACCGCTACGAGCCCTCGAATGCCAACGCACAAAAGTTTCACGCAATGCTGGCCGAGATACGTGCGAAGAGCACCACCCCGGCTTCGCCAAATCCTGCGAATCCGGGAGCGAACGACCAACTGAACGCGCTGGGCTATCAGAGCCGGGTTGACACCGCGAGTCCGGCGAGTGCGGCCGAGCCTTCGCAATTGCCCGATCCCAAAGACAAGATTGAGGAGCAGAACCTGCTGCACGCAGCCATGATGGCCTCGGATGACGACCGGTCCGACGAAGCTCGCCGCGCCCTGGAGAAAGCCCTGCAGCTAGATCCCAAGTCGCCTACGGCACTGCGCCAGTTGGGAGAACTCGAACTCAAAGCAGGCGATTACCTGAAGGCGGCAGAACATCTGAGACTGGCACGGGAAGTCCGCCCCGAAGATGCTACCGCCGCGTACTACGAGGGCCAGGCGAGGCAAAAGGCCGGTGACCTGGCGGGCGCGCGCGATGCTTTGGAGGCCAGCTTGAAGCTCACTCCCGGCCAGTTTCCGGCGCGACTCCTGCTCGGCCAGGTTTACCTCGGGCTCAAAGATGCGAAAAACGCGGAAGACCAGTTTGAAGCCGCGTTGCTCGTACAGCCGAAGAGTACCGAGGCGCAGCTTGGCCTGGCTAAGGCGCAACAGATGCAGGCCGGGCACTGAGCGGCATGTAGGTACCACGATCGATGTAGGGCGGGCGCAAAGCCCGGCGGGTCTGAATCCGCTACCCGAATCTGGCGACCTGCGCTTACCCGCCCGGACCAGGCCGGGCCTACGTGGACAGTTTCTAGAATGTGCCCTTGCGCAATATCTGCAATTGTGATATAATAATACAAGTGATGTATTGCTATTAGCTAACCAACTCGCTGTAAGGGACCCCTCCAGGAAACAGTCGTGATAGACGAAAAGATCGAGGTTCAGACCAAGGACGGAACGTCTGAAGGGTTTCTCTACCTGCCGGACGAGGCCGGTCCGTGGTCGGGCATCGTCTACTTCACCGACATCGGCGGCATCCGCCCGGTATACGAAGACAAGGCCAAGCGACTGGCCGCCAAGGGCTACGCGGTGCTGCTGCCCAATGTGTTCTACCGCACCGGGAAGCTGCCAGTGGTTGATTTTCCGCTGAAGTTCGGGGAAGAGCGCACCACGAAGCGGCTGGCGGAACTCTCCGGCCCGCTAACCCCTGAGGCCATCTCGCGTGATGTGTCCGACTATGTTGATTTCTTGGCAAAACAGCCATCCGTCAAGCCCGGCGGGATGGGTGTGGTCGGCTATTGCTTCACCGGCAAGATGGCGTTGTACGCCGCGTCTTCACGGCCGGACAAGATTGCCGCAGCCGCTTCATTTCACGCAGGAGGCCTGGCGACGGATGCCCCAGACAGTCCGCACCTTCTACTGTCCAGGCCCATCCCCGCCCGCCTCTATTTCGGGCATGCCGTCGACGATAGGAGCATGCCCGCAGCCGCGATCGAAAAACTCAATACGGCTCTCAAGGCCTGGGGCGGCCGTTACGAAAGCGAGGTCTACGAAGGCGCTTACCATAGCTGGACTGTCCACGGCAGTCCCGTCTACAACCAATCCCAAGCCGAGCGCGCCTTCGAAAAACTGACGAATTTATTCTCCCAAACGCTGGGTTGAGTTGCGCGGCGCTACGAACGGCTTGGCTTCGCGATCCTCTCTATCTGGAGTATGTGGTTCAGGTCGTGGCCTGCCATCATCCGCACGATGTGGTCGACGCTTTCCTGGCCGCGCTCCTGGTGCTGGCCGTAGTTCTTCCACAACCCTCGGGGCACAGAACTCAAAAGCCGCAGGTTGTTCTCGCGCAGGAGCCGAAAGGTTTCGAGCGAGACCTTCGGGTCACGGCGGCTGTAGCCGAAAGTGTCGGCCCAGGCGTCCTGATCGAAGGCCTGGATCGGCGTCCCGTTAGAGGCCAGAATGAGCCGCAGGCGAAAACCGACGACTAGCTCCGCATCCGCCAGATGGGCGAGGATTTCGGCGATGGACCATTTTCCCGGTTCCGGACGGAGGATCAGCCGTTTCTTGCTGAGGCCTTTGGTGAGCGTGGCAAGTTTCCGGGGAGCAGCCTGCTGCAGGCGCACCGGGTCCTTGCCGCGGCTGTGATTAAGCATGCGTTGGGTGTACTGCTGGGGCGTCTCCGGCATGGATTTTCCCTCTCTCTTTAGTTCTTTGGTGTTTGTCTGCACAAGACACTGTTTTGTTAAGCCAGCCTTAAAAAGCGAAAGAGCGCCACCTGCGGCGCTCCTTTTGACTGCGAATTCGAGTGTGAACCAGCCTTAAATTTATACTCCCGGAAATGGCGGCCATCAATAAAATTTTCCTATGCATCATAGGTAGGAGCCTGCCCATCAGTCCGGGCATCGGCGTAGCCCTTCGTTTAGAATGCTCAACGGTGGGGCTGGAATCGCTTCTGCTGTTCCGGAGCTTTAGAATTTCATGGTCGGGAGGTTTGCGTGGTCAGACTGCGTAGCAGGCTCTCACTCACCCTACTGCTTATCGTAGCGGCGTTGGTTCTAGCAGCGTGTCCCAGCCGTACCAGCATTGAGAGGATCAACCGCGATCCGGGACGTTATGCCGGCAAGGACGTTGCTATTGCCGGCCACGTGACTACGTCGTTCGGCGCCCTCGGCACCGGCGTCTACGAAGTGGACGACGGTTCGGGCCGCATGTGGGTATTCAGTGAGAGATATGGCGTACCCAGCAATGGCGCCCGGGTGGCGGTGACCGGGCGTATCGAGCAGGGTTTCAGCTTCGG
>CAZGSU010000050.1:0-8809 GCA_964528615.1 uncultured Acidobacteriaceae bacterium | reverse complement strand
GCGTGGATAGGAGATCCGGGTATGTCTCAACGGCTGGGTGACCTTCTCGTCAAAGAGAAGATCATTACCCCAGAGCAGTTGGAACAAGCAACGAAGGCCCAGAAGGAACAGAGCTGTCGCCTGGGGTCCGCCCTCGTGAAGCTTGGCTTCCTTACGGACGAAGACGTCACCAATTTCCTCTCCCGCCAGTATGGCGTTCCCGCAATCAACCTTTCCTATTTCGAGATTGACCCTGCTGTCGTCAAGCTGATTCCGTTCGAGACTGCCAAGCGTTACCAGATTCTTCCGTTGAGCAGAGTCGGCGCGTCTCTCACCATCGCGATGGTCGATCCCACGAACGTCTTCGCGATGGACGATATCAAGTTCATGACCGGCTTCAATATCGAGCCGGTGGTTGCCTCGGAGAGCTCCATCCTGGCGGGTATTGAAAAAGCCTATGGCTCAACCAAGGACGAAGATCTCGAGACCGTAATGCAGTCGATGTCGGAGATGGGCGATAGCGACGTCGAACTGCAGTCGGAAGAGCAGCAAATCGAGCTAGCCGAACTGGAAAAGGCGGCCGATGAGGCCCCTGTCGTCAAGCTGGTCAACGTTGTGCTGGGCGATGCAGTGAAGCGGGGAGCGAGCGACATCCACATCGAGCCCTACGAAAAGGAATTCCGGGTCCGGTTCCGTATTGACGGCGTATTGCAGTCGATCATGTCTCCACCAATGAAGTTGAAGGACGCCATTACTTCCCGCCTCAAGATCATGTCGAAGCTTGACATCAGCGAAAAGCGCTTGCCGCAAGACGGCCGCATCATGCTGAAGATGAACATCGGCGGCCGCAAAAAGCAGCTCGACTTCCGCGTCAGCACCCTGCCCACGTTGTGGGGCGAGAAAATCGTGCTCCGCTTGCTCGACAAAGAGAACCTGCGTCTCGACATGACCAAGCTAGGTTTCGAGCCCGAGTCGCTGGTCAAATTCGAAAAAGCCATTCTCAAACCGTACGGCATGGTGCTGGTGACGGGACCGACTGGGTCGGGCAAGACCAACACGCTTTACTCCGCGATCTCGCGGCTGAACCAGCCCGATACGAACATCATGACCGCGGAAGATCCGGTCGAGTTCCAATTGGGCGGCGTCAACCAGGTGCAGATGAAGGAGCAGATCGGGTTGAACTTTGCCGCCGCACTGCGGTCGTTTCTGCGGCAAGATCCCAACATCATTCTGGTCGGCGAAATCCGCGACTTTGAAACCGCGGAAATTGCTATCAAAGCCGCCCTCACGGGCCACCTTGTGCTCTCCACGCTGCACACCAACGGCGCACCCGAAACCATTACCCGCCTGATGAACATGGGTATTGAACCGTTCCTGGTAGCGACGTCCGTCCATCTTATCTGCGCGCAGCGCCTGGTCCGGCGCATTTGCAAAGACTGCACCGAAGTGGTGGATGTACCGGGGCAGACTCTAATCGACGCCGGGTTCACGCCCGAGGAATCCAAGACCGTGAAGATCCAGAAAGGCAAAGGTTGCGGGATCTGCAATAACACTGGATACAAAGGCCGCTGCGGCTTGTACGAGGTGATGGAAGTCGACGACGAGATCCGGGAATTGGTTCTGGTGGGCGCCTCGGCAGTCGAGTTGAAAAAGAAAGCCATCGAGCGCGGCATGATCACACTGCGCCGAAGTGGATTAATCAAAGTGGCGGCGGGCATGACTACGCTCGAAGAAGTTGCCCGCGAAACTATCCATTGATGCGAAAGCGAAGTCGTAACGCAAGAAGCTGTAACTGAAAGGGAAGGAATCTCAAATGGGTTTGTCGTTAAGCGATCTGCTCAAGAGAATGCTGGAGATGAACGGCAGCGATCTCCACATCACCACCAATTCGCCGCCCCAGATCCGTGTGCACGGACACCTGGTGCCGCTCGATCTGCCGCAGTTGACGCCGGCCGAGACCAAGCAACTGGCCTACAGCGTCATGACCGATTCCCAGAAACATCGCTTCGAAGAGAGCCTCGAACTCGATTTCTCGTTCGGCTTGAAAGGACTGGCTCGCTTTCGCGCCAACGTTTTCAACCAGCGCGGAGCCACGGCGGCAGTATTCCGTTTGATTCCATTCGAAATCAAATCGTTCAACCAACTGGGTCTCGCCCCCGTCGTCAGCAAGCTCTGCGACAAACCTCGCGGCCTGGTGCTGGTCACGGGACCGACCGGATCGGGCAAATCCACCACGCTCGCCGCCATGATCGACAAGATCAACAGCGAGCGCCACGACCACATTCTGACCATCGAAGACCCGATCGAATTTGTGCACATGAATAAGAACTGCGTGGTCAACCAGCGCGAACTGCACGCCGACACCAAGAGCTTCACCGACGCGTTGCGGGCCGCGCTTCGCGAAGATCCGGACGTGGTGCTCATCGGCGAAATGCGCGATCTGGAAACCATCGAGTCCGCGCTGCGCATCGCCGAAACCGGCCACTTGACCTTTGGCACGCTGCACACCAACTCGGCGACTTCCACCATCAACCGCATCATCGACGTGTTTCCTGCGCACCAGCAGCCGCAGATTCGAGCCCAGCTATCGCTGGTACTGGAAGGCATCATGTGCCAAAGCCTGCTGCCCACCATCAACGGCAAAGGCCGGGCCATGATCATGGAGATTCTGATCCCTAACGCCGCTGTGCGCAACCTGATTCGCGAAGACAAAATTCACCAGATCTATTCCTCCATGCAGTCAGGACAGGAAAAGTTTGGAATGCAGACGTTTAACCAATCGCTGGCTACCGCCTACTTCCAGAAACAGATTGCACTGGAAACCGCAATGGCGCGCTCCAGCAATACGGATGAATTGCAGGAAATGATTAACCGTGGCGCCAGTCTGATCAATCGGCCGACCACGGCAGGAACAACTTTGGCGCGAGGCGCTGCTCCGTCCAAACACTAGGGCGATAGCAGCCGAAAATTAAAAGCACAATTTTCACCAAGCAGCTACATCAGTCGAGGAGAAGCTAAACCATGCCAGTCTTTACATTTTCCGGCAAAGACGCATCCGGACAGAAGATTTCCGGGGAGCGAAACGCGTCCAACAAGCAGGCGTTGGCGCAAGCCTTGCGGCGCGAGCGCATCACCCCCGGGGCGATTCGGGAAAAGGGCAAAGAATTTTCTATGCCCACCTTCGGTTCCGGCAAGGTCGGGACCAAAGAAATTGCGATCTTCTTTCGCCAGTTCTCGGTCATGATCGACGCTGGCCTGCCCCTGGTGCAGTGTCTGGAAATCCTGGCCGCAAACCAGGAAAACCAGACCTTCCAGAAGATTTTGACCGGCGTGCGAACCACGGTGGAAGGCGGCGCTACGCTGGCCAATGCCATGCGCGGCTACCCTGTCGTCTTTGACGACCTAACCACCAACATGATCGAGGCCGGCGAAACCGGCGGTATTCTCGACATCATTCTGCAGCGCCTGGCCAGCTACGTGGAGAAAGCCGTGCGCTTGAAAGCAGCGGTGAAGTCAGCGCTGATCTATCCCGTCGCTGTGGTCAGCATGGCAGTCTTGATCGTCGGCGCGCTGCTCAAATGGGTCGTGCCCATCTTCGCCAATCTGTTCGCCGGACTGGGCGTCAACCTTCCTTTGCCCACCCGCATTGTCATGGGACTTAGCGGATTTGTGCAGACGTTCTGGTGGGTGTTCATCGTCGGCGCTTTTGCCATCTTCTTTGGGATCAAGCAGATTCGCAAACACCCCCGCGGCCGCTACTACTTCGACAAGTTGCTTCTTCACGTTCCTGTGATCGGAACCCTGCTCCGCAAAATCGCGGTGGGCCGCTTCACCCGTACCCTGGGCACGCTGATCACTTCCGGCGTCCCCATTCTTGAGGGCTTGAGCATTACGGCGAAGACCTCAGGCAACGCCGTGCTGGAAGAGGCGTTGATGAAAGTGCGCAAAGCCATCGAAGAGGGCCGGACCATCGTCGATCCCTTGCGCGAGTGCGGTGTGTTTCCGAACATGGTGACGCAGATGATCGGCGTTGGCGAAGCCACCGGCGCCATGGATTCGATGCTGCAGAAGATCGCCGACTTTTACGAAGAAGAAGTCGACGCCGCCACCAAAGACATGCTGGCCATGCTGGAACCGTTCATCATCGGAGCCTTGGGCATCATGATCGGTGGCATCGTGATTTCGCTCTACATGCCGCTGTTCGCCATGATCGCGAAGTTGGCTGGATAGAGGCAGGGTTCAAAGGGACAAGGTTTCAAAGTTTCAAGCAGCGATCTGCACGAAACTTTGAAACCTTGAAACCATGAAACCTTGAAACATTATCCCCATGCAATCGACGTTCGACGAGCGCAATTGGCTGGTGTGGCTGGTTCGGGCCCGCATTTTTATCCTGACCCTCTTGTTTGCGATTGAGCTGGCGGTCGCCCAGTTCAGTCCGACCCTGCTGCCCATGCGGCTCTTCGTCAGTACCATTCTTTTTTGGTATGGGCTGTCTTTCTTCTACATAATTCTGCTCTCTCTGTGGCGAGAGCACCGGCTTCAGGCCTCGCTGCAGGTTCTGACCGATCTGATTTTCGTCAGCCTCGTCGTACACGAAACCGGGGGATGGGACAGTTCTCTCAACTTCCTCTATCCTCTGGTCATTATTGTTGCGAGCGTGCTGCTGCCGCGCGCGTGGTCGCACCTGGTAGCCGCACTGGCGTTCATTCTTTATGGGACTGTGCTGGAACTGAACTACTTTGGTTTGGTTCCTTCCTACGCCAGTTCGCATCCTGGCCTGAAAACACTTCAGTCCATTATTTTCGTCAACCTGTTCGCTTTTCTGGCGGTTGCCTATCTTGCTGGATTGCTCACCGCAAAATTGCGGCAGGTGGGCGTGCAACTGAAGAACACCAGCGGAGCTCTCGAAAACCTGCAGGCACTGCATGAGAACATCATCCACTCCATCAGCAGCGGGCTGATCACCACCGGCCTCGATGGGCGGATCACGCTGGTGAACGGCGCGGCACAAAGACTTCTGGAGCGCACTCCGACGGAACTGCTGGGTAAGCGGGTCGATCAACTGTTTCTTGATTCTCTTCCTACCGTGGAATCGCAACAGGCCCACGGCGAGGTCCGTTTCGATGCACCTGCAAAATTTCGCAAGACCCTTCGGGTGCGTGTGTCGGCCCTGACCGTGCCGGAGCGCGGAGAACTGGGATACGTCTATGTGTTCGACGATCTTACCGAGATCCGGCGCTTGGAGCGCGAGGTGCGGTTGCAGGACCGTCTGGCCGCCGTTGGCCGGTTGGCCGCCGCTATTGCGCACGAAATCCGCAATCCGCTGACTTCCATTGCCGGTTCGGTCAGCATGCTTTCCGGCGTTCCCGAGATGAACGAAGATCACCGCCGTCTGCTCGACATTGTGACGCGTGAATCGCAGCGGCTGAACAGCATCATTACCGACTTCCTCGCCTACTCGCGCACCAAGCAATATCACTTGGACAAAGTCGACCTGATCCAGCTCGTCGAAGATACCTTGACGCTCATGGATCACCGTATGACCGCGGAAAACACGGGGATCACGATTCAGCGCCGGTTTCCCGTCGGTCAGGCCTGGACCATCGCCGATGGAGACAAGATCAAGCAGGTGTTTTGGAATTTCTGCGAGAATGCTGTCCGCGCAATGAAAGGCGCCCAGGGCGGCCAACTCACCGTCACAGTCGAGGTCCTGGGCGAGGATTGGCAGATTGGATTTACGGACACTGGACCGGGCATGAGCCCGCAGCAAATCGAAAAAATCTTCGAGCCCTTTCAGTCCAACTTCGAGGGCGGCACCGGGCTCGGGCTGGCCATTGTTTACCAGATCGTGCAGGCGCATGGCGGTAAGGTTTGGGCGCGATCCAAGCCGGGGCAGGGAACTACTTTCGTATTGAGGTTACACCGTCTCGAAGCCGGGAGTGCGCTCCCTGCTGTCGAGAATGCGCCGGATAAGGCGCAGGTGCTGGTCGCCGCCGCCGGAGGTGGACGTGGCTAACATTCTGGTCTGCGACGACGAACGTTCCATCTGCGAAATGCTCGATATTTCTTTGCGCCGTGAAGGACACCGCGTGGAAACGGTGCAGGCGGGGCAACTTGCGAAAAACAAGATCGACGGCGCGCTCTATGACGTCATCATCACCGACATCAAAATGCCGACCATCGATGGCATCGAAGTGCTGCGCCACGCGCACAAAGTCTCACCCGACTCCGCTGTCATCCTGATTACCGCGGTCGATGACTACGCGGCCGCCGTCGAAGCCGTGAAAGCGGGAGGTGCCACCGACTACATTCGCAAGGGTCCCGGCCTGGTCGACGAAATCAAGCTGGCCATCAACCGCGCGGTTGAGAAACTCAATCTCAGCAAGCAGAACTTTGCGCTGCGGCGCGATGCCGCGGCCCGCAACTCGCTCGATAACATTATCGGCTCCAGTGCTGCCATGGAGAAGCTCAAGCAGACGGTGCGCACCGTTGCCTCCACCGCCAGCACGGTTTTGATTCACGGGGAAAGCGGCACCGGAAAAGAGCTCGTTGCTCGCGCGGTTCACGTTTGTTCTCCGCGCGCCGCCGACGCCTTCGTCTCCGTCAACTGCGGGGCTTTCCCCGAGACCTTGCTGGAGAGCGAACTCTTCGGCTACCTGAAAGGCGCATTCACCGGGGCCAACCAGAACAAGCGCGGATTGTTCGAAGTCGCCGACGGCGGCACCATCTTCCTCGACGAAATCAGCGAAATGACGTTGGCCATGCAGGTGAAGCTCCTGCGCGTGCTGCAGGAACGCACGGTGCGCCCAGTGGGCGGTACCAGCGAAATTGCGATCGATGTGCGCGTGATTGCCGCCACTAATCGCGATCTCGACAAGGCGGTGGCCGAAAATCTGTTTCGCGAAGACCTTTACTACCGCTTGAATGTCATTCCCATCCGCGTGCCTCCTCTAAGCGAACGCCGGGAAGATATTCCATTGCTGGTGAACCACTTCTTGAAAAAGTATGCAGCCGCCGCTGGCCGCAGTATCTTGCGGGTGCATGCGCCTTCGCTCGACTCGTTGTGCGGCTATGAGTGGCCAGGAAACGTTCGCCAGTTAGAAAACACCGTAGAACGCGCCGTTGCCCTGGAGACTACCGATGAATTGCACGTCCAGCTTCCCGCCGAACGTCCCAAAGCGCGCGCCGCTGCCGCCTCTGCCGGCGGAGGGACTCTGCCGGAAGTCGGTGGCGACGTGACTCTTCCCGAGGGTTTGGGCATGGAAAGCTATGTGGCCGGCATCGAGCGCTCGCTGCTGCAGAACGCTCTTCATCAAAGCGGCGGTGTGCAGACCAAAGCTGCCGACGTGCTCGGCATCTCCTACCGCTCATTCCGCCATCTGATGAAGAAGTACGGGTTGTAGCGTCAGCCGTAAGCTCTCAGCTATCAGCAAAACTCCCGAGGTACCGGAGACGAACCACTTTCCCGATAGTCGCGCGCGATCATCTATTCCCAAACACCTGATAGTTGATAGCTAGCTTTTCTTCAACTGCTGCTTCCACCCCAGCACTCGCGCTTTTGCACCCTCTGCCTCAGCTTCCGGAATCATCCCCTTCTTCTGGTACAGCACCGACAAGCTGGTGTGTGCAAGCACGTCGTCAGGATCGATTTCCGCAAGCCTCTGCGCGACCGCGATGGCGTCATCGTAGCGCTGCAGGTCCTGCAGAGCCCGCGCCAGTCCATGCATGGCTTCGGTAAAGGTTGGATCGGCTGTCAGGGATTTTTGATACGCGGCCACGGCCTTTTCCAGGTGCCCCTCGGCCATCAAATCAAGCGCGGCGTAGTAGTGGTCCTCAGCTTCTTGGCGGGCATCTGGGTCAGGCATGCGGGAAAAATTCCTGGCAGAAACTGGATTCTAACATGAGCCATTATCGAATTTGTCTTCAGGACCTCAACCACGAAGGACACGAAGGGCCACGACGGTTTCTCCGTATGCGGTTCCTTAGTGATCCTTCGTGCCCTTCGTGCTTCAGGCTTTTCTCTTTCAGAATCGGGTCTCTTGACCGAGTGAGTATGATGGCTGCATGCGCTACAAGCTTCGTTTTCTTTGGAATGCTACCAGGGGTCACCGGTTGGCCCCTTGGCGCAGTCCCTATCTGCTGTGGCGAATCGAAACTTATACCGGCGTAAAGATGACGCAAATCCACTTTTTGGAATTCTGGGAGTTTATGTGGCGGGAGCGCGGCGACCTCTGGCGCTTCCTCAAGTGGACCAGCGAGATGGAGCGCCACGTCCATCCCAAACCGAAAAAATCCTAGAATCAGTTCTCAGTAAAGTCGACAGCGAAGAGGCTAAGCTCCCTTGCCCGCCGCTGCCGCTTCGCCCAGGAATATGTTGACTTCGGCGCCTTTGCCCGCGCCGATGATCTGCGCCGCGGCCGCTCGGTTGGCGACAATCTCGAGATAGCCCATGCTTCCGAGAATGCCAAAGACCTCGCCTGGTTCGCCTTCCGCGAAATTTTTGCGGATGTCCGTGATCTCGCGGTTCCCCACCACGATCTTAAATTTAGCCGATTCCGTAAACAGCGCGGGAATGTCTTCAGGCGTCACATTCGTGATCAGGTTGCCGAAGCGGTCCACTTTCAGCACCACGGCGCGCAAGCGATTCTCGCCCGCAGCTTTGGGCTTGGGTGCCGCGAAGCGCACGTAATCTTCAATCTCATCGCCGAATTTGTGAGAATCGACCATCTTCGCGAGATACGCCGCCACCGGAGCAAAAATATCGCGCCCGTGAAACGTGTTGCTCACCGGCTGCCGGAAGTAGTGTTCGGAGGTGATGTGACGTACGTGG
>CAZGSU010000049.1:0-36006 GCA_964528615.1 uncultured Acidobacteriaceae bacterium | reverse complement strand
GTGCAGGACGCCAAGGCGATCGAGCGGGCGGGTGCAATCGTCAAAGGTCGCCTGGCGCAGAAGCCCGTGGTAGTGGTCAGCGCCATGGCCAAGGTGACCGATCAACTGCTGGCCATGGCTCGCGCCGCGGGCACTGGGGATCGCAAGACCGCGCTGAAACTCTGTCGCGCCTTGCAAGAGCGTCACTACAATACCGCTGGCGAACTGCTGGGGACGGCGCTCTTTACCCAGTTTCATGGCGACCTGGGAGCTGATTTCGAGACACTCGAAGAACTGCTGCGCGGCATCGCCGCGGTGGGCGAACTGACGCCTCGTACCACAGACTACGTGTCAGCCTTCGGAGAAATATTATCCAGCAAAATCGTCGCCGCGGCATTCTCCGCCCTGGGCATGGATTCCGCGCTGGTGGATTCCCGCGAGTGGCTGGTGACCGACAGCGCCCACATGCGCGCCGTTCCCCTGTTCGAAGAAACCAACCAGCGCTTGCAGTCGAAAGTAGCGCCATTGGTAGCTGCGAGCAAAGTCCCGGTAATGGGGGGATTCATCGGCGCGACCAAGGCCGGGATCACAACCACTATCGGCCGCGGTGGCTCGGACTATTCCGGCGCTATCGTCGGGGCCGGGCTGGGCGCGGAGCGCATCGAGATATGGACGGACGTGGACGGCATGATGACTACCGACCCTCGCCTGTGCGCGGAAGCCCGGCGAATAAAGGTAATCAGCTTCGATGAAGCGGCGGAGCTGGCCTATTTCGGGGCCAAGGTCCTGCATCCCGCGACCGTGCTCCCTGCGGTGCAGAAGAATATTCCGGTTTATATTCTGAACTCCAGCAATCCCGGTTGCGAAGGGACGCGGATAACCGCCCGGGCGCCGCGTTGCCGGAATTTCTTCAAAGCCATCGCGGTGAAGAAACGCATTACGATCGTGGATGTGGCGGCTCCGCGCATGCAGCTGGCTCACGGCTTTCTGAGCTCGATTTTTTCCGCGTTCGACCGGCATCGGGTAGCTGTAGACGTGGTTTCCACCTCGGAAGTGAGCGTGTCACTCACTGTGGACTCGAACGAATCCATTCCTCCGCTGGCCGCGGATCTGGCCAAGCTGGCGGACGTGAAGTATGAGGGACGCAAGGCGATTGTCTGCCTGGTCGGGGAGAACTTGCGGGACACTCCGGGCATAGCGGCCCGGGTGTTCGGAGAACTGGCTGATGTCAAGATACGCATGATTTCGCAAGGAGCTTCAGAGATTAATCTGACGTTTGTAGTAGAGGAAGACGTCGTACCCGAGATCGTGCAACGATTACACAAGACATTTTTCTCGGATCTCGATCCGGAAGTGTTTGCGTAGCGGCGTGGGGCCTGCGCTGGACGGGCGGGACGCCCGTCTGCATCGGCAGGGACGTTCTGGGAGCGGCAGGACACGAGCGGATCAGCATTTAGGAAGGGCACGACTTCAGTCGTGCCACAAGACGCCGAAATCGTGCGGCTTTAGCCGCTGCGGATTGCTGTTTCATTCTGCAGCAAACCATCGAGGGATTTTTGTGAACCTCTTAATTCTGGGCCGCGGTAAGACTGGCTCCCTGGTCGTGCAAGTGGCGCGCGAACGCGGACATGACGTTACGTTGCTGGGCTCGAAGGACAATCCCCAGGCAGCGGCGCTCACGGCGGAGAAGCTTCAGAGCATTGATGCTGCGATTGATTTCAGCACGCCCCAATCCGTCCTGGGGAACATCGAGGCTTGTGTCCGCGCGGGCAAGAACATGGTGGTGGGAACGACTGGCTGGTACGGCGACGTGGAACGGGTTCGGAAGCTAGTCGAAAGCAGGGGGACTGGCTTCCTGTATGCTGCGAACTTCTCCATCGGCATCAATCTGCTGTTTGACGCGGCCAGAACCGCCGCGGGAATTTTGCAGCACCAATATTCCGGACAGATCTTCGAGCGCCACCATGCCCAGAAGAAGGACGCGCCCTCAGGGACGGCGGTAACTCTGCAGAAGATCATTGGCGATGCATCGGGTAAAGAGCTGGAGATCGTCTCCTTCCGCGAGGGAGATGTGGTTGGGATGCATGAAGTGGTCCTTGATTCTCCCAACGACACTATTTACCTCTGTCACGATTCCAAGTCGCGACGTGGATTCGCCGAGGGGGCTGTGCGAGCCACCGAATGGCTGGCGGGGAAAAAAGGCTTTTTTGATTTTAGGGATGTCTGGAGGGAGACCTAGGTAGCCGAGCTTAGGTAGTGTGAGCGGGCGATGGCGCCCGCCCCTACGTGGTTCGTTGCAGTTTTGCACACGCCCCAATTAGCGTTATCTTTATCTCATGCAATTCCGTGGCTGCGGTACGGCTTTAGTCACCCCGTTTCGACAAGACGGCTCCATCGACGAGACCGCCTTGCGCAACCTGGTCGCGTGGCAGGTGGAATCTGGGATCGATTTCCTGGTTCCCTGCGGCACCACCGGCGAGACGCCCACCCTTTCTCATGATGAGTGGCTGCAGGTGGTCGATACCACGATCGAAGTTGTGGCTGGGCGTGTCCCCATCGTCGCCGGAGCCACCTCAAATTCCACCCAGGACGCCGTGGCCAAGGCCAAGGAACTGGCCGCGCGAGCAGGCGTGAATGGCATCCTGACGGCTTCGCCTTACTACAATAAGCCCACGCAGGAAGGTCAATATCGTCACTTCCGCGCCATCGCGGAAGCGATCGACAGGCCCATTATCCTGTATAACGTGCCCGGCCGCACCGGCGCGAATATCGAGCCAGGTACGCTGGCGCGGCTGGCCGAGGTCCCCAATGTCGCCGGAGTCAAAGAGGCCAGCGGCAACATCAGCCAGATGGCTGAGGTCTGCAATGCCGTTCCCGAACACTTTGCGGTTTTGTCCGGTGATGACGCGGTTACACTGCCCCTGATCGCGCTGGGCGGCGTGGGCATCATTTCCGTTGCCTCGAACGAGATTCCCCGGGAAATGGCGGAGATGACCCGGGCCGCGCTCAGCAACGATTGGGAAAGCGCCCGCCGGATTCACCGCAAATATTTGCCGCTGATGCTGGGGAACTTCATCGAGTCCAACCCGCTACCGGTGAAAGCGGTGCTGGCCATGATGGGCAAGATCGAAGAAGTGTACCGTTTGCCCATGCTACCCATGCGCCGCGATACGCGGTCGAAACTGCAGAAGATCGCTGCTGAGGCTGGGCTGATCAGTAAGCCGGCTGCGGCTGCACCGGAAGCGGCAGATTTCTATATCTACGAAAACTGGCTGGCGGGGCCGCACAAGATCGTCCTGCACCGATCGGGCTGCGGCCAGTGCAACCACGGCAAAGGCCGGCCAGCAGGACACGATGCCAACCACGCGCGCTGGCATGGTCCCTACGCGACGCTCTCCGAGGCACGCGAGGCTTCGCACCACATGTCGGGAGTGCTGATCCGGAGCGAATGCAAGTGCATCTAGAGAAGATTTCAGACTGTAGATTCTAGATTTCAGATTGAAAGGCACAACCTCTCAGACTGTCAGATAAGGACGTGATGACTCTGCAATCTAAACTCTGAAATCTAAAATCTTTCTTCTATACTTCCCTTCTCATGCCCTCCCTTCAATCTGCTATCGAGCGCCTGGCCACGCTGGGCGAGGTGGAACGGAATCCGGACGCGCGCAAAACATTTCTCGACTTTCGAGAACAACTCACGCAGGGCAAGATTCGCGCCGCCGAGAAGATCAATGGGCAATGGAAGGTTAATCCCTGGGTTAAGCAGGGCATCCTGCTGGGCTTTCGCCTGGGCGAACTCAGCAAGATGGGAGACGCCACGCTCTCCTTTGTGGACAAGGACACATTTCCCGCCCGACAGTTTGCGGTGGCCGACCGGGTGCGAGTGGTTCCTGGCGGATCGTCGGTGCGGGAAGGCGCCTATGTTGCGCCTTCGGTGATCTGCATGCCACCCATGTTCATCAATGTCGGCGCGTACGTGGACGAAGGCACGATGGTGGACTCGCACGCGCTCGTGGGATCCTGCGCGCAGGTGGGTAAGCGGGTGCACCTGAGCGCCGCGGCGCAGATTGGCGGCGTGCTGGAACCGGTCAACGCCGCGCCGGTCATCATCGAAGACGCTGTGCTGGTCGGAGGTAATTGCGGCGTCTATGAGGGCACGCTGGTGCGGGCAGGCGCGGTGCTGGGAGCGGGAACGATCTTGACCCGATCCACGCCGCTTTACGACATCGTGCGCGGCCAGGTGTACAAGGCGACAGACGAGAAGCCACTGGAAGTGCCGGAGAATGCTGTCGTGGTCCCGGGGTCGCGAGCCGTGAAAAAGGGACAGGCGGCAGAGTGGAATCTTTCGCTTTACACCCCGGTGATCGTGAAATATCGCGACGAGAAAACGGACCAGAGGATTGAACTGGAAGAGTGGTTGCGCTAGCCGAGGACATCTGTCCCTACCTCAAGAAATTGTCATCCCGAGCGAAGCGAAGGACCTGGGTTTCCTTTGCTCGTAGTGAGAACCCAGGTTCCTCGCTTCGCTCGGGATGACAAATTTAGTTGTTAAGCAAGGGTAAGGCGTATCGCGTTACTTTATTCGACCTCGACTGTGAGGCTTCCGGAACCGGCGAGCCTCTTCACTCTTATCTGCGCCAATTTCTGAACCACCGCATCGGCTTCCTGCAGGGCCGACGCCGGATAGGTGCTGGTAATCGCAATCGTCTTCATGCCCCCTGCGTGGGCGGCGCGGATGCCCGCCGGAGCATCTTCGATCACCAGGCATTCGGAGGGATTCATCTCGAGCAGCTTTGCTCCCATGAGATAGGGTTCAGGATCGGGTTTCCCCTTGGAGACATCATCCGCGGAAACCAGCACTCGGGGAGTGGGCAAATTCGCGAGCCTTAGCCGGGACGTCGCCAGGTAGCGGGTGCCCGAGGTCACCACACACCAGTGGCCGTCGGGGATGGCCTGGATTAATCCAGCAGCGCCGGGCATTACGGCGACACCCTCCTGGTCGTCAGCCTCTCGCTTTTCAAGTCGCGCTACTTCAGCTTCAGCATCGAGATGCGGCGCCAGTTGGCGAACGATTTCGATGCTGCGCACCCCGTGTGCGATCTCGACTACTTTTTGTGGATCGATGTTGTGCTCTTGTGCCCAGCGCTTCCATTGGCGAGAGACCGAGCCGGTAGAGTCGACCAGCACGCCATCGAGGTCGAAGAGAATGGCTGCGCAATTGAAAGTTTTCATGGTGCAGAGTGCAAAAGCTTTTAACCGCAAAGGTCGCAAAGAAGGCGCGAAGAACGCAGAGAACTTCTCTGCGATCTTTGCGGTTTCTCAGCGTCCTCTGCGGTTAAAAGCTTTTCTGTCAGGTCGCTACGACAGAACTTTCGGAGAATCGGGCGCGCCCGCCAGCTTTCCCTCGATCGCACGGTGGCGCCTCTCCATGTGTCTTTGGCGGAAGTGCGACCGGGCGCGCTCTCCCCAGGCTCGGACGAAATAATAATTCAATCCTGCGCCAATCACGGAACTGGCGAGGGGAATGATCCGTCCCGTCCATTTCTCGACCACTTCCCTGCTGGCCTGGGCCGCGATGCGCTGGATGACCCGCGGCACGAACCGGCTGACCACCTCTTTTTCGAGCAGCTCCCGGCTGATGTCGACACCGGCGGCGCTGGCGGCGGCAATCCACAGTTCCGCCGTCTCCTCTTCCGTGTTGAATTCGAAACCGTAGATCAGGCTGAGTTTCTGAATGGTGCGCAGAGTAATACCGGACAGAATTCCCATATCGGGAATGATCGTGATGAGGCCGCCCATGCCGAAGCCGGCGCCTTCCGCAGCGGCGACCTTCATCCCGCTGCGGATCACGCGGTGCGCGAGGACGTCGAGCTGGCCAACTTCCAACGAGTAAACGCCCTGAAAGTTGGTGATGGGCAGACCGTATGCAGCGCGCACCTGCAACAGGAATTTCGCCGGGTCCACCTTGACGGTCTCATAGGCGTGCTGAAAGCCGCGGCGCAGCCCGTTCTCGACGCGCCGCCGAAGCCACGATTTGGGAATTGCATCAACCATACAGTTCAACCTTATCGTAGATTCCCGGCCAGTGGGAAGAGTACGGCGGGTCAGCTCTTCGTCGCCAAACCGAGCATGGACGATTCAGCCGTGGCCTGATTCATGAGTTTGGGGCATCAGCGGTCGGTCGCGCCCGCATGGACAGAGGCTCGGCTTGTGCTACGATCAATATTCCGCATGGTAACTGGAAAATTGCACATCGTGCCCCTGGGCGGCCTGGGCGAGTTCGGAATGAACTGCATGGCCATTCGCTGGGGTGACGATATCATCGTCATCGACGCGGGCCTGATGTTTCCTGAAGCCGAGCTGCTGGGCGTCGATATTGTTGTCCCCGATATTTCCTACCTGACCGAGAACCGGCAGCGGGTGCGCGGCATTGTCCTGACCCACGGACACGAAGATCACATCGGAGCGCTGCCCTGGGTACTGAGCGAATTGAACGTGCCGGTGTGGGGCACGGAGTTCACGCTTGCCTATGTCGAAGACAAGCTGGAAGAGCACGGATTGCTCGACGATGCTGACCTGCGCGAGATCCGTCCCAATGAAAGCTTCAAGGTCGGGCCGTTCACCATTCATCCCATTCAGGTGACGCACAGCCTGGTGGATTGCGTGGCGCTTGCTGTCCACACACCGCTGGGTGTGATCGTTCACACCGGCGATTTCAAAGTCGATCCGACGCCCACCGACAACCGCCTCTTCGACCTGCACGCCTTCGCCGAGTATGGCAAGACCGGTGTGCTGGCGCTGTTTCAGGATTCGACCAACGTCGAGCGCAAGGGCTACACCCCGAGCGAGCGCGCGGTACGACGGAAATTCGACGAGGTCTTTGCGCACACCCGGCGACGCCTGTTCATCTCGTGTTTTTCGTCCTCCATCCACCGCATCAAGTTGGCAGTAGAGATGGCGTGGCAGCACGGGCGCAAGGTCGCATTTGCCGGACGCTCGATGAACAGCTCCGCCGAGATTGCCGAAGACCTGGGCTACATCGAGATTCCCGAGGGCCTGCTGATCCATCCCGGCGAGATAAAGAACTTCGCTCCGGAAAAGGTCTGCGTGATGATCAGCGGTACCCAGGGCGAACCCATGTCGGCCTTGTCCCGCGCCGCCGTGGACAATCACAAGCACGCGAAAATCGAAAAGAGCGACACGGTAATGCTCTCGTCCCGGATTATTCCCGGGAACGAGAAAGCCATCTATCGCATGATCGATCACCTGTTCCGGCGTGAGGCACATGTCATCTACGACGACGGATCGTCCCCGCCGGTGCACGTCAGCGGCCACGCCAGCCAGGAAGAATTGAAGCTGATTATCAACCTGGTGAAGCCGAAGTATTTTATTCCGATCCATGGGGAATACCGGCAGTTGAAGCTGCACGCGGAGATGGCGGGAGCGATGCATGGGTCGGTGGGCAGTGTGATGCTGATCGAAAGCGGCGACATTCTCGAGTTCGACGAAATGGGAGCGCGCAAAGCCGGACGCGTGAACGTGGGGCGAGTCTGCATCGACTCCGGTTCGCGCACCGACGTGGTTGAGGACCTGGTCATCAAAGATCGGCGGCATTTAAGCGAGGACGGCATTGTGCTGCCCATCATCGCCATCAACAAGCTCACCGGCCGAGTGGAAACGTCCCCTGAAATCGTGACCCGGGGATTCTCGCCCGGAGAAGACGGTTTTGCTGAGGGAGCCCGCGAGATCGTTATGCAGACTCTGGAACTATCGAGTTCCGAGGAAAAGACGGATTACGGGCTGATCAAGGAAAAAATACGCGCTGATCTGAAGCGCTATGTTTCCAAGCAGACGCAGAAGCGGCCCCTGATCATGCCGGTGATTTTGGAAATCTGATCTGTAAGATATGAACCGCTTTCTGTCAGCGCACGAACGCTAATTTTTTCTTGTCATCCTGAGCAAGGTTTGTCCTTCGCTCGTGAAGGACAACGGAGTCGAAGGACCCCTACTAGAGCGGTGCACGTGGCTATAGGGGTCCTTCGACTTCGCACGAACTTCGCAAAGCGAACTTCGTGTTCCGCTCAGGATGACAATGGATGGCCGCATCGTCACTCTCAACGATATTCGTGAAGCGCAAGCTCGTCTGCGCGGCGTGGCCGTGCGCACGAAGCTGATCCCGTTCCCTCTCCACGAGGCGAACGAAAGCCGCCGGCTTTACCTTAAGCCGGAGAATCTGCAACCCATTGGCTCCTTCAAGCTGCGCGGGGCATACAACAAGATTGCGTCCTTTTCCGAGGAAGAACGCCAGCGCGGCGTTGTTACCTACTCGAGCGGCAATCACGCGCAGGGCGTGGCTTATGCCGCGCGCGCACTGGGCCTGAAAGCAGTTATCGTCATGCCAGGGAATATCCCGGCGATCAAGCACGAGGCAACCATTGCTCTGGGCGCGGAGATCATATTGGTGGGTCCGTCAAGCTCCGAGCGTCAGGCCAAGGCAGAAGAACTTGCCGCGCAGTACGGATACGTGATCGTGCCTCCTTACAACGACGAGAAAATCATCGCCGGCCAGGGCACGATGGGCCTGGAGATTCTGGAGGACTTGCCTGAAGTGGAAACGGTGATCGCACCGGTGGGTGGTGGCGGGATGATCAGCGGTATTGCGACGGCCATCAAGCTAAGCCGGCCCGCGGTCAAGGTCATCGGAGCGGAACCGGAAGTCGCCGCGGATGCACAGGCCAGTTTTCGGGCAGGCAAGATCGTCGAGCTTAGCGCGGAACAGACAACCCGCACCCTGGCCGACGGGTTGCGCACGCAAAGCATCGGCGAGGTCAACTTCGAGCATATCCGCCGCTACGTGGACGACATCGTGACTGTAAGCGAAGATGAAATCAGCGAAACCATGCGTCGCCTCGCGGGCGATCCCAAGACGCTGGCCGAACCCAGCGGGGCGGTGGCCGCGGCCGCGTTCCTGTTCCATCGGGATCAACTGCCAAAAACAAAAGTCAACGTAGCTGTGATCAGCGGAGGAAATGTCGAGCCGGGAATGCTCTCGGATATTGGGGGGAAAGGCCAATGATGACCAGGAATTGTAGCGCCGGCATCCCGCCAGCTGTCTCGATGGCGACTCGCTCTGAAACGGGGTGGGCGGGACGCCCACCCGACAGCCGCCGAGACGGCGGCTCTACTTTGTACGGTGCACTTGTAGTTGTGAGCTGTCTGCTCGCCCTGGCCTTCGTGATCCCGGCTTCTGCTGCCGACTATCAGCGGGGCACCGTGGTGCGCGTGGCTCAGGTCTATCTTTCGCCTGATACCAGTTCAGCGAAGCTGGCGGAAATGGATCGCGGGCGGGAAATCATTGTCCTCGAAGCCAGCCGCGACTGGGTGCATGTCGAGGCCAATCTGACTGAGGAGCGGACGGTCACCGGCTGGGTGCTCGACAAGGGCGTGATACGGACTTCCACACCGAACGGGGACAAAATCTTGTATGGCGAAGCCGTAGACTCCGAGGACCAAGCCAGCCGGCGGCATGGACGCAACGGCGCGGCTCAGGATGCACTCCGGCTTTACTATCGTGTGGCCGACTACTTTCCTTCCTCACCACTGGCTGGCGAAGCGATGTACCGTTCCGCGGATATTCGCTGGCAGCTGGAGAAAGCAGACGTGTCCTCGCGCCCCTCCTCCCATGAACGCGAGTCCTACCTTCGCGAGGGCATGGAGGAAAAATATATGAAAGAGGTGATCAAGAAATTCCCCGGGACGAAATGGGCCGACCTGGCGGCGTTTCACCTGATCGACAACAAGCTGTGCGGTGATTGGCAGGGCAGTTCGAAGTGTCCGGTGAAGGAATCTGAAATCTACGAAAAATATGCCGCTGAGCATCCTCAATCTCCAGCGGCAGCAGAGGCGTTGTACGACGCCGCCTGGAGGTGGTCCGCCCTGATCGAAATCTACAAGACAGAAGAGGACCTGAAGAAATCAGAAGAATCCAAGGCCAAGGCCATCGCGCGGGCCCAGCAAGCGCTCTCGCAGCCCAACGCGGGCGACTGGGGAGCCCGCGCCCAACGACTCCTTTATCTGATCGATCAGGGTATCCCGACCTACGGGAACATAACCCAATAAGCACCATCCGCAAGTTTCGATTCTCCACTCCAGCTTTTCTGTAATACTTTTCTCACGTGTTTTGGGAGGAAGCTTGAACGACTATCTGTTGTCCGTGGTGCTGGGAATTGTTGAGGGTCTCACGGAATTTCTACCCGTCAGTTCGACTGCGCACCTCCGAATTTCGGAGGCGCTTTTCCACATCAGCCTGTCCGACGGCTACTGGAAGATGTACACCATCGTCATTCAGTTGGGCGCAATTCTGTGCCTGCCCGTCTACTTCCGCGAGCGGATCAGTAGATTACTCTCGACTTTTCCGCGAGGCGAGAAGGGTGACGGCACGGCCCTGACCCATCCTCTGGGCCTGACAGCAATTGCCTTTGTAACTACCGCAATTCCGGCGTTTCTTCTGACCAAGACCATCGGCAAACACCTGGAGAGCCTGAACATCATGGGCTGCGCCCTGCTGATCGGCGGAATTGTGATGTGGATCGTCGATGCCATGAACGCGTCGTCGGAGGCCGCCGGCCCCGGTGGCCCCGGAAGCCGCATTCACACCTGGAAGATGGAAGCGATGAGTCTCGGCCAGGCGATCTGGATTGGAGCCTGCCAGATTCTCTCCGCGGTGTTTCCTGGGACATCACGGTCAATGTCGACAATCGCCGCCGGACAACTTGCCGGAATGTCGCGGGCCTCAGCGCTGGAGTTTTCGTTTTTTCTCTCGATTCCGACCATGGTGGCGGCTACCGGTTATGACTTGCTGAAATCGGCGCGTGGGAAGGGTGCGAACCCGATTGGGGTTTCGCAGATTGATCCGCACGGGTGGGTCGTGCTGGTGATTGGCTTTGTGGTCTCTTTTCTGGTGGCCTACGGGGCGGTTGCCTGGTTCATGGCCTGGGTGCGGAAGCATGGCTTTGCGCCGTTTGCGGTCTACCGGATTGTGGTGGGAATCCTGGTGCTGGTGTACGCGGCGAAGCTGACAGGCTAGGCCCGCTTCTACTGCCGAGCTATGCTCGGCCGAACAGCCGAGGGCGGCTCTTCCCACGTGGTCTCGGAGTGGAGCTCAGTTCGGTATTATTTGCGGCGATTGAGCTGTGCCCACTTTCTGGCGGGCGTCCTGCCCGCCTATCGGGCTGGCGGGACGCCGGGGCTACGAGAAACGAACTGGGAAACTAACTCGATACTGCCGGCGAAATCCTTCATTGTGGGTGCCCGAGGTTCTTGGCATAATTGCTAGCTCTGGCCAGGACACCCAAACACGCCTGATGAAGTATTTTTCTCAGATCTTCGCTCCCACCAATAACCGGCGGCTCAATGAGCTGATTGGGTTCCTGCTGTGCGTCTCGGGACTGCTACTGTTCCTGGCGCTGGCTTCTTATTCTCCGCTGGATCCTTCCTTCAATAGCGCCTCCGTGCTGACCGGATCGCGGGCGGCGCGCAATTGGATCGGCCTGGTGGGAGCAATCGTTTCCGATCTGATGCTGCAGGGCTTTGGCATTGGGGCGTTTCTGGTTCCGGTGTTTTTCGTCGCTTTAGGCTCGCGCTGGTTCCGCTCGCGCAAAGTAGTATCGCCCGTGGCCAAGACTTTGGGCACAATCTGGCTGCTGCTGTTTGTTCCCGCGCTGCTGGCGCTGTTGCCGGGACATGCGCGCTGGCTAGGAGTTATCCCCATGGAAGGCCTGGTCGGCCGAATCGTTGGCGATATCCTCATCCATTACTTGAACTTGGCCGGCGCATATATCGTGTGCGCGACGGTTTTGGCTGTAGCCTTGTACCTTACGACGGCATTCTCCTTCGCCTCGCTGCGGGTCTGGGCTCCAACCCGTTTCGCTTTTGCAATCGCGCTCTGGAATCGCTACCAGGATTGGCAGGACAACCGGGCCAAAAAGAAAATGCAGCGTGAACTGGAAAAGCGTCGCGCCACCCGTCCGACGGTCACGGCACAACTGGTTCCGGCGCGTCCCGCTGCAGCTCAGGTTTCCGCGCCTGCTCCGCCATATGCGCCTGCGGCGGTCAGGGCAACTGGCATCGATCGAATGACGGCGACGGAAGAACCGGAGCAGTATTTCGAGCCACAGCCGGAACGAACGATTGCGGGAATTGCGGCACCGGAAGTTACCGAACGCGCAGACACCGGTGCAAAGCCGAAGACAACGCTGCCAAAAATCGCGGCAGGAGGCTTCAAGTTGCCGCCCAGCAGTTTGCTGCATCGCCCCGACGAGCAGCAGGCGATTGATGCGGATGAATTGAAGCTGCTGGCCCAGGTGCTCACGGAAAAGTACGCTGAGTTCGATGTCACCGGGCAGGTGACGCAGATCAATCCCGGACCGGTGGTTACGACTTTCGAGTACAAGCCCGAGGCGGGGATCAAGTATAGCCGAATCACCAATCTCACTGACGACCTGTGCCTGGCGCTCAAAGCCGAGAGCATCCTGATCGAGCGCATGGCGGGCAAGTCCACGGTTGGCATCCAGGTGCCGAACCGCGAGCGCGAGATCATCTGGCTGCGCGAGAACATCGAGTCTTCGGAATTCATCGGCACCAAGTCGAAGCTTACGCTGGCCTTGGGCAAGGACATCAACGGACGCATCGTTACCGCGGATCTCGCGGGCATGCCGCACCTGCTGATCGCGGGTTCGACCGGTGCGGGCAAAAGCGTAGCGATCAACGCCATGATCATGTCCATCCTGTACAAGGCCACGCCTGATCAGGTACGGCTGATTCTGGTGGATCCCAAGCGGCTGGAGCTGGGCAACTACGAAGGCGTACCGCATCTGTTCACTCCTATCATCACGGAACCGAAACTGGCGGCGAACGCACTGCGCAACGCGGTGCGGGAGATGGAACGCCGCCTGAAGCTGCTCGCCGAAAAGGGTGTGCGCAACGTCGAACAGTACAACAAGCTGTTCGATGACGAGGGCACCCGTAGCCTGTTTGGCGAGGATTCCGAAGACCGGCCTCTGCCTTACATCGTGATCATCATCGATGAGTTGGCTGACCTGATGATGCTGGACTCGGGCAACGTCGAGGAATCGGTCACGCGGCTGGCACAGATGGCGCGCGCTGTAGGCATTCACCTGGTGCTGGCGACGCAGCGGCCATCGGTTGACGTCATTACCGGATTGATCAAGGCCAACTTCCCTGCCCGCATTTCCTTCCGGGTCGCGACCAAAGTGGATTCGCGCACTATTCTCGACGCCAACGGCGCCGAGGCCCTGCTGGGACGCGGCGACATGCTTTACCTGCCTTCGGGATCAGCCCGCGTGCACCGCCTGCACGCGCCCTTCGTCACAGAAAAGGAAATCGCCGCAGTGGTCGAGTTCTGGAAGTCGCAGGGATCGGCCGAATATGAGGAAAAATTCCTGCAGGCGCCAAGAGATGAACACGACGCGGGTGAACCGGGCACCGCGGGCGAAGACGGTAACGAAGAGAACGATCCGCTTTACAACGATGCAGTACGGCTGGTCGTAGAGTTTGGCAAGGCCTCTACTTCCCTGCTGCAGCGCCGCCTGCGAATCGGCTATGGCCGCGCCGCACACCTGATCGACCTGATGGAACGCGACGGCATTGTGGGCGCCGCCGACGGCCCCAAGCCGCGCGAAGTTCTCAAGCGACCTGACTGGATTTCCGAAGTGGAAGAGTCGATGCGGTAGTTTGATGGAGCCCGTCCCGCGCACCATTCCACAGGCCAGCGCAGGACAGGCGAGGACGCCCGCCGCTCCATCGATCAAAGTGCGGCTCTGGTTCGCAATCCTCGAATCGCGAGCGCCGCCAGCACTACCACCGCCACCAGCATCGCTACCCAGAGCACCGCTTTGTGCCGCTCCGACCAGGGACGATCATCGGGGCGACCGCTATAAGCCTGGTTATGAGTGCCAGGTCCCAGTTCCGCTTTGGCGGCCGCGGGATCGGCGTGGAAGAAGTGGGCGAAGTCGTAGACCGGCGCTCCGAGTTTGGGATCGCCGTAGTACAGCCTGAGCTGGGATTTTTCTTGCGGATCAAAATAGACCCGGCGTTCGACGGACAGCAACTGCACAGCCGCGATCGCAAGAGGCGGGTTGTCCCCGTTGTCGACCGTAATCGTGATCCGGCCGGAGGTTTCTCCCGCGACCCGCACATCCATCTCTTCCGACACCACGGTTGTGCCCGCGCGATTCAGACGCACTCGCGTGATCTCTCCACTGCTTTCGTACCGGTCGGCGGATTCTGTAAGGATGATCGCTCTGTGGAAATTTATCTGCTTGGCATCCACTTCAAAGCGAACCCGGTCCAGCGGAACTTTTAGCGGCCACTCGCAATTGATCACTGTAGTTCGCAGCATCTGAGTTGGCGTCCCGCACGATCCTACGTTGCTCCAGCTTGCCTTGGTCTCCTGCAGGTTGTACACCGTGGCGGCCTTTACTTGCCGAGGAGAAATCCCCGCAGAAAGTTGGATGTGCAGATAACGAAAACTCGAGGCCGGCAGCTTCAGCACATAGTTCGATCCCAGCTCTTCGCGGGTGAAGTCATAGAGGGTAGCGGGTGGCAGTTGAGTAGAAGGGCGCGCGCCCAACCCATTGCTCCCAGCCAGTGCGGCCGTAACCACGAAGTCTTTGGCGTCCAATTGCAGCCGGATGCGGTCGTATTCCGCGATCTGCGCCATGTCCAGATCGAATTCGGTGCGCCCGCCGACCTTGCCCAGGTTGAGAATTCGGGCAACTTCCTCACGACTGGAAGTCCCCGCGCGTTGCTCGGTTAGTGCATACTGCACCTGGGCTTCGCCATCGTAGATTCTGAGGTCGCTCAGGTCGGGACGCGCATGGCTCCAGATTTCTTCATCCACGACAAAGTAATTCTGCTGGCCCGGCTGAGAGATATGAATGTCGCGGACATTGGTGAAGTAGGAAATCGCAGGGCCCGGAATTGCAGAGACCAGGGTTGCAGCTACGAGCAACAGAATACGGCTCCTCATGTGCCGGCCGAGCCTTCTCCGGGATTCCGGCCGGATAGCTTGAGCCAGTCCCGCTGGTACACGAAAGAAATAGCCAGCAACAGGGCTCCGAGCACGATGAAGCTTACAACGCGGTATCCGCGGTCCAGTTCCGATACATCGTAGAGAAATACTTTGCCGATAGTGAAAGCGATCAGGGCCAAAGCCTGCCAGCGCACGAAGGCTGAACGCCGCCAGAAGCCGATTAACATCAGCATCGCGCCATATGCCATCCACAAGGTGGAGTAGGTGAAGTCACGGGCGATTTTCACGTGGCGCCACTCCTGCCAGTCATACTGATACCCCGCCCGCGCCCTAGGGCGGAGGTCCGCCATTTGCTGCGTGTAGTAGTCGGCCACTTCGAGGCTAAGCGATCTCAGGGCCAACAAGTTCAAAGCTACGATGGCGGCAGCGGCAACGCCGCGCGCGGTCTGATCTTTCCGCCGGCTGCCGTACGCGGCCACTGCGCCCAGCACCGCAATGGCGACGGCGTAGGTCACGAAGCGGTTATTAAAAATAGGTCGGGTGACATAGAAATTATCGATCACCAGCAGCCTGCCCACGCCCAGGACCAGCGCGCCCACTGCGAAGACATTCATTAATTCAGAGTGCACCCGGTCAGCCACCCACAAGAGCACTGCAGCTTCGACGAACCACCCCATGGTCACCCAATGGGCGTCCAGGCGTATGGGAATCGCAACTGTGATGAACCCGATGGCGAGCGCAAGATGCAGCAGGTCGACGGTGCGGGCCGCCTCCGGGCTGGCGGCTCTGGCACGGGCCTGCCGGCTGAGGAAGATGTACACCGCCGCCAGGGCGAGGGCGAACCATGCCGTGTCCTTGCTGTCGATCTCCTCAAACATGAAGTAAATCTGCAGGAAATATCCGGCAGCGTTCACAACCGCCACCAGGGGCGGAACACCGTCCGAGAGCTTTCCCTTCGTTGCCGGGAGTGCCAATATTGGGGCGACCGCAAAAATGGCAAAGAACAGGGTGGCAAAGCCGACGGTCAGGCGCAGTTGGCTGCGGCTGTAAAAATTCGTGTACCAGCCGATATACATCAGCAGAGTTCCGGCATAACTCAACACCAGCAAGCGCCGCCAGGGCTTGAGGATCACCAGCGCCAGGGCGCCCACATCCAGGACGGCTACGTAGGAGAACAACGCGACCTCGCGGTTCTGGCCGGTGGAGAGCAGCAGCGGAGTGGTGAAGCCGCCAATCAAGGCAAATGCTGCCAGGATTTCGGCGTCCTGGGTCCAAGCCATCACCGCGGTAGCGGCAGTCACCGCGAGCATCATGACAAAGGCCACCCCGCTGGGCACGAGGCTGTAGCTCTGGAACGCGGCGTACAGCGATAGATAAAGTATGCCGATGCCGACGGCCTTCAGCGAGTAGGAGAATATCTGGTAGCCGCGTTTGCGGAAGCTTTCGCTCCAGACGACGATCGCGATGCCGGCAAGCAGTCCGATGGTGACGCGGCCGGCCGGTCCGATCCAGTTGTTATCGAAGGCGAACTTCAGGAAGTAGGAGACGCCGATGAGGACGGCGGCAATGCCGATCCGGTTCAGCCAGTGCGAGCCGATGCGGGATTCCAGATCCTTGCTGCTCCGTATTCCTAGAGGGACCTTCGCGGGTTGCGGCGGAATGGCTGGTCGAATGGGGGCCGGCGGCTTCAGCTCACCGGCCGCGGGGGACGGCGTCGGCGTCTGGACTGCCGGACGTGCTTCTACCGGACGGTCCGGCTCAAGGTTTAGGGCCCGCTCGATGCGAAACACTCGCGCGGTGAGTTCGCCGAGAAGCTTTCGGAGTTCTTGCAGTTCGCTGTCGGAAGGGTCCACGAGACTCCCAGGGAACTGATTTACGGAGCATTATCTGCGAAACTGGTCTGGCTTTCACGCATAATTAAGCGGACGAACCTGTAAGGACAAACCTGCAAGGACAAACGACAAACTATGAAGTGCCTCACCGAATACCTCAAGTTTCATACCCGCTCGCGTCGCGCTTATGTACACATCACGCCGCAGGTGGAGCAAATCGTCAGCAAGAGCGGCATCCAGGAAGGCATGGTCCTGGTCTCCGCCATGCACATTACCGCCGGCGTTTATGTGAACGACAACGAGAGCGGGCTGATTGAGGACATCGATCAATGGCTGGAAAAACTGGCGCCCTTTCGCAAAAACTACAAGCATCACGAGACCGGAGAAGATAACGGCGATTCGCACCTGAAGGCCCTGCTGATCCACCATGAGGTGATCGTTCCCATCACGGCGGGCAAGCTTGACCTGGGAACCTGGCAGCGGATTTTCTACGCGGAATTCGATGGCCAGCGGGATAAGCGGGTGATCGTGAAGGTGATGGGGGAGTGAGCATTGCAGAGGCTGGGCCTCATGAACGCGTCAGGAGGTACCCCAGGGGCTGAGGCTGTCGCGACTATTCTTTCGCTCCTTCGGAGCTCGTTTCCTTTTGCGGCCCGCCCCGGGCTTGCGCCCGGGGCTGCATTTTTTCGCCGCTCCGCGCTGGTTCCGGAATACAATCCACTGCTTGAGCTGCGTCGGTCGTTAGAGACCGCAACAATTCAACTTCTGCTTCTCAGGGGCGGAAAACAATTCCGCCGGAATAGCGGAAGATGTTCGACGATGCCCCCGAGGCGTGGAATGACATCAGGTCGAATTGCCCCAGTCGCACCGCCAGCCGCGGCGAGATTTTGGCATCCACTCCGCCTCCGAAGATCACGGCGAACCCGTTATTGGTACCTAGAGAAGAGCCGCTGATGTCCGCGGACTGGTGAAAGCCGCCCAGCAGGGCATGCACAAAGGGCGTGAAAGTTTCATGGTTGCGTGCCGCCACGGTCGGTCCGAAAGTAAATGTGTAGCTTCTGAAACCCACTCCAGCGTTGGTGATGTAGGCGCCGCTGAAGTCGCTGGTTACACCAAATCAATGATTAAAGTTTCCGGTCAGGGAGGCGTTCCAGCCATTCAGATTGCTGCTGTTCTGCCGGCTGAATTGGTATCCACCGAAAATTTCTGCCTTGGGGTAATCCTGGGCCACTGCCAATGAAGCCAGTAAGAACAGAACCGTCACCGTTAGCAACTTACGCATGATTATTGCTCCTGGTTGAAATTTGGATTGCCGGCGTCAGCGCGCGATGGGACTGCGCAGGCTGGCAAAAAGTCGTCTTCACCGTGCAGCACTATTCCAACCTGGACAGAAAACGCGGCAAGTGACGGACGGAACGGGCAGTGGCCTTCCGTAATGGCGGTGAATGGCAGGCGGAAGTTGGGTTGAACCCGCAGCCTCTCAACCTAATGCTTCACATTAACTTTAGAGATCCCACTAAGCGCTTGAGGAAAAAGAAAAGCGAGGGCCCGGAGTGCGGCCCTCGTTCTGAAAGAAACAAGCAACTGGGGGGTTGCGTTATTTGAGCGCCCTCACATCGGCTATTTCCTCACGTCAACGTCAGGATCGGCACTCATGGCTAGATCTACCTTGCTTTGGATTTTGTAGTGATAGCGGGCGTAAGGTGCGCCGTCTTTCACCGGCCCCGAACCGATACATCCTCCCGCTGGAACGTCAAAGTGGGCTTGCTGAAAAGGTGAACTCTCAAAATCAATCGCGAACGCCGGACCGTCGGAATGCCACTCAACTTCTTCACCGGCGGAGACCCTAACGTTGACCACTTCGTAGTCCACGTCGCAATCATCGTGAATATGCACTGGGAGTTTTGCGCTTTGCCCCATATTGCCTCCTGATACTTCGAATGTCTAAGTCCCCCTGTCACTTAGCGCCGGGTAGTATAGCCTGAAACCGGGGGTCGGCGTGTAAATGATCGAAGTCTGGGATCTCGCTTATCTGGCTGGGTGAAAGGCCTAATGTTCTCGCCTTCTGCAGCGACTGCAGGGTACGATCCACATCTCCAAAGTGGTTATAGACCAGCGCGGCACGGAACTGTACGCCGGCGCGAGCGGGCTCCAGAGACAGCGCCTTCTGCAGAGATGCCAGCGCCTCCGGCTTGTTGTCTGTCATCGCCTCGTAGGTGGCGCGAAGAGCCCAAGTCCGCGCATTGCGGGGATCAACCCCAAGCTTCTCATCCACCAGCCGGATGGCCTCCCGGTAGGCATCGCCTGCTTGGGATCTCTTTCCCGGCGCCCAATAGTAAGCATCCCCCAGGTTCCCCCAGGTAAGCCAGTTGTTCTTCTCCAGCTTCGAGCTTTCCTCAAAATCGTGCGCCGCCTCGTCGAACTTCCGCATGGAAAAGTAGGCGTTACCCAAGTTGTTGTAAGCCCCCGCATTGGGACGAAGAGTTACGGATTTCTCCAGCACAGCGATGGCGTCTGGAAATCGTCCTTTCAGAACGTACATGGCACCCAGGTCGGAGTAGCCGCGGTAGTTATCCGGTCCCAATGACACTACTTCCTGAAACGCCGTGGCCGCGTCGTCGAAACGCCCCTGCTGCCAATAAAAGACTCCCAGCCAACTGTACCCGGCCCAGTATTGAGGCCGCAGAGTGATTGCCTTTCGATAGGTAGCCTCCGCTTCCGCAGGTTTATTTAGCTTGCCGTAAGCTTCAGCCAGGCCACGGAAGGCATCATCGCTGGTGGGATCGAGAGTAGTAGCGGTTTGGAGTTGAGTGACCGCCTTTTCGTACTCTCCGGTCCCCGCATAGACGTTTCCAAGACAGACATAGGCTTCGGTCAATTTCGGCGCGTTGACCGCCGCCTGGTTGCAGGCAGCCCGGGCCTTTTCTACCCAATCACTGCCGCCCTCGCCTTCCTCATAGCCCACCCAGTAGGCTTTGCCCAGCGCGGCATAGGCTTGAGCGTATTTGGGATCGAGCGTCAGGGCGCGATTGAATGCGGAGATCGCGCTGTCGATGTTCTCGTGTTTGTGGTAGTCGAGCAGATAGCCCCGCCCGCGCAGGAACTGGTCGTATGCCGACGGATCGGCGGTGCCATGTGCAGCCAGAACGACGCGGTCGTTGCCCTGGATCGTCAAGCCCAGCATGCGCAGTGTGCCGTCTACGACCTGGTCTTCCACCGCAAAGGCATCGCTGACATCGGCGTCGAAGGTCTGCGCGTTGAGCTGGCGATTGGTTTTTGCATCAACCAGCGTGTAGGTGACCCGAACCTGGTTGCCGGAACCGTGCAGGCTTCCTTCGAGAACCAGCCCCACGCCAAAGCTTTTTCTCGCCTGCTCCACGCTGGTCACGCCCTCGGCACGAATCTCGCTGGCGGGAACGACCTGCAAGGGATGGCTTCCGGTGAGTTGGGTGAGCTTCGCCGTCAGCGTCTCGGTCAGACCGTTGCCAAAGGCTTTGCTGCCGGGGTCGTCTCCCATAGGGGTAAAGGGCAGGACTGCCAATTCAACTGGCGTGGCCGACCCCGCCAAATTCAACCCTTTACCCGACGTCGCCTGGCGGTAGACCGCGACAGAAATCAATGCCGCCACCAGCACCGCCGCCGCCCCGAGCCAGATCCTTTTTTTCGACCGGGTGGGCCGACGCTGGGGCACAATCCGGGCGAGTCCGGTTGCGGTTATTCCGCCACGTACCCTGTGGAGAGCCTCCAGCAACTCCTGTGCGCTGGAATAACGTTGTCCCGCGTCTTTGGCCATAGCCTTGTTGACCAGGGCCTCCAGATCTTCGGAAACCGAGGGATTGAAGATGCGGACCGAAGCCGGAGTTTCGCGCCGGATGCGGTCCGTGGTAGCGACGAAACTCCCAGCCATGAAGGGGTGTTGTCCAGTCAGAACTTCGTAGAAGACGACGCCGAGCGAGAACACGTCAGCGCGGCCGTCCGGCGCCTGTTCCAGGAGAACCTCCGGCGACATGTAGGCCGGAGTCCCGGCAAAAATACCAGCCCGGTCGACGGTCGAGCTCTGGTCGGAGCGCGGCAGGTGTTTGGCCACACCGAAATCCAGTATTTTGACCTGGCCGATGCTGGTGAGCATGATATTTTCCGGCTTGATGTCGCAGTGAACGATGCCCTGCCGGTGCGCGGAGACTAGCGCTTCCGCGCACTGGATGGCGATGGTAAAGAACTCATCCAGAGACAGCGGGTCACGCAGGCGCTGGCGCAAATTCTGGCCTTCTACATATTCCAGGATCAGGAATATCTCGCCATGCTCCTCCAGGACGTCGTACACCGCGGCTACGTGAGCGTCGCTGAAGCGGGAGGCTCGCTCGGCCTCTTCCAGAAAACGGTGGCGGTAGAGCGAGTCGGCGCGTAAGGCCGGAGCAAGGCGCTTCAGAGCGACCGTGCGTTTTAACTTGGTGTCTTCGGCGCGATAGACTTCGCCCATACCGCCGGTGCCAAGGCGGTCGCCGATGCGGAAACGTCCCACGACAGCCCCCGTCAGGGACTCCTGTGGCTGCGCCGGATTCGCCATGATTGGCTGAAATTCCGCCATAACGACCGGTCAATTCAGAATTGGAGAGCAGCCTCCCGAAGGCTTTTCGGGACGACTTTTTGGGGCGACTGCCGTCCCGCAATCTTACCTCCTGGCTAGACCGGGAGCAATGTGCAGTAGCGCCACAGTCCGCGTAGGCACGGGCCCCCTCGCCCGTCCAGCCGGGCAAAGCGCGGCAGTTTTCAATCTGCCGGCGAGACCCCGAGGCCAGCTGTTTGTGCGCCCGGACGGGCCGTCCGGGCCTACGTGACCCTTTCATGGTTTCTAACCGATGACGAGGGGTCGGCAGGGCTGACCTAGGTTCGGCAGGGACGCTTCGAAGGCGAGACCAGGCTCCACATATCTCAGTCGCTTAGACGACTTTCTTCACCATTCACTTGCGGCCATTGGCGTGCACATTGGCACGCTTCCGAATACAAATTCCGTTTGCCATTCGAGGAGCACCTCTTGCTTCATAAGTGCGCGAATCCAGACTGTCCCAGCATCTTCCGCCGCCTGAGCCAAGGCAAGTTGTTTGTCGTGGAGACTGATAATTCCACCGCCGCATCTGCGATTCCATCCGCGAACCGGAGAGCTCGTTCAGTGCGGCGGCTTGAGCGCTACTGGCTGTGCGACTGCTGTTCTGCGCTTCTGACCATGTCCTTTGAACGCGGACGAGGAGTAGTTACCGTTCCGATCCGTCCCGGGAATACCCAAGTGCCTGCCCTGCATCTGAGACCGATAGCACAGGCAATGAAGCGATTGGGCGTTCAGCCGGAACTGAAGGGTGCCTTATGAAAGACCTGAGAGCAAAGTTGTGTGCGATTTGCGGCGAAGAGAGATCCGCTAACCAGACCCGGTTTCTGATCGCGGAGAATCGTTGGGAGGACAAGCTGACGATTCTGCAATGGAATGAGCACATGGCCGAACGACACGGCATTCAGGTCGCCTGCTGCGTCAATCATGTTGAGGAATTGGTGATTCATTGGATTACAACGGGCAGCCTTGACTATCCCTTCGCCCGGACAGCGCTTGGGGTGGGGGGCTGGCACCGGTCCGCCGGACCGAGCGGCCGGGTTGACATCCGAGGGGCGCGGCCGATCGGTGAACTGGCCGTACATCGCGAAAGCATCGAACGGGTGCTGGCGGAGAATCCTCAATCCCTCAAAGTCATTTTGGACGCGCTGCTGGACGCACTGCACCAGGAGATCGCGAGCCACGCCGATCGGCCATCAGAGCGAGAAGAACCAGAGGGAGCGTTGTGTGCAGCATCTTCGGAGCGGGAGTTCTAGACTGAGGTTGCGTTCAATACACCTGCTCTGAAGACCGGTTCCGACTCTGCGCATTCCAGTGTGATCCCTTACAATTTTGTTGCCTTTTTCCAAGCGCGCCAGTCTGTGGTAACTGCCTTAGCCATGTCGTGAGCGGCGGAGGACAGCCAGGCCGGGTTCAGGCGATCGAGATGCTGAATAACCTGCTTGCGCGCAGCAGGGCTGCCCAGATGAATATTCGCGGTTTCCCATCCCATCGCCAGGAGCAGACGCAATTCGTCGCGCCCCCGCGGCAGCACACTCAACTCAATGCGGCAGCAGTGAGGCGACAGGCGGCGAACAATCCAGCGCTTTCGAAGTTGCACAAAGGGATCTGGAGAACGCACTGCCCGGCTAATGATGGTTTGATACTCGCACTCGCCGGGTTCCTTCGGGTTGTGTGCCCAGTGAACCGCGGACGGAACCACGGCTTTCGCTTCGCGCGCCACCTTGCCACCGCAGCAATCCGCGATGGCCACGAAGCGCATCCGCCCCAGGCTGCCCAGACCGGCAACCCGGCTTGCGAGCCGATACTTCAGATCACGCTCTGGTAAAAGACGCTCCAGCGCATCCCGCGCACCTTCGGGGACCTTGCCTCGCACCAGACGTAAGCTCTCCATCTTGTGCCAAAAATGCTCCGGATCACGCAGTTCACTGAGAGCGATATCGCGCAGCCACCGATGCTCTTCCTCGAGCACAAAAGGGCGTCCGTGTTGGTTGAGGGATTTCCGGTAACCGTCGAGGATGGCTGCGCAGGCATCACTCGTCTTTAATGACAGATGCCCGGCCTCGACGGCCAGAAGCGCACTGGTCGCCAACCGCACGAGGTCCAGGGTGAAAGGCAGCTCTGCGGCTTCATCGAAATCATTCACACCCCAGACCAGCCGGCCTTCGATGTCTCGCCACGTAACGAAATTTTCAACATGAAGATCGCCGACACCCAACACCTTGGGAGCTTTGGCCAACTCGGGACAGACTACCGCCCAAGTTTGCATCCAGCGATAAAAGGTGGCACGCAGGAAGAGAAATGGCGCTTCCGCCATGCGCCGGTGTTTCAAGCGAAGATCGGCCGGCACCGGCCGGGTGTGCGTTCGCATCCAGGCTTCATACCGGCGAGTTGACTTGACGATGTTCACAACCAAATCGGTGGGCCACAATAGAACGGCAGTCCAGGGATGTCAAACCGCTGGGACGCTACACGATTCACGTAGGGGCGGGCGCCCCCGCCCGCCCAGCCGGGCACAGCCCGGCAGCTCTCAATCTGCAACCCAAACCCTGGCGAGCTGCGCTCGCCCACCCGGACGGGGCGTCCGGGTCTACGTGGGCGTTTTTTAACGCGATAGTCCACGGGGTGGGCGGTTTTTAAGGCAACGGTCCAGGCTGTGTCAACCCCGACACACAGTCTCCGGACAGACACGGACGATAGATCATATCTACCTATTTATCAATACGATACAAGTGGCTGTCTACCTGTAACGTCCTGTCTGACCGGAAGCAGTCAAGGGAGGCACCCAATGGAACTCGTATTCACAACCATCGCAATCGTAGGAGGAATGGCTCTGTCGCTGGCCGTCGCCCTGTTGGTGGAAGAGTTGATTTTCGGCAAGGTTCTGGGATTGTTCTTTACCCCGAGAACGTCTCAAACCAACGTGGCAGTCGAGCACTAAAGGCGTCAGTCGCGGAACCTCTCGCGGCATGCGCGGGTCGATATTGGGAAGAGAAGCCGCGATCCGAAGGCCGCGAGCAGGGGCGGGGTGACGGATAACTGATGACAGCCTGATGACGCGGGCTGAGTGGCTAAGTGGTAACAACTATGTCAGGAGCCCGACAAAATGCGGTTTATAATTCGCGCATCCTGCGCATGTTCACACCATTCTCTACGCACCACGTTCGCTCCCTTCTGCTTGTTCTCGTCATGCTGCCGGCCACTACGGCATGGGGACAAAACTGGGCCGGAGCGGAGCAGCAACTGGCAGGAAAGATCGTGGCGGTGACGGGCCCCAAGCCGATGATCGTGGAAGTTTCCAACCGCTCGTCGCTGGGCCCTGCAATTGCGGACGACATCCGGCGCGGCCTTCTGACCCAGCTTGCCGCCCTGGACGCGCGTTTCGTCAATGCCGAACAGGCTAGCGCGGCGGTGCGGGTGTCACTCTCTGAGGATCTGCAAAGTTATGTCTGGGTGGCGGAGATTCGCCAGGGTGCGAGTAACTCGGTCGTCATGGTCTCTCTGCCACAACCCGCAACGCGAATTGTCGAACCGGAAGCAGCGGCGATGGTGCTGCATAAGATTCCACTCTGGTCGCAGCAGGAACGCATTCTGGACGTTGCAGTCATCGACGGCACGCCGGCGCGAATGGTTGTCCTGGATTCGAACGGTGTGGTGCTTTACCGGCTGCAGGACGGCCGCTGGCAGGCGGAACAGTCGCCCTTGCCCATCGCACACACGCGGCCGTGGCCACGCGATCTGCGGGGAAAATTGGCACTGCGCACGGATCATTTATTGGATGCCTACCTGCCTGGTGTCACTTGTCGAAGCACCTCGAGTGTGCCCCTTACCCTGGCCTGCTACGACAGTGACGATCTCTGGCCCATTGGAACGGACCAGGTCAATCTAAACGCGACATTTGCCGCTTCACGAAATTTTTTTACCGGGACGTTTTCTCCGGGGATCGGAAAACAAAGCACAGCGCCGGCGTTTTATTCCGCCGCGGCTCTGCCTCGGAGCCCATCCCCGTTATGGTTGCTGGCCACAGTCGACGGTCAAGTGCATTTGCTGGACGGCGCAACCGACCAGGCGTTGCCAAGTCTGGGCTGGGGCAGCGATATCGCGAGCGTGCGCAGCGGTTGTGGATCGGGCTGGCAGGTACTGGCAACCGGGAACGGAGGAGGACCGAGCGACGCAGTACGCGCCTTTGAAGTTACCGATCGTGTGCCGGTCGCGGCAAGCCTTCCCCTGGAGTTCTCCGGCAACATCACCGCGATGTGGGCGGAATCCCGCGGAAGCGGCGCGTTGGCGGTCACCCACAGTTCCGAGACAGGGAGATATGAGGCGTTCCGGATCACTCTTGCTTGTGGCCGTTAGCGTGGCCAGTATCGCGCTGGCGAGCACGCGCCCGCATTATGGCGGAACGCTCCGTCTGGCCATACGGGATGCGCCCACGTCGCTCGACCCCGCCGATTCCAGCCGGCCCGATACCTTCATGTGGCGCAGCCTTTCCCGGCTGATCTTCGACACGCTTGTCGTTCTGGACAACCGCGGGGAGCCTCAGCCCTCGTTGTCTTCTTCGTGGCACGTTGATCCCGGCAATCAACGCTGGCAGTTCACCATCCGGCGCGGAGTTACGTTTCAGGATGGAACTGCGGTTAGCGTAGATACGGTAGCAGCTTCGTTGCGAGCTGCAAATCCAAACTGGAAAGTGTTCGGCGCTGGAGAATCCGTCGTGATCGAGTGTGACACTCCGACTCTGAATCTTCCCGCGATCCTGGCGTTGCCGCGCAATGCCATTGCCAAACGCGCCGGCGGCAAGCTGGCTGGCAGCGGGCCGTTCTTCGTCGGCGTCTTTGAGCCCGGGAAGAGACTGACCCTGTCGGCTCGCGACGACTACTCCGGCGGCCGCGCATTTGTAGACAGTATCGAAGTTGAGATGGGCAAGAGCTTACAGGAGCAGATGATTTCTCTCGATCTGGGGAAAGCTGGCGTAGTCGAGGTTGCGTCCGATCAGGCGCGTCACGCCGTACTGGAAGGACGACGCGTCCAGAACTCTGAGCCGGCGGAATTGATGATGCTGGTTTTCAGCCGTGATCGCCAATCCGTGGAGGATGGGAAGCTGCGAAACGCTCTGGCGCTCAGCATCGACCGCAATGCAATGAACGGTGTTCTGCTGCAAGGTGGAGGAGAACCTGCGGGCACACTCCTGCCCAACTGGATGACCGGATATGCTTTCCTGTTCCCTATAGCGGCCGATCTGCAGCGGGCGCGCCAGATGCGCAGCGAGGTGAAGACAGCTCTGGCATGGAGCCTGGGTTACGAAGTTTCAGATCCGTTGGCGCGAGTTCTTACGGAGAGGATCGCATTGAACGCGCGCGATGCCGGGATCACGTTGCAACCCACGAACTCCGCGACCCCGGATGTGCGGCTGGCGCGTGTCCCGCTGGCCTCGCTGGATGCCCGAGTTGCGCTGGCCAATCTTGCCAGCAAGATTGGCCAGCCACAGCCCGTGTTCACAGACGATTCGGCCAACGGTCTCTACGTTGCCGAAAATGCTCTATTGCAATCGCAAAAGGCAATTCCGTTACTGCACTTGCGGACCGCCGTTGCCATCAGCCCGCGGGTACAGAATTGGGCGGAGGATCGCGATGGCGAGTGGCGTCTAGAAAATGTCTGGCTGGGCACGGGTATGGATTTGGAGATGGAGAAGCCTTGAGCTTTGGGCGCAAACTCTCGCTGGTGTTCGCCTTGACCGTGTTTCTTTCCGTAGGCGCGGTGACGTGGATCGTATCCGCGTTGACCCGGCGCGCCTTTGAGCGGGCGAACGAGGACCAGACCACGGCGCTGGTCGCGCAATTCCGCCGTGAGTTTAACCGTCGCGGCGAAGAAGTCGCCCGCCGCGTGGATGCGATCGCCCGGAGCGAACCTGCGACCCGCATGGCGCTCGCGGTGGGCCGCGGTTCCACCGACTATGGAGGCTTCGTCAATGAGGCCAAGACGCTCGCTGACACCCAGCAGCTGGATTTTTTGGAGTTCGTGGACGACCGGGGGACGATTCTTTCATCGTCGCAGTGGCCCGCCAAATTTGGCTACAAGGAAAACTCTTTGCCGACGGGGTCTTCGCCAAAGGACGCTTTCCTCCGGCTGGAGGAACTGCCGGACGGCGCCGCCCTCAGCCTCTCTGCAACTCGTGTGCTTACAGTCGGCGACAAGCCGCTTTACGTAATTGGCGGGCGTCGTCTGGACAGGGATTTTCTGGGCAGCCTCGAGCTCCCGGCGGGAATGCGGGCCATGCTCTATCAAAATCTGAGCAAGGACTTTTCGCCTCAGCTTCTGATCGCGTCCTCAGGCAGCGTGCAACAACCGAACCTGCTGGCGCCGTTGATCCAACAAATCCAGCAGCAGCCACAGGAGGCCGGCGCTCTTCTGCATTGGTCGGATAGTCCCGCCGACGACGAAAGCATCCATGCCATTCCACTGACCGGCCAGGACAACCGGTTGCTGGGCGTTCTGCTGGTGGGCAATACGCGACGTCCTTATGTTGAGCTGCGAGATCGCATTCGCTCTGCTGCTTTGCTGGCCGCCGGCGCCGGCATCGTGCTCGCCATTCTGTTGAGCGGATGGGCAGCGTCGCGAGTCACGCGCCCGGTTGGGCAACTGGCAGAGGCGGCGCGAGAGCTGGCCGCGGGAAACTGGAACGCGCGCGTCCCCGTCAACTCGACAGACGAGCTGGGGGCACTGGCCGAATCCTTCAATGGCATGACGGATGAACTCCTGCGTCAGCGTGAGCAGCTGGTACGGAGCGAACGTGTGGCCGCATGGCGTGAACTTGCTCGCCGGCTGGCGCATGAGCTGAAGAATCCTTTGTTCCCGTTGCAATTGACGGTGGAGAACCTGGTTCGGGCGCGCGAGCAGAGTCCGGAACAGTTCGATGAAGTGTTTCGCGAGAGTTCGTCGACATTGCTGGCGGAGATCGCGAATCTGAAGACCATTATTTCGCGCTTCAGCGAGTTCTCCAGAATGCCGCAACCTCAGTTGCAGCCAACGCAGCTCAACGACGTCGTGCAGAACGTAGCGCGGCTGCTGCAGGCGCAGTTGCGTTCCCTGGAGCATGGTCCAATCGAATGCAAACTGGAACTGGCGGAGGGTTTGCCGTCGATCGCGGCGGATGCCGAACTGTTGCATCGAGCGCTGTCCAATCTGGCGTTGAACGCGATGGACGCTATGCCGCTGGGCGGGATCCTCACATTGCGCACACGGTCGAACGGCGAGCGGGTCACAGTCGAGATTGCCGACACCGGCACCGGCTTGACGGCAGAGGAGTGCGAGCGTGTGTTCACGCCTTACTACACCAGCAAGGCGCATGGCACCGGGCTCGGGCTGGCGATCGTGCAGTCGGTGGTGAGCGATCACGGTGGCACGATCACAGTACGAAGCGAGCCCGGGCACGGAACAACATTTATCATCGAGCTGCCGGGAAATTGGGACAAGCTGGGATCGGACAAGCTGCGGGCGCAGGAGTCGGTCGGCTCCGCATCGAGCGACCATCCCGGGAGCGGCTGGTTAAGGAGCACCTCGTGGCCCAGAAAGCACACCTGCTGATCGTTGATGACGAAGCCAATACCCTGGCTTCGCTCTCCCGCGCATTTCGACTGGCTGGCCACGAAGCTACAGTTTGCGACCAGGCTGCCAAGGCCCTCGAACTGGCTCGCTCCCAGCCTTTCGACCTGATCTTCTCGGATGTCGTCATGCCGGGGAAGGACGGACTTTCACTGCTCGAAGATCTGAAATCGCAAGGGGTAACGACTCCCGTGGTGATGATGTCCGGCCAGGCCCACATTGACATGGCAGTGCGGGCAACGCGGCTGGGAGCGCTTGATTTTCTGGAAAAACCTATCTCCACTGAAAAGCTTCTGCTGACAGTTGAGAACGTTCTGAAGTTGCAGCGGCTGGAGTCGGAGAACCGGCAGTTGCGGCAGCGGCTGGGAAAACATGAAATCGTCTCGACCGGCGAAACCATGAAGAAACTGATGGCCCAGGTGGAACGGGTGGCCGCAAGCGAAACCCGTGTCTGCATTCTCGGAGAAACTGGCACGGGCAAGGAATTAGTCGCGCGAACCTTGCACGAGCGCAGCGCGCGGGCGTCAGGGCCGTTCATCACGCTGAATTGCGCCGCGGTTCCAGCGGAACTGATCGAGTCCGAACTGTTTGGTCACGAAAAAGGTTCCTTCACCGGTGCGGCCGGGCGTCATATCGGAAAGTTCGAGCAGGCGGAGCACGGAACCGTTTTTCTTGACGAGATCGGGGACATGCCTCTGCCCATGCAGGCCAAGCTGCTGCGGGTGCTGGAAGAAGGAGAGGTCGAACGCATCGGCTCTGACAAACCGACACGCGTGGACGTGCGGGTAGTGGTAGCCACACACCGCAATCTTGATGCTCTGGTGAAGGAAGGCAAATTTCGCCAGGATCTGTTTCACCGCATTTATGTCTTCCCTCTTTTGCTGCCTCCGTTGCGGGAACGGAAAGAGGATATTCCTGCTCTCGTACAACATTTCGCCCAGCAGGTCTGCGCTCAGAACAATTGGAAACCAATCCCGTTTACCCCGGAGGCAATTCAGGAACTCAAGATGCACGTGTGGGCAGGCAACATTCGTGAACTGCGCAACGTCGTGGAGCGGTTGATACTCCTGGCGACAGAGGGGCAAGTGACAGTGGAGACGGTGCAGCTGGCGTTGCCCCATATTGCTTCGCACCAGCTTTCTTCTTCCCAGGCAGCGGGGCCTGGATCGACGGCTGGCTCAGGCACGCTGGCCGAACGAGTGCAAGGCTTCGAACGCGAAGTGATCCTGGCGGAGTTAAAGCGCAGTCATCGTCACATCACAAATGCGGCGAAGGCCCTCGGGCTGGAGCGCAGTCATCTGTATAAAAAAGCGGAACAGCTGGGGATCGATCTCCAGGCTCTGCGCCACGAACCCAGCGATGTGAATGGAGCTAGCTGAGCACTGGTACGCGTAGGCGCAGACGCCGGCCCCGAGGTTGTCGAAGGGACGGCCGTCGAGACGCCGCCGCTACGGCCCTGCAAATTTCTCGGGTCTGAATGAACAGAGCCGTAAGAATTACACTGGGTAAAATTATTCACAACCCTGCAAGCCATTGGAAATAATTAACTTTGGTCGTTTGGCCATTGTGATGCAACGGAGTATTCTGAGCGTTGAACCACTTCGGAGGATTATGGCTACGGTCCGAATTTTCATCGCGGATGATCATGAAGTGGTACGTAAGGGCTTGTCCGTGCTCCTGCAGGCGGAAGCAGGCTGGGAAATCTGTGGCGAGGCTGCGGATGGGCGCGAGGCCACCGAAAAAGTCCGCGAGTTGAAGCCGGATGTGATCATTCTCGATATCGGAATGCCCGGCCTGAATGGCCTGGAGGCGACCCGGCAGATCATGAAGGACGATCCGCGGGCCCGGGTGCTGATTCTCACCCTCCATGATTCCGATCAGGTGGTGCGCGAAGTTCTGAACGCCGGGGCCCGGGGCTTCCTGCTCAAATCCGATGCTGCTCGCGATCTGGTGGTCGCAGTCGAAGCGGTGCGGCGCGACAAGACTTATTTCACTTCCAAGGTCGCAGCCATGGTCCTCGAGGGGTATCTGAAAGGTGGCACCACGACGGTTGCGGCTTCCATAGGACGCGACCGGCTGACTCCGCGTGAGCGCGAAGTGGTGCAGTTGCTGGCCGAGGGCAGAAGCACGAAGGAAGTCGCCTCGTCGTTGGGATTGAGCGTGAAGACGGCGGAAACTCACCGCTCGAATATCATGCGCAAACTGCAGTTGCACTCGGTGAGTGACTTGGTGCTTTACGCAGTCCGCAACAACATTGTCCACGTAGCCCAGCCTGCAATCGAGTAAAACCAAATAGGGACAGCCGTCCCCGGCTGTCCAGGGTGAGTTGGCTCGCCTGCTTTTGATTCCCGTCTCACGACGCTAGCAATTCTCCGAGCGCCCAAGGCGTTCCAGCGCTGCAAATTCAAGACGGCGGAGCTTGCTCCGCCGGGGCAGCTGCCCCCACGTGTTCTTCGACTGGGACTGTACAGCAAAGTATCAGAACCCCTACAGCCTGCACCGGATGGACCCGCAGCACGCAGGCCCCTACTCTTAACAACGTCATTAAGAAAGTTTGCGCGGCAAGAAAGTTTGCGCGGCCGAACAACACTCTCAGGAGGAACCATTGTGATGAATCTGAACACATCCAGCAAGGAAACTCCCACGATGCAGGATCTGAACCAGACTGGCCGAACTGAAACGGATCTTGAACTGGTGAAGCGTGCCCAAGCGGGCGATGCGGAAGCCTTCGCGGCTCTTTTTTATGCGCACAAAGGCAGGGTGTACTCCATTTGCCTGCGCATGACCAACAACACCGCACAGGCTGAAGACCTCACCCAGGACGCATTCCTTCAAGTATTCAGAAAACTGGACACATTCAAGGGCAACTCCGCGCTCTCGACCTGGCTCTATCGCATCGCGGTAAACACCGTGCTGATGCACTTCCGGAAAAGATCCTTGAAACAGATCTCGCTGGATGAACCCTCCAACCAGGATGTGAAGCAGGTGCGACGGGAGTACGGAAGCAGGGATGGCCGCCTCTCCGGCTCAGTCGATCGCATCGCCCTGATCCGAGCCATCAAGGATCTGCCTGCTGGATACCGAACCATTTTCCTGTTGCACGAAGTGGAAGGTTACGAGCATCAGGAGATCGCGAAGATACTGGATTGCTCCGTGGGAAATTCCAAGTCACAGCTGCACAAAGCGAAGCTGCGAATTCGCGAGTTTCTGCAAGAGCCCCCGAGGAACGCAGTCCGGGTCGAAGCGCAGATCGCGGCGCAGGAGACTGCCACAGTGCCACGGACGACAGGGCGTCAGACGTTTGACTTTGCGAACACAGCGTCGGCTCTGGGTTAGTCCAGGTTAGATAGGTCGTCGACTGTTACGGGGCCGGCTGGACTAGCGCTGGCCCCACTTCAATTTGGTGCGAAGCACGTCAAAGAAAGTTCCCTGGGTGTGCAACAGCTTGACCTGGTACTGGGATTTTCGACAAAGAACTCGATCTCCATCCAGCATGGGCATCCCAATCTGACCGTCGATGCTCAGGTAAGCTTCGTCCTCACCGGTTTTCACTACGATCTCAATTTGCGCCGAGTCTCCGACCACCAGCGGGCGATGGGTGAGGGAGTGCGCGGAAACGGGCGTTATGACAAATGCGTCGACCGAGGGCATCAGGATCGGCCCTCCTGCCGCCAGCGAATAGGCCGTCGATCCGGTGGGCGTGGACACAATTAGACTGTCGGCCTGATAGCTGGAGACAAACACCCGATCAATGTAAACATCGCAATGATTCAAACGGGCGATGGTACCTTTGCCAACCACCACATCGTTGAGCGCGTCATAACTGCCCACAGACGCATCTTTGCGCAATACTTCGCAGTGCACCATCGAACGGCTCTCAACGTTGCAGCAGCTCTGCTCGATGCTTTCCAAAGTTGTGTAAAGGCCCTCCAGAGGCACTTCGGTGAGGAAGCCGAGTGCGCCCAGGTTTACGCCAAGCACCGGAATGCCAGCCTTGGACACAGCGCGGGCTGCCGAAAGCAGAGTGCCGTCCCCGCCCAGCACCACCACGAAATCCAAGCGACGGGAGCCCATGTCGTCCCGCGCCAGAACTTTTTCGCCGACGGCATAGGGCGCGGTCTCGGGATCGACGACGATCTGGTAATGATGCTCGCGAAACCACGCCAACAGCGGCGGAACGATCTCTGCCAGTTCAAGCTTGCGGGGCTTGGAGATAATGCCCGCGGACTTGCTGATCGATGCCTCGTTTCTGGTCGCCATGGTGAAAGTCGAATTGTACAGAAGTTCGGGAAAATCGGTGGTTGGCCCTCGGTCCTTGGCCGTTTTGTATTCGCCATCTCTCAGAATTTTCCGAAGAGCAGAAATTCGCGATTCCCTTCCCCGCCGAGGATTGGGGATTCGATCACGTCGATGTGGGTGAAGCCCAAAGCGAGCAGGGCCTGGCGAACTTTGTCTACCGCTGCAGTTTGAATTGCGGGATCGCGAACGATGCCACCCTTTCCTACTTGTTCGCGCCCCGCTTCGAACTGCGGTTTTACGAGCACTATGATTTGCCCGTCTTTGCGCGCGACAGAAGACTCGGGGAAAGCGGCGGCGATCACCGCTGGCAGAACCAGGGTAGCGGAGATGAACGAGACGTCCATGACGACCACGTCGACCGGCTCGCCAATCGGTTCCGCGGTCAGATATCGGGCATTGGTCTTTTCACGCAAGAGCACTCGCGGATCCTGGCGCAGACCGAAATCAATCTGACCGTGGCCTGTGTCGACTGCGATTACGCGGGCTGCGCCATGCTGCAGAAGACAGTCCGTAAAGCCTCCGGTTGACGCGCCCACATCGAGACAAATCTTGTCCCGCACATCGATCTGCCAATGGTCCAGGGCCTTTTCCAGTTTGAGGCCGCCCCGGCTGACGTATTTCAGATCCGTGCCCAGCAGGCGAACGTCGGCTGAAGCATCGACGCCGGTTCCGGCCTTTTCAATTTTTTGACCGTTTACAAGCACTTTGCCAGCCAGGATCAGCGCCTGTGCCCGCTCTCGCGAGGTTGCCAGGCGACGTTCAAGCACCAATTTGTCTAATCGAACTTTCAAATCAAACTCCGCAGGCTGTGGGCTCAGAACGGAGACGCACCCGTCACTGTGCAAGATGCAGAAGCCATTCGCATCAGACAACTTACGAGCCCATTTCTATCTTTTTCCACAGAATTTTTCACAGTGGTGTTGAAAAGTGTGGAGACTTGAATGAACCGCGGGGCGGCGAGGCACCGCCCGAACAGCCAGCGCGACGCCGGCGCTACATTTAACCTGCTACTTCTTCCAGCACCTTTTGATCAATGTCGAAGTTGGCATGTACGTTTTGTACGTCGTCATGCTCTTCGAGGGCTTCCATCAAGCGAATCATCGTAGAGGCTTGCTGGCCTTCCAGCTTGATGTAGGTATCGGGAATCATGGTCACGCTAGACGAAACAGGCTCGATGCCGGCCTTCTTCAGGGCCTCGAGCATGCTTTCGTAGGCGGAAGGCGCAGTCAGGATTTCCCAATTCTCGCCATCGTCAATCGGTTCGTCCTCGCCGTTGGCCTCGATGATGATATTCATCAGATCGTCCGCAGTGGCCGCTGACTTGGGAATGATGATGTCACCTTTTTTGTGAAACATATACGCCACGGCGCCGGCTGAGGCCATGTTGCCGCCATTTTTGCCGAAGGCGTGCCGGATTTCGCTTACCGTACGGTTACGGTTGTCGGTATTGATGTCGAGGAGGATAGCCACACCACCCGGTCCATAGCCCTCTAGCGAGAATTCTTCGTAGGTCGCGCCCGGGAGCTCACCCGTACCCCGCTGGATGGCCCGCTTGATGTTGTCGGCGGGCATATTCTCGGCCTTGGCCGCTGCGATCGCGCCGCGCAAACGCGGATTGGTATCAGGGTCGCCGCCGTTTTTGGCAGCAATGGAGATTTCCTTGATCAGACGGGTAAAAATCTTGCCCCGCTTGGCGTCCAGGGCGCCCTTCTTATGCTTGATTGTGGCCCATTTTGAATGGCCGGACATGGAAATACCTCGTATTCAATAATTTTGAATGGCGCGGAACTGGCCCGTCGAGGAGATCAACGGATTGCCTCAAATGAATGACGGCGAAGGCAAATTATAGCACGGGCCCATGAATACGGGCCTCCCGGGCTTTGTAAGCGTAGAGCACGGCCAGCAACGGCGGGGCCAGCAATACTCCCCAGAACGGAATCACGATGCCCAGAACAATCGGCGCCAGGATCGATGCCCAGACCGGCACTTTGGCTGTGCGCTTCATGATGTAGGGTTGCAGTACGAAACCATCCACAACAGCGATGACCGCGTACAGGATCAGAACATAGAGTGGGTGTTCCCAGTCTCCCCACTTGAACATGGCAGTTAGAGCCGGGCCAACGACTCCCAGTACGGCACCAATCTGGGGCACAAACTGGAAGGCGGCGCCGGCCAGGGCCCAGAGCGGAGCCCAGGGCACGCCAATGATCAGAAGCCCCACCAACCACAGCAGGCCGACTGCAAGGGAATCCTGAAGCTGCGCAACCAGCCAGTTCTTCAGTGCTCCGCCGGTAACGCGAAAGTGTTCTCCGAGATTCATGACCTCGATCCACCCCGATTTCGTGCCGCAAAATCATGTTAAACTGCGGGGTAGTTGCCAGCATAACTTAATCGGCTAGGGCCTACCTCCATCGCAGCGAGGTTCGAACCACGATGAAATTCGGGGTCATCATCTTCCCGGGATCCAACTGTGACCACGACGCATATTGGACCATCCAGCAGGTAGCCCGGCAGCCCGTCACATTCTTGTGGCACGAATCCCATGATCTGGAAAATTGCGATGCCATCATCGTACCCGGCGGATTTGCTTTCGGCGACTACCTCCGCACCGGCGCCATCGCCAAATTCTCTCCGGTGAT
>CAZGSU010000048.1:0-5650 GCA_964528615.1 uncultured Acidobacteriaceae bacterium | reverse complement strand
CAAGCCAAAAACGGGCTTGATGGGGACCCCGGCGTCTGGGCCTACGTGTGCATCGCGACTCGCCAAGTAGTTCGCGGGTTTAACGCTTGAGGGAGAGCGGCCGTCGAAAAGAAATTCTTCCCCCGGCTTGTTCAAGCATACCTTTAAGCCCATCGCACACAAGCACATGCGCAGTTGTTCTGGGTCACGTTTGAGAGTGACTCGAATCACAGCAGTTGCGCCTCCGGAAGCCGACACTGATGGACGTACGCGGAATCGCTGAGTTCTGTTACAGCATTTTTCTGCGGGAGGACTCATCAGTGGCTAATTTCGCAATAACCCGCCCGGCCCGTGCGTACCGCCACTGTTCTCATTTGGTAATTGAAATTCTAATTTGGAGAGGAAAGCACTCATGAAGACGACGAAATTAGTCATGCTGGTGATGACGATCGCGGTGGCCCTGTTCATCCTGATCCCGAACCTGTCCTGGGCGGACGACGGCGCCACGATCTACAAGGCCAAGTGTGCTGCTTGCCACGGTGTGGATGCCGCCGGCAAACCAGCTGCCAAGATTCCCAGCTTGAACGGGGACGATGCCAAGAAGCTTTCGGATGCGGATCTGGCCAAGGCCATCACCGAGAAACCGAAGCATGCTGGAGTGGCGATGACCGTGACCCCGGACCAGGTGAAGATGGTCGTGGCCTACATTCGCGAATTGCAGAAGAAGTAAGGACCGGCTGTTCCCTTTTGCGCGCCCGGTCTGGCCGTGATCACCACCCGGTGGGGCCGGGAGAAGGCTTGAGGGTGGCTCGTGAGAGCGAGACATCGAGCTCGGCGGTTGGCACGGAGAACGCGATTTTCCGCCACCGACGAAGGGGCTACTCAGGTCTCAGCGTTCATCACAGGAACAGCCACGCCGGGTCCTGGCGTCAATTCTCCAGGACCCGGGTCAGTCTTAACAGAAGGGCCTGCCGGGGAGCGCCGGGACGGTCTCTTCTCCAGCCGTAGAAACGCTAGTTCGTCTACCTTCTATCTCTCTGGAGCAGAGGCGCCAAGCGCGCGCGGGCCGGAGAGATTTCGATGAGCAAGGCGCTGCTGTACGACGCCACCGTCTGCATCGGATGCAAGCAATGCGAGGGCGCTTGTGCCGCCCAGAACAAGCTTCCATACTCCGACGCGGTGGCGGCCGAGGAAGTCCAATCCGAACATAAATTCACGGTGGTGTTGACCAAAGGCGACAAGTTCATGCGCCGCCTATGCATGAACTGCGGCGACCCGGCATGCGCGTCCGTGTGCCCGGTGGGTGCGCTGCGAAAGACGGCGGCAGGACCGGTCATATACGACGAGAACCGCTGCATGGGCTGCCGTTACTGCATGGTGGCCTGCCCCTTCGGTGTGCCGAAGTATGAATGGAGCAAGCTTCTGCCGCGCGTGCAGAAGTGCACCATGTGTCCCGACCGCGTGCAGGCAGGAAAGCCCACGGCCTGCGCCGAAATTTGCCCGACCGGCGCGACCAAGTTCGGCGAGCGCGATGAACTGATCGCCGAAGCTCAAAAGCGCATTCGCGAGAACCCGGGCCAGTACGTCGAACACATCTACGGCGTGAACGAGGTAGGTGGCACTTCGGTGCTCCTGCTGTCCAGCGTTCCCTTTGAACAGTTTGGGTATCGCGCAGACCTTACCCGGGACCCGCTCCCCATGTACACCTACCGCGTGCTTTCGCGCATTCCCGATTTCGTTCCCCTGGGTGGCATGGTCCTGGGCGGGATCTGGTGGATCACGCATCGCCGGGAAGAAGTCGCGGCTGCCGAGGAAGGGCGCCAAGCCGTTGCCCGGAAAGAGAGCGAGAAATGAAGATCAAGTTCACTTTCTGGAAGCTGGTGTTCCTGGCCCTGATGGCAGCGGGCTTCTATGGAACCGTGGTGCGCTTCGCCCAGGGACTCGGCCGCTCGACTAATCTGAACGATCAATTTCCCTGGGGGCTGTGGATCGGGTTCGACGTGCTCTGCGGTGTGATGCTGGCGGCCGGAGGGTTCACCCTCACGGCAGCCGTGCACATCTTCAACATCAAGCGGCTGCGGCCGATCGTCCGGCCAACAATTCTGACCGCCTTTCTCGGCTACGTGCTGGTCTGCGTGGCCCTCATGTACGACCTGGGAAGGCCATACCGCATCTGGCATCCGCTCGTGATGCGGAACCCGCACTCGGTCATGTTCGAGGTGGCCTACTGCGTCATGCTGTACACGACGGTCCTGTCGCTGGAGTTCTCGCCTATCGTGCTGGAGCGCTTCAACCTGCAAAAACCGATGAAGATCGTGCGGGCAGCGTTGATCCCGCTGGTAATCCTGGGCGTGATTCTTTCCACCTTGCACCAGTCTTCACTTGGAACCTTGTATTTGATCATGCCCGAGAAATTGCATCCGCTGTGGTACAGCCCGTTGTTGCCGGTGTTCTTTTTCATTTCCGCGATTGCGGTGGGATTAGCCATGACCATCTTCGAGTCATCGCTGAGCGCGAAGTATTTCGGGCGCCAGTTGGAGCTACCCATCCTGCAGGAGTTGGGAAGGGTGCTGGTCGTCGTGCTGTGCGTCTACGGAATCCTCCGTTACCAGGACCTCCTTCACCGGGGCGTGCTGAAACTCGTGCTGCGACCGGGCTACGAGATGTACCTGTTCTGGCTGGAGATGTCGCTGAGCCTGATATTCCCGTTGCTGTTGCTATCGCAAAAGAAAGTGCGGACCACAGCTTCCGGTCTCTACCTGGCGGCCGTGCTGGTGGTGCTGGGGTTCATTACGAATCGCCTGAACGTCAGCATCACAGGGCTGGAATCGGCGGCCGGAATGCACTACGTGCCGAAGTGGACGGAAGTTGCCGTCACAGGAGCGATCATCGCGGCCGGTTTCGCGTTGTTTGGATTCGCAGCGAAGTATTTGCCCATCTTCCCTGCGGAGGAGAGCCACCCGTTGGCGCAACTGGAAGCCGTCGGGGCGACTCCTGTGTTGGGTCATGCCGGAGACTGAATCAGATCGGGGACAATGGGAACGGCTGACGCATAGCATCAGCGCCAAGCTGATCAGCTTGCTGTTGCTGGTGATGTTGGGGATTTTTGGACTCCTTGGTTATCTCAACATTCGCCTGCACCGCCAGCACCTGGAAGCGGCCACGCTGGCCAGCGCCGAGCGCGTCAGCGATGTCATCAAGCGCAGCACCTCCTATTACATGCTGCGCAACAACCGGGAAGGCCTGTATCACTCCATCGCCACTATGGCGGATGAGCCTGGAATGGTGCGGGTTCGCATCTTCGATCGTGAAGGCAACATCAGCTATTCCTCGGACCCGTCGGAAGTCGGGCACGCAGTCGATAAGAGTGCGGAAGCGTGTTACGGCTGCCATGCCCAGTCACAATCGCTGGAACACCTGAACCGCCCGGATCGATTCCGCATTTATCGAGACGCCTCCGGACAGCGCATCCTGGGCGTGATTACGCCGATTGAGAATCAACCGTCCTGCTCCAATGCGGTGTGCCATGCCCATCCAGCCAGCCAGAAAATCCTGGGTGTGCTCGACACGAATCTGTCGCTCGCGAAGACCGACGCGCAACTGGCGCAGTCAAGCTGGCGAATGCTGGCCTATACCATCTTTGCGCTGCTCGACATTTCACTGCTGACCTGGCTATTCGTGTGGCGGCTGGTAGGACAACCTCTCAAACATCTGAAAGATGGTACCAGCGAACTCGCGGATGGGAACCTGGGATACCAGTTGGAGGTGGATTCGACCGACGAAGCCGGCGAGCTCGCGAGCTCGTTCAATCGCATGAGTCTGCAGTTGCGTGCCGCCAACGAAGAAATAGTGGCTTGGGCGAAGACACTCGAAGATCGCGTCGACCAGAAGACCCGTGAACTGAAACGCGCCCATGAGCATGTGCTGCATGTCGAGAAGATGGCCACGATCGGCAAGATGGCCGCCGTGGTGGCGCACGAAATCAATAATCCCCTCTCCGGCATTTTGACCTACGCCAAGCTTCTCAAGAAATGGATTCAACGCGGCGAAGCAGAGACTTCCAAGAAGAACGATGCGGAGCAGTGCCTGGACCTGATTGCCGACGAAAGCCGGCGCTGCGGCGACCTGGTCAAAAATCTGTTGACCTTCTCGCATACCAGCCCGATGAACGTACAGACCACGGACCTGAATACGGTTGTCGATCGGAGCGTGAGATTGGTAGCGCATCAGCTGGAGCTGAACGGGGTGGAGCTTCATCTGGACCTTCCCTCCAACCTGCCGGCCATCCAGTGTGATCCGGGCCAGATCGAGCAGGTATTGCTGGCGTTGATCATGAATGCGATCGACGCGATGCCGCGCGGAGGAAACCTGTGGGTGACCACCCGAATGGGCGATGAAACCGACGAACTCGCGATTGAGGTTCGCGATGACGGATCGGGAATACCCCCTGAGATTCTTCCCAACATCTTTGAGCCTTTCCTGACCACAAAAGAAACGGGCAAGAGTGTAGGCCTGGGGCTGGCGGTGAGCCAGAACATTATCGAAGGTCACCGCGGCCGGGTCGACGTGTACTCGGAAGTGGGGAAAGGCACCACGTTTACTGTGACCCTGCCGGTCGAGGGCGGGGGAGTACCGCTTGTGGCCTCTGGGGTGGAAGCCGGCAAGCTGAAATCGAGGTGATTTGCCATGAGCGCACAAGGAAGACTGCTGATTGTCGACGACGAGCTCAGCGTACGGGACTCGCTGGCGAAGTGGTTTCACGAAGAGGGCTACGAAGTTACCACCGCAGAAAATGGAAACGACGCATTGACGTGCTTGGCGCAATCGCGTTGGGACGCCGCCCTCGTGGATATCAAGATGCACGGAATCGATGGCGTGGAGTTGCAGCGACGCATGCACGAAATCGATCCGGAACTGATCGTCATCATGATGACGGGCTACGCCTCAGTCGAAACCGCGGTTACCGCTCTGAAGAACGGAGCCTACGACTATGTCACCAAGCCGCTCGATCCGGATGAGATCGCGCATCTGGTGAGGAAAGCGCTCGCGCACAAAAGAACCGAGCAGGAGAATGTCCGGCTGCGGGAGACGGTCGCCGAGGTTGCCAGACCCGAAGATATCGTGGGCGAGAGCACGATCATGCAGCGGGTCTTCGATGCGATTGAAACCGTAGGCCCAACCGATGCCACGGTGCTTATCACTGGAGAAAGCGGGACCGGCAAAGAACTGGTGGCGCGAGCCATCCATCACGCCAGCCCACGTAAGTTCCATCCCTTGGTGGTGATTCACTGCGGCGCGCTTACTGAGACGCTGCTCGAGAGCGAGTTGTTCGGCCACGAAAAGGGTGCCTTTACAGGAGCGCAATACCGCAAGAAAGGCAAATTCGAGATTGCCGAAGGCGGAACCGTGTTTCTGGATGAAATCGGCGATATCAGTCTGAAGACGCAGACCGACCTGCTGCGGGTATTGCAGGAACGCGAGATCGTTCGCGTCGGCGGCAACCAATCGATCAAGGTCGACTTCCGTTGTGTGGCGGCCACGAACAAGGACCTCGAAAAAGCGATCGAAGATGGCAAGTTCCGGCCCGATTTGTTTTACCGGCTGAATGTCTTCCGGATCGAGCTGCCGCCCCTGAGGGAGCGCCGCGAGGACATCCCCATGCTGGTGAATT
>CAZGSU010000047.1:0-18135 GCA_964528615.1 uncultured Acidobacteriaceae bacterium | reverse complement strand
CAACCCGGGCGCGACTGGCAGCACCCCGGTGACGACCAACGCAGCTTGCGTGGCCTTCACCGTACTGCCCTAGTTCTTAAGTTGGCTGGTACCCGGGGGAGGGTACAAGACAAGGGAGCATCGGAATCACTTCCGATGCTCCTCTTTTTTTTGGCGTTTGTGGCACAAAACCAAAATCCCAACCTGGGACAGGATTTAGCATTGTCCGGTGACGAAATTTGTCAGGTTGCGACATTCGACGGCAACGATATGCGACCAGCTCAACCTGGTAACCTCGTCATCCCCTCGAAAATCCCTCAGGAACCAGCGCTTAACCAAAGGTCACCTACTTTGATGCCCACCCGGGATGTGGCCACTCAACTGCATCACCTCAGGTATCGGGAGGGGCAATCCCAAAGAGACAGGAGACATGGAAAAAATGCGGAAACAGAAGGGCTTTTCATTAATTGAGTTGCTGATCGTGGTTGCGATTATTCTGATCATCGCGGCGATCGCTATTCCGAACTTACTGCGAGCTCGTATCGCAGCCAACGAATCGGCTGCCGTCAGCGCGCTTCGTACCATCAACACCGCCGAAATCACTTACTCCACTTCGTTCCCGGCCACTGGTTATGCGGCCACTTTGGGCGCGTTGGGTGGTCCGGCGGCGGCTTGCGGAGCGGGCGGAACTGGCCCCGCAGTAGCCAATGCCTGCTTGATCGATAACGTCCTGGCCACCGCGACTGCGGCCCCGGGAAAGAGTGGCTACATCTTCGCAGCGACTCCGGTTGCCGTGGGCGGCATCAACACCTCCTACACCGCCGGCGCTTCGCCGCTGAACTGGAACCAGTCCGGCGTCCGTAACTTCTGCTCCAACGAAGACGGCGTCATCCGCTTCGATCCAGGCGCGACTGGCAGCACCCCGGTGACGACCAACGCAGCTTGCGTGGCCTTCACCGTACTGCCCTAGTTCTTAAGTTGGCTGGTACCCGGGGGAGGGTACGAGACAAGGGAGCATCGGAATCACTTCCGATGCTCCTCTTTTTTTTGCTTTCAAGTTCTTGATTGCAAGTTTCCAGTTTCTAGTTTCAAGCCAAAGAAATCTCTAACCAGCCCAGCCGCCCCGCCACCGCCACGCATCGATCCCTGTCGTGCAACGGGAATTGTCGATTCAGATCGACAATATCTGTCAACTCTCGGCCCACCACCCGGATCTCTTCACTCCACCACCCATCCAAGGTAATGAAGGCAATAGAGTTGCTCCAGTAACTTCGGTGGATGGGAACCTGGCCGGATGGCCCTCGAAGTGCCACTGGATAGCTAGCCAAAAGAATTTCTCGCAGTTTGCCTGGGCAAAGGGGCAAGGGAAGATAAAGACATGCGGAGAACAAAAGGTTTTTCTTTAATTGAGCTTCTGATCGTGGTGGCGATCATCCTGATCATTGCGGCAATCGCCATCCCGAATTTGTTACGGGCACGAATCGCGGCCAATGAAGGCGCAGCGGTAAGCTCCATGCGGACCATTAACACCGCGCAGTTCGCCTACAACAGCAGCTATCCCTCAGTGGGATATGCCAATGCGCTGGCCGATCTGGGCCCCCCGACTGCTGCCGGTTGTGGAGCCACTGGGCCTGCGCAGGCTAACGCTTGTCTGATCGATTGGCAGCTGGCGCAGTCATTTGCGGGAGGCGCAACCGGGAGCAAGAGCGGATACATATTTGCCTCTACCGGCATCGTGGCCAACGGAACCAACAGTTCATTCGTCACTGGCTCTTCGCCGCAGACCTATAACCTGTCTGGCGTCCGCAACTTTTGCGCGACCGAAGACGGCGTGGTTCGTTACAACCCGGGAGCCAGCGGAAGTACGCCGGTGATCACGACCGCCGCTTGCCAGGCATTCCTGCTGCTGCAATAGCTTTCAAGTTTGGTTAAGTACCTGGGGGAGGGTACGAAAGCCAAAAGAGGAGCTGGGTTCATCGCCCAGCTCCTCTTTAATTTTCGGTTGGCCTCTTACTTGGTTATCTTCCTGGATGACCGATGACCTCGGTAACACCTATGCGTTGGTGTCACAAGCACAAGAGCCAAATATAATGTCTCTACCAATCACGTTGACCGGCGAGGGCTTCGGTAGAAATGCCAGCCATTGAAATCCTGGGCTTGGAAAAGATTTACAGCGTAGGCTTCTGGCGAAAGAAGCCCAAGCACGCCTTGCGCCCACTACACCTTACGGTCGCCGAAGGCGAGATCTTCGGTTTTTTGGGACCCAACGGCGCCGGTAAGACCACTACTCTGAAACTGCTGATGGGCCTGATGTTTCCGACCAGCGGCAGCGCCCGCATTCTGGGCCGGGAAATTAATGATCCCGTCATGAAGGCGCAGATCGGCTTTCTTCCGGAGCAGCCGTATTTTTACGATTACCTCACTGCCCAGGAGCTGCTCACATACTACGGACAGCTCTCAGGAGTTGCCGCAAAAGAACTCAGCCGCAAAGTGGATGCAGTGCTGCAACGCGTCGGGCTGCCCGACGCCGGCGGCGTCCAGTTGCGCAAGTTTTCCAAGGGGATGCTGCAGCGCGCAGGTATCGCGCAAGCGATTCTGCACGACCCGAAAGTGGTCTTCTTTGACGAGCCGATGTCGGGCCTCGATCCCATGGGCCGGCGCGAAGTTCGTGACCTGATGGAACAACTCAAGCACGAGGGCAAGACCGTATTCTTCTCCACTCACATTCTGTCGGACGCGGAGGCTCTGTGCGACCACGTGGCCATCATCAACAAAGGCGAATTGCGAGGCGTGGGTGCGGTTGCCGACCTCACCTCCAGCGTTCATGGCAGAGTAGAACTGGTGTGGCAAGGAACCATAGTGCCAGCCTCGTTGCGAGCCCTGGGAGCAGAGTGTCACGTCACCGGCGACACCGTTCGCGCCATCGTATCCGAGGCTAACCAGGACGCGGCGATCGAAGCCCTCCGCCGCGAGCGGCTGCGCCTGGTCTCAGTGACGCCCGTACGAACTTCTCTCGAAGATTACTTCATGCAGAAGCTGCAGCCGGCCGAGGCCAGTTCGGGAGCCAGAGCATGAGCGCGCGCATTGTGCACATCGCGTCGAATACTTTCCGCGAAGCGGTGCGCGATCGGGTGCTCTATAACCTGATTGTCTTCACCTTGTTGATGTCAGGCGCGGCCGTCCTGGTAGGCCAGATTTCCATTGAGATCGAACGCCTGGTCGTGATCAACCTGGGACTTACGGCAGTGTCACTTTTCGGCCTGGTGATCGCAATTTTCATCGGCATCGGCTTGGTCTCCAAAGAGATTGAGAAACGAACCCTCTACACCGTGCTCTCGCGGCCGGTGCGGCGCTGGGAATTTATTGTCGGCAAGTTTTTCGGCCTGGCGGGAACGCTGGTCGTAAACACGTTCTTCATGGCCATTGGAGTCTTTGCCTCGCTACTCTACGTCTCGCATCATTTCCTGAAGCAGGATGGCTGGGTCCTGGTAGCGCTGTATTTCATCATTCTGCAGTTCCTGATTATCACCGCGCTGACCTTGTTCTTTTCCTCGTTTTCATCTCCGCTGCTTTCAGCGGTGTTCGCGTTTTCGCTATTTGTCATCGGCAGCTTTGCCGAAGACCTGCGCGGATTTGCCGGTATCACCCATGGGGTCACACGCTGGCTGGCCACGGGCGCGGCGTATCTGGTGCCAAATTTTTCCGCCCTGAATGTGATCAGTTCGGTGGCCCACGCCCAGCCGGTCTCAGGACGGCTGATCCTCTACAACAGCGCTTACGCCCTGGTCTACGCCACCATGGCAATCTCAGGTGCCGTGCTGGTGTTCGAACGCCGGAATCTGAAATGAAAGCCTCGCGCCAGGTCACAATTGCATTCAGCCTTTTGCTGGTGGCATGTGTCGCCGCATCGGTATTATTGTTGCGCCGCCTGGACCAGCTAAGAACCGGGGCCACGCTCGAAGAAGTGCTCTACATTTCTTCGCCTAAAGCTCTGAAGAAGATGAGCCTGGGCTACGACGGCCTGCTCGCCGACATCTACTGGACGCGGGCCGTGCAGTATTTTGGCGGCAAGCACCATGACGGCGCGCAAAGGTTTGATCTGCTGGCGCCGCTGCTCGAGATCACGACCACGCTCGATCCTCAACTGCTGGTAGCGTACGAATACGGCGCCAACTTTCTGGCCCCGCAACCACCGAACGGCGCCGGCATGCCCGAGCGCGCCATCGAATTGGAAGAATTTGGTATCCGCAACAATCCCGACGACTGGCATCTCTATTACAACGAAGGCTTCATCCGCTACATGGATCTCAAAGACTACGCCGGCGCGGCCGATGCCTTTGCCCGCGGCGCTCGCGTGCCCAACGCTCATCCTTTTCTCGCCGTTCTCGCGGGCAAGATGGCGGAGCACGCCGGAGACCGGCAGATGGCCGGCATGATGTGGAGCACCACCTACCAGACGACCAAAGACAAAACCGTCCGGGCCAACGCCGCGGCACATTTGCGAGCGCTGCAAGTCGACGAGGACGTCACCAACCTGGAAGTGGCGACCGCGCGCTACCAGCAAAAGACGGGCCGCTTCCCGTCCAGTTTTTCTGAACTCCAGGCTGCGGGAATCTTACAGGGCACTCCGGTTGATCCACTCGGCCACACCTACAAGCTGATGCCTGATGGACGGGTTGAAGTGCGTGTACCCGACGATCTTCCGTTCATACAGAAAGGCACGCCCCCAGGATACGTTCCGCCCGTAGCACCCAAGTTTCTGCCCGCGGATTAGCCTTCAACCGCAGCTGACTCTCTCCCACCCTGTCATCCCGACCGAAGCGAAGCGCAGCGAGCGTAGGGGAGGGACCTGGGTTTTGGCCAGCGCACGGCGATCGGAAACCCGAGGCTGCAATGGTAGGAGCGCGGTCGAGCGAAGTCAACGCGGAGCCTGGCCGTTGGCCTGCTTTCGAGGCGGGCTATTGGAGCTTTGCGTATTCCGCCCTGGCTTCTTTAAGAACAGGGAGGTCGGGATCCGCGGCTTTCCACAACGCGAAAAAATCCTGATACGCAGCGCGGGCTTTGTCGCGGAACGACGGGTCTTTTGCGGCATCGAGAGCATAGGCGCGGGCCAGACCCAAATGGGCGAGTGATGCAGTAGCGTAATTCTGCGCCAGGCCGCGATGGTCGAGGATCTTCTGAAACTCCGCGGCGGCGGCAGAGCCCTCATGGGCTTGCAGAAGCGCCTGGCCCCGCAGGTAGACCGGATACAACAGCCAGAGACCGGGCTGCGGATTGCCCAAGTCGTAAGGAACGGCGGACTGGAGCGCTTCGATGGCTTTCGCGGCGTTGCCCCGGTTCAGGGCGATTGCCGCATTGATGGCGGGCAGCCAGTAACTCTGGACGATAGTGCTTAGCGGGAAGTCACCGTTGAGCTTGTCAACGATGCTCTGCGCCCGAGCCGTGTCCCCGGAACGTGCCAGGGCGAGGGCCGCCAGAATTTCGACATCGCGCCCCGGAGCTAGCGACAGCGCCGCGGCTGCGCTTTGACGTGCTTGAGCGGGATTGCCCAATTCCGCCTCGTGCATGGCGCCGTCCGCTTGCAGAAGACCTGCCGGTTCCTTGGAGTCATTACGCAGCGCCGATTCCACGGCGCGCCGCGACAATTCACGGGCCTGGTTCAGTCGGCCAAAGTGCGCCTCCGTGTCAGACTGTGCCGAGAGCATGAACTCTTCCACGACTGGCTTTGCCATCCCCCAATTGAACTCCTGCTGCATGCCCGCGGCATCACCTTTGAGAAATGCCAGAGCGTAAAGATTTAACCGTAGAGTCGGATCGTCGAGGTTGCGCGCGGCGGCCGAATCCAGGACAGCCTTGGCTTCATCCAGACGATCTAAGTTGAGGTAGGTACCGGCCAGGTTGCCATAGTTAAGAACCGCGTCGGGATCGATGCGCAGAGCCTCTCGAAACTCAGCCGCCGCCTTCTCGTTTTGTCCCGTAGAGCTGTAGAGGACTCCTAAATTGATATGCGGACCGGAGTCTCTCGGATAACTCTGCGTCCACTGCTCATAGATGGGAACAGCTTTGGGCAGTTCTCCCGTGACCGTATCAAAATAGTGGGCCGAGATGTAAAACTTTTCCCGCTCGGTCCCCCGCTCGCGGAGCTCGTAGGCCTTTTTCATGTTCTCGATGCTCAGGCTGGCCTGTCCCAAGTTTCCATAGATGGATCCCAGAGTGGCATACGCGCGGGCAAAATTAGGGTCCAGTTCGACCGCCCGCTTGAAGTAGGAAAGGCTGTCCGGGTCGCCCTTCTCGGCGCGCACTCTTGTGCCCTGAGTAAGGGCCTGCAACGCCTCCAGAGAAGTGGTGGTGGCTTCCTCCAACGGTTTGTCGAATTTTCCGACAGACGCCAGAGACTCGCCCAGTTTCTGACGCAACTGATTGCCCGCTTCGCCGAGGGAGTGCAGCACGTGCTCGCGGCTGTCGGCTTCCGCTTGGGCGCTGGCCAGGGTTTCGCCGCTCTGGCAGTTCACGGCCTGCAACGCCAGCGCGTAGTGACTGCCTAGGGCTGCGATCGATCCGGTCAGCAGGGCTTTGCTGGCGGTGCGCTGGCAAATTTCGCGGGCCACGTCGCGAGTGATGCGTTCGTGCGCCGGCCGGCCCATCATTCCCAGGGTTTCACTCACCTTCCGTTCCGGAAGAACGTTGAGGAAAGGCGATTGCTCTAACTGGATGGCCAGTGCCTGCTTGAGCGTGTCGTCGAACACGGCTTCACCGGTGGTGTTGGTGAAGTCGGCGAGCACGAGGGTGTCTTTCTCGGTAAGCTTTTGCCCCGAGTGAGAACGCAAGTAAATTGCGCCCGCTAACACCACTGCTATCAGCCCTACCGCTGCAAGTCCCCACCAGAGCTTGGCGCGGCTGTCCCCACCCGGCCCGTGTGGCGCGGGCGCCCTCGCCCGCGGGGTTCGATCCGAGATAGCACTCTGAGCAACAATGCGCTGCGCGGACGAGCTCGCGCTCGCAGCAGCCGTGGAGCTTTGCTCCGCCAGGCGGACGGGGGCGTCCGCCTCTACGTGGCCGGCGGAGACTCCTGAACCTGAATCGCGCTTCAGCCGCTGCAAATCGGTACGAATGTCGGCAGCGTGCTGGTAGCGCAGGTTCCTGTCTTTCTCCAGGGCCTTGTTGATGATCTCTTCCAGCTTGATTGGAACGTCGCTGTTCAGGCGTACTGGCGCAACCGGCACTTTGTGCAGGATGGCATCAAAGATTGCCGCTGAGGTGTCGCCCTTGAAGGGCACGGTGCCGGTGGCCATCTCGTAGAGCACCGCGCCGAAAGAAAACAGGTCGGTGCGGGGATCGAGAGTCTTGCCCAGCGATTGCTCCGGTGACATGTAGGCCACCGTGCCCAGGGCGGTCCCTGGGCTGGTGAGATGTTGCTCGGCAACGGTGGCGGCGCTCTGGGCCACCGCCACCTGGCCCGCGGAGCTTCCGCCGGCGGTTACTTTGGCCAGGCCAAAGTCGAGAATCTTTGCCAGGCCACGCTCGGTAACAAAAATATTGGCCGGCTTGATGTCGCGGTGGACGATGCCTTTGCCGTGGGCCACGTCCAGCGCGTCCGCCACTTCGATGCCGATTTCCAGAAGCCGGTCCATCTCGAGCGGACGGCCCGCGATCAAATGCTTCAGGGTCTGCCCTTCCATGTACTCCATTACGATGAAGGCACTCCCATTGTGCTCATCGATTTCGTGGATGGTGCAGATGTTGGGATGATTCAGCGCCGACGCGGCTTTTGCCTCCAACTGAAAGCGACTCAGTGCCTGCGGATTCTTGGCCACGTCGTCAGGCAGGAATTTCAAGGCAACAAAGCGTCCCAGCTTGACGTCCTCAGCTTTGTAGACCACGCCCATGCCACCCCCACCGAGTTTCTCAACGATGCGGTAGTGCGAGATGGATTGGCCGATCATGAACAGGCAGCGAACTCAGGGCTGCAATGGTAGGAGCGCGGTCGAGCGAAGTCAACGCGGGCTCGTGGGTTTTGTAGCGCTGGCGTCTCGCCGGCTGTCGCGAGGGCGTCCCGCCCTCGGGGCGTGGGCGCGACGCGCACAACCCGCCCTGCCGCGAAGTCGAAGGAACGGCGACGCTACTTCTTGCGCATTCCGGAAGGGTAGGAGTGATCAGTGGTGCCGATCGAAACACGGGCGGGGCGCCCGCGCCACGCTCGGCTGCATGCCATGCTCAGCTGCATGTAGGATGAAACTGTGCGGGCACATTTTATGCTTTCTTGGCTGCTTGCTGTGGCGCTTCTGCCGGCTTTGGCTGCCGACTCCAGTCCCGATGTCCACGCCATTGCCCAGGCTGTGGACAGCCACTACAACCATCTGCAAACCCTCCACACCGAATTTGTCGAGACCTATCGTGGCGCCGGAATCGAGCGCACCGAATCCGGATCGCTTTGGCTGAAAAAACCGGGCAAGATGCGCTGGGAATATCGTTCTCCCAAAGAGAAGCTCTTTTTGAGCGACGGCAAGGACGCATGGTTCTACCTTCCGGATGATCGCCAGGTGCGTCGAACATCGGTCCGGAAGCTGGATGACTTGCGGTCCCCTTTGGGTTTTCTTCTGGGCAAAACCCGGCTCGAAAAGGAATTGCAGGGTCTCTCGCTGGCGCCGGACGTGGCTCCGCTAACCCCGGGCAACATCGTTCTGCGGGGCGTCCCTAAGGCTATGGCTGACCGAATCCGGGAAGTAATTCTGGAAATCACTCCGGATCGCCGCATTGCCCGCATCCAATTTGAAGAGGCCGACGAGGCAGTAACCGAGTACCGCTTCAGTGAGCAACAGGAGAACGGGCCGATTCCGGATCAGCGCTTCAAATTTACCCCTCCAGAGGGGGTTGAGGTGATCGAAGGAGAATTCGGACAGTAAGCGCCTAATTCAGTAAGATCGGCTTTATCAGTGGTTTAAGCCTTACCTTGAGGGTCAAGGTTGAGGGTGTTACCAGCGATACCCATGGGGCAGAGTCATAAGGGCATATTCACGGGAAGTTAACCCTTCCGAATGCTAGACTTGAGAGGGCGGAAGGGTAATCAGGCCAGGACATGGCCCAATTTCTGGTAAAAGTCGCGGATGATCGCGGGCACATGGCTCAGCAGGTGGAGCATGGTTACTCGGAAGCCGAGGTCCGCGAGCGCTTCGTACAACAGGGTTACCTGGTCTACTCGGTTAAGCCGAGAGGGATTCTTTCCGGGGGCAAGCTGCAACTCGGCGGAAGGAAGGTCAAGCAGAGCCAGTTCGTGATCTTCAATTCGCAGTTTCTTACCCTCATCAAGGCGGGGTTGCCCATCCTCAATTCGCTCGACCTGCTGATCAAGCGGCAGAAGGATTCGAACCTGAAATCCCTGCTGCAGAACGTCCGGGAGCGGGTGAAGAGCGGCGAACTGCTCTCCGATTCCTTCGCCGCGCAGGGAGTGTTTCCCAAGATTTATACCACCACGCTGCTGGCGGGAGAAAAAAGCGGCAACATGGAAGAAGTGCTTGGCCGGTACATCGCATTCCAGCGCCTGGCCCTGACTTTCAAGAAGAAGTTAGCGGTGTCTCTGGTTTACCCAGCACTTCTGGTGACGATGGTGCTGGTCATGGTGGTATTTCTGGTGACTTACGTAGTGCCCGAATTTGCCAAACTCTTTGAGAATCTTAACGCATCTTTGCCTGCAATCACGGTATTGATGTTAGCTCTGGGCACGCGGGCGCAAAAGTACGCTCCTTTTCTGGCGATCGCGCTGGTGCTGGTGGGAGCGGGTCTGTGGCGGTGGAAAAGCACGGACCGCGGCGCGGAGACCATCGATGCCGCAATCCTGAAGCTGCCGCTGCTGGGCGACATCTGGCTGAAGTATCAGGTCGCGAGTTTCTCGCGCATGCTTTCGACCTTGCTCGCCGGCGGTCTGTCGCTGGTGCCGTCGCTTGAAACCGCGGGAGCTTCGATGAGCAGCCGGCGGATTCTCAACGGCATCGCGGAAGCAGCCGGGCGGGTACGCGAGGGCCAGACGCTCTCGGGGAGCCTGGAGCAGCAGCATATGTTTCCCGACCTGTCGGTGGAAATGATCGAGGTTGGCGAATCCACCGGGGCCTTGCCGGCCATGCTGAATTCAGTGGCGGAGTTTTATGAAGAGGACGTGCAGACCGCTCTGGGCGCGACCATGGCGCTGATCGAACCGGTGATCCTGATCATCATGGCGGTGTTCGTGGGTGGAGTGTTGATTTCGCTGTATCTGCCGATCTTCTCTTTGGGTTCGAATATCCACTAGGAGTTCGAATATTCACTAGAGGCGGCTGGCCCCCGGCAGCAAGAATTGGAATTGTGAGCATGGCGGAAAAGACAACAGTAGTCGCGCGAGGCGGATTGGCGCACGGTGGCAATGGCGGAGCGCGGCTGGCTCCCGCTCCTCACGTCGACGACGTGGCCCGGGCCCAGGACATTGCGCGGCGCTACCGCTGCGAGTTTGTGGACCTGCACAACTTCCAGCTCCACCACGATCTGTTCAAGCAAATCCCGGTAGAGTTGATGTTCCGTTACAACTTCGTCCCGCTGGAAGAAACCGAGGACGGACGCCTGGCCATCGCCATCGCCGATCCCAGCCAGCTGATGATGATCGACGAGATCAGCCTGCTGCTCAGCAAGCGCATCCTAACCAAGGTTTCCACCCTGGCGCAGATCAGCGAAATCCTCAAGAAGACGGAACAGTCCAAGCGCGTGCTGGAAGAAGCCAGCGAAGGCTTTACCCTGGCCGTGGTTTCGGAAGACGAGGCGGGCAGCGAAGACAGCATCTCCATCGACCGGCTGACCGCGCAGGGCGACATTAGTCCCATTATCCGCCTGGTCGATACCACGATTTTTACCGCGCTGCAGCGGCGGGCCAGTGACATTCACATCGAGACTCGCGACGACTCCGTATGCATCAAGTTCCGCATTGACGGCGTGCTCACCCAGGCCATGTCGCCGATCGGCAAGGAGCACCACTCCACCATCATTTCGCGCATCAAGGTGATGAGCGAACTGGATATCTCTGAGCGCCGGGTCCCGCAGGACGGCCGCTTCCGGGTGAAGTACGGCAATCCCGAGCGCCCCATCGACTTCCGCGTCTCCATCATGCCCTCGATTCACGGCGAGGATGCGGTGCTGCGCGTACTCGATAAAGAGTCGATGAGCGAGAAGTTTCACAAGCTGGTGCTCGACGTGGTGGGCTTTGACGAAGACGATTTGAGAAAGTTCCGGCGTTACATCGCCGAGCCCTACGGAATGGTGCTGGTGACAGGCCCGACTGGCAGCGGCAAGACCACCACGCTCTACGCGGCGGTGAGTGAGATCCGGACCGAGGAAGACAAGATCATCACCATCGAGGATCCGGTCGAGTATCAGATTCGCGGCATTACCCAGATTCCAGTCAACGAAAAGAAGGGCCTGACTTTTGCCCGCGGACTGCGCTCCATTCTGCGCCACGACCCGGACAAGATCATGGTGGGAGAAATCCGCGATACCGAAACGGCGCAGATTGCAATACAGTCGGCGCTCACCGGACACTTGGTGTTTACCACGGTGCACGCCAATAACGTGGTCGACGTGATTGGCCGCTTTCTGAATATGGGAGTCGAGCCCTATAACTTTGTCTCCGCATTGAATTGCATTCTGGCGCAGCGGCTGGTCCGCTTGATCTGCGAATCCTGTCGTACTGTAGTGCACTATTCTCCGGAAACGCTGGAAGCCAGCGGGCTGGATCCGGAGCAGTGGTCGAAGGTACCGTTCTACGAAGGTCAGGGATGCATCGAGTGCGCCGGCACCGGGTTTAAGGGACGAACGGCAATCCATGAACTGCTCGATCTGAGCGACCGCATCCGGGAAATGATTCTGGCCAAGAAGCCGACCTCGGAGATCCGCCGGGCTGCACGCGAAGAAGGCATGCGCTTCCTGCGCGAGTCAGCTCTGGACAAGGTCAGGTTGGGCATGACCACGCTGAAGGAAATCAACAAGGTCACGTTCATCGAGAATATGCGGTAGAGCGGTCGTCAGTCATCAGTGGTCAGTCTTCAGGAAATCGGCTGCGGCGTGCTGACGACTGAAGACCGACGACTAACGACTGTACTCTCGTGCCCTTCCAGCTATTGCAATTGGCCCCTCGACCGCGTTTTACTTAGATAACTACACCTTTATGAGTCGTGTTCCTCAGTCCGGACCCAAGCCAAAACTGGCTTGTGAGATTTCCGCGGATCGCATACTCGCCGGCCGGGTGTCGGAGAGCGGCGGGCGCTCGCTGGAAGCGTGTGTTTCGAACGAACTGGTCCCAGGCAGCGTGGTTCCTGACCTGATTGAAACCAATCTGCGCCAGCCTGACGGGGTGTTCGAAATTCTGCGTGACACCCTGACCAGTCTGGGCGGCCGTTCGCATGACGTGATTGCAGTCTTGCCCGATGCCGCGGTCCGGGTCATGCTGCTCGATTTTGAGACCCTGCCCTCCAAGCGGGAAGAGGCTGAAAGCGTGGTCCGCTTCCGGCTGAAGAAGTCCCTGCCCTTCGACGTAGACAAGGCGCAGGTTTCCTATCATGTGCAACCTTCGAACGGCGGTCTGCGGGTAATTGCGGCGGTGGCATTGACCAATGTGATCGAGGACTACGAAGCCGCCTTTCGCCAGGCCGGTTTCGAGCCCGGCGTCGTGATGCCTTCGATGCTTGCGGCGCTGGGCGCGGCGAACGCGCAGCAACCTTCGCTGGTGATCAAAGTGGACGCCCGCACCACCAGCATCGCAATACTGGACGGGCAGCAACTCCTGCTGTTCCGGACTCTGGAAAATACGCGCGGCGTCACCATCACCGGCGAGCAACTTGCGGAAGAGGTCTATCCTTCCGTAGTGTTCTTTCAGGACACCTACCATTTGAATATCGGTCAGATTTTTGTGGCCGGTCTTCCGGAGTCGGGCGGAGCCGCACCCGCTCTGCGGGCCCAGACTGGAGCCCAGGTCCGGGACCTCGTGTCCTCATCGCAACTGGGCGGCAGCATCGGCAAGATTCCCCAGTGGAGAATGGCGGGGGTGGTGGGAGCCCTGCTTTCCTGACATGCGTATTGACATCAATCTCGCGACCCACCCCTACCAGGACTCCGGATCCTTATGGCTGCGCTGGGGCGGAGGCCTGGCGGCGCTCGGCCTGTTTACCCTGATTCTCGTCTATAGCGCGCTGGCGGGCTGGGCCTCGGCGCGGAAAGATCGCAACCTGATCGAGCAGCGCCAGCAGCAGATCGCGGACCGCGATCAGGAGAAGGCCAAGGCTGAAGCGATTCTCGATCTGCCGGCCAATCGCAGCACGCGGGACCGTTCCCAGTTTCTCAACGATCTTTTCCAGCGCAAGGCGTTTTCCTGGACGCGGGTGTTTGAGGATCTGGAGCGGGTGATGCCAGCCCGGCTGCACGTGGTATCGATCCAGCCGGCGATGGCTTCCGACAACGAATTGGAGATCAAGCTGGTGGTGGCCGGGGAATCAAGAGACCGCGCCCTTGAACTGGTACGCAAGATGGAGAGTTCGAAACGCTTCCAGCAGACCCGAATCGAGCAGGAGAACTCCCAGCCGGGGCAGACTCCCGGCGACAACGTGCAATTTGACATCAGCGCCTCCTACGTTCCCGATCTGACGGGCGGGGACCAGGGCGGCGATCGAGACAACGACAAGAAGGGTAACCGCTGATGCCTGACCTGCGCGACGCTCGAAAGAAGGTGCAAATTGCCATCGCGGCTCTTCTCGTCGTGGACCTGGTCGCGGCGCTCGTGCTGTTTTCCCCCCTGGTGGGATCGGAACAGTCGAGGCGTGAACAACTGAATCAGTTGTGGCGGGAGTTGCAGCAGAAAACCCATGAGGCCGAGCCGCTCAAAAACGTAGACCAGAAGATTGACGGAGCGCGCAAGCAGATCGAGGATTTCTACAAGAACCGGCTGCCGGAGCAGGATTCCTCGATTTCAGAGGAACTGGGCAAGCTGGCGGGAAAGAGCGGCGTCAAGATCGGACAGATTCGCTATAAGTGGAAAGACCCCGAACCCGTGGGCTTGCGTCCGGTGGAGATCGAGGCGGAATTTTCCGGCGATTATCTGCAACTGGTGCGTTTTATCAACTCGCTGGAGCGCGATCCTATATTCTTCATCATTAATAGCGTGGAACTTGGGGGCGAGCAGAACGGCGTAGTCAGGCTGCAGATGAAACTGGAGACTTATCAGAAGGCGAGCGCCTGATGCAGTTGGGAACCGAGAGCCGGAACAAGACGATTGCCGCCATCGGCCTGATGGTGCTGGCGCTGGTGTTTGTAGTGGTGCGCTTCTTCCCCAGTTCGCCGGCCGCGGCAAAGTCCCCTGCCCCGGTTGTGGCTCCTCGGGAAACCACACGCCGAGTGGTCGCAGGCAGAACCAGCGGCAGTGGAAAAAAAGCCGCTCCGGTCATAACGCGTTCGCTGGACCCGACTTTGCGTTACGACTGGCTCCGGGCCAGCGAGGACACCAAGTATACCGGCGCGGGACGAAACATTTTCCGGGCCCAGATCGACATTCCAAAACCAGTGGTGCCGGTCCATCAGGTGGTTGCCCCAGTTCCGCAGGGCCCCCCGCCTCCGCCTCCGATCAATCTGAAATTCTTCGGATTTGCCAACAAGCCGGGTGAGCCTAAAAAGATATTCCTGTCGCAGGGAGAGGATGTCTTTATTGCAGGCGAGGGCGACATCATCGATCGCCGCTACAAGATTCTGCACATTACTCCGGTATCAGTTGAAGTGGAAGATGTGCTGAACAACAATCGGCAGAGTATTCCGTTGACACAGGGATAGGGTGCTCGTTGGTCCTTGGCTCTTGGTCGTTGGCAAAACTATGGCGGCGGCAACCTCTTTGACCCCGAAGGCTGATCACAAGAGTTTAGATTTTTAGAGTTTAGATTTGAGATTTTTAGATTTTAGATTTGATGACACCGGACAAACTGCCAACGATCAAATGCCAGGGGCGAAGGGCCAACGACCAGCCCAATCCTGCGCCTCGCCGGGCCGAGCGAGGTTACATTCTGCTTTTGCTCATGCTGTTCGTAGCCCTGATGGCCATTGCTGCCGGAGCGCTGGCGCCTGCTATTGCCTTCCGGGTGCGGCGCGACCGGGAAGAAGAAATGATCCATCGCGGAGTGCAATACTCGCGAGCCATTCGTCGCTACGTGAAAAAGACTGGGCGCTATCCCACCCGGCTCGAAGATCTCGAAAATACAAACAATGTGCGTTTCCTGCGGAAACGGTACAAGGATCCCATCACTGGCGAGGATTTCAAGCTGCTGCACGTGGGAGAGGTGCAACTGACAGGCGCGGCCGGAATAGCGGGAGCGGCGGCGATTGGCGGCGGCACGATACCCGGAGCAGCGCCGCTGGGCGCGGGGACGTTAAATGCCTCGACGAATGCGTCTTCGATAGCGACAGGGATGCAGAATTCATCGTCGCCCGGAGTCGCCGCCGGTCTGTTGCTGGGAGGGTCTCCTAGCCAGGCCGCAGGTGGCGCACCTTCCTCCGCTGCCGGGGGCGCAACGGAGAACTCCGGGTCGCCGGACGCGTCGTCGGAACAAAGTTCTTCGTCTCAAACCTCGTTGTTACAGACAAAGGCGGGCCAATCCAAGTCCGGCCAATCCGACGAAAGCCAGTCCGGTACGTCGACTGACAAATTGTCCAGCCAGGTTTTTGGGGGAGGGCCGATCGTGGGTGTGGCCAGCACCAGCAAGGCTGCAACCATTCGCGAGTTCAACCACAAGAATCACTACAACCAGTGGCAGTTTATCTATGATCCCACCATGGATCGCGGCGGCCTGATCACGACGCCGGCGCAGCCTGCACTGAGTGTCGCCGCTCCCCTCCAGCAAAATAATTCTTCATCCTCTTCATCATTTAGGCAAAACCCGTCTTCCATGGGAACATCGGGCATGGGCGCACCGGGCATTTCCACTGGCCCTCAGAGTCCGCCGCCGGCACAGCCGGCACAGCAGCAACAGCAATAGAGAACAATTTCGGACCAGACTGCGGAACTTCGTTCCGCTGGCCAGCCGGGGGCGGCTGTCCCCACGTGGTCTGGGGCGTCCTCCTGAATCTTAGCGGCTAGCTCGGGCGTCAACTATCTTGTCCAATTCGATTACGCCGATCCATTGTTCGTTTCGGGTCTTGGCGTAAACCAGGCTCCCTCCCAGGATCCGGGCAGCGGAGGCGGGAGGCAGGTCGCGATGGTATCCAAAAAATCGAATCTTCCAGCTTTGCCACCTGCGCCAATTCTCCAGCAACGGATGCGCCGGTTCGCACTTCGTGGAAAAAACCAGGGCAACGTCATATTTCGAGCGAAGTTCAGCCGCCATCATCAGTTCCTCGGCGGCAAAGTTTTCGATTCGCACCACTCGCATGGGGCGGGTAACGTAGCCCAGGTAAGGACGGGTCAATTCGTCACTTGCTGGCCAGGCGGTAAGGACTCGCGCCATGGGATAGCGCGCTTCCAGAAACGCCTCTGCGTTCTGGTGCAGCAGAATGAAGTCCCGGTAGGCCAGGTTATCTTCGGGCGCGAACCCGTATGGCGGATTGACGAACCATCCGGCCACGAACATCAGCGCCACGATCACGATCACGCCCCGCCACATCCGCACCCTGCGCCATAGCGTGGACACACAGATCAGGATGACCAGCGGAACCACGGGCAGCATATATCGCGCCAGCTCGGCACCTCCCACCAAGGCCATCGCGAACACGTACGCCAGAATCAGAGAGAGCATGGCGAACTGGGCATCCAGGGCGATCCGCGGACGCGGGCCGCTTTCATTCGCGATCGGAGGCAGCCACATGGCAAACAGCGCGGCCAGGGTCAGCAGCAGCAGATGGAAATAGCCCACGACCTGCCACAGCCGCATAAGCAAAGCCAGCAGGATCCGCAAGGGATGAATCGTGGCTTCGACGTTGTAGCGAAAGAACTCCGGATTTCCGAAAACAAAACCACTGCGCCAATAGTGGTACGCGTACCAGGCGGCAAGCGGCAGCAGCGGAACCAGAAGCCAGAAGAAATTCTGACGGCGCACCAGAAAAAGCTGGACTTCCTTCCTGTCTCCCGTGCGCAACCAGCGCGACAGAATCTGCCACGCGAGCAACGCTAGCGGCGCAAGAATCGCAGTCTCCTTGGCCAGGGCCGCGAGTGAGAACCACAGCGCGGTTTCTCCAGCCCTGTCTTTCAGGTAAGCGTGCAGGCCCCAGAAGGTGAATCCAGCGGCAACCAGATCGAGGTGGGCAAGAGAGCTTTGCGCGAAGAACACAGGATACAGCGCTGTACAAACCGTGGTCGCGGTTGCGACTTCAGTATTGGCGGCAGTCTCCGCTAGCCGGAATAGTCCGAGAAGAGAAAACGAAGCGGCCAGGAGCATGGCGGTGCGGGTCACCACCGGCGGGTAACCGGCAACCTTCCAGCACAACGCAAGATAGGCCAGCACCAGCGGCGGGTGGGCGTTGGAGGGGGTGGAGTGCGGGATCAGGCTCCCGCTCAACAGCAGGTCGCGGGCCGCAGGCACGTAGTAGCCGGCCTCGTCCCAGAAATAGGGCAGGTGCAGCAAAGGCGCATGCAGGACCACGAGCACTGCCAGCGTGAGAATAAATACGAGCCCGGAAGTGGTGCCGCGCGAGAGGTGGCGAGCGGTTCTCAAAGCCAGTCGTTATCAAAGCCAATAGAAGATACTCTGTCCATCCCGCCTAGTGCACTTGCCCGGTGGCCATCATGCGCGGATCCAGCTTGATTTCGCCAAACGTACCTTCGTACCCGGCCACGTTCTGTTGCAGGATGGCCGACAGCGCTTTTGCCTGCTGCGGGCTCAAATAGATGCCCTGAAAATTGTTGACTTCCATCTGGGTCTCGCTTTGCTGCTGCAGGGTACCGAATACAAGAAAGAAGTCCCAGACGTTCACCCGCACCTGCACGCTGTTGGCATAGCTTTCACGGTAATCCGGAGTATTCGTCAACTGTATGGATGGCTGCGTGGGATTCTGCATTATGACCTCAAACAATCGAGTGTAACAGTCGCGGCGCGTCAGTTGCCAGTAGTCCACCGGCCTAATCCTTCACCGGTTAACTCTCAGCAAGCGGCAACATCCGACGCTGCTTGCCAA
>CAZGSU010000046.1:0-24903 GCA_964528615.1 uncultured Acidobacteriaceae bacterium | reverse complement strand
CAGAGCTGGATTCAGGCAAGGCAAGAACTACTTCATGGGCGGAAGTGCGCAGGCGTAATCTAGCGAAGCTGCCCAATGCCCACTGACGCGGCAGAGTTCCATGAGGAAGCTGCTGCTGAGTATGATGCGGCGTTCGATTGGTAGCGTGAGCGCAACCCAGATGCGGCTGTCAAATTCGATGCTGAGATGGATCGCGCACTCGCGAACATCATTGAATCTCCTCGGGCGGGCTGGCCCACTCTTTCTCTGGCGGGCTCAGGTAGTGGGGCTGCCCCGCCCGTCGTGGTTTTCGACGGGTAGGTACTTCGAATCTCGCTGTCTTGTGCTTTGAACCGTCACGTCGCGCGCCCCTGCTGAAATGCCGACGACTCAAACCACTCGGTGCCAACGTCTGTGATTCCCACCCTTGCAGAAGGCGCAAGGGTGGGCAGCCTGGCCGCTCCTCCACGGGGCATTCCGTTCTCAGTTCTCAGTTCTCGGTTCTCGGCATTCCGCACGCAGATTCAGCCAAGTTCAACCTGCTGATCTTTGTTCGGCCGCGATTCAGCCAGGTTCAGGCTGCCGAGGTTTGCTCGGCTGGGCGGACGAGGGCGTCCGCCCCTACGTGGGTTGGGGTGGGCGGGTTCGCCGGTTTGCTCTTGATGGGTCGCGCGGGCGAGTCGCCCGCGACCACACAGGTGCGGCTTGGATGTCCTTGTCATTTCCTGGTATGTGCCTATTTGCTTGACCTCAGTTTTGATTTCGCGCGATAACTGAATATGGAGATGTCTGGCGCGGGTTCTATGGATTTCATGGTTATTTTTTTCAATTGTTTCGAACAATCTTCTTAATTTCAGGTTTAGCTATCATGTCGCGACAATCGGATGATGCAAATGCGCCGTTGAATGAAGCGGCGCCTCGCAACAGCAAGCGGACCGGGGAGCTTTCGGAGGCGGCGTTTCTGCACAAGGCGGTGGGGTTGGGTTTTCGGGTGACCAAGCCCTGGGGCGATAGCGAGCGTTATGACTTCGTCCTGGACTCGGGGAGGCGGTTGTGGCGGGTGCAGATCAAGTGCACGGCGGCCGAGCGGGCGGGTGGATACCATATTCAGCCGATCCACTTCGTTTATGGGAAGAACAAAGTGGTTTACACAGCGGAGCATATCGACGTGCTGGCGGCACACATTGTTCCTCTGGATGTGTGGTATGTGGTGCCGGTTGGGGCGCTGGCGCAGGGGTCGAGTCTGAGACTTTATCCGGACGACGGGTGCAGGACGGCGCGGTTTGAGAAATATCGCGAGGCGTGGCATGTGTTTCGTGGCGAGGAGACGGAGGAGAAGGAAGCTCTCACGGTTGTGGATGATGAACCCGGGGATGATGCAATTCCGCTTTGCTTTTCCCGGTGGCGTCCGGTGTGGAAGCCGCGATTTATGGGACGGTAGTGCCTTGCGGCGGACCACGAGTGAGTAGATCCCACGTCCCGAAAACGCGAGACGTGGGGCACCCGGCAAACCCCATATCTCCGGCACAACTCCGCCAATGCTGCACAGATCTCGCTCATACTCCAAAACAAATCTGGCGCGTTGTTCCACGACACTACTCTCTTTCCAGGGCATGCAGTGTCAGGAATCTCTCCGGTCTGTTTTGTCAGGCATGTCTCCCGTCTGACGCTGCCCACTCAAGCCAACACCGGGCTTGAGTGGGCCACCCGTCCGAGCAGCTCTCTTCGTCGCGCCGTCACTGGGGCCCTGAAGGGTCGCTCATCCACGGGCATTCAGTTCTCAGTTCTCGGCATTCAGCACGCGGATTTCAGCCAAGTTCAACCTGCCGACCTTTGTTCCGCCGGACGGCCGCGGGTGGCTGTCCCCACGTGTATGAAGCAGCGGCGGAAGGTGGTGGCAGAGCATATCTACGGCAGATATTCCCACCCGTGCAAAAGGCGCAAAGGTGGGGCGGCCTGGGGACTACCTCACTCAAGCCAAAACCGGCTTGAGTGGGCCACGTCAGTGCTGTGCATTCAGGAATGCTCTCCCACGTCCCGCAAAACCGGCGAGACGTGGGGCACCCGTAATCTCCTACATCCTCGCGGGCTGCGCTCTCATCAAACTATAGTTCTCCTCGAGGACTAACTTCCTATGTCTAGTGGCTTCAGGCAAACCTGCCGTGTCACGACTTCAATTTTGCTAGTCTCGTTTGCGACCACGTGTGGTCTGGCCCAGTCGCCGGGCAAACCGAAGTCAGCCGTGCCGGAAGCTCATGCAGCCGACAATCCCGACATTCTGCGGCAGATGAACCGTGCCCTCGAGGAGCTGGCGGCCAGGGTCTCTCCCGCCGTGGTCCAGATTCAGACGACCGGATACGGGCCGCTGAACGAGGGCAGCCGGGGCGAAGCGGCGCTGATCGTGCGGCAGCATGCGGTCGGTTCGGGCGTCATTGTCGATTCGAACGGTTACATCATGACCAACGCCCATGTGGTGGAGGGAGCGCAACGCATTCGGGTGGCCTTGCCTATGGCAATGACCGCATCGCCGGGCAATACTGCCGCCGGCCAACGTCCGGTGCTGGACGCCAAGCTCGTCGGGGTCCACAAGGAGAGCGACCTGGCGTTGCTGAAAATTGAGCAAACCAATCTGCCGACACTGTCGCTGGAAGAACCGCAAAACATTCGCGTGGGGCAGTTGGTGCTGGCGGTGGGCAGTCCCGAAGGTCTGCAGAACTCGGTCACCATGGGCGTGATCAGCGCGGTTGCTCGCCGGGCGGATCCCACGAAGGTCCTGAATTACGTTCAGACCGACGCACCGATCAATCCCGGCAACAGCGGCGGCCCGCTGGTGGATATGGATGGCCATGTGGTGGGTCTCAACACTTTTATCCTGACGCAGAGCGGAGGAAGTGAAGGGCTAGGTTTTGCCATCCCGGCGCGGGTCGTGAGTTTTGTCTATCGCAGCCTGCGCAAGTACGGCCACGTGCACCACGTCGAGATTGGAGCCGGGGCACAGGAGATCTCAGCGACCCTGGCAGAAGGCCTGGGGCTGCCGCAGTCCTGGGGCGTGATCGTGGACGATGTCGTAGCGGGCGGACCCGCCGAGTCCGCGGGCCTGAAGGTGCAGGACATCGTGCTCACCGCTGATGACCGGCCGATTGAGACCATGTCGGCACTGACCGCGGCGACATATCTCCATAATCCTGACCGTTTGCTGAAGCTGGAAATTCTGCGCGGCACCGGTAAAAACGCAGAGAAAAAAGTTCTATACGTTCCGGCAGTAGAAAAGCACGATCAGATGGACCTGCTCATGGATGCGACCGATCCGGAGAAAAGCCTTGTACCACGACTGGGCGTGCTGGCGGTCGATATTACAGATCAGCTTCAGTCCGCGGTAGGCAGGTTGCGGGTTCCGGGCGGAGTGGTGGTCGTAGGCCGTGCCGCCGATCTCACTGTCTCCGATAGCGGTCTGCAGACCGGTGACATTATCCATTCGCTCAACACGAGGCCGATTGATTCGGTGGAAACCCTGCGCAGCTTGGTTCGCGATCTGAAATCGGGCGCGGCGGTGGTCTTGCAGATTGAGCGTGATGGCGGATTGCAGTATCTGCCGTTTGAGATGGAGTAGAGATAAGAATCTGGTTCGCGAACAGGTTCAGCCGAATCGACCATTCCAAAGAAAAATATCAGGGTGTCTGAAACTTGGGTATGATGCTTCCTCGAAATGTCGTTCGTCCTGAAATATTTCGTGCTGGCGTTCAGCGCTCTGCTGCCCGTCATTAATCCGCTTGGGTCAGCGCTGATTTTTCTTGGATTGGTAGGCAGCGCGCCGACCAACGCGTTTCGGGATCTGGCTCGGCGGGTCGCCATTGACACAGTGCTCTTCCTGCTCACGATCGAACTAGTGGGGGCCGCGATATTGACGTTTTTTGGGATCTCGCTTCCCGTGGTGCAACTGGCGGGAGGGTTCGTTCTGGCGGGCATGGGATGGGGTCTACTGAACAACAAGGATGAGGGAAAAGCCGCCAAGCAGACCGCGGCGGATGCCAGCAGCAATGGAGCGCTGGAAGGAAAAGTTTTCTATCCGTTGACCTTTCCGGTCACGGCGGGGCCGGGTTGTATCGTGGTCATGCTTACCCTGAGCGCGCACGCGTCGCAGACTCGTGTGGTGGGCAATGTGCTGGCGCATGTGGGCATCGCGGTCGCGGTCCTGGCGCTGAGTTTGAGCGTATGGGTGTGCTACACCTATGCTCCGAAGATCACTCAGAAAATTGCTCCGCAAACCGCGCAGGGAATCCTGCGTGTGATCGCGTTCGTCCTGATGTGCATCGGGGTGCAGATTGCCTGGAATGGTCTGGAAGGCATGATTGCATCCTTGCGGAAGTAGCTCGACGCGGACACCGTTATGAGTCTTTCGCGGGCGGGGCTGCTTCGACTTCGCGCAGGACGGGTCCGCGCCACATGTTCTTTTCTTCTACAATAGATTTATGAGCGATCCATTCATTATTGCCGGACGCGAGTTTCGTTCCCGCCTGATTGTGGGCACGGGGAAATACAAATCATTTCAGGAAACCGCGCGGGCGCTCGAGGCCAGCGGGGCCGACATGGTGACTGTGGCGGTGCGGCGGGTGAATCTGGATCGCAGTAAGGAATCGCTGCTGGACTATCTCGATCCGAAGAAATATTTTCTTTTGCCCAACACGGCTGGGTGTTACACGGCGGATGAGGCCATCCGGGCGGCGCGGCTGGGGCGCGAAGTCGGGCTGTCGGACTGGGTGAAGCTCGAGGTGATCGGAGACCAGGCGACGCTTTATCCCGATGTGCAGGCGACGCTGGAGGCGACTCGCGTACTAGTGAAGGAAGGCTTTACGGTTCTTCCGTACACATCGGATGACGTGGTTTTTGCCAAGCGGTTGCTGGACGCAGGTGCGGCAGCGGTAATGCCGCTGGGAGCGCCGATTGGCAGCGGACTCGGAATACAGAACGCGGCCCACATCCGGATTTTGCGCGAGATGATTACCGGGGTGCCGGTGATCCTGGATGCAGGCGTGGGCACGGCTTCTGATGCCGCCATTGCGATGGAACTGGGTGCGGACGCGGTGCTGATGAATACGGGAATTGCCGGCGCGCAGGATCCGGTGCTGATGGCAGAGGCGATGAAGCACGCGGTGCTGGCCGGGCGGCAGGCTTATCTTGCGGGGCGTATGCCGAGGAAGCTTTATGCCACCGCAAGTTCGCCGGTGGAAGGCGTGGTGCGGTAATTTTTCTGGCGCCGTTCGACGAATTTCGCAGGAACTGAAGCCCCTTTAGTTTGGGACAGACTTTGCAGGCCTGCCTGTTCTTGCTTCCAACCACATCTTAGTTCCAACATCTTTAGTGCGGAGCCCCGCCTGGGATGGATGAAAACCAGTGGCCAGTTTCTAGTTCCCGGTTCCCAGTTTTCGGGCCCGAACGAACAACTGAAACTGACCACTGGTTTCTTACTGAAGGCCGGCGCTACGAGGCTTCACAACATCTTGACGCTTTCCACGTGAATGGAATCGCCTTTAACGTGCCCGGTAACAGCCACGTGATGGCCTTCGTGTCCCTTGAGCGCATCGGCGTTGTCCACGGTCAGGACCTTGTTATCGCCGTCGGTGACCACAACCGCGCTGGCGCCGCCTTCGATACACTTCTTGGTGCAGGCGGCTGCGCCCGCGTTGGCGCCCTTGACGCCGCATTTTGAATCGCTGACCCAGCCGTTCACGGTCTGAGCCTTGCCCATGTCGTCGGCCGATACCACGGCTACGACCAGACAGAGCAGGGAGAGGATCATACAGAGCAGTAACAGTTTCTTCATAAGCTCCTCGATTTTTTGGCGGCCGGAGCCGCAGATTGTGGCGGCACTCGCCGCGATCGCTGCTACATAGATTGACGTGGCGAGGTGGTAGTCGGTTACTCAGCAAAGCTCAATTCCCACCACTTTTTACAGCGCAGCATACCATAAGCCGGGCGGGGACTTGTCAGCGTTGTGCGGTGAGGTGCTATTTCCGGGCGGCGTCGGTCGCGGGGATCGGGACGGCCGGGGGCGCGGGAGCTACGTAAACGACCTCGCCGGGGCGGGCGTAGTGGAGCTGTTCGCGGGCCTCCTTCTCGATGGTCTTGGGGTCACTCTGGAGAGCATTGATCTGCCCGGTGTAGTGGTCATTCTCGTTCTGCAGCAGGTCGATTTCCCGGCTCAGGCTTTGGTATTCACTGCGTTTCTGGCGGTACACCACCATGCCGTTGGCGCCAAACATTACGTGGAGGAACAACCAAACGGTGACCACGGCCACTCCGGAGGTGGCGACGCGCCGCCGGGCACCATAGATCCAGGTGAAGGCGGGGCGCAGCCGCTCGGTCAGGCGGTCGCCGAAGGCTTCAGCCTGCGGGGCGTGCTCGACCAGAGCGCTCAAACCACGATGGGCGCGGGGCATAATCCGAATTTCTGGTCGTTTTATTCGAAGACTCATTACCTTCCGCCATACCCCGTTTTTCCCTGCTGTGACCTCCGGGACAGACAGTACGGCTCATGAGATCGCAGGGTTCTTTCTGAACCGTTCCAGCTGCAACGTTCCAGTGAACTTCTCATTGCCTCCTGCGTCAAGGGGAAGTTCGTGCGGAGAGGACAAGAGGAACCAACTTCGGCAAATCGCTGAGGCTTACGGAATCCGTCGAGCCCTCGGGTGATAAGCTCTGGTTTGCAACCCGAACAGATTCTCATATGACAGACAAGATACTCGTGCTCACGACTGCGGGCTCAAGAGACGAGGCCCGCAAAATTGGACGCGCGTTGGTGGAACGGCTTCTGGCAGCCTGCGTGAATATCGTGCCTAACATTGGGTCCATTTACCGCTGGGAAGGCGAGGTCGAGGAAGCAGAGGAGTGGCTGCTGATCGTCAAGACCACGCAGGCCGCATTCGAAAGAGTGCGGGATGCGATCCATGAATTGCATTCTTACGACATGCCGGAATGTGTCGGGGTGTCGATTGACGAAGGCAGCGTTGAATACCTTAGCTGGATTGGGCAATCGGTGAAGTAGCGCCGGCGTGGTGCCGGCAGTTTGCAAGGGCGGGAGGCCCTCGCAACAGCCGAAGAGTCTGTCCTGAGCAACGCCGAGCGGATGCCGGCGCTACCTTTTATTCGTGATGGTCGTGGTGCACGTCGCGGTGATCATAGCGAACGTCACGACGGTCGTGGCGGACGTCATGGTGGTCATGATGAATGTCGCGGCGATCGGCGTGCAGGTCGCGATGATCTTTCCGTAAGTCCTGCCGGTCGCGGGCAATGTCGGCCCGTTCCCTCGCCGCACCTGCCGTGTTGCCGGTTCGCTCATCGTGGTGCAATTCCCGCCGATCTTTGGCAATGTCAGCCTGGTCGTGGTGGATGTCGCGGATATCTCGGTTCCGGTCGACGCGGTCATGATCCAGATCCCGGTGGTCCTGGCGCAGGTCGCGATGATCCTGGTGAAGATCCCGCCGATCCTGGTTCATATCGCTTTGTCCCGCGGCAAACGCCGCGAGCGCGATTACGAACATGCTCACCCATAGACTTCGTCGCATATTTTGTTCCCCGTTGAATAATTCGAACTGCTAACTGTTGAACCCTTGATATCGCGGGAAGTTGCGGCCGGGCAAGACAATCCGCCGGCCTGCTGGTGACCTTGGTAAGTAACCTCTCGAGGCAGGTACCTGGTGACTGATGGGATCGAGCTTACGGTTTTCTGCCGCTGAGGTTGAGCCGCCAATAATCCAGCATAAAAGGAGGATCGTCGGCGGCGGCCTGGTCGGCCAGGTCGGAGACATATTGCGCGCGCAGGTCCGGTTCGTCGATGCGTTCCAGGTGGGTGCGCACGATCACAGTTTTCACAAATTCCATGTAGTGCCGGCGATCGTCGAGGAGTGTGGGGGCGGCTTCGAGATCGGTTTGGACATCGACGAATCCCACACGCTCCAATGTTTTTGCGGCGTCTTCAGCGTTCTGGTAAAGCCAGGGCGAAGGGAAGTTCGCCAGGAACGGCGCATATGTTGGAGAAAGTGCAAGCTTGGCCATACGCTCTCGCAGGCGAGCCAGGTTGGCACCGCCGCCGCACTGCGCCTGCAACCAGCCTCCGGGACGGAGCGACTGAAACACGCCGCGAAACAGACGTTCGTGATCGAGTACCCAGTGGAATGCCGCGGTGCTGACCACGCCATCGAAGGCAGGACCGAAGGGGAGGTCCAGCAGGTCGGCGGTGACCACCTGAGCCCTCTGGCCGAATTGAGGATGCAGGAATTCGCGGGCCGACCGCGACATGTTTTGTGAAATGTCGAGCGCAACCACATGCCCGCGGGGCAAAGCCTGCAGCAACTCGGCGGTGAGGCGGCCGGTGCCGCAGCCGGCGTCGAGAAGCAATTCGTCACCGCGCAAAGTCAACCGCGACAATACCTTTTTCCCCCAGCTGACCTGGGGTTGAGAAAGACGGTGGTACTCCGAGGAATTCCATTCGCGAGCGGAATTTGGAGACACGGTCATGATTTATGAAGAAGCTTATCCGCCACTGAAGTGGCGGGCTACTCTCAGAGGTCCCTCCGGGACCTTAAGCTGTGGACTCATTCTCGCCGTCAATCCTCGTGGGGCTTCGTGTTTAGATGGCGGCCAGTGCTCCGTCGAGATCGTCCATGATGTCTTCTACGTTTTCGATTCCCACCGAGATGCGCACCAAGCCATCTGTAATCCCGATTTCTCGTCTTCCTTTCTTTCCCAGCGCGGCGTGGGTCATAGTGGCGGGATGCGAGATCAATGTCTCCACTCCTCCCAGCGACTCTGCCAGCGAGCACACGCGTACCTTCTTTAACATCTTTTTCGCATTGGAGAGCGATCCGGTCTCGAAGGTGATCATGGAACCGAAGCCGGTCATCTGGCGCTGCGCTAATTCATGTTGCGGATGTTCGGGTAGTCCGGGATAGAAAACTTTCTTCACCTTTTTGTGACGGGCCAAAAATTCGGCGATGAAGCGGCCGCTGCGATCGTGTTGTTCCATGCGCACGGCCAGGGTCTTCACTCCGCGGAGCACGAGCCAGCACTCGAATGGAGAAAGAATCGCTCCCGCGGCTTTTTGCACGAAGGCCAGTTTTTGGGCCTGCTGTTGGTTGGTGCAAACTACGACGCCTCCGAGGCCGTCACTGTGTCCGTTCAGAAATTTTGTGGTGGAGTGCACGACCATATCGGCTCCCAACGCAATCGGCTGCTGGAAGTACGGTGACATGAAGGTGTTATCGACGACCAGTTCCACTTTCTTGCGACGGCAAACCCGGCTCACGGCTTCGATGTCGGTGAGGGACATGAGGGGATTGGTGGGCGTCTCCACGTAGACCATGCGGGTATTTTTTCGGATGGCGCGGTCTACATTTCTCGCGTCCGAAGTGTCGACGTAGCTGAACTCCATGCCAAAATTGGCCAGGACCTGATTGAAGAGCCGGGGCACGCCGCCGTAAAGATCGTTGCCGCACACCAGGTGATCGCCAGATTTGTACATGGTGCAGATGGCGTTGATTGCCGCCATCCCGCTGGCGAAGACGCGGGAGGCGATTCCCCCTTCGAGAGCTGCCAGATTTTCTTCCAGGCGGGTGCGAGTGGGGTTGGAAACGCGCGCGTATTCGTAACCTTTATTCTTGCCCAGTTCCTGCTGGACATAGGTGGAGGTTGGATAGATGGGAACCGTTACCGCGCCGGTTTCGGGGTCCGGCGCCTGACCTGCGTGAATGGCTTTGGTGGCAAAACCTGGTTGTTTATTTTTCATGGGAAGCTTTTCGGCTGTCAGCTATCAGATCTCGAGTTTTCGATTTCGGCCTTGCTCGGATCTGAGACCTCAAATGATCTGTTTTTGGTTCGTCAGTTTTCAGTTTTCAGTTCTCAGTTCTCAGTGTCGAGATTTTGCTGAAAGCTGATAGCTGCCTCTCTCAAATTCCACCTTCAAAGATTTTCTTGGAGAGATAGCGTTCGGCTGAATCGGGAATCATGGTTACCACCCGTTTGCCTGGTCCCAGGCGGCGGGCTACCTGGAGGGCCGCGACTACATTGGCGCCGCCGCTCGAACCGGACAGCACACCCTCGCGGGCGGCGAGTTCCTTGACCATGGCGAAGGCGCCCACGTCGGTGACCATGATGACTTCGTCACACACGGAACGGTCGAAATTGCCTGGTATGAAGCTGGCGCCGATGCCTTCCACTTTGTGCGGTCCGGGCTTGCCGCCGCCCAGAACCGAGCCCTGGGTTTCCACGGCATAGGCCAGCACTTCAGGCAGGCGCTCCTTCAGAAAGCGGGCCACGCCGGTAAACGTGCCTGCCGTTCCAGAACCAATGACGAGGGCATCGATGCGTCCCTCCATTTGTTCGAAAATTTCCGGCGCGGTAGTTTCGTAGTGATAGTCGGGATTGGCAGGGTTGTCGAACTGCGCTGCCATGAACGCTCCGGGAGTACGAGCCACGAATTCATTGGCGCGACGGATGGCGCCTTGCATGCCTTCCGTGTCCGGGGTGCGGGTAACCTCGGCTCCGAGGGCTCGCATGATTATGACTTTTTCTTCGGAAAAACGTTCCGGCACGAACAGAGCGACTTTGTAGCCACGCTGAACACCGATGAGCGCCAGACCGATCCCGGTGTTCCCGGCGGTGGCTTCGACGATGGTGCCGCCAGGCTTAAGCCGCCCCTCCTTTTCCGCTCGCAGAATAATTCCACTGGCAGCGCGATCTTTCACGCTACCGCCGGGATTGAGATATTCCAGCTTGGCATAGATGCCCGCCACATCGCCGGAAGCCAGTTTTTTCAGTTGCAGGATGGGAGTTGCGCCGACCAGTTGGGAAATGTCATCGGTGACGCGCAGGCGAGAGGCTTCGATGGTTTTTGTCCTCACCCTACAGGGTACGAAAGCGAGGGCGGAGCGTCAATTGAAGAGAACCAGCACTTGGCACTCAGCAATTGGAATTTCGTGAAGCTCTGGCCAAATGCTTTCTAATTTCCGCCGGCGGCTTGTTCCTGGCCGGCGTAGTAGCCGCTGCGGGTTCTGACTGTGAGCTTACTGTATCCATGAGCGCGGGCCTCGACCCGGATGGTGCGATATCCACCCACGCTCTTGGGTGTGGTGGGTTTGTAGCCAATGGTGTACTGATTGCGGATGTCGCGGGCGACGGCGCTGCTGATGGCATCAACCTCATCCAGAGTGCGGGGAAAGAAAGCGATCCCTCCGGTCCGTTCGGCCATGGTTTGCAGGGCACGCTTTGCCCGCCTTTGCCTCTCATCACTCAGCAATCCGATGGTGTATACCGTGGGTCCATTTTCTTCCTGCAACCTTCGAACCGCCTGCTCCAGCGATTCCCGGCTGGCATCGTCCTCGCCGTCGGTCACCACGAACAGAATTTTCTTCTGCAGTTTGCCGTGCCTTTTCAGCTCGTCGGCCGAGGCCACGACGGCATCGTATAGAGCAGTTCCGCCGCGGGTTTCGTATTTTTCCAAGGCTTCCTGCAGCAGGTTGATCTTGCTGGTGAAGGGCTGATCGAGGAAGTACTCGTCGCTGAAGTTGACCACAAAAACTTCATCCTGCGGGTTGCTGGCGCGTACCAGATTGACCGCGGCCTTGGCGACTTTGGCACGCTTTTCGCGCATCGAACCCGAGTTGTCGATCACGATGCCGAGCGAGATGGGAATGTCCTCGTGGCGAAAAGACTTGATGACCTGGGGCTTGCCGTCCTCAAAAACGGTGAACGCATTCTTGTCCAGGTTCGTGATCATGCGCTGCTTGTCGTCGATGACCGTGGCATGCAGCAGAACTTCCTGCACATCGGCGCGAAAAACGAAGGTGCCGGAATCGGTACCCGGTTCCTGGCCGGGCGAGGGCTCCTGGGGAGCGGGCTGTGAGGCAGGGGCGGGCTGGGTGGGCGGCGCTGCCGGCTGTGAACTGCGGGGCGGAGAAGCGGGTGGTGCGTTACTTTGAGCCCAGACTCCTATGCTGAAGAAAAATAAGGTGGTCAGCCGAAACCAAACACGACTATTCGGTAGGAGCATAGTAACCCGTCTTGGCATAGACACGCAGCGGCGGCAAACCTTTTGGCGGAATCAGCTTCACCTTTATTTTACGCCATTTGCCGTCATGTGCTGGATTCTTTGGACGGTATCCGAGCACATATTGGTTGCGTAGCTCGATCCCTATTTTTGTAGAGACGTCGGCCAAGTCATTCGGGTTATCTATCGTGAAGGCCCGCCCCCCAGTGAGTTCGGTAAGATCACTGAGCAGGGCCGGGCCCAATTGTTCCTCGGGCGTGGACATGTAGCGGTCGTAAATACCAATGGCGTAGATCAGTAGATCCGCTTCCTTCACCACGGACTTGATCTCGCCCTCGGTGTAGCGGCTGTGATTGTCGCCGCCGTCCGAGATGATGAGCAGAGCCTTCTTGGGATACTTCGCTTGCCTCATTTTGCTGACGCCGAGGTAGATCGCGTCCAGCAGGGCGGTGCGTCCCTTGGGAACCGCGTACACCAGCTTGCCCTGAATATCTTCGATCGACTGAGTAAAGTCAGAAATCTCTTCCGGCTTATCGGCGAAGGTGACCATGAAAAATTCGTCTTGCGGGTTCGCCGTCTTGAAGAACTCGATCACGGCTTCACGGGCACGCTCGATCTTGCTGCTCATGCTGCCGCTCATGTCGAAAATCACGCCCAGGGAAACCGGAGCGTCCTCACTGGAAAAATGCCGGATGTCCTGCTGATCTTTGCCTTCAAAGAGGGCAAAATTTTCCTTGTCCAGTCCAGTGACCAGGCGGTTCATGGGATCGGTAATGGTGACTGGAACCAGTACCAGGTCGACGTCCACCTTCAGGGGCTTGGTGTGAGTCCTTAACGAGGGGTCGATGATTGCCTTTTCCGGGGGTGGTGGCGGCTGGATTCGAGGACTGACGTGCACGTCGTCCACGGGACTTTGCGCCCGGGCGGCAGGGACCATGCAGAAAATCATCGCCAGCAACGTACCCACTAACGCACCCAGTAACCAGGGAAACGAGAGGGAAACGGCGACACCATGCTCATCGGGCAGCATAAGGGTTCTCAGGGTCCGGGGCAGGGCCGAGTGGGACTGACAAACTTGGCTCGATGGGCGGCGGGATGGTCCGCGCCCATGTAGGCGGGCCATAATTACCTCATTGCTGGTGATACTAACATAGCTCACCAAGCGATTTGTAAACGTTCTGTCAAGCTTTCTTGCGGCAGCTTGCGATGGCGGAAGAGCGCAAAAGTTTGCCTGGGCTTCCCGCGCGCTGCATCTCGGGGTCAGTTGTTCCTTGCCGAACAGAGCAAAAGCCTTTAACCGCAAAGGGCGCAGAGGAAGACACACAGAGATCGCTGAGAAAAGGTCGCACATTCCAGCATCCTCCGTCTGGGGGGAAGCTCTTGTACAATTTCAGGTTCACTCGCTTCTTTATCTCGATTGTTATCTCTATCTCTATGGCCCATATTGAGCCCTTTCGCGCGCTTCGTTATGACCCGAGCCGGGTTTCGCTTGCCCAAGTCGTGACCCAGCCGTATGACAAAATTACCCCGACGATGCAGGACGGTTACTACGCGGCCAGCCCATATAACCTGGTGCGTGTCATTCTGGGGAAAGAGCATGCGACCGACCACAACGGAGAAAACAGGTACTCCCGTGCTTCGCAATTTTTCCGGGACTGGCGGCGTCAGGGCATCTTCTTGCAGGACCCGCAGCCGGCGCTCTACCTTTATGTTCAGCGCTTTACCGTGCCCGGACGGACGGCCGAACTGGAGCGGCGGGGAATCATTGCCCTGGGGCGGGTTGAAGATTACTCAGCGGGCGTGATTTTTCGCCACGAGCAGACACTGGCCAAGCCCAAGGCCGACCGCCTGGAACTATTACGGGCCACGCGGGCCCATTTCGGGCAGCTCTTTATGCTATACAGCGATCCGGCGGGCGAAATTGAAGGCTTGCTGGCACCCAACGGGAACCCGGATCTGGTAACCGCAGACGAATACGGGGTTTCTCACCAGGTATGGAGAATTGCGGATCCCGGTCTGATCAACCTGGTGCGGGGCAAGATGCGCGACAAGAAGCTGGTGATCGCCGATGGTCATCACCGCTACGAAACTGCGCTCAACTTCCGCAACGAGCAACGAGCCACGAACGCGGCAGAGCGGCCGGGGGCTGCGCCGCGGGAACGGTCGTCACAAGGAACCACGGGCCAAGCCTTCGAATCCGGAGCCGCTCCCTACGAACTGGTCATGATGACCCTGGTCAATATGGATAGCCCCGGCCTGGTGATTCTGCCCACCCATCGCGTGGTCCACGGGTTGCAGTCCTTTTCTGCCTCGAGCTTTCGCGAGGGGGCCAGCCAATACTTCAGCGTGGAAGAGGTCGACCCAGCGGTGGACGCGGCCCGGGCCGCCGTCATCCTGCGTGAAGCCGGACGTATGGGCACGGCTCTGCTGGTGGTTATGGCTGATCGGGTCTTTCTTCTTGACCGGGCGAAGCTGATCACCTCCAACATTTTCGAGGGCTTCTCATTGCGCCAGCAGGCGCTGGACGTGGTGCAACTGCACAAGCTGTTGCTGGAAGGAGTGCTGGGCATTTCCGAGGACGCCATCCGCGACCAGACTAACGTCCGTTACATTCGCGACATTGACGAGGCGATGGCCCAGGTGCGGAGTGGCTCCGCCAATTGCGCCTTCCTGATGAACCCAGCTCGCATGTCGCAGGTACGAGACATTGCCTTTGCCGGCGAAGTCATGCCGCAGAAGTCTACCGATTTTTATCCCAAGCTGCTCACCGGCTTGACGATTTACGCGCTGGAGTAGGCCGGTTGTGTGGCGCGGGCGCCCTCGCCCGCGACGGCGCTAATTCAAAGTCAAAGGCCGCGGGCGAGGGCGCCGCGCCACACGACCCTTGCAACTTGTAACCCAAAACGGTCTGAGGTTCGGCTGGATTGCTGCGATCCTTCTCGCCGTCGCTCTTACCGTTTCCGGCGCGCCTGAGGCCAAACGTCTCTCGGTTTACTCCGCCAACGCCAACTACTCAATTCCAGTCATGGAACAGAATGGCTCTGAATATGTTGGCTTGCTCGACCTTCTCCAGCCGCTGGGGCCTACGAACATCAAAGTAGATGGCCGGGTCTGGCGGGTCGGTTACAACAATAGGGATGGCGTTTTCACGGACGGGAAGACGAGAGTCCGGGTCCAGGGACAGGATTTCGATCTACCGGCTGCTTTTCTGCTGGAAAATGGGCGCGGGCTCGTCCCTCTGGGTTCGTTACCGGAGCTCATGCAGCGCTTTCTGGGCGCATCGGTAAATTTTCACGAAATCTCGCGCCGCTTGTTTATCGGGGACGTTGCGATCCACTTCACTGCCCAGGTAAACAAGACCAATCCTCCAACGCTGATCATGAACTTCAGCGCGCCCGTCAACCCGATGATCGCTACCGAGCCGGGCAAACTGCGCATGGTTTTCACTCACGAACCGCTGGTGCCGCCGGGGTCGCAGACCTTGACCTTTGACAACCCCGCGATTCCTTCCGCCACATTTCAGGAAAATAATGGCGCGGCAGAAATTGCCGTGGCAGGGCCGGCTCCGCTTTTTGCCAGTTTCAGCAACGACGGCCGCACCATCACGATTGCACCGGCTCCGCAAGCCGCAGCCCGTCCGGCTCAGGCGCCTTCCCTGCCTCCCGCGGTTCTTCCGGCGAACCCGATTTCTCCGATTCAGCCCCTTCCGCCCGCGGCCGCAGCCAACAATGCGGGGCAATACTTTGTGGTGGTGGATGCGAGTCATGGCGGGGATGAGCGCGGGGCGGCGCTCAGCGACCAACTGGCGGAGAAAGATGTGACGCTGGCGTTCGCGCGACGCCTGCGGCAGGAACTGGAGGCACACAGCCTCACGGCGCTGGTATTGCGGGATGGAGACGCCACGCTCAGCCTGGACCAGCGGGCGAATTTGACCAACGTGGCCCGTCCCACGATTTACATCTGCCTGCACGCAACATCTCAGGGCGCAGGCGTGCGGCTTTATACCGCGCTGCTACCCTCCGGAGGCGAAAATCATGGCGCCTTTCTGGACTGGGATACGGCGCAGGCAGGATTTCGCAATCTCAGTCAGACGGTGGAATCGAGCCTGGCCTCTGAGTTCGCGAAACGACAAGTGCCAGTTCGATCCCAGCTTGCGCCTTTGCGTCCTCTCAACAACGTTACTGCGGCGGCGGTGGCGATCGAGATTGCGCCTCCGGGCGGCAAGCTGGCCGATCTGAATTCTCCCGGATACCAGCAACTGGTGGCCGAATCCGTGACTGCGGGGATTGAAGCGGCGCGCGATAAATCAGCGGCGGCGCAGGCGGTTACGAAATGATCCCACGCCACCTGATCATCGGCGTCTCCGCCATGCTCGCGCTTGCGTTAGGCATGAGCGTTTATGTCTGGCACATGCGCGGCCGGGTCCGGCAGGCTGAGACCCAACCCGAATTCAGCCACCCGGTGGCGGCGCCGGTGCAGGGGCCAACCGAACAGGTCACGCTCTTCGTCGCCTACGATGACGCCGGCGCGCTGCGGGCGCAGGCGGCCAGCATTCCGCTGCCGGCGGGCCGGCAGGAGCGGGCACAGGAATTGCTGCGCGCGCTGCTGGGAGTTTATCTGGATAAATCCTCGTCTCACCCACTGGGCCCGGGATCTGAGGTTCGCGAGGTATATCTGGTCGATCCCGGGCTGGCGGTGATTGATCTCAACGACGCCTTCGCCGACGGTCATCGCTCCGGCGTGTTGATCGAAGAACTCACAGTGGTGTCGCTGGTGCAAACTCTGGCGTCGAATATTCCGGGAATAAACCGGGTAAAAATTCTGGTAGGCGGGAAAGACCGCGAGACCCTGGCCGGACATGCGGATTTGTCGTGCACTTACGATGTTTCGGCGGTAAGCCAGATGGTGGCGGAGATGCAGTGAGGGAACGCTGCTAGCTTCTAGCTCCTAAGTTTTGGCGCTCGCGTTTTGTAGCGCAGGCGTCCCGCGGTCGGCTGTCCGGAGGGCGTCTCGCCCTCCGCTCGTTATCCTTATAGTTCACCTTAAGCCGCAACCTTACAACGCTGGCGGGCGTTGCCCGCCTATCGGGCCGGCGGGACGCCGGGGCTACGCACTGCTAGAATCCTTCCATGTTCTATCGTTCTGATAATCGTTCGCCGGACCAGATGCGTCCGGTCAATATTGTTCCTAATTTCATCAATACGGCGGAAGGATCGGTGCTGATCGAAGTGGGCAACACGCGCGTGATCTGTACCGCTTCGATTGAAGAAACGGTGCCGCAATTCATGCGCAACCGCGGCAAAGGATGGATTTCCAGTGAGTACAGCATGCTGCCCCGGGCCACGTTGACGCGCACGCCGCGCGAGGTGAACAAGGGGCGTCCCAGCGGACGTACGCATGAGATCCAGCGGCTGATCGGGCGTTCCCTGCGCGCGGTGGTGGACCTGGACCGCCTGGGCGAGCGCACTATCTGGATCGATTGCGATGTGATTCAGGCAGATGGAGGAACGCGCACCGCTTCCATCACGGGCGCGTTCGTTGCGCTAGGGCTAGCTCTCGAAAAACTGGTGGAGGCCGGGACCCTGACTTCAGTTCCCTTCCGCGATTTTGTGGCTGCGGCGAGCGTGGGCATCGTGGATGGGGAAATCCTGCTTGACCTTTCCTACGAGGAAGACTCCCGCGCCGATGTGGACATGAACTTTGTCATGACCGCAGGAAAGAAATTTGTCGAAGTGCAGGCCACGGCCGAGCATCAGGTATTCGACGAAGAACAATTGGGAAAGATGATCGGCCTGGCGAGTCAGGGAGTGCAGGGGCTGATCGCCAAGCAGCAGGCAGTGCTGGGCACGCTGACGCTGAGGCAGTAGGGAGTCCGCGTGCTTCGTCTGCCGTCTGCGGTTGGCGGTGACCGATCAGGGGTTGGGTGGCGGGGGACTCTGGGCGGTCTTGGCTTTTGCTATGGCGGTGAACAGCGGCGCGCCCCAGGTGCTGATTGCGAGCAGCGCGCCGAACAGGATGATGGCGTCGAAGCTGGAGCGTCCTTCGCGAACGAAGTACACGTCCTTCAGGTTCAGCCACAGGGCAAATTCGTCGAGGGTCAAGGCTGCGCCGAGTCCGTAGAGCAGCGACATCAGGCGACTGGCAAAAACGGACGATGAATCGCTGCCGTTGCCAATTTCGCAGAGCCAGCAATATCCCACTGCCAGCAAAATCAGGATGCCGAATACCAGGTGATGGATGTGGCGGCCATCCATGATGACGTAGTGAAAAGGCGGAATGTGATGCGTGATTGCAAATACCATGCCGCGCACCGTAGCAAAGGTCAGAAAGAAACTTACGGAGGCGATGAACAGCCTGCGTTGGGGACGGTCCACGATGTGCTCGCGCAGAAGGACGCCCAGGCGAGTGCGCCGCATGAGCATGAGCAAGAGAGCAATGATGGCGAGCAGAAGCGGCAGGAGGATCCAATCGCTATGCAAGTACATAAGCGGTTCAACCTCAGGTGCAATTCGGGTGCTGGGTCTCAGCGTTCTTTCGAATTTCTGTGCGTCCTTTGCGGTTACGAGCTTTTAACCGCAGAGTTCGCAGAGTTCGAAGCAGAGATCGCAGAGAAAACCCGGTCAGGTTGAGCTGCCGGGTTGCGATTCTTTTTTCGAGCTTAAGAACCAGAAGCTGGCCAGGCTCAGTGCTATCAGCACGAAAAATAGACTTGTCTTCAGTGTGATCGCAAAAACCACAAGTGCAGCCGCGAAGCCCCAATACCATGACTCGGCCTTGAATCCCGCGGCCCAATTTGCCCGGCCCTGGCCGGGGGGAACGCGCGCCTGCAGCGCGGGCCAGAAGCGAGGCACGGCTTTTTGATATTGCGCGTAGTTGCCGCCCTGCACCGTCCGCAGTTCGGCTTCTTCGCGCAGGATCAAGCGATAGCAGAACAGCAGCATGCCCAACAGCAATACGAAGAAACCGACGCGGCTGGTCATGGCACCCATGCCGATCGCCATCAGCAGATTCGCGAAATAGAGCGGGTTGCGCACATGGCGGTAGGGGCCATCGGCCACCAGTGATCGGGTCTGGATATCGGCGGCGTAGACCACATCGGACTGAAGGTAGGCGGAAGCCCAGGTGCGGAGGAGGGCGGCTGCGATCAGCACAGCCGCGGCCAAAGCAAACAGGACGCGCGCCAGCGAATGCGCGTTGACCCCCAGCCTGGGCGCGAGCCGGTTGGCCACTGCTGCGGTTGCGTTCTGGGGATCAAGAAAATAAAACAGAAAGGCCAGCCCAATGATGAGGCCGAAAATCAGGGCCCGGTTCTTGAACTCCCAATTTGTGGCTTTCATATTCATGAACCAGTGGCGGGCTCGCACTTGGAGAAGGAAAGGTATCACCGCAAATGCGGAATGTAAATTTCGCAAGAGCGTAAGAGCTTGAACCGCGAAGATCGCAAAGGACGCAAAGTGGCTAGTCCCGTGGATGAGAAGTGCGATATTTTGAGATAGGGAGGTTTCATGCACGCTGGCAACATCCAGGCGCTGGAAGTGGTGTTCCTGCTTCTTCTGCTTTTTGTTGTGGCCTTTGGCGCGTTGGCGCGGAAGCTGCAGACATCCTATCCCATCGTTCTGGTAGTTGCCGGGCTGCTGCTCAGTTTTGTGCCTGGTATCCCCAGGATCAGCCTGAATCCGGATGTTGTCTTCTTTCTGATTTTGCCTCCTCTTCTTTACGGCGCTGCGTGGGTGACTTCGTGGCGTGAGTTCTCTTACAACCTGGTCAGTATTCTGACCTTGATTTTGGGTGGAGCAGCGCTTTAGCGCTGCAATCAAGGCTCGGCGGTGCGGCTTCAGCCGCTGAGCTACCTCGGGGTCTGATTTATTGATGGCCGGGGTGGCACGGCTGAAGCCGTGCCCTTCCCGAGGATCGCGTCGAATGCAGGCCTGAAGTCGATCGAGACACAGATGTGAAGCGGTATAGTATTTGCGCTATGTGGAGACTTGCGCTTCTTGTTCTTTGCCTGATGACTTCGGGATTCGCCGCGGAAAAGAAATCTGCTGCGGAGTTGATCGATCTTGCGAAGTCCAACCCTGCGGGTCTGCGGGATGCGATTCCGGCCAGCTTTGACCCCAAGAATCTCAAGGAGGGGACGGCCTGGAGCGGGCACGGTCCGGACTTCTTTTTTGTCATCGCGACGCCCTCGCAGCCAACGCTGATGATCGACGGCTCCCCCGGCCCGGCGCTGCAGCGGCTGGCGGGCTCGGAATACTGGTATGCCACGGCGAGCATCGAACCTGTAGGCAAGCTGCATTCGTTCTATTACCTGATTAACGGCACCAAGTTCGGAGGCCGTCTTGATCTGCCGGCGTTTGGAGCGCTTTCCTACCTGCAACCCGGAGTACCGTCGGGCACGCTGTCGGAAAAAATCGTACACACCAGCAAACTTTATGACGGCATGAAGAGCGAATACTGGATTTATGTGCCCGCACAGTATGACGCCAGGGTTGCTGCCGCGCTGATGGTCTTTCAGGACGGCGGCGGGTACATCGACCGAGATGGCAACAATCCAACGCTCAACGTGATCGACAACCTGATTGCGCAGAAAAAGATTCCGGTGACGATCTGCGTGTTCATTAATCCGGGGGACATCAGCGGGTCGCCGGGCACGCCCACATACAACTTCGTGAAGGCCTATTCGGATAAGTGGCATCGCACACTGAAAGACTCCATGCGCAGCACGCTCTACGACACGGTCAGCGACCGCTATGGCCGTTTTCTGCGGGATGAAGTTTTGGCCGAGGTCGAAACGAAGTACAACATTCGCAAGGATGGGTACAGCCGGGCCATCACCGGGCTGTCGTCGGGCGGGATCTGCTCTTTCAATGCGGCTTGGCATTTGCCGGAGCAGTTCAGCCGGGTTATCACCTGGATCGGCAGCTTCACCAGCATCCAGTGGAAGGAAGATGCCAGTGTTCCGGATGGCGGGCAGGACTATCCCGAAAAAGTCTTGCGTGAAACCAAGCGGAACATTCGGGTGTGGCTGCAGGACGGGTCAGAAGACCAGGAAAACGACCGCTATGGAAGCTGGCCGCTGGCCAACCTGCGGCTCGCGAACGCGCTCAAGCTGAAGGACTATGACTTTCATTTCAGTTTCGGCAAAGGGACGCACAATTCGGGCCAAGGCGCAGCCGAATTTCCTGAAGAGATGATCTGGCTCTGGAGAGATTACGATCCAGGGAAAACCACACAGGCTTATGAGATGGAGGCCACGGAGAAGGCTAAGCCTTTGTTTCGGGTTTCGGTTGTGAATCGGGATGCGGAGTAGGGGAGGCAACAGCTTTTAACCGCAGAGGGCGCAAAGGAACTACAAAGATCGCTGAGAAAAGCCGTTTGACCACTCGCGGTCCGGAGTGGTTTACAATTGATTGATTTCACGCACTTATCGGAGGAATTCATGAAACTGACACCCGGAAAACTGGACGGGCTCAAGAGGGTATCGAATGACCGCGGGGTCATTGCGGCGGCTGCTATGGATCAGCGCGGGTCGCTGCAGAAATCGCTGGCCAAGGAAAAGGGCGGCGAAGTGAACGATGCCATGATGGAAGAATTCAAAATCCTTGTTGCGGAAGTTCTTACTCCGCACGCCAGCGCCATATTGCTCGACCCGGAGTGGGGATTGCCCGCTGCCAAGCGCCGTGCCAAGAATGCGGGATTGCTGCTGGCCTACGAGAAGACCGGGTATGACAAGACTGGGCCCGGCCGGCTGGGCGATCTACTGGATCTGTGGTCGGCGCGGAGGCTCAAGGAAGCGGGTGCGGACTGCGTGAAGATTCTGCTGTACTACACGCCATTCGATCCCAAAGACACTAACGACAAGAAGCATGCCTGGGTAGAACGTATCGGGGACGAGTGCCGCGCCAACGATATTCCCTTTTTCCTTGAGTTTGTCGGCTACGAAGAGGGCGCGGACGAGAAAGGCCTGGCCTACGCCAAGAAAAAACCACAGATCGTGGCGGAGAGCATGAGGGAATTCAGCAAGGATCGCTACGGCGTGGATGTGTTGAAGGTGGAAATCCCGGTCAACATGAAGTTCGTCGAAGGCACCAAGGCTTATTCAGGACAGAAAGCCTACAGCCGCGCGGAAGCTGCCAGCCTGTTCCTGAAAGCGGCGAGCGCTACCACCAAGCCATTCATTTATCTTTCCGCGGGCGTGAGCAATGCGGAGTTCACGGAGGGGCTTGAACTGGCTGCGGAATCGGGAGTGAAGTTCAACGGCGTGTTGTGCGGGCGCGCAACCTGGAAGGATGGCATCCCGATTTATGCCAAACAGGGCGCAGATGCCTTCCGCAAATGGCTGCAGTCCGAAGGCGTGAAGAATATCAATAACGTGAACGACCGTTTGAAGGCGGCAACATCATGGCACTCGATCTACGGATTAGAGCCAGCCATGGTGGGCGCATAGTTCTCAGGATCGGCCAATGGGCGAGGTGGCCATTGGCCGATTTTCCGGAGGAGCGTCGTGGGTCCCTCCACATTATTTAGTAGTTTGCTGGCAGTGCTCGCGCTTTTTCCGTCAGCGCTTTCGTCGGGCGCCGTCCCGAACGCCGTCGTACCAAATTTTTCCGATCTCGAAATCAAGACGCGCCACTCTGGAACCTCCAGCTCCTTCATCGAGACGGTGTATTTGAAAGGGGCACGACAGCGGCACGATTATGTCTACGACAAACCGTTCAACCTGAGGCCTGCCAGCATCACGCGCTGCGACGATAAGAAAAGAATTGACCTGAATCCTGACGCCAGGCTCTACGCCGAAGTTCCCATCGTAGACTGGTCCCAACAGCGCAGGGGAGCCCGGCCCATCTCGCCGAGTGAAATGACCGGCGCGGACGTTACCATTACCACCGACTCGGTGGACACGGGCGAGCGGCGGCGCCTGGGAGCTTATACGGCCAGGCATGTCAGAATTACGATCACGGTGGACGCCGGGCCCGGCGCTGCCATGCCTTCTTCCGTTGAAGAACGCGACGGCTGGTACATCGATCTGCCCGGACTTGGCTGCAGGGATTCAGGCAAGAATGTCGAATTCGTTCACGCCAGCTTCAGACCTGCCCAGCACCGGCACGATCGCATACATTTCAAGCGGCTGGGCACGGCACCCGCCGGTTTTCCTGTCGAGGAGACGATCCGACGGACCGAGCAGGGAAACACTACGGTTAGCAAGGTTGAACTGGTTGAGTTCTCCGAAGCTCCTATCGAGGACGCGCTTTTCACAGTGCCTGCGGGCTATCATCCCGCGCTGCCCACGCCGCGCGGCGGGTTCGACATGATGAAGCCGGATACGCTGGTCAATCGCGTGCAGGTTTATTGGGCCGAGCTGCAGAGCTGGACCAGCCAGTGGTTTCGATGAGTTCTTAGCTGTCGTACAGGCACAGATCGTCAGTTCTGCAGGTGTGGGTCTTTCCGCAATCCGGATTGGCGCAGCTCAATGTTTTTTGCCACGGCCTGATTGCCGAACTTAAAATGCTTCCCTCGACTGGCCTGGCGACCTGATAAAGGCTGGCTGCCAGTACGGCGCCTCGTATCCCCGGAACATACTCATCATCGATCTCTATTCCCTTTCCGCAACTCTTGCAAAGCACCCCAGGTTTTTGAGCCACCACCACACTATACAGTGGAAGTTTTGTGAGCGGCTTAGCGCTCTTACCCAGGCCGCCGCCACTGTTGGCGGGAAATACCCACTACACCAGTAACCCGTCGGGCCAACTCTGCCGAGATCCGCATTGTTGGTGTAAATGCCGGTTTACGTCAGTTATCCTGCGAGGAAGATTCCGAATCGGGAGGTTCACTTCCATGAGTGTCACCCAGAGCGAGAAAGCAGCTCGTTTCCGCACGCTCCATGACGGCCCTGGCGCCTTCGTAATTCCGAATCCTTGGGATGTCGGCTCTGCCCGCATTCTCGCTGGACTTGGCTTTAAAGCATTGGCCACATCGAGTGCAGCCTCCGCCTCTGCCCTGGGACGGAGAGACCACGGGCTGAATCGAGATGAGGCGCTGGCGCACGCGCACTTGATTGTTGGTGCGACAGATTTGCCCGTCTCGGCAGATTTGGGAAAGGGGTTTGGTGACACGCCGGAGGTCGTGGCGGAAACGATCCGGTTTGCGTCCGAGGCGGGACTCGTCGGATGCACGATCGAGGACGCGACGGGCAACGAAGACCGTCCACTTTACGATTTTGGCCTGGCTGTCGAACGGATTGAGGCCGGCGCGGAGGCGGCTCGTTCCATCCAGTTTCCTTTCCTCCTGACTGCGCGGGCGCACAATTTCCTCTACACTGCGCCAAGCCTGGACGACACCATTCGTCGCCTTCAAGCCTTCGAAAAAGCGGGAGCCGATGTGCTTTTCGCCCCCGGCCTACCTGACCTGGCCGCAGTGGGCGCAGTCTGTGCGGCGGTATCGAAGCCGTTCAATTTCATGGTGGGAATCAAAGGAAAGTCATTCTCCGTCAGTGAACTCGCCGCGGTCGGAGTCAGGCGGATCAGCCTTGCGACCTCACTCTATCGCGCGGCAATGACCAGCTTGGTGGATGCTGCACGCGAGGTCAAAGACGAGGGCCAGTTCGCTTTTCTCGACGGGTGTGTGACAACGCCGGAGCTAAACAAACTCATGCAGATTTGACCGCGCTGTTATTGTAAACGCCTGGTCTATAAGAGGAGAAGTCAAGGACATTTTTCTCCCTCGACCGGAAGGAGAAGATATTTCCTTACCTTCCAGCCCCTGTGCGTGAAACGAGGGGTTGGGTCGTGCCGCGGATCTTGCATGGTTCCATCCCGGTTGCATCCTTATCGAGTAGCGACGACGTGGATCGGTCTCTGGAGCTGGCAAGCCGCGGCGGTTGCTTG
>CAZGSU010000045.1:0-62592 GCA_964528615.1 uncultured Acidobacteriaceae bacterium | reverse complement strand
GCTCACGTCCACTGCATGTTCGAGGTCGATCTCACGCGCATCGTCAATCTGCGCAATAAGACTAAGTCAGCGTTCGAAAAAAGGCACGGGGTACGTCTCACCCTTATGCCCTTTTTCGCCCGCGCCGCCATGATTACGCTGCAGCAGTTTCCTATCGTCAACGCTTCGATCGAGGGTGAGAGCATTCGCTACCATCGCCACATCAACCTCGGCATCGCGGTTGCGCTCGACTGGGGCCTCATCGTTCCGGTACTCAAGCATGCCGATGAGCTCAACTTCCTGGGTCTTCAGCGCGGCATCAGCGACCTGGGCGAGCGTGCCCGCACCAAGAAACTCAAACCCGACGAAGTGGAAGGCTCCACCTTCACCATCACAAATCCTGGACAGTTCGGTGCAGTCTTTGGGCTACCCATCATCAACCAGCCGAACTCGGCCATTATGGGGGTTGGTGGAATTACCAAGGCGGCGGTCGTGGTCACCGACGACGATGGCAATGACTCCATTGCGATCCGCTCGCTGGTTCACCTGACCCTTGGTTATGACCACCGTCTCATCGACGGCGCCGTCGCCGACCAGTTCATGGCCCAGGTCAAGAAGACGCTTGAGAACTGGAGCGAAGAGGTCGGATGACTTCAGGGCTGCGCCGGCTTTGACCAGGTCGAAGCGTTCAGACATAAGACGACGCCATCGATTACATTGCTCAGTCCAAGTTTGAATTTCTCTTCGTCAATAATATGACGCGAAGTGACAGCGTCGCTTACTTGCAGCGCAGCCGAAACAAATGACATGGCCGCGTCTTTCTTTTGCGCGCCGGAACGGTTTCCAAATAACCCTCGATCCCATTCACCACGGCCGGCACAAAAGCGATCCCCTGCAACAACTTGGATAGAAAATCCATAACCATTTCTCCTTATGTATTGAAACTGGGAACTGAGAACCAGAAACTAGGAACTGAAGAATTGAAAAAAATCGAACTTGACTGGATTCCGAAAATTACTTGATGCCCCAGTGATCATGCAGCGCGATTGCCGCGCTGATGGCCACCGTAATCGCGGCGTTCACGATCCGGTCATACACGCTTCGCCGTATTTCGCTCTTTTCCAGAATAACCAGACGATCTTCCGCCAGTTTCATGCGTCCGGGCTGCCCGCTTCCGATCAGCATGTCCATCTTGGCCTCCAGTCGCCCCAGCTTTTCCAGAACCTCGCCTTGAAAATCGCTGTCGATAATGCGCACCACGAGCGGCTGCCTGCCCGCACTTCCATAGTGAAGACAGTTACTCGAAATGTCGTCTTCGCGGTCTTTCATAAGGGGTACTTGAGGTGCAAGGCGGTTGTGTATCGTGAATATTTGGGCGGCGTGGAAGCGTCGAACTGGCGCAGAAAATAATTCTGTACCGCTGCCAATCGCACCACCGCGAAGGTTCTCGTGGAGAACCTGCCGGCCAGGTTGCGATCGTTATCCAGGCCCCAGCCGAAATCGGTCCAACGGACTTCGCTGATGGTGGTTGTGGTCGGTGTCTGTCCCACCGACACTCCCAACAACACCACTACGGAGAGCACCAAATAAAAAAGCCGCCCCAGGGGGCGGCGCGCGTCCAACATATTCTCCTCCGTAATGCAGATTCTTAATATTTGCTAGAGAGGTAAACTGACAACCGGGAACGAGGAACAGAGAACTGGTTTCTCACCGCCCGGTCTTTACCTGCTGATCCAGAAACCTCTCGACGCTACGAACCTAAACGCCCTTGGCAACTGACAACCGGGAACGAAGAACAGAGAACTGGTTCCTTACCGCCCGGTCTTCACCTGCTGATCCAGAAACCTCTCCACGCTGCGAACGTATACGTCCGCAAAATCGACCACCGGACGTTTCTTCTCGATCAACTCCTGGGCCGCTTCCGGCGTCCAGCCAAACCAGCATAAGACGGCCAATGCCATCATCGGCGCCCGATGCACCCCCGCCGCGCAGTGGATAAACACCTTCGTCCCCTCCTGCTCCAGTGCCTGGGTCGCGAAATCCACTCCTCGCTGGAAAATCTCTGGCGGCTTAGGCTGAAAATCATCATCAATCGGATTCCACAGCACTTCGATTCGATGCGGCTCCGCCAGCTTGGTGTCGTCGAATTCGATTTGCATGTCGATGATGTGGGTCACGCCCGCCCGTGCCACCGCCGCCATGTTTTCTGCTGTCCAGATGCCACCCCCGACCGCGATTCGGCCGGTCATCCAAGTCATGTCCATTCTGAAAGTCCCGTGCAGTAAGGCCGCTGACAAACGTGGTCCAGCCAATGACCGATGGCTGGCAGCCAACCGTTTGGCCGCCGTCGTCCAACTCGTGGCCTTCATTCTAAGCCATCATCTGAAACCGCATCGGGCATTTCGATATCTTTGGTAACTCTTTGTTCCTGCATTGACAATTCCGGAAGTCCCAGACGACGCAGCAGTGTCGCTGCCATCGAATCCTGGACTGGCGCCTCCTCCCCAGCCGTCCCGGGATAATGCCCGATCAGTTCGAACAGGTACTTCATTCCCAGATAGTGGCCCTTGCCTACTTCTTCGATCGTGGTCTCCACCATGCCCAGAGCGCCGTTTCCAACCAGATTGGTGATCTGCTGCCGGATATCGGCTAGATTCACGGGATCTCGCGAAACCCTTGTTGCCGCCGAACTTTTTGCGGAGCGTTGTCTGTCGTTTCTCTCTTTCGCCTTCTTCATGCCTGGTACTCGCCCCATTCGTTGACCGCCCAAAAAATATGGGCGCGCCATAGCGCGCCCTCAAACTTTCTTTTTCTCAATCTCTAAATTAAGAATATCAAATCCGCTGTGGTCAGTGGGACATGCGTGCCGAGAATTTATTTCCCATCGTCACAATCACTTGCCGGGGTTTCTTCGATTCTCCCCTCTTGACAGCTTTGCGCCCGGGCCACGTCGTCGCTTGGCAGCCGAACCAGCAAACCGGCTTCCAGGAAAACTTCCGTCAGTTGATCCACGGCTTCGGGGAAGCGCCGTCCCACCGTACGCGGCCCGCACCCAGCAGACGCGCGGTTTCGTTTTGCGTGTAATCCTGTAGCACGATCCTCGCGATCAACTTGTTTTCAAACCCCTCCAGTCTTTCCAGGCCACGCGCCACATCGTGTACGAAAATTACCGTATCTTCGAACGTTGTTGCGCGATACGAGGTAACTCCGGTCCGGAAAAACTCCCGTCCCAGCAGGGACGGCAGCCGCCCCACCTCCACCGACAATTGCAGATACCGTCTCAGCAAGCCCAAGGTTCGGTCCCGATACAGCCATAAGTCAGGGTCGCGATCAGGAACCGGAGCAGCCTCGCTCCCCTGCGATCGCGGCCCTGACCTCGCGCTCAGGCGGCAGCGCTGCGGTTCTTTTCCGGTTACATCGGCGTCGCCACGCATCGACATGCTCTGAGTCGGGCCGGGAAGGAGGGTCATGCGGTTCCCCCTTGTCCGCAAAACGCAGGTCCGTTTGTCTGCTGCGTCCTGCCCTCGACCTTGTGGTTCCCTGGTAAGCGTGGCTTGCTCGGAACCTGGCGGGGTGAGGGCAGGTCCAGCACCTCCAGATCGCACGGACCGCAATAGACATCTTGGCGCCCCGCGCAACCGCAACCACAGTGCTCCGCAACGTTCGCAATACTTGAGTTCCAGCTGAACTATTTCCGGATCTTCATCTTCGATTTTCATGATTGCCTCCATCTCGTCGTCAGTCTTCAGTCGTCTGCTGGGCGGTCGTGTGGAATTTCATTGACGACCGGCGACTGACGACCGACGACCGAATTAAAAAAGCCCTGTGCCGATTGCTCGGTCCCAGGGCTCGTTTCTCTTACGATGACCTGTTGGATTATTTAGTTATGAGTGCTGGTAAGCGTTCGGATGGGGAACTATCGGCCGGACACGACCTAGGAAACTGTCGGCTGGCGGAAATAGCCCTCCTCGTAGCTGGATTTCAGCACGCGGCCATTCTGCACCACGACGCTGACCCGGCCAGTAAACCGGAGTTGCTGCAACAGCCGCTCCATTGCGGAGGAAAGCATTTCCGCGGCTTGCACCTTGCGGCGGAATTCCACGAAACTGGTTTCCTCACCTTCGGATTGTGAATTGCTTGGCATCGTCTTTTGTGGCTCTTGGTTATGAAATTCCCCCTCAAAGACAAATAGCTATACAGGTCGCTGATCGTATAGCTCCTGATTTACCAAAGTCAAAATATATTTGCTGGCAGATGTTTTTGATTGATGTGTGAATAGCAATTCGCTATATCTGCAATGCTATACTCAGCGGATGAAATTCCGCGCACTGCAGGAAAACCTCCGCAAGGCGCTTTGGCAGCGCATCGGCGAGGGCGAGTTGACCGGTCTGCGCCTGGCCCGGGAGACCGGTTTCAGGCAGGCGCACATTTCCAACTTCCTCAACCGCAAGCGCGGTCTGAGTGTCGACGGGATGGATAAAGTGTTGAATGTGCAGCGCCTGTCGGTCCTCGACCTGCTCGATCCGGACGAAATCAACAAGCGCGCCAGTATCGTCCCCCCCAGCGAGGACGAATTCCGTAACGTGCTCCTGGTGGATGGCGTGGTCGCCGCCCGCCAACCCGCGATCATGAGCATGCGAGTCAAGGACGTAGTGAAGTTCAAGAAAAGCTTCCTGCGCAAGCTGCGGCCTGAAATGGAAGGCGATCGCGAAGCGTGGGAACGTTTCGTCATCATTCGCGCTGACGGGCGCGAAGGCATGAGTATGTACCCTCGATTGCTGCCCGGCGCGACTCTGCTGATCGACCGCCACTACAATTCGCTCCAGCCCTATCGCAAAGGTGAATCCAACATGTACGCGGTGGTCAAAAACAACGCCTGTACCGTAAAGTATGTCGAAGTGGCCGGGAACAACCTGGTTCTGCGTCCCCACAACCACGCCTATCCCGTCGAGGTAATGCCGATGGATCCGGGCAAAAAGGTTCACGACTACTTGATCGGGCGGGTCTGCTATGTAGGAATTGAGACTTAGCGCGGGACGGGTGGCTTAGGCCGTCGGTAATTAGTCGTCGGTCGTTGGCCCCGGAGTAGCGCGACTCAGTTGTAGCCGAGGATTTTGCCAGCGACCAACGGCGAACGACCAACGACCAACGACGGAAGACCCTTCGGAGGCTGACCCCATGACCACAGCAACCCCACCCATCTCGATCTCCCGGTTGGGACAGATCGCGATCAACGTGCACGATACCGACCGCGCCACCGCATTTTACCGGGACATCCTCGGTTTGCCGCTGCTGTTCAGTGCCGGCCGCCTGGCCTTCTTCGATTGCGGTGGCGTACGCCTTATGCTTACCCCTCCGGAGAAGCCGGAGTTTGACCATCCTGGCTCAATTCTCTACTTCACCGTGCCCGACATCGCCAGCGCACACCGGCAGATGCTCAGCCATGGCGTGCGCTTCGAAGACGAGCCTCATCTGATCGCAAAAATGCCCACCCACGACTTGTGGATGACCCATTTCCGCGACTCTGAAAAAAATCTGCTGGCGTTGATGTGTGAGATGCCGAAGGCGGCCTGAAGAAAAGGGGCCCCCGAACCAAGCACTCTTGCGGGCGACGCAAAGAGTTACCGCAGTTCAGGGGCTGGGGAGAAAATCAGACCTCGGACCTCGGACTTCAGATTTCGGACTTCAGGACCTCGGACTTCAGACGTCAGACTTCGGACCTTAAACCTTGGACACTCAAACCTTGGACCTCAGATCCTAGACTTCAATGTTAATGGGCGATGCCCGAGGTCCGACGCCGCTTATTACTGGTTATTCGGAGCGCCACTGGGCGGCGGAGGAGCGTTTTCTCCACCCTTCCATTTACCCATCCGGCCGTGTTGCTCTTCGCGCATCTTGTCGAAGTTCTTCTGTTGGTCTTCGTTCAGGACGCTCTTGATCTGAGTATCGGAGCTTTGTCGCAGCGTTTGCATCTTGCTGAAGCGGTCCTCGCGGGAAAGTGACGAGTCGTTGTGAATCGCTTCCATCTGCTTGCGTTGGTCTTCAAGAATGGGCTTCAGCTTCGCCTGCTGGTCATCGCTCAGGTTGAGCTTCTTGGTCAGGTGCTTGATCTGATCGTCGACACTCGGCATCATCGGGCCATGGCCCATACGGTGCCCCATCCCTTGTTCGGATTGTTGCCCGGACGGGGGTGGCGGCGCTGCCTGGTCCTGGTCCTGGCCAAAGGCAGTGCCCAGGCAAAGGCTGAGCAACGCCACCAGAAACGCCATGGCCACGAAAGGTTTGCTTCCGCTTCGCCCGAAAGACGATCCGCAGGGGAGTATTGAATTCAACATTTGTTTGCTCTCCAATTCATATCAGTTAGTTCAGCTTCGTTCGACATTCGGGAGCCATATTGCTACGGCTGGAAAAATCTCTCCCTAGTTAGAACACGTCACGATCAGCAATAGAGTAAAGACTTGGTAAAGTCACGTAAAAGTTCGTAAAGCGAACATAGTCGTTGGTCGTTCGTTTGGTCCGCGATGGTCGGCCCAGTGCTCGCAAGGCTAAGGACGAACGACCAACGGCTGACGACCAGCTGACGACTAACGACCGACGACTAACGACCATTACAACTCTTTACCTGTCTTGACGCACTCTTTACGCTAAGCCGGCAACCTCAAATCGCGCCCCACGCATCACTTCGTGTTTGCTGTGCGGAACTCCAATTTTTTAATCAGGAAGAGGTGAATTGTGGGGCGATTCTTGCGGGTAGTGCCGTTGTGTGCCGGAATTCTCTGTCTGGGCCTTGGTCTGCTGATTGTAGGATGCGGCGGCGGCGGAAAAACCCGCTTCCAGTTCGTCAACGCTGTTCCCGACATCGCCAATCTGGATTTACTGATCGACAGCACCGCCGTAGCCAGCAACGTCGCCTACGGCACCACCACGGGATATCAAAACACGCAATCCGGTTCCCACAATATTCAGATTGAGTCATCGGGAACCAGCAATGCACTGCTGCAGCAGTCCATCACTTTTGCTTCCGGTTCCGACACTACGGTTATTGCTTCGAATTTTTCTTCCAACATCTCCGCCCTGGTCCTCAACGATAACAACTCCGCGCCATCCTCCGGCGATTTCAATCTTCGACTGGTGAACGTCTCTCCGGGTCTGGGTGCGACCGACGTCTATATCGTTACTCCAGGAACAGACATCAACACCGTGGCGAGCCCGACTGTGAGCAATCTGGCTTTCAATTCGTCCACCAGTTACCAGTCCCTGACCGCTGGTTCCTATCAAATTGTCCTGACCCTCGCGGGTCAGAAAATTGTGGCCATTGATACGGGGTCGCTCACCTACAGCGCCGGCCAGGTCCGAACTTTTGTGGCGCTAAACAATCCGTCGGGCGGTTTTTCCTACGCTGTGCTTTCCGATCTGAATTAGTCAATCTGAATTGGTGAATCTGAACTAGGCGAAGAAGGAAAGGAAACAGGGAAGAAGTGGATCTCTCGATCCACCTCCTCCCCTTGCGCCCTCGGGGGCGTCGGCCAGGTAAAGTCAGTCTCTGGACCTACTTCGAATCGCCGTCGCGGTCGGCGTCGCTGCTGCTGCTCAATTTCACTGAATCCTGCACCGGTTGTCGCTTTGCGGGCGGCACCTGAGTTTTTGCCTGTGAGCGGTTCGCTGAAGGCTGGACTAAAGGCTGGGTCGATACATTCTCTCCCTGATGGGGTGTCACAGGGTGATGCACTGCTGACCATGGAAAATTTCTCCTCACGGAATCACATCGACGGTTCAGGGAGGAACTTTAGAGAATCTGTTAACCACGTGAAGTCCCGATCACGAAACCGCCACCGGGAACACGATGGCGACTGGCCTCCCGGGTCTGAAGTGTTCTGTTATCATCAGCTTTTCGTGAATTAATTCTCTCCAATCGCAAGCATCACAGTCCCAGGGAGGCAATCATGGAGGAAGTAGCCGCGGCAGCATCCGGTTCGCGCCGCAACGAAGACATCGCATTGGATCTCATGAAGTTCGTCGCCATGACCACGGGCTACGGCCGCACCAGTTCGTCGGGTGTGGGATTTCAGGGCAGCGGTGCGGCGGCCAAACCGGAAGAATATGCCGCACACCTGCTCGAGCTCTACGGGAGGTGCCTGCAGGCAGTCGCAGGCAAGAAGTAACGTAAAAAGTAACAACGACGGCTGACAGCGTTGATATGCGGTCCGCCCCTTTTCCTCATTTGCCACGCGAATCCTCCACTCTTGCGCAAATCGGGTCCAAGGCGCAAAATGTGCCGTCCTGAGATTCCACAACTGTAAGGAGGCACATTATGGCTCTACAATCACCGGCCTCGATGTTGCGGCAGGCGACTGGGTGGTCCATTGCCTGGGGAGTTCTGCTGGTCGTGTTCGGAGTGTTGGCGATCGGCGCGCCGCTGCTGGCGGCCGTGGCCGTCAGCGCACTGATTGCGTGGCTCATCGTTCTCGGCGGCGTCGTGCACCTGGTGCTGGCGTTTCACGCCCGTGGCGCCGGCAACCTGATCTGGAAGCTGTTGGTAGGTGTGGCTTACATTTTCTTCGGCGGATACTTGCTCATGCGTCCGCTGTTGGGAGTGGCGTCGTTGACCCTGCTGCTGGCGTCGCTGTTCCTGATCGAAGGTGTGCTCGATATCGTGCTCTACTTCAGAACCCGCCAGGCTCATGGATCGGGCTGGCTGCTGCTTGATGGAGTGGTGACCGTGCTGCTGGCGCTGCTGATCGGAATTCAATGGCCGTCAAGCTCGGCCTGGGCAATCGGCACACTGGTGGGCGTGAGCCTGATCATGAGCGGGGTGGCTCGAATCATGATGTCGGTGGCGGCACGCAGACTCACCGCAACGGCAACACTACCCAAGGCAGCGTAGCGGCATTGCTTGGTTCCACGGCTGGAAATCGCGCCGGGGCTCAAGCCGTCGTGCCCGGCGGCTAGGCCGAAGACAGTCCGCGCTTTTCTGCGGTCCGCCTTTCGCCCGGCGCGACCACTACTTAGGCCCGGCTAACGCCGGCGTCTGCCCTTGCTGGCTGATTTCTTGGCCTTCCCCGCTGGCTTCTTCTTTTTGGCGGACTTCGCGGGTTTTTTCTTCGCCGGCTTTTTGCCTGGTTTCTTCTTCTTGGCCGGCTTCTTCTTTGCAACTTTGGCAGCCGGCTTCTTTTTCGCCGGTTTACGCGCTGCGGGTTTTGGCGAATCTCCGCCACCTGAGGGCGCCGCTGGGGCGGGTGCAGCCGGCTCCGGTTGCGGCTCAATCAAGCCTGGCACTTCGGCTTCTTCTTCCTCTTCTTCCTCGTAGTCTTCTTCCAGCGTATCGCCGTAGGCGCCGCTGTCGCCAAATTCATCGGTTTCGTCATCACGTGCGTAGAGGGTTTCGTCGAAAGTCATTTCTCCTCCTGCTGGTTTTGGGCTGCACTCGACGCTGTGCCGCTGCGCAGAGCGCTGCGAACTAGGGAAATAAAAGAAAACGAAAGACTGATCCGTTGGCCGAACGGGGCGCGATTATAGCACAGCGATTTCGCACGACCACTTCGACCGTGCGCACGTTGCATATTACACTGAGCGGGCAATGTCGAGTAGGAGGCAAAAAGTATTTTGTGAAAACCGAACGCTGAGGGAGAGCAGTATGGGAAGGATATGGTTTCAGCGCTTGCCCAAACGCGAAACCCGGCGATTGAAGCCGCCCACGCGTCCGTTCCTGGTGGCACAGCTGAAGCCGTGCCCTCCCGAATTTCCTTGTCTTCTGGGCCGGGGCCTAGGTCGAAAGGCCAGAGACCAGAAACTAGAAACTAGAAACCGGAAACTGGAGACGCAGGCACCGCCTACCGCACTTCCCGGATCACCAGAATCATGCCCGGCCGCAGCATCGCCAGGTTGCCATTGTCCCGCTTCAGGGCGGCAACGGTAGTGTGATGAGTGGTAGCAATCGATACCAGGGTCTCGCCCGGCTGCACTTTGTGATGCTGCACCGGACTTTCTTCGGATGAGCGTAAGCTATTCTTGGGCTTGGACTTAGTAGCCGGCGGCTGATCGCTCGTCAGGGCGCTGGGAGTGACTGGCAGGTGGACGTACACGATGCGGCGTCCGCGCAGGCTGTCGCCCTTGAGGTGATTCCAGCGGCGAATCATTACTGGGGGAAGGCTGAAATTCTCTGCCACCGATTGCACCGTATCTCCGTGACGCACCTTGTAGCGAGTCGCATGCCGGGCATAGCTGGCACCGTCTTCGGTGGCGGCGTGTTTGCCTGGCGGGATCGGGATAATGAGTTTGCTGTCAGGCTGAAGCTCGTCATCGCGTTGCACATGATTTTCCTGCTCTATGGCCTGCAGGCTGGTGCGATAGGTGCGAGCAATCGAGGCTAACGTGTCTCCCTGCGCTACCTCGTGATACCGCCACCACACTCGCATTTGAGTCGGAATGGGCTCGATCGCGGCCTGATAGCGATCTTTGGTTCCGACCGGCAGGTGAAGTTCGAAGGACACATCCTTCGGAGTAGTCAAGCGCAGCAAACTGGGATTCAGGTCTTGCAGGGTTGCCGGTGAGACGTCCAGGCACTGCGCGACCAGGCGCAGATCCACCGAGTAGTCAATCTTCACGGTGTCGTAGGGAACCGGTTGTTCGGGAACAATGCCGTCCAGCCCGTACTGCGAGGGATTCTTGGCCATAATCGTGACGGCCAGAATGATGGGGACATAGTTGCGCGTTTCCTTGGGTAGTACGTTGCGCTTGTAGAGTTCCCAGAAGTCGGCGTATCCGGTTCGCTTAACCGCACTCTGCACCGAACCTGGTCCGGAATTGTAGGCCGCCATCGCCAGGTACCAGTCACCGAACTGGTTGTAGAGATCTTTCAGGTGATGGGCCGCAGCGCGGGTCGCTTTCTCCGGGTCCTGCCGTTCGTCCACCCACAAGTTGTGCTGTAAACCGTAACCTCGGGCCCGGCTCGACATGAACTGCCACATGCCCCGTGCGCCGACGCGTGACAGCGCCAAGGGATGGAAACCAGACTCGGCCTGGGCCAGATAGATCAGTTCCTGGGGCACGCCCTCTTCCCGCAACGTGCTCTCGATCATCTCGCGATAACGGCCACCGCGTTCCAAGCCATGCTGCAGGATGTCGTGCCCCCGATTGGAAAAATAATTGATATAGGCAGCCACCGGATCAGTAAGCATGAGCGGCAGCTCGGAATGGGTGTTCTGGATCTCGGCTTCTGCCTGGGCCTTGACGTTGGGATCGACCGGCGGCGTAACCTCGTTGGTTTCATCAATGGGCGCCGGTTCGGCCTTCTGTTTGGCCTCCGCGCTGTCGACCTGCAACGCGGCCAGTTCCGGGCGGTTCACGCTTTCGAGCACTCGTTCCAGCTCATGCTGCAACCGCTCGTCCGACCGGATTTCCGGGGGACTCTGCAGCAGCAGGTCAGCCGCCTTGTCAAAACTTTGCTTGGACTCTTCCAGGTCACCTGCCTTGAATCGTTCCTCCCCCTTCTGATATTCCCGCTCCACCTGAATAATCAGATCCGCGACCGCATCTCGGCCGGCCTGAGGACCAGGCTGGGTATCCGCGACCGCGAGATCTATGGTTTGGGGAAGAGCAGCCAGGACCGGGGCTATGGCGGGCGCGTTGGCTTGCGGTGCCGGGAGTTTCGCCTGCTGTGGCGTGGTGGTGTGGCAGGACGTTGTGGCCAGAGCCAGGGCCGTCACCAGAGCAGTCAGCAGGTTGAGCTTCTTAATTCCCATTTTTATCTACGACTTACATTACCTCCCCCTTTTGGCTTACGAGGAGGGCGTACCGGCGACCCGGCTTATGAATCGTATCTCCTTCAATTTGAAGGGTCAATGCGCAACCTGGGTACGTCCCGTTACTTAAGGGACAGGCCGGGCATGATACTCGCGAGCGCTCCCGGCAGGCAAGAGTTTTGACGTGAAACCGGCCGCCCCGGGTTGCTGATACCAAAGGCACGTTTCCACACATGGACAACGGGTTTATACTCAAAATAGATCAAGGGGATTTTCGGTGCACACCTGCCCGCAGCTGTTTCGCTGTCATCCCAATCTCGACGACGGAGTGAACCGTAATATCGTCGAGTCGGAAATCGAAGGCGGCGCATTTCTCGACGATCTCCCTGCCAAGACTACTCTGCAAATCCAGACTCAGCACCGCTGGTACACGGTGGTGCATTGCGGCCAAGGCGAAGCCTGGATCTGGGGCCACCCGTCATTCTGTCCCGAGCCGGTACTGGTCAGAATTGAAGGTTCGTCCTGGGGCGGTTCCATGTTGAAGATCCGTTTTGTGGGCCGCGGCATGCATCTCGAATTCCGCCATCCCGCCTATCGCACGCCCATCGTGACTTCGCGCATTCTGGAAATCCGTCAGTGCGAAGACAGCGGCGTTCCCGAACGATACTCGTCGGGTTTCGAAAGCCGCCCGGCAAATTAGGATTTAAGGAATTTCATCCCAGCGCTTCAGTTGCTCCGTGCATTGCCGAGAGCTGAGTGTTGAGACGGCTGAGTGATGAACGCTGAACGCTGAGAGTTGACAGCCGAATCAAATCTGTCCCCCTACCTTCACCCGGCCCCGCGTTGACTTGCCTCTTTCGCGGACGTACCATTTTTTGCAGTGATCGGACGAACTATTTCTCATTACCGCATCGTCGAGAAACTCGGCGGCGGCGGAATGGGCGTCGTTTACAAGGCCGAGGACACTCGCCTGCACCGCTTTGTAGCTCTGAAGTTTCTGCCCGATGAAGTTGCCCGAGATCCGCAAGCCCTCAGCCGTTTCCAGCGAGAGGCGCAGGCCGCTTCCGCTCTGAACCATCCCAACATCTGCACCATTCACGACATTGGAGAGGAAAGCGGCCATGCGTTCATCGCCATGGAATTTCTGGATGGCGTGACCCTGAAGCATCGCATCGCCGGGAGGCCGGTCGAGATAGAAATTTTATTGGGTCTGGCGATCGAGATTGCCGACGCGCTGGATGCCGCACATTCCGAAGGCATCGTGCACCGCGACATCAAGCCCGGCAATATCTTTGTCACCAAGCGCGCCCACGCGAAAATTCTCGACTTCGGCCTGGCGAAAGTGACGCCGGCAGACCGCAGAGGTTCAGGATCGGCCGCAACCACTGCTCTAGAGACGGCGATGACCGAGGAGCACTTGACCAGCCCGGGCGCGACTCTCGGTACGGTCGCCTACATGTCCCCGGAACAAGTGCGGGCCAAAGAACTGGACGCACGAACCGATCTGTTTTCATTCGGAGTCGTCTTGTACGAGATGGCGACGGGTGTTCTGCCTTTTCGTGGTGACAGTACGGCGGTGATTTTCGACGGCATCATGAACCGCACACCGCTGCCGTCCTTGCGTGTGAATCCCGACGTGCCGCTCAGGCTGGACGAGATCATCAACAAGGCGCTGGAGAAAGACCGCGACGTTCGCTATCAATCCGCAGCTGAGTTACGTGCGGACCTCAAGCGGCTGAAGCGTGACACCGAGTCCGGCATCGTCGCACCACCACCCCCCATCCGCAGAAGTTCTTTGCGGCTGGGCATGGTTGCCGGGCTGGTAGTCCTGGTCTTGCTTGCGGCAACCATCGGGCTCTACCACTACCTGGGACGGACTGCAGCCCCGCCCGCCTCCACGAACTGGGAGCAGCTGACATTTTTTACCGACTCCGTGGTGTACCCCGCGCTTTCTCCCGACGGGCGCATGCTGGCGTTTATTCGAGGGGACGATCCTTTTTTTGGCCGCGGGGATATTTACGTCAAACTGCTTCCTTCCGGGGATGCGGTTCAACTGACGCATGATTCGGTGGCCAAACTAAGCCCCGTGTTCTCTCCCGATGGCTCGCGCATTGCGTACGGGACGGTCGGTCCATGGGACACCTGGCAAGTCCCGGTTCTGGGTGGGCAGGCGGACGTCCTCCTGCGAAATGCGTCGTCGCTGACCTGGATCGACGGCGGTAAGCACCTGCTCTTCTCCGAGATCAAGCAAGGGCTGCACATGGCAGTGGTCACCACCGATGAAGCCCGCGGGCAAAGCCGTGACGTCTACGTCCCCCCCGGCGAACGCAGCATGGTTCATCACTCTTACCTTTCTCCAGATGGCCGCTGGGTCCTGCTGGTCGCCATGGACAATCGGGGCGAGTTGACGGCGTGCCAAGTGGTTCCGTTCGATGGCAGCGGAGGGGCGCGCGTCGTAGGGCCTCCCCGGGCGACTTGTACTTCGGGGGCCTGGTCATCCGACGGCAAATGGGTTTACGTCAGTTCGAACGAGGGTGGGAGCTTCCACATATGGCGCCAAAGGTTTCCTGATGGGCCCCCGCAACAAGTGACCTTCGGGACCACGGAAGAAGAAGGCATCGCCATGAGTCCCGACGGAAAATCGCTGCTCACCTCGGTGGGGGTTCGCGACGACACCATCTGGATCCATGACGCTGCCGGGGATCGTCAACTCTCGTCGGAAGGAAGCGCTTACTGGACTACTTTCTCGCATGACGGAAGCAAGCTTTATTACCTGATGCAGAGCGGGCATAGCGGGATCGATATTTGGCGCAGAGAACTGGGCTCCGGCAAAACCGAGCGGGTGGTTTCCGATTCCGCCGTCCAGCCCGGATCGACGTTGGAATCTTACAGCGTCTCTCAAGATGACAAGCAGGTCGCTTTCTCCGTGATCGATCAGAAAGGATTCTCGCGGGTGTGGCTTTCGCCCACGGATCACCGGTCGTCGCCACGCGTATTAGCGTCTGCTACCAGCCAGGACTCGCCGCTTTTTCTGCCCAATGGCGACCTGGTGTTGCGTTCCACCGAAGATGGGCAGAATTTCCTGTATCGCACCCGCCAGGATGGTACCGACCGGCGAAAGATCACTCCCGATCCGATCATCATTGTGGACACGATCTCGCCCGACGGCCGTTGGGTGGTGGCAGGGTCCAATACATCGGACGCAGAACATCAGGCTGTCCTCAACGCCTACCCCGTAGACGGTGGTCCGTCCCCCCACCTGTGCAACACACTTTGCGAACCTCGCTGGGACATCAGTGGGAAGTTTTTCTATCTCTTCTTCGGCGCTTCGGGTGATTTAAATACCTATGCCTTGCCGGTGAATCCGGCTCGCGGCATTCCAGGTTTCCCTCCTGGCGGCCTCAATTCAGCGGCGGACTTAAAAGCGGAGAAAGGGCTGATCGTGATTCCGCGGCAAATTGATACAGCGGTGGCCCCGAACCATTACTCCTACACGCGCGAAAACACGCGCCGGAATATATATCGCATTCCGTTGCCCGACTAGCTGGATCCTTTTCGGCGGAGTTGCCTGAACCTCCGATTAAAACAGTTGTTATCTGTGATATTGGAAAAGCACTATCGCCCGACATCCAAGATGTGTGTTTTCCTTGACGGAGTCGCGCGCGCGTGATTAACCTAACCGGTTTGCGTGTAAAGGAATCCTATGCTGACCACGCCTCGCTTTTCTGAAGATCGATCGGAGAGAACTTATGAATCGTCGGTTCTGCGGGCTGCTGCTCATCCTGGTACTTGCGTATATCCCCTCTGCGCTCCGGGCTCAAACCCTGACCCCGGGCGCTTCGAGTGACCTTGCGGGCACGGCAGATTCGTTTCTCGCGTCCTGCCGCAGCGATCTCGAGGACACCAAGAAGCGGATCGCCGGGCTCAAGGCCAGCCAGTCGCCACGCGACGCCATGGCCACGTTGCAGGCGTTCGACACCGCCCTGCTCGTGGGCAGCGACGCGATAAACCGTGCCGGACTGGCGGAGCAGGTCCATCCCTCCAAGCCATTTCGCGATGCCGCCCAGGTCTGCGAGCAGGAAGGCAGCCGGGTGCTCACCGACATCTCGCTCGACAAAGACATGTACAACGTGCTGGCGTCGCTCGATGGCTCCAAACTCGACGCTGCCGGCACCTATTTTTTCAAAACCACGCTGCGTGATTACCATCGCGCCGGCGTCGACCGCGATGATGCTACCCGCGAGAAAATCCGAAACCTGCAGGACCGGCTGGTAAAAATCGGCCAGCAGTTTGACGAAAATATTGCCGCCGACGTGCGCAAACTTCAGGTCAATGCTTCCGACCTGGATGGACTGCCGGAAGATTTCAAACGCTCGCATCCTCCGGATGCTTCCGGCAAGGTTACGCTGGCCACCGATAACACCGATTATTTTCCATTCATGGATTACTCCAGCAGCGAGCCCGCCCGCAAGGCTTTCTATGTGCTCTATCGGCAGCGTGCCTATCCCAAGAACATCGACATCCTGGCTCAACTTATGCAAAAGCGCTACGAGCTGGCCAATGTGCTGGGATATCCCGACTGGGCGGCTTACGTCACCGAAGACAAGATGGTCGCGACCGAACAGAACGCCGCCGACTTCATCGAAAAAATTACGGTGGCGGCGCAGCCTGGTTCGAAAAAGGATTATCAGGAACTGCTCGCCTACAAGAAGCATGAAGATCCCAAAGCGGACAGCGTGAATCCCTGGGACGTGGCCTATCTGCTGCGCGGTGCCAAGATCGAAAAATTCGGATACGACGCGCAAGTCATGCGGCCCTACTTCGAATACTCAAGAGTGCTGCAGGGAATTCTCGACATTACCAGCCAGATGTACAGCATCACTTATAAGCCGGTGGCCGATGCGAAAGTCTGGCATCCCGAAGTGACCGTGTACGACGTGTTCGACAAAGGCAACCGCATCGGCCGGATTTACTTCGATATGTTTCCTCGCGAAAACAAGTACAAACACTACGCCACCTTTACTCTGGCGACCGGCAAGCAGGGCTTTCGGCTCCCCGAATACGTTCTGGTATGCAATTTCCCTCGCGCCACCGGCGAGCCGGGGTTGATGGAGCGAGACGACGTCATCGTCTTCTTCCACGAGTACGGGCACCTCATCCACGGCATCATGCGAGGCAATACGAAATGGGCGACCGGTGATCTGGAGAATGACTTTATCGAAGCGCCTTCGCAGATGTTTGAAGAGTGGCCTAAGGATCCGGCGATCCTGAAGTTGTTCGCGCGCAATTATAAGACCAACGAACCGCTGCCTCCGGACCTGGCCGAAAAAGCCCGCGCCGCCGATGATTTCGACCGGGCGCTGGATGTGCGCACGCAGATGTTCTACGCCTCTATCAGCCTCGATTTCTACAACCGTAACCCGCAAGGACTGGATCAGGACAAACTGGTCGCCGAGTTACAGACTCGCTATACCCCCTTCAAGTTCGTTGAAGGCACACACATGCAGACCGCGTTCGGGCACCTGAACGGCTACTCCGCGGTTTACTACACTTATATGTGGTCGCTGGTGATCGCGAAGGATATGTTCACCGAGTTCAAGAAAGACGGGCTGTTGAATCGGGAAGTCGCAGCCAAGTACCGCGCCGACATCCTGGGAGCCAGCGGAACCAAGCCAGCGGCAGAACTAGTGCGCGACTTTCTGGGACGTCCTTATTCGTTCGACGCGTATGCAAATTGGTTGAACGGAAAGTAGCGGTCATTGGTCGGGAAGCGGCAGTCATTGGTCGTTGGCCCTTGGTCGGTGGCCACATCAAAAAACGCAGCCACGGATTACACAGATTCACACCGATAAACCTAAAGAAATGATCTTGATCCGTGACAATCCGTGGCCGATTTGTCTTGGCGAACGACCAACGACCAAGGACCAACGACGCACCCGTCCCTATCTCTTCCGCGAATACGCGCTCACATACGCCGGCACTTGCGTCTTCGGATCCAGCCTGGGATCGTTCTCTGGCGTGCCTGCGACCATCTCCAGCGGGATCACTCCCGCCCAGGTGCGGAACGAATAATCCTCTTCGTCGTCAATCGGCGGACCTTGCCGGACCTTCGCCGAAAATTCTTCGATCGGCAGCCGCATGACCAGCGTCTGCTTCAGTTCGCGTTCGTTGGGCTGACGCGATTCTGCCCAGCGTCCGGGCAGAATGTGCTCCGAAAGCGACTTCAGAGCTCCCAGTTTTTCTTTGGGCTCTGACACTGCTACCGCCGTTCCCAGCACCACGACCGAACGGTAATTCATGGAGTGATTGAAAATCGAACGAGCCAGCACCAGGCCTTCGAGTAGCGTAACCGTCACACAAACCGGGATGCCCTTATCCAGATTGCGCAACATCCGGCTGGCCGCCGAGCCGTGAACGTAAAGATTGTCCCCTACGCGGGCGTAGGCCGTTGGGATGACGAACGGTTGCCCGTCCTGCATAAATCCAACGTGACAAATGAAGCCTTCATCAAGAATCTGGTAAGCCACAGCGCGATCGTAAACCCCACGATGGGGCTCGCGGACCACACGTGTCCGCGCAGTGGGTGCTTGGTCTTCAGACATGTAAAGGAATCTCCCGGCAATCGCGAAGAATGGAAGTGTCAGTTTAGCAGACGGGAAGTCGTCTTTGGTCGTTGGCTCTTGGTCGTTGGCCAAGATCAAGAACCTTGGCCACGGATTCTCACAAATTCACACGGATAACGACGAAAAGAAAAATGAGCTTCTGATCCAGCGACCAACGACCAATGGCCAATGACCAACGACCGTCTCTCCCCTACCAATTCAGCTTCAGTGCGAACTGGAACTGCCTCGGATCATAGGCGGCCGTGGCTTGTCCCGCGCTGGTGAACAACGGGTTCACGTCGGCGACGTTGTACCGGTTGGCCACATTGAACATGTCCGTAATCAGGTCCATGCTCATGCGCTCGCTGAAGTTGATGCGTTTGGAAAGCCGCACATCATTGAATATCGTCCACGGTTTGAGCCCCGCGTTGCGGGGCAGGTTGCCGTCGAGGGCTTGCAGAGTGGGCGTTCCACCCGCCGCAAACACGAGCGGGCATGGCTCCTGGAAAAATCCGGTCGGCGAGAAGCTGGAAGCAACAGTCGGTCCGCACGGAGTCGCCGGCGTGCCTGCGGCCACCACGTTGGGGCGGCCGGTGCTGGGCGAAAACTGGAAGTTGTCCGCGCCGCCCGTGATGATGTTGAAGGGCCTGCCGGACGCGACTTCCAGGATGGGTGCGAAGGTCCAGTTGCTGAACACGCGGCTGAAGAAGCCCTCGCCGGAAAGCTTACCGCTCTGGTATACACCGCTGAACACCATCCGATGACGCTGGTCGAATAGTGATGTCGAACGCTCGTTGCCGGGAAAATAACTGTCTTGAGGCGCCAGAGGCGATTGCAAGTCAGTGGAATCGTCGATGGCGTGCGACCAGGTGTAGGACGCCAGAAACTCGTAGTGACTGCCAAAACGCTTCTTCAAATTGGCGGTAAGCCCGTGATACACCGAACTGCCATTGGAGTAGTTGGCATCCATGTCGCTGAACGGAACGCAACCTGTGAGTCCGTTCGTAGCGGGATCGCACGCCGTGCTGAGCCCGCCTTGCTGCAGAATCGCCAGGGCCGCGTTAATACAGCCCTGCGCGGGTGTGCCAATGAGGGCGGTGGCGATCGCTGGATTCAAGCCGCCCGGCCGGAAGAAGTTCGTCAACGCGGTCGAAACCCACGGTAGGCCGCCTACGAATCCGCACGGGGCCGCGCCAGCGCCGACAAAAAGCGGCCCGGCGGATGCATTCGAAGTGGGATCATTCAGCGCCACCTGCCAATTTCTGACCATCAGGTCGCCGCGGGTGGTGTTGGCGTTGATAGGACGGTTCAGATGGCGGCCGCCATTGAAGTTGTAGCCCAGGCTGAATGACATATTGTGTCCCAGATCCTGCTCGAACGTCAGGTTGGCCTGCTGCGCATAGGCGTAAACAAAATTCTTCCCCTGGGGATAGCCAAAGGGCTGGAACGCGACCGGGAAAAAGCTGGCCGGGTTCAGGTAATTCTGATTGATGAATAGATTTGCATTCGAGGGATCGAAGCGCTGCTGGTTGGGCAAATACCCCGGAATCGTGGGCAGGCACGCACCCGTGGTGAGAATGCCCTGGAAGATGTTGGTCGCATTCAGGCTTCCCGCACCGGCATGCGCAGGATTCTGGTCGCAGGGGGCCGCTCCAGCGAACAGCAGTTGGCCACTCTTCGAGCCGTCGGAGGCGTCGCCCAAAAAGTACAGGCCAAGGAGCGGATGATCGTAGAAGATGCCATACGAAGCGCGAAGCACACTCTTGCCATCACCCCGCGGGTTCCACGCCAATCCGACGCGCGGCTGAATGTTGTTGTAGTCGGTCTGAATGCCTTTCTGCAGGCCCAGCTGGTTGTAGGCTGCCAGGGCCAGCGCATTGGGCTGGCTCAATTGGGGCGGAAACTCCACGTCGTAGCGCACCCCCAGGTTGAGTGTCAGATTGTGCCGCACCCGGACAGAATCCTGCCAGAACAAGCCCAGCGGTTTGTTGGAAAAGCTGTCCTTGGGATTTCCGATGCCCTGCACCAGCGTGCTGGGAATTCCCAGCCCGAACGCCTGCAATCCGGTAAAGCCGGGAAAAGCGGGGCACAGCGCCGCGGGCGCGCCATTCGCCGCGCATACATTCGGAAAGCCCGCACTGGCTGCGTCCAGAGGACTGAAGTTGTAGACTCCGCCATAGTTCACGGTGAAAGTCGCGGTCAGGGGAATGTAGTTGAAATCCACGCCGAACTTCGTGTCATGGCGTCCAATCGTCCAGGAGAAGTTGTCAGAGAACTGGTAGCGCTCCTCGGTCCGCTGGATGTAGGAGTAGGGCTCGCGGCCGACAAAACCGAAGCCCGCGATGTTGGAGGCGACGTTAGAGCCGCCGGGCGCGTCCGAATAAAAGTACTGCAGGCCGCGGCGCGCGTACTGGAAGCGGAATTCGTTCACCTTGTTATTGCCGATGGTCATCGTGTCCTGCACGACGCCCGCCACGTCGCGATAGGTTTGCGAAGACGTGCGGGAGAAAGCGTTCTGTCCGAAGGTCTGGTTCTGGCCGTTCACCTGAATGCCGGTAACCGTGCTGGGACTTACGTTGGCCCGAAGGCTCAGGCGATTGCTGTTGCTGACGTTGTGATCCAGACGCAACGAGTACAGGCTGGTGCCTTCGAAAATCGGATAGTTGCCCGCCTGCGGCGCCAAGCCGAGGAAAGTATTCGGCAGGCCGTTGCACAGCCGGTTTCCGGTGGGATTCGCGGCGGTGGGCGCGACGTTGCAGGAAGTGATGAACTGGGTCAGCGGCGTGGGTGTGCTCGCGGGACCGGGAATCAGCCCGATGGGTCCGCCCTGCTCCAGCGCCGCGAAGGAGGCCGGATAGGTTCCGTTGAGCGCGATACCGGACGAGCCGCCGACGAACGCCGCGTACAGCGCCGCTTCCTGACCATAGCCTGCGGCCAGAGCGGGGCTGATTGCTCCCAGAGTGGACAGGGCAGCAGGCAAGGTCTGCTGGAAATATGCCGCCTGCTCTGGCGTGGCCTGAATGTTGAAGCCGGAACCCGGCGGCGCACCAAACACCGGCGAAGCGTCGAAGTTCACCATGCCAAAAGTTCCATTCGGCGAGCCCACGCTGGAAAAGCCGGTTTCGTGCCGCCGCGTCACCTCATAAGAGAAGTAGTAGAAAGTCTTGTCCTTCTTGATCGGTCCGCCGAACGCCGTCCCTGCCTGCACTCGGGTGTAAGCGGGATTGGAAACCGTGCTGAACGGATTGACCGCCTGGAAATTCCGGTTGCGCAAATAACCATAAACGTCGCCGTGGAAATCATTCGATCCGGAGCGCGTGATAATGTTCACCACGCCGCCCGATGCTCGTCCATATTCGGGCGCGTACCCGTTGGTGATGATCTGGAACTCCTGCACCGCTTCCTGCGAAACCGTGGAGCGAACTCCATTGGTCGAATTGTCGGTGGCGTCGGCGCCGTCCACGTTGACCAGATTGGCGCGGGCGCGCTGACCGCTCATGTTCAGCCCTGACGTCGGGGCGGCCCCGATGCTGGGCGCATTGTCGCGCAATACCTGCGAGTCGGTGAGCGCAAAGTTGATGTAGTTGCGTCCGTTGATGGGCAAATTGTCAATGCGGCGCTGGTTGATGGTATCGGTGGAAGACGTGCGCTGGGTTTCTACGAGTTCCGCATTCGAGCTGACATTGATCACTTCCTCGGATCCGGCCACAGACAGGCTGATCGGTATTTCCGCCATCGTTCCCACCGTGACCGCAACTCCGGTGACCGTTGCTTTGGTGAAGCCCGGCGCCGTCACCGTGGCGGTATAGGTTCCGGGAGGAAGCAGCAGGATGCGGTACTGTCCGTCAATGTTTTCGCTGGTGGAGCGCTCGAGGGCCTTGCCTTCATCCTTCGCCGTGACGGTGGCATTGGTCACCACACCGCCCTTTGGGTCTCTGACCGTGACCTGCAGATCGCCGGTGGCGACTCCCTGAGCAAAGCCGAGTGTGGCGAGCAGAACTAATTGAAACGCGACCACGACGAGTTTTCGCACCTTCATAAAAGTTCTCTCCATCAACACGAGGGGATCTGGGGTCTGGCCGTCGAGCGGCCAACGCCCTTCGTTGGCAGGGTTTGAACAAGCACGACGCGTGAATGCCCGTCGTTATGTACATCAGAATGGACAGTGAAATCAAGCTAAATCACTGACCAGAATCGGCTTAGTTAGCGAGAGAAAAACTGGGAACGGAGAACTGACAACCGACAACTGATATTAAGCTCTTCCGTTATTAAGCTTTCCGTTCAATACCGGAACTCGCTTCTTTTGATGTCTGCAGCGCCCACGCCATGCGGGGTGTGTTGTGCGCGATACCAAAGCGCCCGCGCGCGTCGAGAAGAATCATCCCGCCGTGGCCGTTCACCCGATCTTTCAGATAGTTGATCGCCTCTGCCGCCACCCACTCCGGTGCGCTGCCCGACGCCACCCTGTCCGCTGCCCACTTGGCGAGCACCAGCTTCATGATCGGTTCGCCCCACCCTGTGGTGGACGCGGCCGCTGTCCGGTTGTCCGCATAACATCCGCATCCGATCAGTGACGAATCACCCAGCCGGCCGGGAGCTTTGTTCAGTGTGCCGCCAGTCGAAGTGGCGGCGGCAATGTTGCCAACGCGATCGAGCGCGACCGCACCCACTGTGTCATGCGAGATGGCCGGCGCAAACAGGTCAGGGCTCTGCTCCGCGCGTTGCTGGAATTGCCGCAGGCGCTCCACCTCGCGCGGAATGATCAGGTCCTCGTTTCGGCACAGCGGGATCCCATGCTCGGAGGCGAAACGCTCCGCGCCTTCGGCAACAAAATAGACGTGCGGACTGTCGCTCAAAATCTTGCGAGCAGCGCGAACCGGATTGGCGATGCGCTCCACACAGCCCACACCACCGCCGCGCAGGGTGGCGCCATCCATGATGAAAGCGTCGAGTTGAACTTTGCCGTCGCGGTTGAGGAAGCTGCCGCGGCCAGCGTCAAAGGTCTCATCATCTTCCATGATGACTACAGTTTCTTCGACGGCATCCAGCGCGGTCCCGCCGCGTTCCAGCACCCGCCAACCGGCGGCCATGGCGTTACGCACGCCCTTGAGATGGGCTTCAACCATGTCGTCAGGAATGGCCCAGGCGCCGCCATGAACAACCAGAACCGGATCGGGCAAGAAAAGTCCTCGGACGAAAATTACCGACAAGGATAGCAGGTTGAATGCAGAAAGAACCGTGTGGGGACGGGTCAGAGACCCGTCCTACCAGGCATTGCCTTATGCCGCCTGCCCGGCCTTGGCTGGAATCCGGTCCGCTCCTTCCGTGCGCGTATAGGTGTAGCGGATGCGGTGGATGACAGTGATTGTCGACAGCACTGCGATTAGCCACAGCACCGGCGCCATGCGATTGAACAAGGCTCCGATAATTACCAGGACCAGGCGCTCGGGGCGTTCCATGAAGCCCACGCGGCAGGAACCAATCAGCGATTCGGCGCGGGCCCGGGTGTAGCTGACCATGATGGCGCTAATCATTACGAAGGCGGTCAGCACCACATAAAAGAAGCGGTCGCCGCGAGCGTAGAAGACCAGCAATCCGAGAAATTGGGAAGCGTCGCTGTAGCGGTCGATCACGGAATCGAAGAAGCCGCCAAAGCGCGTCACCTGGCCACTGGCGCGAGCCACGCGTCCGTCCACCAGGTCGAAGAACCCGGAGCCGATGATGACCAGCCCGGCGTAGCGGAACATGCGAGCCTGGTTGTCACCGTTAGCGTAGCCGAACAGAAGGGCGGCGACCGTGTTCACTACCAGTCCCAGAAACGTGAGCACGTTGGGATTGATCCGCGATAGCGCGAGCCAACGGACGATGGCATCGAGCAGCACGCCGCAGCCGCGCCCAAAGGCGCTGGTCCAGGTCATGCCGTCTCCGTCGTGAATGCGGAAATCTTCAGCACGAGATTTTCACCATCCCGCGTCATCCTCATCCTTTTGCCTCGGCGTCGTGAATGGTGGTCACGGTCAGAATTTCCATCTCGCGATTGCCGTTGGGTGTCACCACCGACGCCGTGTCCCCTACTTTCTTGTTGAGCAGGGCCCGGCCGATGGGTGAACTGGTAGAGATCTTGCCCGCGGTGACGTCGGACTCTTCACTGGTGACCAGCTTGTACTCAACTTCGGCGTTTTTGGAATTGTCGTACACCCGGACGGTTGAGCCCAGACCGACCTTATCTCGAGGGATATTATCCATGTTGATAAGGGCCAGCTCGGCCATGCGAGCCCCTAACTGCCGAAGCCGCGCCTTGACGAACTCCTGGCGCTGTTTCGCCATGTGGTACTCAGCATTTTCACTGAGATCCCCCAGGGCGGCCGCTTTCTTTATTTCCTTCGGAAGGTCGTGGACCAGCTCGTGTTCGAGCGCGTTCATCTCATCCTGCAGCTTCCGCTTGATCTGCTCTGTCATGTGCTTGAGGATTATAAACCGTGGAGCGGACCTCGGGCCTCGGGCGTCGGGCCTCGGAATGTGGACGTTCTTGAGAAACGGCTTTTCGCGCGACCCAAGAGGCCTTTTTCACGACGCCTGTGTAGGGACGGGTCGGAGCCTGTCCTGAGCGAAGTCGAGGGAACCCGTCCAGGGCGAGCACGGCTCGCCAGTCTTGCTTTATGCCCTCAGCGGCTGAAGCCGTAATCAATGTTAGTCCGCTAGTGCAGAGTTAAAGCTCTCTGCTCCACCCACCGCAAGCCCGACGCCCGGGGGCTGAGATCTGACGCCTGAGGTCGGGGCCCGAGGTCCGGCACCCGACGGCTGACGTCCGACGCCCGCCCGACACCGACTCCTAACCCCTGAAGTCCGCCTCTGAATTGCCTTTCCTGTCTGTTTGCGATAAACTGGCTGGGTGTTGTTCCTCAAGTGCCCTGCGCTCGTGGGTGTTCCCTCATGATCAGCGTCGACGGCAATTTCCACATAGGCGACAAAGTTGTCTATCCCAATCATGGCGTTGGAGTTATCGAACAAATCAGCAGCCGGACGATTGGCGAGACTGTGGAAAAGTTCTACCTCCTGAAAATCAAGTCCAGCAGCCTCAAGGTCATGGTGCCGTTCCACAATGTGCACACGGTTGGGTTGCGGCGGGTGGTAAAGAACGGCGAAATCCAAAAGATCGTTGATTTTCTTACAGATGGCGAGTGTGACAACAACGCCGACTGGAAATACCGTTTCAAGGAAAACTCGGAGCGTATGCGCACCGGGTCGCTACTGGAGGTTTCCGCTGTCCTAAAGGGACTGCTCCTGCTGAACCAATCCAAGCCCCTCTCCTTCCGCGAGAAAAAGATGCTGGAACGAGCCCGCTACCTCCTGGTAAGCGAGTTGGCGATGGCCAAGAACACCGAAGAAGTGGAAATCGAGGAAATGCTTTCCAAGGCCCTGGCTAAGAGCAAGCTGCGCTTTCCCGAAGCTTCGGATTTTGTGGCTTAGACGCGGGCGTCAGTCTTTAGTCGTTGGTCTTCTATTAGAAGTCATTCTTGTCGATGGCTGAGCGTTCCCCTCATGCGGCCATTGGTTTCAAAGACTTGATCAGTGCATTCAGGGTCTTAGCTAAGTTCTCTACCAACTCCAACAGTCGTTCCGACTCAAGTTCACCCCCGTACTTCAACCTTTGCGCAATCAGGAGTTGAGTCTCGACTTCAAGCAGTGAACCTCTCGCACGGTGCAGGAAGAGGACTAGTTCCTTGTCGGACGACCGCCCTTTGCCTGCTGCTATGTTGCTGGAGACCGAAACAGACGCTCTGCGCAGCTGACTTGTTAGACCATATCTTTCCTCTCTCGGAAAACTCTCCGTCTGACGATAGATCTTAAGAGCCAGTTCCATCGATTGCTTCCAAGCTCTGAGGTCTTTGCATGAGCTCGCCATGTGCGCAACCTCCTTCGTTAGAAAATGCTCTTGTGTTTTTACTCCGGGTCGACACGGAGAGTCTGTGACAGATGACCCAAAGGCTGGGAAAAAAAGAAGGACCAAAGACTGAGGACCAACGACCAACGACTAACGACTAACGACCGCCGCCCGCCTCACTCTCCCATCCAGGCCCCATACGGCTTCAGCGACTCCACGTGGTCGAAGACGATTTTCATAGCGGCCGTGATGGGAACGGCGAGAACCAGGCCCATCGCACCCCAGAGCCATCCCCAGACCAGCAACGCGATCGTCACTGCCAGCGGATTCAACTGCAGGCGATTGCCGAGAAACTTGGGATAAAGCACGTTGAGAGCGATCAGGTGAAGTACAAGGACGGTTAGCACAATCACGATGGCATCCCCGGAGTTGATGTGCCCGACGCTCACGAAGATCGGAGGCGCCATCGCCAGCACCACTCCAAGATAGGGAACGAGGCTCAGGAATCCGCTGATGAACCCAATGAAATAAAAGAACGGCACATGCAGAATCGCGAACGCGATGGTGCCGGCGGTTCCTAGGAAAAGACCAATCAGCAGGTTCCCGACCATGAAGCTGCGAATCATTGCCGAAATCAGGCCCAGGGTGACGTATGCAGCGTGCCGGTTCTCCAGCGAAAACAGCATCACGGTTGCCGAGCGGACATGATGCTGCCAGCTCAACATGAAATACACCAGGAAAGGTACGAACGAGGCCGCCAGCAAGGCTTGCGAGACGGAACCGAAGCCGCGGGTCAGGACGTCCGCCCAATTGGTGCTGGAACGAGCCTCCGCGGGCTTGGCCTGTGGGCCAGTGTCCGCCGTTCCCAGGTTTTCCGCCTGCAGCCAGACCTGGGAGATTTCCTGGCGAATCCTTTGCGTGTACTTGGAAAGGTCATGGGCAAAAATGATGGCCTGGTTCGAGGAGTAATAAACCAGACCGGTAATCAGAGTCAGCAGCATGAGTACAGCCGCGGCGGCTGCGACCCCGCGAGGCAGGCGAAGTTGGATGAGCAGGTCCATCACCGGCGCCAAAATGAAGGCCAGCAACACTGACACTAACACTACGGCGAGAACCAGTTCGCCCCAATAGCAGAGACCCAGGATGGTGGCGATTCCAATTGCAGTAAACGCCCAGTGTGGCTTCGCCGCCTTTGGCTGTGGGGGTGCCACCGCCTGCAGGGGAGGTTGGCGAAGCTCTGCCTCGTCGATGGCCATAGCGATATCGTAGCCTAACTGCCCGGCGTACGAGCGGGACATATAATCGCGATGTGCCTTCTCACCAAACCGCTGCCCCTGAAGTTGGGCACCAGCCACGTATTCTGGGGCTGGATGTAGGCTCGAAGAGGATTGGCGTGGCCATTTCTGACCCGCTGGGTATCACAGCGCAGGGTCTGGAGACTCTCCACCGCCAGAACAAGCGCCTCGACTTTGCCCACCTAGAGCAGGTGATCCGCGACCATCACGTTGCCGAAATCGTGGTGGGCTTGCCCCTGCGCATGAGCGGCGCCGAAGGCATTCAGGCCGAAAAGATGCAGGCCTTCGCCGAAGAGATCCGCTGCCGCTTCAGGTTGCCGGTGCATCTCTGGGACGAACGCCTGACCTCCGCCCAAGCCAACCGGCTGTTGCGGGAAACCGATATGTCCATTAAACGCCGCGGAGAAGTCGTAGACCAGATGGCGGCAGTGCTCATCTTGCAGAGCTGGATGGATGCGAGGGGCAGGGGGTAGTTGTGGGTTGATGGCAGGCTGACAGCATTCAGCACTCAGCCGTCAGCTTTCAGCTTTTCAGCAGCGCGGCCAACCCTTTGTCATCTTCTCATCCCATTGTCATCCCGAGCGATTTTTCTTCGCGCTCCTCGCGAAGAAAGATTGCCGAGGGACCTGGGTTTATGCCGGCGCAACTTCGGTGCCGCGGGCGGCAAGAACCCAGCTCCCTCGACTTGCCCTCACCGCGCCAGGCGGCTCGGGGCGGCGCTTGGGATGACAGCCGTCTTTCGCCGGCGATCATCTTGGCTTGTCCCCTTTTTCAGATGCTCGCCGTCCGCTGTCCGAGGTCTAACGCCCGCTGTCCGAGGTCTAATGCCCGACGCCCGCTCCAACGACCGAGGGCCAACGACCACCGACTAACTCCCAACGACTCTTCTTCATCTAAACTGTTTCTAACTTGCGCACGTTCCTGATACTCCTGCTGCTCGCCGTCATCGGAGTTGGCGGCTGGCTGGCGTGGGCGCTGTTGATGCCCGTTACGCCGGAGGGGCAGAAATTCGTCATGCTGCGCCCGCGATACTCCACCCGCCGGATCGCCACCGAACTGCAAACGGCGGGCGTGATCCGGAGCCGTCTGGCTTTTGTTCTCTGGCATCGGTTCCATCGCAAACAGTCGTTGAAGGCTGGCGAATATCTTTTTGACAAGACCGCGAGAACCGTGGACGTGCATGGCCGCCTGGTGCGTGGCGATATTTACGTGCATACCGTGGTCATTCCCGAAGGCTATACCATGTTCGACATCGCGCAGGCGCTGCAGGACGCGGGATTGGGGTCGAGCCAGGAATTCCTGGAAGTGGCGAAATCAGATGTCGAGTTAATTTCCGATGTGGCTCCGGAAGCGAAAACCCTGGAAGGCTATCTTTTCCCTAATACCTACGAGTTCACGCGCACCCAAAGCATGAAAGACATCGTGGCTGTGATGGTGAAGCAGTTCCGACAGGTGGCGGAACAGATCGGATTAACTACTACTGATGCACAGAAAGCTGATTTGCAGAAGACGGTCACCATGGCCTCCATCATCGAGAAGGAGACAGCCGTGCCCGAAGAGCGCGCGGTGGTGGCCAGTGTGTACTACAACCGTCTGGAACGAAACATCGCGCTGCAGGCGGATCCCAGCGTGATCTACGCCGAGTTGCTGGATGGGAGATACGCCGGAGCGCTGCATCACTCGGATATGCAGTTTCAGTCCGCCTACAATACTTACACTCATCCCGGCCTCCCGCCCGGGCCAATCGGAAACCCGGGTCGCAGCGCTCTCGAAGCGGCTATGCATCCGGCGCAGACCGACTATTTTTACTTTGTCAGCGACGGCAACGGACACCACCGCTTTTCGCGCAGCCTCGAGGAACACAACCAGAATGTGGCCAAACTGCGGCAAACAGTGCAGGGAAGGTAGCGTTTTTCTAATCCGTTACCGGGCCATGGGATGCTAATCTGATAACCCCGGCGCCGACGGATCGGCCCTGATTCGCATATACTTAGCCTTACTGGTGAACCCAACTGTCTTCTCGGGAATCCAATCCAATCTAGATGCGCACTTTTTCCCGCTACCGGGTCATCCTTGTTCTTTTGGCAGCCTTCCCTGTGACGGGATGCCTGTTCCGCTCGCGCCGGGTGGAAAGGCAGTTCAGTGCCGCCCCGCTGAAGTCCGCCACCCAGGCGGAACTGATCGACTACGTCAACGACCAAGCCGCCAAGATCAAGACCCTGCAGGCCACCGTGGACATTGACACGTCCGTGGGCGGGGTCAAGAAGGGGAAAGTCACCGACTATCAGCAGATTCGCGGTTACATATTGGCGCGAAAGCCCAGCATGCTGCGCATGATCGGACTGATGCCCATCGTGCGCAACCGCGCCTTTGACATGGTGAGCAATGGACGCGACTTCAAGCTCTGGATCCCGCCCAGGAACCGCTTTGTGGTCGGGCGCAACGACATCGAGAGCCACAACGCCGAGCAACCACTGGAGAATCTGCGCCCGCAGCACATTTACGATGCGCTCATTTTGCGAGAGATCGATCCGCAAAGCGAGATCGCGGTCATGGAAAATAACTTTGAAATCGTCACCGACACCAAGAACCACCAGGTTCAGCAGGCCGATTACGAAATTGAAGTGATTCGAAAATCAGACCGCGGCTGGTTTCTTTCCCGCAAGATCATCTTCAGTCGTACCGATCTGCTACCTCACCGGCAACTCGTCTACGATCAGGACGGCAACCTCGCCACCGACTCGCGTTATGAAGGCTACAAAGATTACGACGGCGTGAATTTTCCGGGGCAGATTGAAATCTGGAGGCCGCAGGAAGAGTACGACATCACGCTGACGATCGTGAAGATCCAGTTGAACGAACCGCTCCCCGACGACAAGTTTGCGCTCGAACAACCCCCTGGCGCCCAGGTAGTGCATCTGGACCAGCCCCAATCCAGCCGGGTTACCGGCACGGACGGGAAGTAAGCACTCAGCAGTCAGCAGTCAGCACTCAGCCAAAAGGAAAAGTCAGCACTCGACATTCAGCACTCGGCCGAGAGGACTAAACTATCTTTAAGGTTTTGCTGAATGCGGAGTGCTGAAACCAGCATCTTCCTTATGATGAACAAAATGATCGTCGCGAATCTCGTGCACCGGCCCCTCCGGTCGCTGATCAGCATTGTGGCGATTGCGCTCGAAGTCACACTGATCCTGCTGATTGTGGGCTTGTCAGTAGGGATGCTGAACGATTCGCGGAGGCGGCAGGCTGGAATTGGGGCTGATGTCATCGTCATGCCTCCAGGTTCTTCCTTTATTGTCGGGCTCACCGGGGCGCCCATGTCGATCAAAGTGGGGAACATTTTGGCCAAGCTTCCCCACGTGGTAGGAGTAGCGCCCGTGGTCACGCAGGTCTCCACGGCGGGCGCGCTCGAAGTGATTGCCGGCATCGACCTGAAAAGCTATGAGAGCCTCTCCGGACAGCCGTTCCATTACGAGAAGGGCGGCCCCTTTCAGGGTCCCGACGACGTCCTGGTGGACGGCCTGTTCGCCAGGGCCAAACACGTCAAGGTGGGAGATACGCTTGAAATCCTCAACCATAATTTCCGTATCTCTGGCATTGTCGAGGAAGGCCGGGGTGCGCGAAAGTTTCTCCAGATCGACACTTTGCAGAATTTGATCGGAGCAAAAGACAAGGCGTCGGTCTTTTATTTGAAGCTGGATGATCCCAGTAACGCCGACGCAGTCGTAGATGAGATCAAGCAGGTTCCGGGCATGGAAAAGTACGTGGCCAGTTCGATGGCCTACTACCTGTCCATGATGACGCCGAGCAACTATCCGGGGCTCTCTACTTTTATCCGTGTTGTGGTCGGCATCTCAGTCATCATCGGATTCATCGTGATTTTCCAGGCCATGTATACCGCGGTCATGGAGCGCACTCGTGAGATAGGAATTTTGAAATCGATGGGGGCGTCGAAGCTCTATATCGTGAATGTGATTCTGCGTGAGACGGTGCTGCTGGCCATTGGCGGGATTGTGGTCGGAGTAGTGTTCAGCCTGGCCGCGCGCGCGGGAATCAAGTACCGCCTGCCCACCCTTCCAGTGGTCGTGACCGGCGGGTGGATCCTGCGGGCGACGATCATCGCGATTGTCGGCGCTATCCTGGGCGCGCTGTATCCGGCCTACAAGGCGGCGCAGAAGGATCCGATTGACGCGCTGGCGTACGAGTAGCGGGAGCAGGCGTCGGGCGTCGGACCTCGGACTTCAGGCGGCATTGGTCGTTGGCCGTTGGTCCTCGGCCAAGTCCAAAAAATAGGGTCACGGATTTTCGCGGATTTAAACCGGAAAATAAGGATGTGATCCGTGTGGATCAGTGAAATCCATGGCTGATTTGTTTTTCGGCCAACGACTAATGGCCAACCACCGACCACGCCTGAAGTCCGACGCCCGACCCCAACTTTCGTTGACAATAATAGCCATCCTACGTTATCTTTAAGTCTTTAGCAGTCCTGCGGTTGCCCGCCTGGTAGCCCTGCGCCTTCGGCGTTGAAGTGGGTACTCAGCGGTCTTCTTTGCTTTTTTAATTTTCTGGGAGATTCGTAATGTCAACCTATTTCCCCAAAGCGGGGGAAATTGTGCGCAAGTGGTACGTCGTGGATGCATCCGGGCAGACGCTCGGACGGCTGGCCTCAAGGGTCGCCCTCATCCTCATGGGTAAAGAGAATCCGCGTTACACGCCGTTTCTCGATACCGGAGATCACGTCATCGTCATTAACGCCGAGAAAGTGAAGACGACCGGAATGAAGTCCGAGCAGAAGGTGTATCAGCACTACACCGGATACCCGGGCGGATTGCGCACGGAGGAGTTTCGCAAGCGCTTCGACCGCAAGCCGGAGTTGATCGTCGAAGAAGCGATCAAGCGCATGCTGCCCAAGACGAAACTTGGCGGGCACATGATCAGCAAGTTGCAGGTTTACCGCGGCGACAAGCATCCGCACGCGGCCCAGAAGCCGGAAGTGCTGGCGCTGGTGGAGAGAGCGTAAGACGGTTTCAAGTTTCTAGTTTAAGGTTTTCAGTTTCAAGCGTGGCACGATTGGTAAATCGGAATTTCTGAAAGGTCGAATAGCTGGGTTCTCTCCTGGAGTTGTTGGACAGGAGCTAGAAGCTAAGAGCTAGAAGCTAAATCATGGCAGAGTTAGTTCAATATTACGGAACGGGACGCCGCAAGTCGGCGATCGCCCGCGTTTACTTGCGTCCGGGCAGCGGAGACTTCAAAGTTAACGGACGTCCGTTTGAGCAATATTTCGTGACCGAGTCGCAGCGTTCCAGTGCGAAGCAGCCGTTGCTCTCCACTGAGACTGCGGCCACCTTCAACGTGGTGGTTCGGGTCACCGGCGGCGGAGTCAATGGGCAGGCTGATGCGGTCAAACTGGGAATCGCTCGTGCCCTCATGCTCTTTAACCTCGAATTTCGCAAGAAGCTAAAGGCGGAAGGCATGGTCAGCCGCGACTCGCGTTCGAAAGAACGTAAGAAGTACGGGCAGAAGGGCGCCCGGAAGCGGTTCCAGTACAGCAAGCGGTAAATGGACGGCTCCGAGGAGGCCGAAATTCCTCGCTTTGCGTCGGAATGACAAGGTTGGGGCGGTTGGTCTTGGCTGTCGACTGACGACCGAAGACTGACGACTGATTTGTTAAATTCATCCTGTGCCTCGCGGCGCGGGGCGGGAATGGCAATCCGGAGCAGCCTTATGGTGAGCGCCGGATGCAGACCAAATGAGGAGGTTAATTGGCTAACATTACTATGAAGGAGTTGCTCGAAGCGGGAGTCCACTTCGGGCATCAGACCAAGCGCTGGAATCCCAAGATGAAGGAATACATCTTCGGAGAGCGCAACGGGATCTACATCATCGACCTGCAAAAGACGCTGAAGATGTTCAAGGAAGCGTCGAAGTTCGTGTCCGAATTGGCTGCGGCCGGCAAGATTGTGCTCTTTGTGGGTACCAAGCGCCAGGCCCAGGACGCGATCGCGGAAGAGGCCACTCGCTGCGGCGGCTTCTACGTCAACCAGCGCTGGCTGGGCGGACTGCTCACCAACTGGGTTACGGTTCAGAAGTCTGTAAAGCGGCTCAAGGAACTCGACGAGATGGCCACGGATGGCCGCTACGAGTTACTGCCCAAGAAGGAAGTTATCAAGCTGGAGCGCGAGCGCAAGCATCTGCAGGCCAACCTGGCTGGCATCAAGAACATGAGCCGCCTGCCGGATGCGATTTTCGTGATCGACTCCAACAAAGAACAGATCGCGGTGCGCGAAGCCCGCAAGCTGGGCATTCCGGTGGTGGCGGTGGTGGACACCAACTGCGACCCCAGCGAAGTGGATTACGTGATTCCGGGCAACGACGATGCCTTGCGTGCCATCCGCCTGTTTGCGTCGAAGATATCCGATTCGGTGGCCGAGGGCGCACAACTGATGAGCGACAAGCAAGCCGCCGATCTGGCCGCCGCTGTGTACGCCCAGCCCGAAGCGGTTCCAGCCGCCGAGCCTGGTGCCGAAGCGGCCGCCGGGGCCACTGCCGACGCGGGGGCCGAAGACATCAGTATGGAAGACGTGCTGGGCAAGGGAGTACGCAAGCAGCCTGCGCCCGCGATTGAAACCGTAGACGAAGACGTGCCGCAGGTTGAGACCCAGACGTATTAAGCAGTCGTCGGTCTTCAGTCGTCGGTCGTCCGCGAAATCTCCGAGAGCCGGCAGTTTCGAGCCCGCAAAGTTCCTGGCTTTAACCCTTGAGGGGAAATCAGACCCGCGCGGGTCGTCCGGCGCGGGTCAACGTTTGTTAGGACAGTCGTCAGCCATCAGTCGTCGGTCTTCAGCTTGACCCTCGATCCCAAGGTTTGAACTGACGACTGAAGACCGAGGACTGAAGACTATTTTTATGAGCACAACTACCGTGAATATTTCTGCCGCACAAGTGAAAGAGCTCCGGGAAAAGACCGGAGCGCCGATGATGGACTGCAAGCATGCTCTTACCGAGGCCAAGGGAGATCTGGAGCAGGCGGTCGTCCTGCTGCGCAAGAAGGGCATATCCGTGGCTGGCAAAAAAGCCAGCCGCGTGACCAAGGAAGGCGCGGTCGCGAGCTACATCCACGCCGGCGGAAAGATCGGCGTGCTGGTGGAAGTAAACTGCGAGAGCGACTTCGTGGCCCGCACCGATGATTTCAAGGAACTGGTGCACGACATCGCCATGCATATCGCAGCCAGCGATCCGAAATTCGTGCGCAAGGAAGACGTCACGCCCGAGGCTTTCGAGCGCGAAAAGGATATTTACCGCGCCCAGGCTGCGACCACCGGCAAGCCTCCGCAAGTCGTGGAAAAGATCGTGGAGGGCAAGATGAGCAAGTTTTACGAGGAAGTCTGTCTCATGGAGCAGCCTTTCATCCGCGACCAGACGGTTAGCATCGGCCAGCTCATTGCCACCAAGATCGGCAAACTGGGCGAGAACATCGCAGTTCGCCGTTTCGCGCGCTTCAAAGTGGGGGATCCGGGTGAGACCGTAGCCGTTACCAAGCCGGAACAGAAAAGCGAATAAGACCGGTTTCAAGTTTCCGGTTTCTGGTTTCTGGTTCCGTCGAACACGCGTGTACCATAAGGCATCGAGCCAGTCACTGGAAACTGGAAACCAGAAACTGGAAACCAACTGATGGCGACTCCGGTCTTCAAGCGCATTCTCCTCAAGCTGTCTGGCGAGGCCCTGGCTGCAACCCAGGGTTTCGGCGTAGATCCTCTGCGCATTCATGAAATTGCCGCTGAGCTGGCCGACGTTCATTCCCTCGGTATCCAGATCGCTATCGTAGTCGGCGGAGGAAATTTCTTCCGCGGCGTCGCCGAGCAGGCGCGCGACATGGACCGCGTCTCTGCCGACCACATGGGCATGCTGGCCACCGTCATCAACGCGCTCGCCCTGCAGGACGCCCTCGAAAAACAGGGCATTCATACCCGGGTGCAGTCGGCGATTGAGATGAACCAGGTGGCTGAGCCCTTTATCCGCCGCCGCGCCATTCGTCACATGGAGAAAGACCGGGTGGTCATCTTCGCCGGAGGCACGGGGAACCCGTACTTTTCGACCGACACCGCCGCTTCCCTGCGCGCCATGGAGATCAAAGCGGACGCCATTCTCAAAGCCACCAAGGTGGATGGCATTTACGACGCCGATCCCATGCTGGTGAAAGACGCCAAGAAATTTGCTGAAATCAGCTACATGGAAGTGCTGAAACGCGGACTCAAAGTGATGGACTCAACCGCCATCTCGCTGTGTAAAGACAATAATCTCCCCATCATCATTTTCAATCTCAACAACCGGGGAAATATCCGGAAAGTCGTGATCGGCGAGAAAATTGGGTCGCTGGTCAGCGCATAAAAGGCGGCCACGGATTTCCACGGATCACCTTTGTAATTATTTAGCTTATCTGTTTGTCCGTGCGAATCCGTGACGATCCGTGGCCGCTTTTATTTTGCCGGGGGTTTATAATGCAGCGTTTTGATACCTGAAGTCCAACGGAGCTGACAATGGCTCAACCCACGATGGCAGCCGTACCCGGTCTCAAAGACACTTACATTCAGCTCAAAACCCGCATGGATAAAGCCGTGGAAGACTTTCGCAAGGCCATGGCAGCGACCCGCACCGGACGCGCCTCGGTGCACATGCTGGACGCGGTCAGCGTGGACTACTACGGTTCCCAGATGCCGCTGAACCAGATCGCCCAAGTGCATGCGCCGGAGCCGCAGCTCATCACCGTGCAGCCCTTTGATCCCTCCTCGTTGACGGCGATCGAGAAGAGTATACGGACGGCTGATCTTGGCCTGAACCCCATGAACGACGGCAAGATTATCCGGGTGCCGGTACCGCCACTCACAGAAGAGCGTCGCAAGGACATGGTCAAACATCTGCACAAGGTTCTGGAAGAGCACCGGACAGCGGTGCGCAACATTCGCCGCGATGGCAATGATGCGATCAAGAAAGCAATGAAAGACAAAAAGATTGCAGAGGACGACGAGAAGCGGGCCATGGAAGAAATCCAGAAGCTGACCGATGACGAAATCAAGAAGATGGAAGAAATGAGCAAAGGCAAAGAGAAGGAAGTGATGGAGATTAAATAGTCGTCGGTTGTCAGCCTTCAGTCGCCAGCCCATCGACCGCCCGCAGCCGGTTACCCGCAGGATTCGCAAGTCGAAAGATTCATCGGCATCAAGTAATCGATAGTTTGTTTTCCTTCCTGGTTCACGCGCCCAGTTTGAGCTCACCAGAATCCGCTTCCGGAGCGGGAATTACCTTTGTACCCTGCCCCAAAGTAACGCAACTTCCTTAAACAGGGCGTGTTTTCATATCGGTACACGAACTCGTAGTTTTTCCAGAATATAGGAGTTTTTTCATGAAACGCTTTCGGGTGCTTTCCATGTTCCTGGCGCTGTGCGGGCTGACCCTCGTCGGCTGCGGCGGGGGAACGGGCTCAATGACTCTTGCTACCTCTCCCCAGGCGGGAGCGGTTTTCGTCACCGGGGAGGATGCCCCGCTGTCTTCCGTGGTGAGCCTTAACCTTACGATCAACTCCGTTACCCTGACCGGCATGACCAATTCTCCGCAACTGGTGACGTCTCCTTTCACCGTTGATTTCGCCCGGCTGGTGGGTCTGCGCGCGCCATTGGCTTTCAGTGCTGTACCGGCGGACACTTACACCAGCGCAACCTTTGTGTTGTCCAGTCCGGTCATCGATTACATCAGCGCCGTCAATCCTCCGCAGGTGAGTACGCTGAATGGCACGTTTGCCAGCCCGACCAGCACCAGCCCGCAGACAACTTCCGTGACCGTGAATTTTCCGACGCCCATGGTCGTGGGTGCGAGTGGCCTGGCTGGAATGCATACCGAATTTGATATCCGTCAGTCCCTGGCTGTGGATAACAGTGGCCAGATCACCGGCGTCATCAGCCCGGTTATGTTCATCGAAGCGGTGAAGGCGACCAATCCCGAAGGCCAGATCACCGACCTCACCGGCACGGTCGTCTCCGTGAATACGGCGAGCAATTCCTTCATGATGCAGGGACCGTTTGGCCACCAGTTCACCGTCGACGTGGACGGCAACACCAACTACAACCAGGGTTTCACTCTGGCGACATTGCCGACTACAGGCGGATTTGTCTCGATCCAGGGCACGGTGCAGATGGACGGCAGCGTGCTGGCTAGCGAGGTTGAATTCATCACCACTGACCGGGCGTTTATCTCCGGCCGCATCCTGGCACTGAATCCGAGCAGCGGGCCGGTGCAAACCGTTACCATGTGGGTGGGTGAAACCGGGGGAGACGCTTCGAGCCTCGTCGACACCGCGCAGACCGTGAATGTCAGCGCCGTAACCACCTATGACATCTGTTTCTTTAACAATACCTGGTTCAGCCCGAACAACCTGTTCGGCAACTCGTCGATGCTGGTGGGGCAGCGCATCTTCATCGGCGGCACCGTCAGTGGCTCCACATTCACGCCGGACCTGATCTCGTTGCGGCGCCAGGGCGTGTACGGTGCAGTCGTGCCGGGCAGTGTGACCGTTACCAGCGGCAATGCCGGCAACTTCCAACTGCTCAACACAGGACTGCTGGGCATGTCGCTGGGCGGACCTTTGACCGTGAACACGGGTGCTGGAACCCTGTTCTTCCAAGGCAACAGCAACACGCTCACACTCACTGACCTGCAGACCGCAACCGCGACGTCCTCTGTGTCGGTGATCGCACGCGGGCTTGTCCTCAAAGACTCGACCAGCGGCGATCCGGTGTTGTGGGCGCATCGCGTGCGCGAAGCGCAGTAGCCTCATATCCACCGGATGTTTCAGCGGGCGGTCACAAGCCGCCCGCTTTTTTTCCCCCGCAGTCGCCCACCTGCATGGTTGTCATCCCGAGCAATCTTTTCTTCGCGCTGGCGCGAAGAAGGATTGCCGAGGAACCTGGTTGCTTACCGGCAACTTCGGTGCCAGAGGTGGCCAGAACCCAGTTCTCTCGACTTGCCCACACCGCGCGAGCGCGGCTCGGGACGGCGTCGGGAGGACAACCTCCGTGCGGTCGCCGCCGAGGCTTTATAATCATGCCTCGATGAAGAAGGTCGTCCACGCTGCGTGTCCGCACGACTGCCCGGATGCCTGCGGCGTTCTGATCACGGTCAAAGACGGAAAGGCAACCAGGATCCAGGGCGACCCGGCGCATCCGGTGACGCGAGGGTTTCTGTGCGCCAAGGTAGCCAAGTATCTCGACCGCGTGTACTCGCCGGATCGCGTGCTTTATCCCATGAAGCGAGTGCGACCGAAGGGTCCGGACGCGGGCGAGGGCGCCCGCGCCACACCGGCCTTTGAGCGCATTACCTGGGACGAGGCTGTCGACGAAATTACTTCTGGTTTCAAGAGGATCGTCGCAGAGTTCGGTAGCGAGGCGATCCTGCCTTACTCCTACGGCGGCACGCTGGGAGCGCTCAACGGTTCCTCCATGGACCGGCGATTCTTCCATCGCCTGGGAGCTTCCCAACTGGCGCGCAATATCTGTTCGGCGGCGGGAGAGGCGGGACTCAAGTCGGTGATTGGCATCAAGACCGGTACGGAGCCGGAGCAGTTCGCGCGTTCGCGCTACATCATTGCCTGGGCCTCGAATATTCTTGGCACCAACGTTCACTTGTGGCCCTTCATCGTGGAGGCCCGCCGCAAGGGCGCGAAGCTGGTCGTGATTGATCCTTACCGCACCCGGACTGCAGCTTGCGCCGACTGGTATCTGCCTATCAATCCCGGCACCGACGCGGCGCTTGCACTGGGCATGATGCACGTCATCATCAACGAGAGCTTGTACGATGCCGACTACGTCGCTCAGTACACTCTAGGCTTCGATCAGCTTCGCGAAAAAGTCCAGGAATACCCGCCCGAGCGGGTCGAGACCTGGACGGGCATCGCAGCGTCGGATGTCATCAAACTGGCGCGCGAGTACGCAACCACGCGTCCCGGGGTGATTCGTCTGAACTACGGTGTGCAGCGCTCCGAAGGTGGAGGCATGGCCACGCGCGCTATCACCATGCTGCCCTGCATCACGGGTTCATGGAAAGAGGTTGGAGGCGGTCTGCAGCTTTCTACCAGCGGCACTTTTGGCCTGAATCGAGAGGCTCTGGATCGGGCCGACCTGATGCAGACATCGCTGGGGCGGCCAGCGCGAACCATCAACATGGTGGAACTTGGCAAGGCACTGAATACTTTGAAGGATCCCCCAGTCAGGGCATTGTTTGTTTACAACTCCAATCCGGCGGCGGTCTGTCCCAACCACAACGACGTGATTCGCGGATTGCAACGCCCGGATTTGTTTACCGTAGTGCACGAACAGTTCTTTACCGATACGGTTGACTACGCCGACATCGTGCTGCCGGCAACCACTTTCTTCGAGCACAAAGATCTGCAGGCTGCGTACGGCCACTATTACCTGCAGATGTCGGATCAGGCGATTGAGCCGCTGGGAGAGTGTCGCTCTAATGTCGACGTGTTTCGCGCGCTGGCCGAACGTATGGGATTTCCCGAGGAGTGCTTGAGAGATTCTGTAGACCAGATGATCGATAGCGCACTGGATTCGGGAAACCCTCGCTTGCAGGGGATTGACCGCGATCGTTTGCAGCGGGAAGGGCACGTAAGGCTGAATTTTGAAAGGCAGTTCTTAGCTTCTGGTTCTCAGTTCCCGGATTTCTTGCCGTTTGCTCAGGGCAACTTTGCTACGCGGAGTGGTAAAGCCGAACTTTACAGCGAGGATTTGAAGGCCCAGGGTTTGGATCCGGTTGTGGCCTTTACGCCGCCGGTTGAATCGCGGCATGGCGAGCAAGCCAAAACATTTCCCCTCGAGCTTCTGGCGCGGAAGGCGGACAACTTCCTTAATACCACTTTCTGTAACCTGGCAGAGATTCAGAAAATGGAAGAGGTTGGGCTGCTGGAGATGAATACGGCGGATGCGCGAGCACGCGGAATCGGCGACGGTGACACGGTGCGCGTCTACAACCGGCGAGGAGATATCCAGTTGAGAGCGCGGGTCGACGGCACGGTTCAGAAGGGTGTGGTTTCGGCAAAGCTGCACTGGGCGAAACTGAGTTCCGGGAGTCGCAACATCAATGTCCTTACTTCAGAAAAACTTACCGACCTAGGCAACTCCGCCACGTTTTATTCCGTCTTGGTTGAGGTAGAGCTTTATAAACCGTCTCATTTAAGTCGCGGAAGGGCTGATTTGGACGGTCTCCACAGCTCTACCGTATAATTGCCACTTTCCATACTCCCAGAGTCCGAGGTAGTAGCGATTCTTCGTTTTCATCAGGATAGCCCTGTAGTGACGAAGACCGGGGCGGGCCACGCTTGGGCCCGGCCGGTTCTGGCATCGGACTCATCTCCTTCAAACATAAAGATTTGTAAAGAGTCGCGGGTATTCCTGTGCCTGCTGTTTAGTGTTTTGTGGCTGTGCCCGGGAAGTTTGAGCCAGCAGGATGTGATTGTCGAAATTGTTCCTCACGGACAGCGGCGTATTCCGGCCGAAACCATCCGGGCCCGGATTTTCACCCGCGCGGGAGACGTTTATGACGCCGCCGCCCTGGAGCGCGACTTCAATTCGCTATGGAACACCGGCTATTTCGAGGACATCCGCTTCGAGCGCGAGCAGACTCCCAAGGGCTGGCGCATTCACGTTTACGTCAAAGAGCGTCCCACTATCAGCGAAATTGAATATTTGGGACTCAGTTCGGTGTCGAAAAGCGATGTGCTCGACCGCTTCAAGGATCGGAAGGTGGGGCTGTCTCCGGAAAGCCAGTACGATCCCACCAAGGTCAAGAAGGCCGAAGTTACGATCCGCGAGCTGCTGTCCGAGCACGGTCGCCAGTTCGCTACCGTCCGCACCGAAGTTCGACCCATTCCTCCGGCCAAGGTGAGCGTCACCTTTGTGGTGAAGGAAGGGCCCAAGGTTAGCGTCGGCAAGATTACATTTGTCGGCAACAAGCACGTCAGCTCTCGAATTCTTCGCGGTGCGATGAAGAACCTGAGGCCGATCGGCATCCCACATTCCATCTTCCTGGAAAACATCTTTGCCAAGACTTACGACGCGACCAAGCTCGATGAAGATACCGAACGCGTACGAGCGGAATTTCAGAACCGCGGCTACTTCAAGGTGCTGGTGCAGGACCCCAAGACCGAGATTCACGATACCGGCCACCCGGGATTCCACATCCCACTATTGACCAAGGGACCGGGCAAGGCAGTGGACATCACGATTCCGATCGATGAGGGCGAGCAATATCGCCTGGGCAGCATCACGTTCAATGGGAACAAGGAGGTCAGCAACGTCAAAGCCCTGCGCTCGCTTTTTCCCATGAAGGACGGCGACATTTTCTCCCGTGAGAAAGTGGCCAAGGGCCTGGACAACCTGCGGGATGCGTATCGCCAGTTGGGTCACATCAACTTCACCTCGATTCCCAACACGACGTTTGACGAGGACAAGAAGCTGGTGAACCTCTCGATCGATATCGACGAGGGCAAGAAGTTCTACGTGCGAAGAATCGAGTTCTCCGGCAACACCACCACCCGCGATAAAGTTATCCGGCGCGAAGTGGCGTTGGAGGAAGGGCAGGTTTACGACGAGCGCCTGTGGAAGCTAAGCCTTCTGCGGCTGAATCAGCTAGGGTACTTCGAGGCCCTGAAACCGGAAGATCCCAATGTCACCGAAACTCATCTCGACGAAAAAAACGGCACCGTCGACCTTACCCTCAAGGTCAGAGAGAAAGGCAAGAACAGCATCGGACTGAACGGTGGCGTGAGCGGATTGGCGGGGGCGTTCGTCGGAATCAACTACAGCACCAACAACTTTCTCGGCCTGGGGGAGACGCTATCGGTGCAGGCCAGCATTGGCAACAGCCAGCGCATTCTGTCGTTTGGGTTCACCGAACCCTATCTTTTTGATCGCCCGATCCAGGGTGGTTTTACCGTCTTCACCCAGAAATACAATTACAACCAGGCGAGGCAGGAGGCGATTCTTACCGGGCAGCAGATCAATCTGCCCTCTACTTTTCTCAACAATCTGCAGAATTACACCCAGTCCAGCTCGGGCTTTACAGGCAGCCTGAGTTACCAGTTACACCATTCATTCAAACGCGTGGGCTTGACCTATTCGTTCGATCGCTCGTCCATCGTCGCGGTCAGCGATGCCTCGAAGATATTGTTTACCGATCTGGCATTTCGTGGAATCAGCGGCCCCAATTCCTTGCAAGGAATCGTCACCAGCAAGATCCTCCCCAGCTTTTCATTCAGTACCATCGACAGCCCGATTTCACCGAAGCGGGGGACGAGCGTATTTTTCGGAGGTGAAATCGCGGGACTGGGTGGCACGGTACGTTCGGTGCGTCCGATTGTGCAGTACAAACACTTCAAGCCGATGCAAAAGGGGCGAAACACCGTCGGGTTCAACGTGCAAGGTTCTTTCCTGGCGGGCTACGGAGGAGTGGTAGCGCCGCCGTTCGAACGCTTCTATCTGGGCGGCGAAAACGATATACGCGGCTTCGATATCCGTTCGGTTTCTCCGGTCGCGTTTCTTCCGGACAAGAGTTCAATCACGCTGACCAACCCGGATGGCACCGCGGTCCCCAAGGATCCGAACAATCCCCTGCGCGGCGCATATACCATTCCGGTACCGGTCGAGCGAATTGTTTTCCCCGGTGGGGACGCCAGCCTGGTCACGAACCTGGAATACCGCGTCACCATCGCCGGACCGGTCGCGCTGGCGCCGTTCGTGGATTTAGGCATGAATCCCATTATCAGAAACTCGCAGCTGCGGATAAATCCGGGGCAACTTGCGGACATCAACAGCACAGTATTCGGCTGTCCTGCGCTCGATATTGCCCTGAACTGTACCGGCGGGCATCTCCAGAACCCCCAGTTCTCCCAGAACCTGCAGATTGTGGGCTCTACCAACTGGATTCCCCGAATGTCCACGGGATTGGAAGTCCAGGTATTCCTGCCCGTGATCAACGCTCCGTTCCGCGTCTATTGGGCCTACAACCCTCTGCGCTTAGACACCTTTACCCGGGGGCCGGTGCCCATTACCCGCGATATGTTCCCCCCCGGAGCAGCGGGCGATTTTACATTCCAGCAGGCCGCAACCAGTCTGGCGCCGCAGTTTCAATTGCGGGAGCCGCGCAAGACGTTTCGATTCAGCGTGGCGACAACGTTCTAAATTCGGCGGCAGGCGTCAGACCTCTGACGTCGACCTCGGATTCCGGACAACTGCCAGAGCTTGGTGTTAGCCGAGGTCTGAAGTCCGAAGTCTGAAGTCTGAAGTCTGTGAGGTCCGACGCCCGCCGCAGTTTGACCTTGGGCGGAACCTATACCTATAATGGCAATATTCACGCCCTAAAGGTGAGGAAGCCACGGGTGGTCGCCATGCCGACCCGGTGCGGCGTGGGTCGCTGGGGAATCCGGCCCAGTCTCTTCCGTCGACGTCAAACGGTCGGGTTATTTCCCGGGACAAAATTCCAAGGAGTTCAGATCAACCACATGACAAGCAAGTTCGCGCGGTTTCTCATGCCTGCTGTATTCGCTCTTTCTCTCGCGGCCCTGGCCCAGACGGCCGCGTTACCGGCCGCTCCGAGCGCTGCTGCCAGCAATGCCTCCGCTCCCGTAGTCACCAATGCAACCGGAACCAAGCTGGGAACGATCAATGTCGAACAGGCCATCTTCGCCACTAACGAGGGCCAGCGCGATTTCGAGGCCTTGAGCAAGAAACTCGAGCCCAAACAGAACGAACTCAAGGGTCAGAACGACGAAGTGGAGAGCCTGAAGAAGCAGCTCAACACTCAAAGCGACAAGCTGAACGATGAAGCCCGGGGCACGCTGGTGAAGCAGATCGAGCAAAAGCAGAAATCCCTGGAACGCTCGGTACAGGACGCGCGTGACGATGCCCAGAACCAGCAGAACGAAATCGCGCAGCGCATCCTGCAAAAGATGGGGCCGATGCTGGTGAAATACGCTGCTGACAATGGCTACGGCGTGATCATCGACACTTCCAATCAATGGCCGAATGGACCAGTGCTATGGGCTGGCCCCGCCGTGGACATCACCCGTTCCGTGGTTGACCTCTACAACGCGCAGTCCGGTGTGGCAGCGCCCGCTCCGAGGCCCGCCGCAACCCGACCCACTACTCCCACGTCAAAGCCGGCAAGCACAACTCCGGCAGCGCCTAAACCGCAGGGCACTCAGGCCCCCAAGTAATTCTTGCGCTATCGTGTTCGCAGAAGTTTAGAAGGCCGCGTTTGGACGCGGCCTTTCTTTTTGGTGCGCCCGGCAGGGCGCACTCACTTGGAGGTGAAAGTCCTCTACACACCCGGCAAGGGGAGGTGTTAGCCGAACGGCAACGGTGTCCATCGCGAGATGGAATCGAGAGGAAGCTGCAGGCAAATCGCTGGCCTGACGAACAGGAAGCGGATAGAGGCGGCGCAGCGGGGTAAGCCGGCCAATAGAGGCAAAGCCCAGTTCTTGCACGGAAGGTTGCGACGTAGATCCGACAGGCATAAGCGGGAAGGTGAGTGCGCGCAATACCCGGGGAGATATGGCGGTCTGCTTGAGTGCTACTGACATCGAGAGGTGTTGGGAAGGATCGTCAGAAGTCAGCCGAGGCCATAGTAGCGGTCGCGAGACGGCGAAGGGCCGAACGTGAAACACGGGAGTAGGACAGCAGACCTCGATGCGAGCCGATAAAGCAGGAGCGCACGCAAGTGCGGCCCACAGCGGCGAAGGCGGGCGGAACCTGCCGGGATCGGGCGTGGGTGCAGAGGCTGGTTCGGTGGCTGCTGGGCGAACAAAACCGGAGGCGCTGCGGCTGATGGAAGCCGCGGTGGAACGTTTCAGACTTTGGCCACGGCCCGCCCGTAGCGCCTTGCGCACTTTCTCCGTGATCGAAAACCTGAACCCGCTGCTGCGGGGATGGGATGTCGTACTTCCGGCTCACCGAAGGGAAAGGTGCGCTGGAAGAACTCGATGGCTGGATCAGGCATAAGCTGCGGACGCTGCTGTGGCGGCAATGGAAACGCAATCCTACACGGGCGCAGCATCTGATGCGGGCCGGGTTGGGTGAAGCGCGAGCATGGCAATCGGCCACCAACGGACGCGGTCCGTGGTGGAACGGCGATGCTTCGCACATGCACGCTGCCTTCCCGAAGTCTTACTTCGACCGCATGGGGTTAGTTTCGCTGCTGGTGACCCAGCGGCGCTTCTCGTGGGTTTCATGAACCGCCGGATGCGGAACCGCACGTCCGGTGGTGTGGGAGGACGGCGGGGGCAACCCCGCCGTCCTACCCGATTCCCCAAATCTGCCTGCTCCCACTCGGGAGTAGCACAGGGGTAACGTGGAGACGTCCGCCGCGACCGCTATAATCGCCTGCAGTGGCTACTGTCGAAATTGTGAAACGGACCGCGACCCGCCCTACTTGGGCCCAGGTTTCGCTGGAAAACCTACGCTACAACTTCGGTGTGGTGCAGCGCCACATCGGGGCGGGAACAACTGTGTGCGCTGTCGTAAAGGCGGACGCCTATGGCCACGGTGCGGTCGAATGCGCGCGCTCGCTCGAAGCTGAAGGGGCACGCTGGCTGGGCGTCACTTCGCTCGATGAAGCCATCCCGTTGCGCGATGCCGGAGTGCATACCCGCATCCTGCTGATGACGGGTTTCTGGCGCGGCGAAGAAGAAGAAATCATCCGTCTGCAACTGACGCCCACGGTTTGGGAGCCGGGCCAGGTGGAATTGCTGGAAAAGGCCGCTGCGGGCTTGGGTTTGCCCAGGCATCCGGTTCATCTGAAAGTCGATACCGGAATGGGTCGCCTGGGCGTAGCTCCGGAAGACCTGCATCAGGTCTGTTCTGCGCTGAAGTCGTCGCCGCACCTGCTGCTGGAAGGTCTGTCCACGCACCTGGCCTCTTCCGAGGTGCTCGATGCGCCTTCGGTCGACGACCAGTTGCGGTCGTTCGAACAGGTGCGGAGCTTCCTGCGCAGTGAAGGATTTGATCCGCCGCTGGTTCACACGGCGAATACCGGTGCGATCATATCGAGGCGGGAATCCTGGAACACGATGGTGCGGCCAGGAATCGCCCTCTATGGCTACCACTTGCCCTTTGAGCGGGCGGGAAGGGAAGTGAGCGGCAGCAAGCTGCGGCTCGCAGTCAAACCCGTGCTCACCTGGAAGACTCGCATCCTCTCACTACGCCAGGTGCGTGCCAACCAGGCTTTGGGATACGGCGGCACCTACGTTACCAAAGCTCCCGCACGAATCGCGGTGCTTCCCGTCGGATATGCTGATGGATTGAACCGCGCCCTCTCGTCTCAGGGACGAGTGATCGTTCGCGAGCACTATGCTCCCATCGTCGGTCGTATCTCGATGGATCTGACTTTGGCGGACGTAACCGGCTTGCCCGGCGTTTCTGTTGGTGATGAAGCTATCCTGCTCGGTTCTCTTGACGGCCTAAGTGTCGATGCCCACGAGCACGCTACCCTCGCCCACACGAATGTGTACGAAATTCTTTGCGCGATTTCCAAGCGTGTGCCGAGGAAGTATAGCTAGTCGTTGGCCCGTTGGTCGTTGGCCAACCCACAGATTGAACGATGACAAACTTTGATCCGCGCCGGACGAGCCGCACGCGGGTCTGATTTTCCCTTAAGGGACTAAAGACTGGCTTGGCCAACGACCAACGGCCAAGGACCAAACGACGGTTCCTGCTCACCTTCCTCGACTCTTTACCACCTCAACGTACTTCCTGAGAACGGCATTAATCGTGGTCTGATAGCCTCTACCGCTCTTGCGGAAGAAGGCAAGCACATCTGGATCGAGGCGCAAGGTAATCTGTTTCTTCGGCCCCGGCCAGATTATGGCTCTTGCAAAAAAGTCTGCTCCTTGTTTCGGAATGTCAGAATAGTCAATAATCTCGTCTCGGAGCGAATCAACCCGCTTCCAGTCCGTCCTGGAGCGCTTTTTCGTACTGTTTCCGTTCTTCATGATCTGCCTTCCTCAACCAGATGATGCGGATCGTGTCCGGCGGGCGTTCTGCAAATGCAACAAAAGAAACGCGGCCGCGAGTCATCCCAATTCCAATCCATCGCGGTTCGCCATAGTCCTCCGCCGTATCGGGGTGAACAAGAAGCACACTGCGGAACATCTCCTCTGCGTCAGCGAAGTCGAGGCCGTGTTTCCGGATGTTGGCCCGGTTCTTGGTCTCGTCCCATTCAAAATCATTGTAACTCCAAACGTAGCTACATGAAAAGAGCGGGCACAGAAGTAAAGGCTTAAGTTATTCGTTTGCGTCGCTGATCCCTTGTGACGGCCGTCACAAAGGACGCGTTTAACCTACCGAATCAGAACGTTGGATGGCGATTCCCGCCTTTCACTGCGCTTGCGCTGACCTGCAGCCTTCCTTTTGCTATGCTGGCCTATCGATGTCTTCTCACTACCAGAAGTGGATGTATGACTGGGAGACCCGGCTCACCTCGGTGGACAACAACCGGGTGGTGCGGCCTATGGAGTGGGGCATCGAATGGGCGCGGGACTGGCCATGCCGCAACGGCTTTGCGCCCGGACACCTGCCTCGGAAGGAAGACTCCGAGAAATTTCTGCGCGACTACAACCGGCGCATCGTGCGATCAAGCGATGAATTTTATTCCTACACTTCGCCCTCGGATTTTCGCGTTGAACGTCGCGAAGTTCAGGTCTTCAGCACCCGGGAAGTGCCGGACCCGAAACTGGAAGCCAAGGTGCGGGGCACTCACGCCAAATTTCTACGCTTCACTTCACCAGTTCACACGCCTTATCCGGAGAATAATCTAGCCAATGCGCGCTGGTTTCCCGCTCGCGGGCGGCGTGCGGTGGTGCTGCTGCCACACTGGAATTCCGATGCGATCGCTTACACCGGACTCTGCCGGGTACTGAATCTGCTGGGTATTGCCGTGCTGCGCCTGAGCATGCCGTATCACGACATCCGCATGCCGGCGGACACCCTCCGCGCCGACTACGCGGTCTCCGCCAACATCGGACGGACCCTCGACGCCTGTCGCCAAGCCGTTATTGATGTGCGTTGTTGTTTCGACTGGCTCGAGCAGCAGGGATACAGCCGGCTGGGCATCCTGGGCACGAGCCTGGGTTCCTGCTACTCCTTTCTGGCGGCGGCCCACGACCCGCGCATCCGCGTGGCAGCCTTTAACCATGCCGCGACCTATGTCGCCGACGTGGTCTGGCACGGGCAATCCACACGGCACATTCGCGAGGGCCTCGAACCCAACATCAATCTTGACCGGCTGCGCGCCCTATGGAGCGGCATCAGTCCGATTTCGTACTTTGAGCAATTCGCCCGCTGGCCGAAGAGGTCGCTGATCGTCTACGCGAAGTACGACCTGACTTTTCTGCCTGAGTTTTCTCGCCATGCGGTACAGGAGTTCGAGCGGCACGGGCTTGACCACAAAGTGGTCGTGCTGCCTTGTGGCCATTACACCACTGGAGAAACTCCGTACAAGTACATGGATGGCTGGCAACTGGCTTCGTTCATGCGAACCGCGTTTGAGAACTGTTAGCGCTCAGTTGGTATCCGCAGTGCGCGTGTCAGTTGCGGGCCGTATAACGTCGCGATGATCGCCACGGCCAGCCAGATCGAAGTTCCATAGATTCTGTACCATATCGCTTCTTGGGCAGCGGTCACCCGCGGAGCGCTGAAAATGACCAGGGAACTCGTGGAGCTGACGTGCATAAGCTGGGCCATCAACACGCTGTTAGTGTTGAGATAGACCCAGCAGATCAAGACCCGCATGCCCGTCATGGCTAACGTGAATGCGGTGAAGAAAGCGAACCAGTATCCGCCGTGCGGCGTCGCGGTCCCCAGGAAATCAATGACTGGTAAATGCCAGAGAGACCACGCCAGTCCCAGTAGGATGCTCGGGATTAGCGCATTCTCTTCCGAACGCATTTTAGGGAACGCATAGCCCATCCAACCGATTTCCTCGAGGAAGCCGGCGGGAATGCCAAACAGGATGCCAATCAGAAAGCGGTTGGGAGCATAAACCGGGGAAACGAATGTTTCCAGGCAGAGAAGAACGGCCAGGACCAGGGCTGGCGGAATCAGCAGCGCAAGGTACCAGCGTGCGGGTAGCCGCCACCGAAAAATTCGGAAGCCGAGGTCGCGAAAACCGGCTTTTCCACCGACTGTCCTCGTCAGAATGACGCCGACGAGACTTGGTCCGAGCAGCATGGCAGGAAACATCAAAATTCCTGTCAGCTTGGGCAGCGGTTCGTGGCGCAATAAATGTGGAGCGGCCACGCAAAGCGCGCCTGCCCAGGAAATAGTGAATGTGAGCGCAAAGTAGCTGGCAACAGGATGTCGTTGAAGGAAAGATTCGCGCCGATGGTTCACGCTCGAACTATAGATTAGAGAGGCGGCTCTGGCCACGCCTGACTTCGGGTGCAGGGGAGTACGAAATGCATCGGGCTTGGAAAGGAGCAAGTAATGCTCCAGGCTAAGAGCCAAGAGCGAAGGGCTAACGGCTAAGTTAGAATGACTGCAGAGTGAAAGCCTTGGAAAAACAGATCACGGAGCACCGCAAAGGCACGTTCGTCATCAGCACGGATGAAGAGCGGTTTGATCTGGATATGGTCCACGGTTTCCTGGCCGAGTCTTACTGGGCGGAGGGATTTTTACGCGAGGTCGTCGTCCGCTCCATCCAGAATTCGCTTTGCTTTGGCATGTTTTGTGATGGCAAGCAGATAGGTTTTGCGCGAGTGATTTCAGACTACGCGACCTTTGCATATATCGGCGATGTGTTTGTACTGGAATCGTATCGCGGGCATGGCCTCGGCAAGTGGCTGATGGAGTGCATTGTTGGCCACCCACGGGCTGCAAGGTCTGCGCCGCTGGACCCTGCTGACGCGCGATGCCCACGGACTTTACGGCCAATTCGGTTTCACGCCGCTCAAAAGGCCCGAGAGATACATGGAGCTGCATGATCCAGAGGTCGATAAGCGTCACCCGAACCCCAGGGGCTGAAGGCCCAGGTTTGGGCAGACTTTAGTGCAGGGCTCAAGCCCTGCTCCACCCAGGACCAAACCTGCTTGGTGTTTGGTCTTGCTGACACTGAGAGCTGACAGCTGAAAATACGAACAAGAGCCAGAAGCTAGAAGCCAGCAGCGAAGAGAACATCATGAAAAAAGACGCAATGTCCCGCCCGCTCTACGAAGTTGATCCTCAGGTGGCCGCCGCCATCGATAACGAAGTCCGCCGCCAACATGAAGGCCTGGAGCTGATCGCCTCCGAGAACTTTGTCAGTGAAGCTGTGCTCGAGGCCATGGGCTCGGTCTTCACCAACAAGTACGCGGAAGGCTATCCCGGCAAGCGCTACTACGGCGGCTGCGACTTTGCCGACGTGGTGGAAGACCTGGCGCGGGAGCGCGCCAAGAAACTATTTGGGGCGGAATACGCCAACGTACAGCCGCATGCTGGATCGCAAGCCAACATGGAAGCATACGCCGCCGTCCTGCAACCCGGTGACACGATCCTCGGATTGAATCTGGCCCACGGCGGACATCTCACCCACGGCCATCATCTGAATTTTTCCGGCAAGACCTACCGAATCGTTCCTTACGGCGTGACCAAGGACACTGAAACGATTGATTACGACGATCTGGAGAAGCTTGCCGAGAAGGAGCGCCCCAAGCTGATCATCGGCGGAGGCAGCGCCTACCCTCGAATTATTGACTTTGCCCGCATGCGGCAGATCGCCGACAGAGTGGGAGCACTCTTCCTCGTCGACATGGCGCATTTCGCCGGACTGGTTGCAGGCGGGGTTCATCCGTCACCAGTGCCCCACGCCCAGATCGTTACCACGACCACGCACAAGACCCTGCGAGGGCCACGAGCCGGGATGATCCTTGCCAGGCAGGAGTTCGGTGCTGCAATCGACAAAGTTGTGTTCCCCGGAATGCAGGGCGGCCCACTGGTCCACATCATTGCCGCAAAAGCGGTGAGCTTTCATGAAGCGATGCAGCCTGAATTCCGCGAATATGCGCGGCAGATTGTGGTCAACGCCAAGGTGCTGGCTGAGACTCTGGCGGCCGAAGGCTTCCGCATCATCTCGGGGGGCACCGATACTCATCTCATGCTGGTTGATGTGTTCTCGAAGGGCATGCTCGGCAGCGAGGCTGAGAAGGCTTTGGGCGAGGCCGCTATCACCGTCAACAAGAACGCCATCCCGTTCGACGTGAATCCTCCCATGAAACCAAGCGGCATCCGCATCGGAACTCCCGCCCTGACCACACGAGGGATGAAGGAAGAACAGATGAGGCAGGTCGGACGCTGGATCTCCGAAGCCCTGCACCACCGCACGGAAGCAAGTGTGCTGGGCAAGATTCGAAAGCAGGTCCTGGAACTGGCCGAGGCTTTCCCGCTGTATGCGGAGCGCAGGGCGAAGGCCCAGCTGGAAGTAAGAGCGTAAATGGACTGGCGGACGTCCCGCCCGTCTTTCCATCGAAGGACCAGGGCTGAGCCTACCCTGTGCCTAGCCGAAGACTGGTCTCTGTGATTAAATCTCCCCGTGAGAGTCGCCATCGACATACGGCGGATGACCGAATTTGGCGTCGGCACCTACACGCGTAACATTGTGCGGGCGTTGGGGCGACTGGATAACACGAGCAATTATTTCCTGATCGGGCCTCCGGAAAAAGTGGCTGAGATCGGCTCGCTGCCGGCGAATTTTCGTAGCGTGCCTCTGCTGGGCAGCGACTCGACCGTCAAAAGCTACTTTGACTTTCGCGCCATCCTCAAGCGCCTGAGTTGCGACCTGGTCCACATTCCGCATCTGTTCTGGCTGCCGAGAAATCTGCCTTGTCCGTACGTGATGACCGTCCACGATGTGCTCGATCACATGTACCGGGCGCGCGACCAGTCGGGCTTCAGACGCTCGCTGCATTTCTTTCTCACCCATCGAGCCCTGAAGGGTGCGGCTCGCCTCTTCGCGGTTTCCAACTTCACCAAAAGTGAAGTGGAGAAATTGTTCGGCATTCCGGGAGCGCGCATTGAAGTGGTGTACAACGCGATTGATGAGCGTTTCCTGCGAGGTCATGCCAGCGAGGCGGATCGGCAACTTCTGGCGGAGCGGTATCTGGTCACTCATCCGTTCCTGCTCTATACCGGAAGAATCAGTCCGCACAAGAACGTGGTGCGCATCATCGAGGCCTTTTCGGCGCTGAAAGCGGAGCTGGAGAAGGAAGGGCTGTTCCCGGGCCTGAAGCTGATCGTCATCGGAGATGAGTTGTCCAAGCACCCGGATTTGCGCCGCACCGTGATTCGCAGCAGGATGCAGAATGACGTGCGTTTCCTCGGATTTGTCCCCATCGAAGTGCTGCGCATTTTCTACGACGCCGCCAAAATTTTCGTCTTCCCATCGCTTTACGAAGGATTCGGACTTCCACCGCTGGAAGCGATGGCGCATGGCACGCCGGTAGTGACTTCGAACACCTCGTCGTTGCCCGAGGTGGTGGGCAACGCGGCCGTGCTGGTGAATCCGGAAAATGTTTTTGAGATTATGCGCGCCCTGCACCGGGTGCTGATCGACCAGGCGCTGCGCGACAAACTCAAAGAGCGGGGATACGAGCAGGCAAAACGCTTTTCGTGGGATGCTTCGGCCCAGCAGATTCTCCGCGTATACCACGAGGTATCGGAGAAGCGGCCGGTGCGACCGCAACTTGCCGACGAACGAATCGCGTCCCGAGCGGCCAACCCTTAAGCTGACTCACGCTCAGGCAGTCTTGAGCAGCGGATGTCCCGGCGAATTCAGGCCCAGGCGCAGCAGTTTGGCTGCGATCCGTGTGCGGTCGGCTTCGGTCGATGCGGCGGAATAGCGTTTTCTCAGCTTGGCAATCTTTTCATTGCGGGTACGGCGGCGGCGAATCTCAGGCCGGCGGCTCGGTGCGGACATAATAGTCTCCTGATTCTGTGGGTCGAGAACCAGTTTATACCAATGACCTCAAGTTTGGTGGCATTCGGACGTGCCACCAGATTTTCAACCGTGGTGGAAGGGGGTCCGCCCGACCGCTGTACTAGCGGCCTTCAGCCGAGAGCGGAGGCCCCAGAAACTCCACACCCCAATGCTCGCCAAAGGCGTTCAAGGCGTCTCCGTCCGGACGTCCGTTCTCCAGTATCTGGCCGAGTCCAAGGAAGAAGCGTTGCGCGTCCATGGCTGGCAGCATCATCACAAGTTGACGGGCGGGCTTATCGGTGATGTTGACAAAGGCATGCGCATCCCCTCCAGGCACGCTAACCAGGTCTCCGGCAGCAGCTTCAAAACGCCGGCCGTTTACCTCATACAGGTATCGACCTTCCAGGACTCGAAATACTTCGGTTTCCCGGTGCCGATGCAACGGAGGGCCGAATCCAGGAGCACTGGAGGTCTCCAGGATAGTAAGGGCTTCCCCAGAAACCTCTGGCGGCAGCCGCACAGCAAGCTCGAGACCAAGAGCGGGGATTTTGAGGATTGGAGAGCCATTGGTTGCGGAATTGAAGAACTGAAATGCCATAGTTGTTTCCGGTGCGCGAAATCTCTAAGAAACGAAACTGTTCCAGCCTCTCTGTTTGCCGGTATCCTCGAAGGCAAACTTTCCCAGCACGAAGGGATGGGAAGTTTGCGGCTTACTGTCGGCGCTGTTTACCGGGTAAGTGTCCGGAGTGAAGGTCGGGAAGCCCACACTTTTCCGGTTCTCATATCTACGACCACTCTTCCATAAACCTGGCGGCTTCCGTCCGGGGCGCGCAGCATCTTGGTGCCAGGTTCGATGTAGAACGGAGAGGGATCGCCGGATTGTGCCTGCACTGGCTGCGGCGCCAGGTATGGTCTGAGGGCGATTGCGACTAATGCGATCGCGATCAGGGTCAGCAGGAATTTAGTTCGCATGTCTGCTCTCATTTGGCTCCTTGGTGTTCCGGTGAGAAGTTACCAGATTCCCCGGCAAAGTATAGAATGTCGGCTCCAAAGGAAGAATATGTACAAACCGACTCTACTTCTCTCCCTCGTCTGCCTGGCTGGATGCCTGATGGCGCAATCGAAAGCCGCCATGGCGAAGATTGATTCGTCGGCGGTATGGCAGGTCACGCCGCAGTTCCTCGCGACCGCCCACGCAGCCTGCGACTCCCATCCCGGTGACGTTGGCTGTCTGATTGGCCAGATGTCGAAAGCCGGCGCCCCACCCGCCGCCGTCGGCTTTACCCGCGAACTCTACAAGCAGAGCCACGGCGAGTTCGGCATTATGACCGGCTTCCAGAACCACGAGGGGCCGGTTGCTTTCGCGTGGATTACTTATCCCTTACGCGCCAATACCAATTACGGACTTCTGCTGGTGAATGGACAGCCTTCCATCGTCAATGTCGAAGATCTGAAGCTGCTCGATACGAAAACGATGAAACAGAGCGGCCAGTTTCAGGATCTCAAGAATCAGTTTCCCAACGTCGATGTGTGGCCGGGGGATCGGGATGGCAAAACCTGGCCAAACTCCCAGCCAGGTTCGAATGGCGGCACACAATTTGTGGTCGGCTATCCGCTCATCAATGGATGCCACGCCTGCGCACGCGCCGGGTCCGCGATCTTCACCTGGAATTTCGATGCCCAGGGAAAGTTTCTCGGAACGACATTCATGGGAATGACTCCCGCGCCACTTTAGGCGCACGCGGGCCACCGGCCGACCGGCGATACAACTTTTGCGGCGAACTCTCCATCAAGATTATTGCAGTAGAATCGGGTTCGTCATGTTGAAACGCCTCGGTCTGGTCGCCGCTCTCGTCCTCGTTCTGCAATTCCACTATGTATCAGCGCAGCCGCAGAGTGCCGGCACCCAACAGGCCGAACCTCGAAAGACCAGTACACCCTACGCCGGCGACCTTTCCATCTTTGAGTCTCCGGGAAGGGACGAGCGGCTCCAGATCAATCGCGTAATGGACATTCTCGGGATCGGCCTCGGGAAGAGTGTCGCTGACATTGGAGCGGGCTCGGGATGGTTCACCGTCCGAGCGGCGAAACGGGTTGGCGATAACGGGGCGGTCTATGCGGTCGACATCAATCCGGAAGCGATTCGTTACATTGAATCTCGAATCCAGAAAGAAAATGTGCGCAATGTCAAAACGATCCTGGGCAAGCCCGATAATCCCCTTTTACCCGCTTCGGTCGACGCGGTTCTGCTCCTGAAGACCTACCACGAGGTTGCTCAGCCGGTCACACTTTTGCGTAACCTGCGGTCTTCTCTAAATCCTGGAGCCAGGGTCGGAGTGATCGATCGCAATGGCAACGGCGAGAATCACGGCATTGCCCGGGAAGTCGTAATTCGAGAGGCGAACCAGGCCGGCTATCGCTTGCTGGAAGAGGACGATTTCGTCAAAGACGGAATGGACTATTTTCTGGTTTTTGGCGCGAAATAGAGCCGAGGAAAACCGCCACGACGACCGCGGCTGGAAGGTCTCGAACCAGTCAAGCCGACAGATCTTGCCGCGCCGCCTGCGCGGGTGTCTCCTGTAGAAGTCGCTTGTCTCCCACCCACTTCAAGCTGCGAATCCGGTTTGCGACCTTGCAGTCCTCTTCCTGGTCCGCGATCCGGGCAGCTGCTTCCAGCGCCTCGTTAATCGCCAGCAGCGCCAGGGAGCATCCCCCGCGCTTGAGACTCGTCAAGCTATAGGTCTTGCAAAGATCTTCTCCTAGCGTCATACAGCACCTCCGTGCCTGAAATCGACGAGGTGGAGCGCAGGCTTCGAGGCGTGGCGTGAGGATTGTGCTCCCACGACCGGGCGCAGTCAAGTCGGCAGATGGACATTACCTCCATGCGATTCCCGCAATGCCAATTATGCCGAAGGCATGGTCAAACGTCCAAAACGTGGTTCGTGTTTTAATACCAGATCGAACTAGCCCGGCTTCCAATTACGGAGGACACTTCTTGTCCCTACCCATCGAAGATTACGCGATCATCGGTGACTGTCATACCGCGGCCCTGATATCGAAACGGGGATCGATTGACTGGCTGTGCCTCCCTTATTTCGACTCCGGCGCCTGTTTTGCGGGGTTGCTGGGAACGGAGGAGAACGGCCGTTGGTCTATCTCTCCGGCGAATCCGGTACGCGGTGTTCGGCGCCGCTATCGCGAAGGAACTCTCATTCTTGAGACCGAGTTTGAGACCGACAGCGGATCTGTCTTGCTGGTCGATTGCATGAGTCCCCGCAGCGAAACTCCGGAGCTTCTTCGCCTGGTCGTGGGCACTCGGGGACAGGTTCAGATGAACCTGGAACTGATCATTCGATTCGATTACGGTTCGATCGTGCCCTGGGTTCGCCGTACTGACCGCGGTATTTCAGCGATCGCCGGTCCCGACATGCTCAGTCTGCGAACGCCGATTTCAATTCATGGCGAAAACCTGAAGACGGTTGCAACCTTTAACGTGAACCAAGGAGAGAAAATACCGTTTGAGCTTGCCTGGTATCCCTCGTGCCAGGACGAACCGTCACCAGTGAACGTGGAGGATGGAATTCAGAGCACGCAGGAGTGGTGGCAGGAATGGTCCGGCCGCTGTTCGTACCAGGGCAAGTGGCGGGACGCTGTAATGCGTTCATTGATTACTCTGAAGGCCCTGACTTTTCTGCCTACGGGAGGAATCGTCGCGGCCCCCACAACTTCGCTTCCGGAATTACTGGGCGGCGTACGGAACTGGGACTATCGATTTTGCTGGGTCCGCGATGTGACGCTTACTCTGCACTCGTTGCTGAATGCCGGCTACCGCGACGAGGCCCGGGCGTGGCGAGAATGGCTTCTGCGGGCCGTCGCCGGCAGCCCTTCCGACTTCAATATCGTCTACGGCCTGCGCGGCGAGCGCAGGCTCCCGGAGCTCGAACTCCCGTGGCTGCCAGGTTATGAAGGCTCGAAGCCGGTGAGGACGGGGAATGCCGCCTTCAGCCAGTTTCAGTTGGATATTTTCGGAGAAGTGGCCAACACCCTCTACCAATACCGGCAGGCAGGACTCGAACCGCCACAGGACGAAGGCGAGGATATTGCCGAGTCCTTGCTTACATTCCTTGAGACGGGATGGGACCGGCCCGATGACGGCATCTGGGAAATGCGCGGCCCGCGGCGCCATTTTGTTCATTCGAAGATGATGGCGTGGGTGGCTTTCGATCGCGCGATAAAGTCAATGGCAAAAGGTTGGTTCTCAGGCGACCTCGCCCGCTGGAAGACACTTCGAGATGAAATCCACGACCAGGTTTGCCGGCAAGGCTTCGACGCTGACCTCAACTCTTTCGTGCAGTACTACGGCTCCAGGCATCTGGATGCCAGCCTTCTGATGATGCCGCTGGTCGGATTTCTTCCAGCGGGCGATGCTCGCGTAATCGGAACCGTCAAAGCCATCGAAGAACATCTCATGGAGGATGGTTTTGTCGGGCGCTACACGCAGGATCCGGCAGTTGACGGATTGCCTCACGGAGAGGCGAAGTTCCTCGCCTGCTCATTTTGGCTGGCGGATAATTATGTCCTGCAAGGACGGCAACAGGAAGCGGAAGCGCTATTTGAGCGCCTGGTAAGTGTCTGTAACGATGTCGGCCTGCTTTCCGAAGAATATGATCCAGCCGCGAAACGACTGTTGGGAAATTTTCCGCAAGCGTTTTCTCATGTAGGCCTGGTAAACACAGCCTTCAACCTGCGTGGCAAATAGTTGCGTTTCAGTGCTTCCAGCTCCAGACAGGTTCCCCCTTTTCGTCGCGCAACGCGAATGTATCGTTTCCTTTCACGATTTCCCGCGCCAGGATGAGGTCGGTTTCGCCCTGTTTCACCTTCGACCCGGTGATGGCGATCTCATCTCCCTTGACGAAACTCATGCCCATGTCGTCAAAAAAGGACTTCGGGCACAGGTAAACGTCCATGGAGTTCGTGCCATCCTTCACCAGCAGGTGGGCAATCTCTTTCTCGCTGCCTTTCGGCGGCAGCTTCACCTCGTCTATCGTTCCTTTTATTTTGGTCTCGGTGTGGAGGTCGTACTTCGGAGGACTTGTGGGCGGGGCTTTTTGGGCACGCGCCGGTAGCCAGACAAAAACTGCAAAAAGCACCAGCAGGCAAGCATTCCCGCGAGAACGACTCGAGCCGAATCCCATCCGACGGCGCATGGCTCCTCGCTTTCCCAAGCAGGCACCAGGGAGCCAGCGCTGAATCAATTAAAAATAAAACTGTCGGCTCTCGGGCCTGTTGTTCCTACGCAGGATGAAGCCAGCTTTCTGCGGCACCATCGTACTCCATTTTTGGACGTGCAGCCCGTTACCTATTCGTGACAGAGGCGCCACTTCTCCTGAAGAACCTGTCAGATGCCGGCGTACCAGGCATAGCCCGCTTCTGGAGACGCGGAGCCCAGCCCCTTGCCGAAGCCCTTCAGACTGTCGGTGACCTTCAGGTGGGTGATGAATTTCACGTTCTTGTAGCCGAGCTGGCGAGGGAGCCGCAGGCGAAGCGGCCCGCCGTGGTCTACGGGGAGTTCATCGCCATTCATCCCATAGGCGAGAAAAGTCTGCGGATGCAGTGCATCGGCCATATCGATACTTTCCCACCAGTCAGGATCGATCGAGAAGTAGACAACGTATCTGGCTTGCGGGAGGACTCCCACAACGTCCAGCACGTGGGAGAGAGGCACGCCGATCCACTCGGCTATATAGGACCAACCCTCTTCACACTGCAGCATAGTGATGTGGCTCTGGGGCGGGTAGCTCCTGAGTTGAGAAATTGAAAACGAGGCAGGCCGGGCGACCATGCCGTCAACGGAGAGCCGCCAGTCAGCGAATCCACCGGCCTGAAGACGCTTGAAATCTTCCGTCAATGGCGCAATTTCGTTCGCGAACGGAGGCTTCGAAATCTGGCTCCGGGAGAACTCACGAGCTAACGAGTGCCTCGTGAGCAGACGCTGGGAAGCATAGGTCAGGGTTTCGCCGAGGCCGTAAATTCCACGATGATCGGGCGGGACCAGTCCATACTTTTGCACAACGTGCGCGACCGCTCCCAGGCCCAACGCGCCGGCTGTGGCTGCGAGTCCGGTAGTGATCAGTTTTCGACGTGAGAGGTCGCTCATGTGTGCTCCATCGGTGTAGCGGGGCGACCTGTGATCATGGCCCGCACGCGGCTCCAGAATCCGGCTATAAAAACCATCACGACGTGGATCAGCACGAAGAGCAGCAGAGCCAGGGAGACGAAGAAGTGAAGCGTGCGCGCGGATTGCTGGCCGCCCAGCAAATTGACGGTTGCCGGAAACGCAGAAACAAAGGAGGGGGACATCGCCAGGCCGGTCCAGATGACTAACGGGAAAAGAACGAAAATCACGAACAGATAGCTGAGGCGTTGCAGCAGGTTATACGACCAGGCGTCCGCCGCACTCGGACGCTCGAAGCGCAAACGGCTGGTGATCGACCTCGAGAGCGCCCGCCACGACAAATCGGCCTCACCCGGCAGCAAGTTTTTCCGCAAATGCCCCGTGAAAAAGCTGGAGATTACATACAGCAAGCCGGTCAATACCACCACCCAGGCACCTTGAAAGTGGAGATACCGGCTCCAGCCGTTCTGGTCCGGCAGCACGTACCCGTAGCCAGTCGGGACCAATGCCCTCGAGGAAGGAATCGGCAGTTTGAACAGCGTTGGAGTCAAATCGTTGCCGGTTTCGCCCCAATAGAAGCGGGGGTGAGAGATCACAAGTTCACCTCCGCTGACCAGCAGGGCAAGAAAGCACAGGGTGGTGATCCAGTGAGTAATGCGGACGAGGGCAGAGTGCCGCGAAGCAACCGTCGCGGTTGGGACGGCCGAGGCAGCACCAGGGACGCAAGCGGAGTTGCCCACGCGGGAATGGTACCATGCGGCGCGCGTATCGGACATCCATGAATCTGCGGGCTGTGTGCTAGAGAGAGGAACGTCGTCGCCGCTGCCCAAGCGTGTCACGCCTGCCACACAACGGGCTTAATTGGCTTTGGAAGTGGGCGAAAGCAAGAGTATGGCAGCCGGACCTGTAAGCCGAATTCCCCGGGCTGCACTGCAAACAAACAACTTATTTAAAATCAATCGCCGCGAAGCGTCAAAGATGTCAACTTTGTCAGTGTTGGCAGGTTTTGCGTCACACCGGCGTCACAATGGGCGGTCAAGACGCTTGTTTGCTCGTAGTCGCGATCAGCCTACCTACAAGTTTGCCTTGGCAAGTCGACGCAAGAAGCTCTCCTTGGCGGCGTGTGTCTGCCGGATCTTCTCAAGTTCCATCTGAAATTTGGCTCTCTTGCCCCGGCGGACTGCGAGATCATGCAAGTCGGTCAGCAAGCCAACCGCCCTAGCGTACTCGTTGGGCTGCCGCTTCAGGATACGTACGGCGACCTCCGCCCAGATTTCCGGTTCGCGTCGACTTAGTTGATCGAGATATCGAGTCCGCCTTGCTTCGTCTTCCGCTCTTCGTTTTGCCGCTCCCGCAATGCGCTCTTCGTTCAGTAGCCGGGCTCTCTCCTTCGCACGCGCATGGACCGCTGCCAGAAGATTGCCCACTTTGCGCCGTTCGCTTGCAAAGGGCACGTCCGAGGGTTGCTGTAAGTCCGTACACCGAAAACGCCGCATGAGGTCGTTTCGCCAGTGCTCGCCCTGCTCCACGACCGCAGTAATGAGCAACTCGTTCTTGTCCTTTTCCGACAGGCCTCGAATCCATGCGGACACCTCTTTGCTGCTCGGTCCAGCAGCGAGTGGTTTTGAAGCCTGTGCAGCAACCTCGACGAGGTCCTCGTTGATTTCGAGGAATTCGATCAGAGCATCGAGGGAACCGGACAATTCTTGCAAACCTGCAGGCACGGGCGGCTCCATTTCATCTTCATCAAGTCCTCCATCCTGCGCACTGCGAAGCCAGCCGAGATACAGGCATCGGGGGTCGCCGCGAAGCAGGTCTGAGCGCAGAGGCATGAGGGAGGCCATCCATCCGGTACCGTCGTCCTCGCCATCCCACTCCGACTCACATCCAAATTCAACGATCACGAATCTCGTGGTTCTTCGCACACGCACGGTCTCGCCTGGGATCATGGCCTTGAGCAACTTGTAGTCAACCGATTCCTGTGGGAGGCGAATATAGAACTCATGCGTCCCCCAGTTCGCGAAGTAGACAAAAGCGTCAAAATATTTCTCCAGTAGCTTGCTCGGATTGGCTTTCAGGTCTCCCCATTCGTAGTGGTTCGTGAAGCTCGTTGTGGTGATTGCGGCCCGCGTCGAGATGGAACGTAGCGCGGCCATCTCTTTTTTCGTCAGCGGACGGTCGATTGCGCGGAAATCGTAATACTGGTATTCGCTCACCAGGATCCTCGGCGCCAGTGGCGATAAGCGACAATCCATTCCACGCCTGCCGGTGCCGGCGTTGGCAAAGGCAGGTCCAGGATTGGGATCTTCTGGCGCGTTTTGCCTCGACGGCAAATGGCAACAATTTGGCCATCAAGCGTCATGTCGACCTTCTCCACGTCAGCATCGACGCCGAGGACCTTCACAGGGAACGGCAATGCTAGGTGTTCCTCAATCATGGTGAAAAAACCGCCTGCTTGTTCTTCTTCGCCGTAAGCATCCAAGATCGCCTGTTCGATCAGTTCCTTAAGCCTCGCCTTGCTGAGCGAAGGGAGATTTGTCCCAGGTTCTCCTTTCAGGCTCCGCAGATGCAGAACCGCCGGGCGACTGTTCCGTTTTGTCATGTTTCTCCGTTGATCAAAGGCTCTTTGAAAGATCGATTTTCAACCTGCTGAAAGAACGACGTTTCGTTGCTGGCGTCCCGGATCGTATAGCCGATCAGGTTGTACCCTTTTAGGCGACGCGCGTACATTCGCGCCAGCATAGGGACGTTGGAATCCACGTAATCGTAGACTCGCACAACACGCTTGGCATCATGAAGTCGGTGGAGACGCCCTACGTATTGCTGTAGCGTTCCCTTCCAGGAAATAGGCATCGCCAGAAAGAGCGTATCCAAGCGAGCGTCGTCGAACCCTTCGCCTATGTAGCTGCCGGTCGCCAGAATG
>CAZGSU010000044.1:0-7378 GCA_964528615.1 uncultured Acidobacteriaceae bacterium | reverse complement strand
CCGTGCTCCTTGACGATGCCGTAGCAAATACTCAAGCCGAGACCGGTGCCTTTGCCCACGCTCTTGGTGGTGTAAAAGGGATCGAAGATGCGGTTCGGCTCCTTGATGCCGGGACCGGAATCCTGAAATTCCGTTACCACGTTGCCGTCCTGGGCATAAACCCGGACTTTCAGCTTGCCGCCCCGTCCCGCTTCCAGCATGGCATCCACGCCGTTGTTGATGATGTTGAGAAACACCTGCTCCAGCTGATGCGGGTCAGCCGTAACCGCTGGGATGGCGGCGTCGATTTCACGGTCCACCAGTATGTCGTTGACCTTCAAATCGTAGTCGCGAAGCGCCAGAGTTTCTTCCAATACCTTGCAAATATCCACTTGATCTTTCTGAGGCTTTCGCTGACGAGCGAATGACAACAGGTTCTGTACCACGCGATGAGTGCGCTGGGCCTGCTTGAACAGTTTGCTCACAAAGTCCGCAGCCCGTTCCGCCAGCCCTTCACTTTCGAGGAGCTGGGCGTAGCCGAGAATCGCAGTGAGCGGGTTGTTCAGTTCGTGCGCCACTCCGGCAATCAGCTGCCCCACCGCAGACATTTTTTCGCTCTGCAGCAGTTGCTCCTGGGTATGACGCAAGTCCTCGTAGGCGCGGCAGGTTTCTTCGTAGAGACGGACTTTCTCGATGGTGGTGGAGAGTTGGCGGCCAATCGCAACCAGCAGACTCTCGTCGTTGCTGGTGTAATCGCGGCTCTCGCGGCTGCTGATGCCCATGATGCCGATAGGCTTGTCCTTGCCCCAGAGCAACACCCAGATCCAGGACGCCAGCCCGTCGGCGCGAATGAACTCGGCCACCAGGGCGGGCAGATGGGGCAAGTAGTCTGTGGTGATCACCTCGGTGCGGGAGCGGGTGACCAAATCGCCGAAGCCTTCGGTGAATTTCACTTCGGAGAAGCGGGCGCGCTCGGCACTACGCTGGCCCCAGCCGGCGCGGCGGCGGAAGGTGGTCTCGTCGAGATCGCAAAGATAAATTGAACCTGTCTCAGCGCCCAACAGGGAGATCACCTGGCGCAGGGTCAGGTTTAGAATCTCGTCCAGATCGAAAGACTGGGTGGCGATGACCGCCATGGCGTTCAGAGCGTTCAACTCCCGGTTGCGACGGCGGATTTCGTCTTCGGCACGCTTCTTCTCGGTCATGTCGAGCAGGAAGCCCTGGTAGCGCTCGATCTTGCCTTCAGAATTGCGCGTGGCAAAACTGCTCTCCATGGCGGTAAGCAGGGTTCCGTCCTTGCGGCGCAGGCTGACCTCGAAATTGCGGACGTAGTTATTCAGTTCTACTTCGCGACGGAATATGTCACGCCGCTCCGACGAAGCGTATAGCGCCGTGTCCAAATTCATGGCCATCAGTTCTTCGCGGTTGGTGTGACCCAGCATGCGCACGAAGGCGTCATTACAATCGAGCAGTTTGCCTTCCGGCGTGGCTACAAAAACTCCTTCCTGCACTTGCTCGAACAGCAGGCGGTATTTTTCTTCGGCGATGCGCCGGTCGGTGGTGTCACGCACGACGTGAATCGTGCCCTTCTGCTTGCTTCCCTGCTCCACATACGAGGATGTGGACACCATGCAGTAGCCGCCAAAGCCGGGATCCTGCCCTTCATGAAAGCCATCCTCTGAGCCCACGCAATAGGGGCATCCTTGCCACGGTGTCTGGCGTGGCAGCACCGCCTCACAGGGTTGGCCGACGACATCGGCAGGCGCCCGGCCCAGACGTTCCAGCAAGGCGTGATTGGCCTTCATCACGCGAAATTCGGCGTCGTGCAGCAAGACCAGATCATGGATGGAATCGAAGGTATTAGTCCATTGCCGATGCGAGCGCAGGATCTGCTCCACCAACCGCAGGTTCTCGACCGCCAGTCCCAACTGGTGGGCGGTCGTGGTCAGGAACTCCATTTCGTCCGGAGAGTAGGAGAAGTAGTGACGGCTGCCCAGAGTCAAAGTGCCAATCACCGATTTCTTACCCAGCACCGGCACCAGGACCACATGATGAAATTTTTCCCCCTTCAGGTAGGGGCGTACAGATGCCTGGGCCGCGGAAGTCTTGACTACGACCGGCGCCGTGCCGCTGAGGGTGCGCTCGAAGTCGTCGTCCATGGGAACTGACGTGCGCTCCTGGAGAAAGGCCTGAGAAAGGCCGATCTGCTGGGAGATGACCATCCTGTCGCCTTCGAGCAGGCGAAACCACGCCGCCTTGGCGCACATCAATCCCTTGAGCTCTTCGAGAGCGGTGGTCATCATGGGTCCTTGTTGCTGGGCCCGGGTAATGCTGTTGGTAAGCGCGTTCACCACTCCCAGCCGGCGGGTGTACAGCTTGTAATCGTCGAACACGATCAGGAGCATGCTCAGGCCGGCAAGCAGGCACACCATCAGGCTGAATCCAGGCGGCAGGCGCCGGGTGAGTGGAAGCCAGGGAAGGTGCAGGAGCAGCATGCTCGCGCTCAGGAGCCAGGGACCAAGCTCCCAGCGCGCCCAGCGGTAGCGAACCAACTGGAAGGCTGCAATCAGGGCAACCATGCGGTAGGAGATCTCCAAAGCCGCACGAAGCGTGATTGAATCCGGCCACAGCAAGGCGCGAGCCACAGCGTAGCCGATCAGGGTTGCGGTGATCAGGAGCAGGGGAAGCAATAGCCTTCGGGAGTGGGTGTACACGAAGATGGCGGCTGCGAACAGGCACACTGCCAGCACAAATTCGGCATGTGAAATCGCCATCAGGTAACGCGCCGTCGAACCCGGTTCACGAAGGGTCCAGCGGGATACAAAATAGGCCAGCCAACCCAGAGTCCAGATCAACAGGTAACGCTCACGAAAAGTACGGAAAACCAGCAGGCTGGCGGCCAGCAGGATCAGCGCGGCCGACTCCTGTAGGGATAACCGGGGGACAGGAATGTCCCCGACCGCGTGCCAGGCAGAGAAAGTCGATAGATTCATCGCAACCAGGAGTACAGAGCTCATTCCCTTAATAGCACGCTTCCCTGAAGGGCCAATGGGCTTTCCCTGACCTTCCGATTACTTTAGGAACCTCGCAACTGAGATAGAATTGCCCCTAGACTAAGGCAACCATGCCAGTTGATCGCATCCTGGTAGTTGACGACGAAGAGACCATCCGTGAGATCGTCTGCTCTATGCTGACGACCGCTAACTACAAGTGTCGCCAGGCGTCTTCCGGCATGGAAGCATTGGCTCTGCTCGAATCCGGCGAGGAATTCGAGCTCATGCTGTCCGACCTAATGATGGCCAACCTGGACGGCATTGGTCTTCTGGAAAAAACCAAAGAACGCTTTCCTGAAATGCCCGTGGTGATGGTGACCGCAGTGCACGATATATCCGTGGCGCTGGCTGCCATCCGGAACGGCGCCTACGATTACCTGTTAAAGCCCTTTGAACGGGAACAACTGCTGGCGACGGTGCGCCGGGCGCTGGAGAACCGGCGTCTGAAACTGGAGAATCGCGCCTATCAGACCAGTCTCGAGTCGCTGGTCGCGGCCCGCACCGAGCAATTGCGCAAAGCCATTGTTGATCTGGAGCGTTCTTACGACATTACCCTGGAAGCGCTGGGCGATGCTCTGGACAAGAAAGACGCCGAGACTGAAGGCCACTCCAAGCGGGTTACTGCTTTCACCATTGCAATCGCCCGTGCTATGGGACTGTCAAAAGATCAGATTGCGGTGATCGCCCGCGGCGCTTTCTTGCATGACATCGGCAAGATGGCGATTCCTGACGCCATCCTGCGCAAGCCCGGCAAGCTGACCCCGGACGAGATCCTGATCATGCAGGAGCACTGTTACCACGGCTACGAGATTCTGAAGAAGATTCCCTTCCTGGGCGAAGCTGCCGAGATAGTCTACGCCCATCAGGAACGCTACGACGGCACCGGTTATCCCCGCGGGCTGAAGGGCGAACAGATCCCACTGGGCGCACGGATGTTCTCGGTTGCTGACACGCTGGATGCCATCACTTCCGACCGACCCTACCGTCCGGCGCAATCTCTGACTGCGGCCCGCATTGAAATCGAGAAATGGTCAGGAAGGCAGTTTGACCCCGCGGTAGTAAAAGTCTTCCTCGAGATGGATGAGACCATCTGGCCGGATTTACGCAAAGAGGTCGATGCGCAGGTTCAACGCTTCGCCTATTCCACCACCGCCGCCAAGAGTTCCTCCTAAATATTTGTTCGTGTGGTCGCGGGCGACTCGTCCGCGTATTCGTGCGCACGCCTGTAGACGCCGCCGTCCCAGGGGCTGTCTCGACGGCGTCTTGCCCTCGGTGCGGCAGGCGAGACGCCCGCCGGACAGCCGGCGGGACGCCGGGCCACGAAGAACACGTTTAAGCTTCGCTTAAGCTAACTGTTCATAACCTGCTGAGTATCTTCAGAGGCAGCAATTCTGCAGTCACTCACATCCAACCAAGCTGGCGGTTGTCTTCGATTATCGAGGTGATTCCTATGACTACGCTTCGCTCGTGCTCGCTGTGGTGCCTGGCTCTGGCGTTGGCAGCGATGCCGCTCCGCGCCCAGGACGACAGACCCGATCCTCCGCCACGCGGTATTCCGGATGGAACCACGTTCTTAATCCGCCTGGAAGACAAGCTTGACGCCAGCCGCGTCCAGCCGGGAAAGCATTTCAAAGCGAAGCTGGCGGATGACCTGACGGGTCCGGACGAAACCATGCTGCTGCGGGGCAGCAAGATCAAGGGACACATTAGCGCGGTGGGCAATGGGCTGCACCCTCGTTTGCTGTTGAGCTTCGACGAAATCGAAACGCAACGCGGATGGGTGCCGCTGATGGCGACCGTAACCGGTGTGCCCGGGGAACATGGACTGAAGACGCCTGATGATGAGGGTGAAATCGAACGCCAGGGAAGCAACCGGCGTCGTGAAGTCGAGTCGGCGGGAGTAGGAGCCGGGGTCGGCGCGATCGGTGGCGGCGCCGTCGGAGGCGGCCGAGGCGCAGCCATTGGGGCGGGCGTCGGCGCGGCTGCGGGCGTGGTTGAAGCCCTGTTCAGCGACCGCAGGTTGATGCTGCAAAAAGGCACCATGCTGGAAGTCCGGCTCGATCGTCCGCTAGAGGTCCCGTGGCGCTAGAACTGCGCTAAGAATGTGTGGTCGCGGGCGACCCGCCCGCGTCTTGATGTGTGGTTCTGTGGCGAAGCAATAACTAGTTCTCGCGGGCGAGTCGACCGCGGCCACACGAACTCGGGTAGTAGGCTGTTTTGAATTCGTAACAGCCCACCACACGAACTCTCTGGGCTGGCGTCAATCCCACAAAAGCGCGACAATAAACCTCCCACGGTTGCATCTGCAAAAATCTCTGCATTGGAGACAGTCCATGAAAGCTTCTGTACCCCTCACCCTGCTCTTTCTGATGGGCTCGCTAGCAATGGCACAGGATCGCCCTGCGATTTCGGCACAGCCAAACTCTGTCTTTGTCGGCGCCGACGGCAAGTTCGAGGCTAATCCCGACACCGCCGTGATCCAGTTCAACATCTCCGCTCAGGAGGACACGTCGCGCGCAGCCTACGACCGCGCCTCCAAATCTGCTGAACAGGTTCGCCAGATTCTGCGTTCGAATGGCATCGAGCCGAAGTCGGCTGAAATCGGCTACTTCTCTCTTCAACCGGTCTACGACTACAAGACGCCGAAGCGGAAGCTGGTGGCCTATCGCGTGAACGCCAACGTTTCCCTGAAGCTGAAAGATTTTTCCAAGATCGCGCCGATCGAGCAGCAACTTGCGGACGCAGATGTCAGCGAGACCCAGTCGTTGAATTACACACTGGAAGACATGGACGCGGCCAAAAGCAAGGCAGTGGAGGATGCCTACCGGCGGGCACGGGAATCAGCCTTCGCCCTCGCGCGAGCCAGTGGGCGCACCCTGGGAGAGCTTTCTTACGCCTCGGTGGATACTTTTGAGAACGTGCGTCCGATGCCCATGGCCGGAGCGATGATGAAAATGAACGTGGCCGGCGCGCCTGCGCCGACCGAGGAATTCAGTCCTCAGTCGATTTCCGTAACTGCCCACGTGAACGCAATGTTCGCATTGAAGTGAACCACGTAGTAGGGGCAGACGCCCCCCTTCCGCAATGACCGAGTGAAGCTCGGCAGCTTGCGACCGGCTCCCCCCGCGCGGGCGAGTCCCCGCGGCCACACAAGCCTGGCCACACCGGCACAACCTATTTGGGAATGCGGCTGGCATCCAGCGGCACGGCGCGCTGGATCACCATCTCCAGCGTGGTTCCGGCATCCATTCTTACGTCATTGCCGCGGGTAAGCAGGCCGATCGCCGTACCCACGCCACCGCCGATTCCAGCGCCGATCAGGCCGCCCTTGACCCCGTTGCTCAGGCCGCCAACCACCGCCCCGGTGCCGGCCGCAGTGGCCACGGTTTTGGCCTTCTCACCTGTCTGGCTATCCTGGCGGATGGTGCCTTCTTCATCCTTCATCGAGGTTTTTTCGGCTCCCGGCACATTCTCGACCGCGCCCGGCAGCACCACGGTGTAGCCGCTGGAATAAATCAGGGTACTGAAATGCATGAGCACTTCGGCCCGGCCTTTGATTCGTCCACCGCGCTTGACGTTACTGATTCTGCCTTGCACATAAGTACCGGCCGGGATGATGATGCGATCGTTGAACACGACCGGAAACGTGGTCACGGCGTAGACAGCATCACCCTCACGAGCGTTCTTGGTTGATATGGATTGCTTGAGCGCCAGCGGGACTTTGGTGCCGGAAGGGATCGTAAGCTGGTCGGCGTTGGCCGCGAGAGCAGACTCAGTCTGAGGGACTGGATTCGCCTGGGCAGCGGCCAAACCAGACAGCAGGAACAAAGCGATCAGGACGCGCATCGATGATCTCCCCAAACACAGGCCAGACGAGGCAGCGTCGGCGTGGCCCGATATACCAGTACGATGCAAACTGCAGATCGAAAGTTTGATGGAACTTTGCTGGAGCCGCTTACGTGCTGGTAGACCGCTCGTTCTCTCTTACGTTCCCCATGAATTGCGATTGCAGCCGCTGCGCGCAAAGTTCACCACATACGTGGAGAGTACCTTCGCGGACCGCGATTTCGTCGTCCCAGGGGCAAAGGTAGAGCACTGGCCGGTTGAATTCCAGGAAGGATGCCCACATCAGCCACCAGCGGTCGGAGACGCCCTTGAGCGTCCCGCAATTGGGACCAGCACAGCGATAGAGCAGATTGGCAGCGGGTGCAGGTGGCTTGCCAGCGGTCATCCTCAACTCCCGGAGGCGAATTCTCTCCAGACCATTCTAGCGGAAGTGAGACACGATGGCGGCATTCCGGCTACTTGTAAATCAGGTACTTCTGGCGGACCAGCTGAAACTTTTC